>JBGQEL010000034.1:0-38535 GCA_041496385.1 Methylomirabilia bacterium | reverse complement strand
GCCCACCAGATTGCCGAGGCCGCCCAGGATGACGACGGAGAACGCCTTGAGCGAGGCGAGGTCGCCCATCGAGGGATAGGCGAGGAAGACCGGCCCGAGCAGGGCGCCCGCCGCCGCCGCCAGCGCCGAGCCGAAGGCGAACGTGACCGTGTGGATCCGCCCGATCCGCACGCCCATGAGCGCCGCCGTCTCGCGATCCTGGAAGGTCGCCCGCATCGCGCGCCCCAGCCGCGTGCGGTGGATGAGCAGCCACGAGAGCGCGATCAGCGCCGCCGCGGTGAGCATGACGAAGAGGCGCAGCGGCGCGATGCCGACCGGTCCCAGCGTGAGCGGCGCCGTCGGGAACGGATGCGGGATGGATTTGGCCGCGCCGCCCCAGCCGAGCAGCTCGGCGTTCTGCAGGGCGATCCAGAGGCCGATCATGACCAGCATGGTGGTGTCGATCGACTCGCCGCGCAGCGGCGCCAACAGGAGTCGCTCGCACAGCGCGCCCGCCGCCGCCCCCACGACGAGCGCGGCGCCGACGGCCAGGAAGAAATTCGACCCGGCCAGCGTCAGCGCCGCGAACGTCGTGTAGGCGCCCAGCGTGTAGAACTCGCCGTGGGCGAAGTTCACGAGGTTCATCAGCCCGAAGATCAAGGTGAGGCCGATGCCGAGCAGCGCGTAGGTGCCGCCCAGCACCAGGCCGTTCACCAGGTGCTGCAGGAGCGCGTCCAAACTACTTCTTGGCCAGGAAGTCCGGCAGCGCGACCTTTCCGTCCTTGATCTGCACGACGAAGATCGACGGCTTGGACTGGCCGCTCTCCTTGCCGGCCGGCCCCTCCTTGTCGAACTTGATCGGCCCGTTGACGCCCATGAGGCTCACCTTCCACAGCGCGTCGCGCACCGCCTTGGGATCGTCCTTGCCGGCGACGCGGATCGCCTCGGCGATGGTGGCGATGCCGTCGTGGCCGCGGAACCCCTCGGTGAGCCCCTCGAAGGGATGGCCGCGCTTGGCCCACTCGTCCACGAACGCCTTGGCCAGCTTGGGATCGGGCATCGCCTCGGGGAACCACGGCATGAAGAAGACGATGTGGTAGCTGCCCTCGGCGGCGGCGCCGGCCTGCTTGATGAGCTGGCTGGGCGAGGACGAGCCGCCGGTGGTGATGATCTTGCGCACCAGCCGCTGCTCCTGCCCCTGCTTGAGCACGAGCGTGATCTGCTCGACGGCGGTCGTGAGGAACAGCGTGTCGCCGCCGGTTCCCTTGATCTTGGTGATCTGCGCGTTCATGTCGGTGGCCGACTGCTCCATGAACTCGGCGGCGCCGATCGCGGCGCCCTTCTTCTTGAGCATGTCGCCGAACGCGCCGGCGGCGCCGCGTCCCCAGTCGGTGTTGACGGCCAGGAAGTCGGCGCGCTTGATGCCGAGCTTGTCCACGTACTGCTCCATCCCCAGCGCTTCCATCGAGCTGGGCGGGCTGATGCGGAAGATCCACGGGTTGCCGCTCTTGGTGATGTTGCCGGCGCTGGACGTCTCCACGACCATCGGCACGCCGTACTCCTCCAGCTTCGGCATCGCCGCCAGCGTCATGGACGAGCCCCACGCGCCCATGATGGCCGGCACCTTGTCGCGCACGATCAGCTTCTCGGCGGCGCTGGCGGCCTCCTTGGGGTCGGACTTGTTGTCCTCGATGATCAGCTCGACCTTGCGGCCGCCGATGCCGCCCTTGGCGTTGAGCCAGTCACGCGCGATCTCGGCGCCCATCCGCACGTAGTTGCCGGAGGCCGCCACCGAGCCCGACAGCGGCTGGATGACCCCGATCTTGACGGGCGCCTGGGCGAAGCCGGCCGGCGCCAGCGCGCCGACGACGAGAGCGACGAGGAGCAGCGACCACCAGCGCTTCAGCATGAGACCCTCCTTGGGCCGAGTGTGTTCGGGATCATAGCAGAGGCCTCTATACTGGATTCGATGCGCGCGGCGCTCGTCGGAGTCCTGCTCGTCACCCTGGCCGCCCCGGTGTGGGCGCGCGACGAGCGTCCCGCGCCGGAAGCGCGGGCGCGGATGGAGCATCACCTCCGGGAAGTGACCCAGCTCTCGCGCCATTTCGACGACGTGATGAGCGCGGACTGCCCCCGCTTCGCCTCCGCCCGGGAGTGGTCGGCCTACCTCGACGGCGAGATCGAGCGGATCGTGCTGCTGGTGGCCCACCTCGAGCAGGCCTGGTACGAGGCCACCCGCACCGGCGACGCCGACGTCCGCCGCACCGCCAAGGCGCCGCGCCGCCGCCTCGAGCAGGCGGGGGCGCTCCTCGACAAGCTGCAGGTCTGCGCGCAGAGCAACGGCTCCTCGTTCTCGCCGGCCGCAGTGTGGCGGCGCATCGAGCGCGAGGTGCCGGCCCGCCAGGACGAGATCGCCCTGCCGCAGTAGACGGGCGCGGCCCGCTGGGGTATCGTCCCGCCATGGCCAAGAACGCGTTCTCGCTCGAGGGCAAGACCGCCATCGTCACCGGCGGCGGCACCGGCATCGGCAAGTCCATCGCGATCGAGTTCGCCCGCGCCGGCGCCGACGTGGCCCTGTGCAGCCGCAAGCTGGAGCACCTGGAGCCGGTCGAGAAGGCCGTGCGGGACCTCGGCCGCCGCGCCTTCGCGATGGCGGTGGACGTCCGCCAGGAAGAGCAGGTCAAGGCCATCGTCGAGCGGGCGGTGGCCGAGTGGGGCCACCTGGACATCATGGTCAACAACGCCGGCGCGTCCTTCCGCGCCAAGCCCGAGGACATCTCGGTCAACGGCTGGAACACCGTGATCCAGATCAACCTCAACGGCGTGTTCCTCGGCTGCAAGTGGGCGGGCCGGCAGATGATGCAGCAGGCCACCGGCGGCGTCATCGTCAACATCTCGTCCATCGCCGGCGTGTACGGCTCGACGATGATGTCGCATTACGGCGCCGCCAAGTCGGCCGTCATCACGCTGACGCGCGAGCTGGGGACGGCGTGGGGGCGCAAGGGCATCCGCGTGAACTGCATCGCCCCGGGGCCGGTCGAGACGGAGGGCTACCTGGACGTGCTCAAGCAGGCCGGCCCCGACGGCAAGAAGACGTACGACATGGTGGCCAACCGGGTGGGCATGGGGCGCTGGGGCAAGGTGCACGAGATCGCCTATCCCTGCGTCTTCCTGGCCTCCGACGCCTCCTCGTGGATGACCGGCGAGACGATCGTGATCGACGGCGGGCCGTCGCCCCGGGAGATGGACGAGGGGACGTAGTTTCGGTAAGATTGATCCTCGCGTCGCCGCGTGGTGACCGTAGCTCAATTGGTTAGAGCACTGGCCTGTGGAGCCGGGGGTTGGGGGTTCGATTCCCCTCGGTCACCCCACCCAAGGAGGTTCGTGGCAGGCGCCCGTAGCTCAGGTGGATAGAGCGTTGGCCTCCGAAGCCAAAGGCCAGAGGTTCGAATCCTCTCGGGCGCACCACTCGAGGTCGGCAGGTGTTGGGCCGTTAGCTCAGTTGGTAGAGCAGCTGACTCTTAATCAGCGGGTCCAAGGTTCGAGTCCTTGACGGCCCACCAACACGATCGGCCACCTCCGGAGCACTGGAGGTGGCCGATTTGCTCTGAGCGTTTACTCGGAAACCCACCCGGCGCTGTCGTCGATCTGCTCTCCGAGCGGCCTCACCGGTGTCCTTCGTGCATGGTGTCGCGCCCGCGATTTTCGCTGTGGTGGTCCGCCTCGCCGTGCGGGCGCTCCCACGGGCGCCCGCCGCCCCGGTGGTAGCCGACGCGTCCGCCCCATTGACCGTACCAGCAGCCGACGCAGTACGAGGGCGAGTAGTAGTACGGGTCAGCCTGGTCAATCACGATGCCTGGGACCGGCCCCGGTACCACGACGCAGGCGGTCAACAACAGCGCAAGAGCACAGATCATCGTCCATCGCATTTTCATAGGCCTCCTATCTGAAGGTCCGGCTGCGTGGCCCAAATGTACATCGCAGACCAGCCCCTCTGCGCACAGTCTCCAAACTGGAGGTGTGACCATGGGGAACGGCACGAGCTCGACACTGGCGGGGCGGTCGGCGGTGTGGCGCTCGATATCCTGGGGCTGTACTTCACGGGGTTTCCCGAGGGGCACAACACCTCGTGGCTCCTGGGGCGGCTCGTCGTCGTCCTTGTGCGAGAGCCGCAGCTGCTTACAGAACTGAGCGCGGTGTCGTTCCGGTTCCACTTCCCGGAACTAGCGCTGAATCATCTCTTCCCCGACCGCCCGATCACTGTCCGAGGTGTCGCGATCGACCACGGCGTGATGAACCTCATCGGAACTTCCATCGGTGGCGTGCCGATGTGCCACGGCGCGGGTGGTATGGCCGGCCACGTCAGGTTCGGCGCCAGGACAGGTGGCTCCCTGGTCATTCTCGGCGTCCTCGTTCTCGTTGTCGGCCTCTTCTTCGCCGACTCCGTCGGCACGCTCTTCAACCTCTTTCCGCCCGCATTGCTCGGCGTCATCCTGATGTTCGGCGGTCTCGAGCTCGCGGCCGGCGTTCGTCCGACCAGCCTTGAGAAGGCTGATCGCTATGTCATGGCCTTCACGGCAGGCGTCGCCTTGTGGAACATGGGCGCCGCCTATCTCGGCGGGCTCGCCCTCTGGTACGGGCTCCAGCGCGGGTGGTTGAGGCTGTGACCTAGGTCATAGATTCGGTCCGCTCGGTCTCTCCATACTGTCCCTAAGTCGGGAGGATAGAGGAGATGACCACCAGGACGAAGTCGCAACCCACAGCGGCGGGGCCGCTCGCGGCCAAGGGCGCCATCGTGCTGGCGTTCATCGTGACGCTCGAAGTCCTCATCATGATCAGCCCCTTCGCGCTGTTCTTCTACGCGGTTTTCAATCCCGTGCTACTGGTCCTCGGGACGACGCCGTTCACCCGCTGGCTCACGGCCTTCTTCCTTCCTCACATGATCGTTCCGCCGAACGGTGTGCTTGCCGCCATTCGAGTGCTCGGCTCGGTCTTCTTCGTGCTCGGCCTCCTCGGGTTTCTCGTGTGCGCGAGTCAGGTGTACGCGGGGAAGCTCTGGAAGACTGGCGTGGCCAGCAAGGGTGGCTATGCCTTCGTTCGTCATCCGCAGTATCTCTCCCTGGCGGTGTCCGGTATCGGGCTCGCGATTCTGTGGCCACGCTTCCTGTCGCTCGTGCTTCTCGCCGTGATGCTGTTTCTGTACTACCTGCTTGCCAAGGACGAGGAGCGGCGGATGCTCGGCCGATACGGCAAGAGCTACCGCGACTACATGAGCCGCACCGGGATGTTCCTGCCGCGGTTTGCCGTGGCGCGCCTTCCCGAGGAAGATGTCGCGTTGTACCGGGTGAGCAGGAGCAGGGCGCTCGGAATGCTCGCCGTCCTTCTCGTCTTGCTGGTAGGCGGTGGCTTCGCGCTGCGAAGCTATACCATCCACCACCTTCCGCTTGCCTCCATCGACGGCGTGGACGCAATCGCCATCACCGCCGAGGACTTGGCCGCGGCGCGCGGTCTGCTCCCGCACGTACTTGAAGACCCGGCGGTCACTACGAGGACGCGGTCGGGGGAGCAAGATGGGCATCGGCTCCTCGCGTACGTCATCCCGGTGGATTACACGATGCAGGGCATGATCGCCGATACGGGGCCGGAGTGGCGGCTGTTCGACCAGCACAAGACGGTCGCGATGATCACGGAGTACGTCATTCATCCCTTCTCGCACCTCACGGAGGGCCATGCCCACGCCATGCCGGCGCCTGGGCGCGTGACGCTCCACGACAGTCCGGGCATGAGGCGCCGCATCATCTTTCTCGATGCTGTCTCTCAGGCGGGCCCACTGATGTCTGCGGCCGACGACTTTGGGATCAATGTCCGGCGCGAGCCTCGGTTCTTCGTCGACGTCCATCTCCACACGGGCGAGGTTTTGCAGGTCGTCGACATCCCGTCGGGCAGCGGCTGGGGTCGCGTGCCGACGCCCAGCTTCTAGGAGCATCGGGCTGGCTGAGCGCCCGCAATGACTGGTCTGCCGCGGCGGAGGCTCTTCTTCACGTTTCTTCGCCTCGGCGCGACGGCCTATGGAGGCCCGGCCATGACGGCCCGGCTCAAGGATGAACTGGTGGACCGGCTTCGCTGGGTGACGGAGGAGGATTTCACCGAGGGGATCGCGCTCTGCCAGGTGATTCCCGGCGCCACGATGGTGCAGATGTGTGTCTACATCGGCTACCGGCTTCGCGGGACCGTGGGAGCGTTGCTGGCCGCCGCCGCGTTCATCCTGCCGGCGTTCATGGCGATGACCGTGCTCAGCGCCGCATACGTTCACTGGGCTTCGCTTCCGATCGTCGCAGCGTTGTTCAGGGGCGTGGGGGCCGTCGTGGTTGCCATCGTCCTCAACGCCTGCCTGCGGCTCTGGCGGGCCAGCCTGCGGGGTTGGCAGGGCGCGGTGATCGCGAGCCTCGCGCTCGTCGCGATGCTACTTCGTCTGAATTTCATGCTGATTCTCGCGGGAGCCGCCGGTCTGGCGATCCCCCTCTACCGGCAGTCCGCACAGCGTCTCCCGCGCTCCGAGCCCGGCAAGCCTTGAGCGCGCGGGGCTGGACGATCGGGGTGCTCGTGGGCGCCGGACTGCTCTGGGCGCCGTACGCGTGGAACCCGGCGCTCGGCCATCTGGATCTGGTACTCGCGAAGCTTGGCGGGCTCGCTTTCGGCGGTGGCTTCACGTTGATCCCCTTGATCCAGCAGGAGGTTGTCGCGCACTACGCATGGCTGACGACGCGCGAGTTCATTGACGGCATCGCGCTCGGCCAGGTCACCCCGGGGCCCATCATGATCACCGCGACCTTTCTCGGGTACCGGATCGCCGGGCTCCCCGGCGCGGTGATGTCCACGGCGGCCGTGTTCTTCCCATCGTTCCTCATCCTGATGGCAGTGCTGCCCCGGTACGATCGGATCAAGCGGCAGCCCGCCGTGCAATGGATGATCCACGGCGTGCTGGCGGCGTTCATCGCCCTGTTGATGTTCGTTCTCCTCGAGTTCGCTCGTGCCTCCCTCGACGACTGGAAGACTGTGGCGATCGCCTCTGCCGCAGCGATCGCCCTCTGGCGGAAGGTCGATCTCCTGCTCATCGTCGCAGCGGCAGTGCCGGTCTCAGTGCTGTTTCTGTAGACGCGCCAAGCAGCACGGCGCCACCGTGACCCTCCTGCGCACGGCACACGAGCCGCGGAGAACGTGTGACTTAAGTCATAGATTCAGCCAGCGCGACTTCTCCATACTGTCGGGTGAGTCGGATGACGAGCGCGGTGGTGCGAGGCGCTCGCCGTCATACGCATTGAGGAGGGTTCGGATGCGAAGCCAGAAATCACTGATCGCCCTGACCACCGCTGCGGTGATCCTCATCCTCGCAGTGCAGAGCCCGGAAGCGCAGCATCCCATGCCGCAACCCGGAGCCGGCAGCCCGCCTCCTCACATGCTCGCCGAGATGTACGCCATCGCCTTCGAGCAGAACATCGCCACCGGTCGAGGCTTCGGCATGGCCTTCGTGGCGGATCAGAACGGATATCCCGGGCCACTGCACGTCCTCGAGCTGAAAGACCGGTTGAGGCTGACGACGGAGCAAGAGGGCAAGATCCAGGCGCTGCTGACCGCGATGTTCGCCGAGTCGAAGCCCAAGAGCGCTCGATTGCTCGACGCCGAGGCCAGGCTCCGCCAACTGTTTGCGAGCGGTCAGGCAGATGAGGCCTCCGTAAGCACGGCGGTCGCCGAGGTGGAGAAGGCCCGAACCGAGGTACGCCTGGTCCATCTCACGGTTCACCTCAGGACGCGCGAGCTGCTCACCGACGAGCAGCGCCGCCTCTATCACGAGGCGCGCTGGAGCGCGCGCCGGCCGATGGGCCCTCATGGAGGGGGCTTGCCCGGCGCCGGCGCTCCGATGAAGTAATCAGAGGAAGAAGGAGAAGCACGCGATGAAGAAGATTCTGATCGTCGTGGCGGCGGTCGCCGCCGTGTTCGTCGTGGCCCACGCCGCCGTCGCTTTCATGGGTCCGCACCACGGGCCGGGCATGGGGCACGCGATGATGATGCGGATGGGGCCGCAGATGATGGCGCAGGCCGGCGGCCCGATGGGACCCGGCATGCACGCGCCCGGCGCGATGAACGGCACGCAGGTGACCGAGGACCAGGCCAAGGCGCTCGCGCAGAAGTACGTGGACGAGCAGCTGAAGGGATTTACCGTGGAGAAGGTGATCCCGACCACGGGGATGCCGCGGACGATGTACACCGTCGAGCTCAAGGGCCCGAAGGGAGAGAGCAGGACGCTCCACATCAGCCCGTTCGGTCGCGTGATGCCGTTCCCTGCGCCGCAGCGCCAGGGATAGGCGTTCCCATCAGCGGGGGCTCTGGTGGCGTGGCCTCGAGAGCCCCCGGCTACTTTGGGACTACTCCCTCCCCTGAGGCATCCCCGCCCCAATGGGGCGCGTATCTCCCAGCGTGCTCCCGATCGCGTTGTCCGGAACGTCGTGAGATTCCTGTCTGAAACGTGCCCACAGCTTTGGCTCGGCTCATGCAAATTCTTCAGCCGACGCCATACGGCCGACGCCATACGGAGAACTGAGATGAGATCTTTCCCAATACTCGCAACCGCCGTCGTCATGTTCGTATCTCCGGCGATCACCAGCGCCGCGGCGCCGTGCCCGCCGGAGGTGACGGAAGCAAGAACGGTCCTGACGGCCAAGACAGCGCCCGCACCGAAAGCCGCGCAGCCGTCGAAGTCCCAGGCCGGAGCGCGCGGGCAGGACACCCAGGCGCCGCGCGGCCAGGACACGCAGGCACCCCGCGGGCAGGACACCCAGGCGCCGCGCGGCCAGGACACGCAGGCGCCACGTAACGTGGCGAAGGGCCGCGCCAACGCTCTCGCCAACGCCCGGAGGCTGGTGAACGAAGCCGAGACGGCATGCAGGGACGCGGACGCTCAGCGCGCGCTGGCGAATGCGCATGCCGCACTCGAGCTCCTGAAGTACGTGCGGTAGCTGAAGATGAGCAACGCTGGACCGGCGGTCGCGCGAGACGGTGCCCCGGCCGTGATCGCCGGGCCAGCGTCGACGGCTGATGTCGTGGCGCGCCCGACTCCGAACGGCGCCGGGGTGTCGGGTCCGTCCCGCACCCCGGCGGCGACGTCGCCGAGTCGGCGTCTCGCTCTGTCGCTCAAGAGAGTCCTCATCGGCGGCACGCTGCTCGTTGTTGCGGTGATCGGCGCGGTCTACCTGTTTCGCCCACCAGTGGTGACAGTCGCCCCCGTGACGACGCGCGACGTCACGCCCTCGATTCAAGGCGTGGGCACCGTCGAGGCGAAGGTCGTCGTCAACGTCAGCAGCAAGGTCACCGGGCGCGTCGTATCGGTTCTCGTGGATCAGGGCGACACGATCAGGGCGGGAGAGATCCTCGCGCGCCTCGACGCGGCGCAATACGCGGCGGACCTGGACCGCGGCGAGGCGAACGTGCGCACGGCCGAGGCCCAGCTGCGCGACCTCCTGGCCGGTCCCCGTCCGCAAGAGCTCGAGCAGATGCGGGCCCGACTCGCGAGCGCGACCGCCACGCGCACGCTGGCCGAGCACGACTACCAGCGGGCCCGAGAGCTGTCCGCGAGGGAATTGATCTCGGTGCAGGACATGGATCGTGCACGCCAGGGGTATGACGTCGCGACCGCGACGGAGCGCGATGTCCGTCACGGGCTCGACCTCTTGCTGGAGAACTGGGCGCGGAAGGATCAGGTCGACGCGGCCCGCGCCCAGCTCCAGGCGGCGCAGTCCGCGCTCGCGCTCTCGCGAGCAAACCTGGCCGAGACCGTCATCGCGAGCCCGCTCGATGGCTACGTGGTGAGCCGCGAGCTGGAGCCCGGCGGCATCGTGAACCCCGGTATCGCCATCTTCAAGATCGCGGATCCGCGCACCGCCTGGGCGACGGTCTACGTGGACGCGCGCGATACCGCGGCCCTTGCCGTCGGCGATCGCGCCGACATCACGTTCCGGTCGCTCCCCGGGCGCTCGTTTCCCGGACGTGTCGCCCGCATTCAGCGCGAGGGGGATCGGGTCACCGAGCAACTCGCGGTCGACGTCGCGCTCGTCGAGCGTCCCTCGCGACTCATCCTGGGTGAGCAGGTCGAGGTGAGCATCCGACCGCCAGCTCGCCGTGCCGTCACCGCGCTGCCGCTCGCCGCCATCGTGCGGCGGCCCGACGCGTCCGGAGCCCTCGTGATCGAGGCCGGCCGCCTGCACTTCGCGGCGGCGCGGTTCGGCGCCGTCGACCCTGCCGGCTGGGTGGAGGTGCTCGGCGGCCTTCGCCCCGGCGCCGAGGTTGTGGTGGCGCCCGGCCCACTCGCCGATCCCTCGAATGACGGGCGGCGGGTGCGGATCATGCCCGCGGCGGCCGGGCCGTAGCGGTCAGGAACGAGCGGCATGAACCTCGCGCTCCGCGACGTCCGCTACCGCCTCGGCCGGTTCATGCTGACCGCGCTGGGACTGGGCCTTCTCTTGACGAGCGTGATGACGATGGGCGGCGTCTACCAGGGACTCGTGGTCGAGGCGCTCAGCATCATCCGCGCGTCGGGCGCCGACGTCTGGGTGGTCCAGAAGGACACCAACGGCCCCTTCGCAGAGACATCGAGAGTGCCCGACGACCTCTACCGAGTCATCCGGGCCGTGCCCGGCGTCGCCGAGGCCAGCCCGGTCGCCTTCCAGAACCTCCAGTTTCGGATCGGCGCGAAGCCCTTTCGCGTCCAGCTGATCGGCTATCGGCTCGGCGGCCTCGGCGGCCCACCGGCCGTGGTCGCCGGCCGGCCGATCGTCCGGAGCCGGTACGAGATGGTGATCGGCCGGGACGCCGGGCTGCCGGTCGGCACGGAGATCCGCATCGGCCGTCTCGTTTTCCGGATCGTCGGGCACACCGAGGGCATCGTGTCGACCAACGGAGATCCCGTCGCATTCGTGTCACTCCTCGACGCGCAGGAGATCCAGTTTTCGAAGGCCAACGAAGCGGTGCGAAACGATCGTGCGCGCCTCGACGCGGATCTCCGGGCCAACCCCGCGTTGGCGACCGTCTCTCGCGAGGCGCTGTCGCCGATCGTTCAGAACACGCACTTGGCGAACGCGATCCTCGTCCGTCTCGCACCGGGGGCTCATGCGCCGGCAGTCCAGGCGCAGATCGAGCGCTGGAACTACTATCGAGCGCTGACGGCTGCGCAGCAGGAGGACGTGCTCGCGAAGAGCGTGATCGAGCGCGGGCGCAAGCAGACGCTCCTCATGCGGGCGATCCTGCTGGTCGTCTCGACCGTCATCATCGCGCTCATCATCTACACGATGACGCTCGAGAAGACGCGCGACATCGCGACGCTGAAGGTCGTGGGCACACCGGATCGCACGATCGCCGCGCTCATTCTCCAAGAATCCGTCGCGCTGGGTCTTCTCGGCTTCGGGCTGGGGGCGCTGATCATCGGCCGCACGTACCAGTACTTTCCGCGCCGCCTCGTCATCCTGGCGTCGGACCAGTTGGTGCTCTTGGCCATCGTCCTCGGCATCTGTGTGATCGCGAGCCTGCTCGGCATCTCGAAGGCGCTGCGAGTGGACCTGACCACGGCGCTCGGGGGCGGGGGATGACGCCGAAGATCGTCGGCGAGCACGTCACTAAGGTCTTCGGCCGAGGGGAGACCGAGGTCGTGGCGCTGGACGACGCGTCGATCTCGGTGGAGGCCGGGGAGCTGGTCGCCTTGATGGGCCCGAGCGGCTCGGGCAAGACCACGCTCCTGCGCGCGCTGTCGCTGATCGACCCGCCCTCGCGCGGGCGGGTCGTTGTCGACGGGCAGGTGGTCTGCGAGAACGGTCGCGTGCTGGTCGACGATCGCCGCCTGCGGCGTGAGCGCATGGGCGTGATCTTCCAGTCGTACAACCTGATCCCCTTCCTCACTGCGATCGAGAACGTTGCCCTCGTGCTCACGCTCAACGGAGTGTCCGTCAGCGAAGCCAGGCGGCGAGCGCGGGCGCTGCTCGATCGCCTGGACCTGGGGCGCCGCGCCGACGTCCATCCGCCCACGTTGTCGGGCGGCGAGCAGCAGCGACTGGCCGTCGCGCGCGCGGTCATCAACGATCCGGCGGTCATCCTGGCCGACGAGCCGACCGCGTCGCTCGACACCGAGCGCGGCAAGGCCGTCATGGATCTCCTCCGTCGACTGGGGCGGGAGCGACAAGCCGCAGTGATCGTCGTCACGCACGACGACCGGATGCTGGAGGGCTTCGACCGCGTGTACAGGATGATCGATGGTCGCATCAGCATCGGTGAGCACCTCCACGCTCCGGGCGACGCGGAGGCACTCGTCGGCTCAGCGCGGTGAGGGGGAGACGGCCATGAAAGTCCAGGACGTCCGCAAGGGCCTGCTCACCCACGGCCACTCACCACGAGCGGCACGGGGCGTGGCGTGATTCGGCGCGCGAGGCCCGAACGCATACAGGCGCTTCCGCTGCTGGTCTTCTTCGTCAATGTCGCGGTGACGGCCGTACTGATGACGTACAGCTCCCTCAACCTGAGACCGGATCTACCGGCATCGGCCTCCGCCCACGCGGAGACCTATCACCGGGCCACGCTGTACCTGACCTTCCTGCTCCCGACCGCCGCGACGAGCATCTACCTGTGGCCGGTCTCGCGCTGGTTGAGCGCCGTTTGGAGGAGACGCACCAACGACAGCACCGTCGACGTCCCCGCCGCCGTCGTGCGAAGGGTGTCGAACGCTCCGGTCTCACTCGCCGCGTTCTCGCTGATGAGCTGGATGCTCGTCGACGTTCTGGTTGTCCTGCGTCTGCGCACGATCCCGGCCGCACTGACCATCGGCCTGGCGGCGCATTTCATCCTCCGCCCGCTGCTGGCCGGCCTGATCGCGGCCGTCGCGGTGTTCTTCGCATCGGAGTACGTCTGCCGCACGCACGCGTGGCCCGTGCTTCTCACCGCCGCCCCGATCGCGGGGAATCGCGGCATCTGGAGGGTCCGCCTCGCCCATCGTCTCCTCCTCCTCTGGCTCGCGATCGGCTTCCTCCCGCTGAGCGCGGTCGCCTTGACCGCCTCGATGCGCCTGGACGGCCTCGACGCGTCACGAGACCCGCTGCTCCTCCGTGTCGTTTCGGTCGTGATCTTCATCGCCGCGACCGCCGCGCTCGGCGGTGCCGGGCTCGCGTGGCTCCTGGCTCGGTCCATCGACGTCCCCCTGCGCGCGCTCGAAGCGGCGATGGCCCGATTGCGCGCCGGCGATTTCTCAGTCCGCGAGCCGGTGCGGGCCACGGACGAGATCGGAGGCCTGGTAGAGGGCTTCAACCTCATGGCGGAGCGGCTCGCCGAGAGTTACACGGCGCTCGAGACGCGAAATCGCGAACTCGCCGGGGCGCTGGACCGCGTGGCCTTTCTGGAGAGCGTCAAGCGGGGACTGGACCGGTTTGTACCCGACACCGTGCGCCGCGCGCTCGAGGAAAACCCCGACGCGACCGCCTTACAGAAGCGAACGCAGGACGTGACGGTCCTCTTCCTCGACATCGAGGGCTACGCGCGATTGAGCGAGCAACTCCGCCACGAGGAGCTCACCGCGCTCATCGAGCACTACTTCTCGCTCTTCCTGTCCGACATCCGGGCGGAAGGCGGCGACATCAACGAGACCGCTGGCGACGGCCTCATGATCCTCTTCCAGTCTGCAGAGGCCGAGGACCACGCCGCCGCTGCCGTCCGCACCGCCCTCGCGGTTCGCGACAAGACCGGCGTCGCGAACCGCGAAGCTGGAAACACCCGTCCGCAGATCGCCGTCAACATCGGCATCAGCTCCGGCGACTGCGACGTGGGAGTGATCAGGCTCCACGGGGCTGTCGGCGAGCGTTGGACGTTCACGGCCACGGGGCCGGTGACGAACCTCGCGGCGCGTCTCGGCGATCGAGCCGCCGGCGGCCAAATCCTCGTGACCGCCGAGACCGCCCGTCGCTTGCGCGGACGGTTTCGGCTGAGGAGCCTCGGCGCCATCCCTCTGAAGAACATTCTCGGCCCCGTCGAGGCCTGGGAGGTCGACCCGATCGCCGACCCCGCCCTCGCGCTGCAACCGGCCGCCTCGCACCGCGCTGGCGGCGCGATGGGAGGCATCGAATGACCGTCAGTGCGCAGGTCGCCATCTATCCGGCGACGCGGCAACCGTCTTCGGCGCGCTCGAGGCGGCATTTGTCCGGGCTGGGGCCCTCGGCCACGTGGTCATGACCGTGACGGTCTCGAATGCCTGCCCCGTCTGAGGGTCAGCCGCCTGTCGGCGCCTGGCAGCTTTTCGACCGCGACGCCAGCGCCTATGAGGACTGGTACGCGACCCCGCGCGGTCGGCGCGCCGATCGCGCCGAGCGAGCACTCCTCGGGCGCCTGCTGGCTCCATTCGCGACAGCGCAGAGCGCGCTCGAAGTCGGCTGCGGGACCGCCCACTTCACGAGGTGCCTCGCAGCGAGGCTGCGATACGTCGTGGGGCTCGAACGCGCCGCCGCGATGGTGACGGAGGCACGACGGCGCCACCCTCGTTTGCCCCTTATCCACGGCGACGCTCACCACCTGCCGATTCGGGACCGCGCCGTCGACCTCAGCATCTTTGTCATCACGCTCGAGTTCGTCGACCGGCCGGCACGGGCGCTGACCGAGGCGATGAGAGTCGCGCGTCAGGGCGTACTCGTCGTCGCGCTGAACCGCTGGAGTCTGGGTGGGCTCTCACGCCGTTGGGGCCCTGACGCACGACGTCCGCTGCTCGGCCAGGCACGCGACTTCTCGTGCACGTCGCTTCACGCGCTCGCCTCCGCCTCCGCGGGCCGGCGGCTTCGCCACCTCCGGTGGGCCTACTCGCTGTTCCCGGGGAGTCGCGCAGCGGTCGCCACGCGGATTCCGTTCGGCGACGTTATCGGGATTGCCGTGGAGTTGACACCGTGACGTGGACATCATCAGATCTGTCCTGACGCTCGTCAAGATGCCCGGGCAAGAGAAGGCTGGCTATGCTGTAGCGCGCGCATGCGCCGATGGGCTTGAACTTCTTATCAAGAAATGAGATTGGCACCAGCGGGCGCTTCCGATGCTCCGGAAGCGCCCGCTGATTTTCGGCTAACCGCCTGACGGCCCACCGTGCGCCATCGCCGCATCGGCAGGTTCGGGGGCGTCCGTGACGAGCGCCTCCGTCGTGAGCAGCAACGACGCGATCGACGCCGCATGCTGCAGCGCGACGCGCTCGACCTTGGTGGGGTCGATGATCCCCGCGTGCATCATGTCGACATACTCGTTGGTCTCGGCGTTGAAGCCGCGGGTGATCGGGACCATGGTCCTGACCTTCTCGACGACCACCGAGGCCTCGAGCCCGGCGTTCTCCACGATCGTCCTGATCGGCTCCTCGAGGGCGCGCCGCACGATGCTGGCCCCGGTGCCCTCGTCGCCCGAGAGCTTGAGGCCGTCGAGCGCCTCCGATGCGCGCAGCAGCGCCACGCCGCCGCCGGGCACGATCCCTTCCTCGACGGCCGCCCGCGTGGCGTTGAGCGCATCCTCGACCCGTGCCTTCTTCTCCTTCATCTCGGTCTCGGTGGCCGCCCCGACCTTGATGACGGCGACGCCGCCCGCCAGCTTCGCGAGCCGCTCCTGGAGCTTCTCCTTGTCGTAATCCGAGGTCGTCTCCTCGATCTGCGCCCGGAGCTGCTTGATGCGGCCCTGGACGTCTTTGGTCTTTCCGGCGCCTTCGATGAGCGTGGTGTTGTCCTTGTCCACGACCACCTTCTTGGCGCGGCCGAGGTCGTCGAGCTTGAGGTTCTCGAGCTTGATCCCGAGGTCTTCCGTGATCGCCTTGCCGCCGGTCAGGGTCGCGATGTCTTCGAGCATGGCCTTGCGGCGGTCGCCGAAGCCCGGCGCCTTGACCGCGCAGCAGACGAGCGTCCCGCGCAGCTTGTTGACGACGAGCGTCGCGAGGGCCTCACCCTCCAGATCCTCGGCGATGATGAGCAGCGGCTTGCCCGCGTGGGCGACCTGCTCCAGCAGCGGGAGCATCTCCTTCATCACGCTGAGCTTCTTCTCGTGGATGAGGACGAGGGCCTCCTCCAGCACCACTTCCATCCGCTCCGCATTCGTCACGAAGTAGGGGGAGAGGTAGCCGCGGTCGAATTGCATTCCCTCGACCACCTCGAGGGTGGTCTCCATCGCCTTGGCCTCTTCGACGGTGATGACGCCGTCCTTGCCGACCTTCTCCATGGCCTCGGCGATCAAGTTGCCGATCGTCTTGTCGTTGTTACTGGCGATCGTGGCGACCTGGGCGATCTCCTTCTTGTCCTTGGTGGCCTTGGACATGTGCTTCAGCTCCTCGACCACCGTCTCGACCGCCTGCTCGATCCCCCGCTTCAGGGCCATCGGGTTCGCGCCCGCGGTCACGTTCTTGAGCCCCCCGCGGAAGATGGCCTGGGCGAGGATCGTTGCCGTCGTCGTGCCGTCACCCGCCACGTCGGAGGTCTTGGAGGCGACTTCCTTCAGCATCTGCGCTCCCATGTTCTCGCAGGCGTCCTTGAGCTCGATCTCCTTGGCGACGGTGACGCCGTCCTTGGTCAGGGTCGGGCTGCCGTACTTCCTGTCGATGACGACGTTCCGCCCCTTCGGCCCGAGCGTCACCTTGACGGCACGGGCCGTGATGTTGACCCCGCGCAAGAGCGCGGCGCGGGCTTCCTCGTCGAACAGGATCTGTTTAGGCATGATTACTACCCTCCAGGACGCCGAGGATGTCCTCCTCTTTCATGACGAGGTACTCCTCGCCGTCCAGCGTGACCTCGCTGCCGGAATACTTGCCGAAGAGGATCCGGTCGCCTGGCTTGACGGCAAGGGGAAGGTGCCGGCCATCGTCGGTGACCTTCCCGGTGCCGACGGCGACCACCGTGCCCTCCTGCGGCTTTTCCTTGGCGGTGTCGGGGATGTGGATCCGGCCGTGCCGCTCGTCCTGCTCCTCGAGTCGCTTGACGAGGACGCGGTCATGGAGCGGGCGCAGCTTCGTCGCGGTTGCGTGAGCCAGAGTTGCCTGAGCCATAGTGGACGCCTTCCCTTCAGGGTCGTGAGCACGGGATGGAACTGCTGTACTACTATAATAGTACAGAATGACGATAATGATATAGTGTACTATCTGATAGGTACAGTAGCAGGATCGAGAGGGTCCCCGAGCGTTATGACGTGGCGGATGGAGTTCTACAACGAGCGGCGAGGGATCCTGGCGCGTCAGGACGTCGAGGCTCCGTTACCGGCGGAGGCCGTCCGGCTCGGCCGGCGGGCGGTGCTGGTCGAGTATCCATCGGCTCGGCGCCGCGGCCGGCTGAGCCTGTTCGAGCGGGCTGAGCGCGTCGGCGGTCAGGACGCCAGCGGGTGGGTCCTCCACCGGATCGTCGCGCAGACGCGCGCGGCCTAGCGACCCACGCGATGGAAGCGAGACAGCGGAAGATCGCGATCGGTCTCTTCGCGATCACCCTCATCGCGATTTCCTTCATGCAGTTCCCGTTCTCTGCGCCTCCCACCACGAGCGTGTCGTACAGCGAGTTCAAGGCGCTCGTGAAGAAGGGCAAGGTCGCCGATCTCGCTCTCGGCAAGGAAACGATCAGCGGCACGCTGTCGGCCGACGGGCGCCCGTTCGTCACGACGCGCGTGGACGATCCCGGGCTGGTGGCCGAGCTCGAGCAGGCGAACGTGAAGTTTGCGGGGCACGTCGAGAACACCTGGCTCGCGACCCTGCTCTCCTGGATCCTGCCCGCGCTCGTGTTCGTCGGCGTCTGGGTCTTCGTCATGCGACGCTTCGGCCCGCAGCAGGGGCTCATGGCCATCGGCAAGAGCCGGGCCCGGGTGTACGTCGAGCACAAGACCGGCGTGACGTTCGACGACGTCGCGGGCATCGACGAGGCGCGGGGAGAGTTGATGGAGGTCGTGGACTTCCTCAAGAACCCCGATCGCTACCGGCGCCTTGGCGGGAAGATCCCCAAAGGGGTGCTCATCGTCGGCGCGCCCGGCACCGGGAAGACGCTGCTGGCCAAGGCCGTCGCGGGCGAGGCCGGCGTGCCGTTCTTCAGTTTGAGCGGCTCGGACTTCGTGGAGATGTTCGTCGGCGTCGGGGCCGCGCGTGTGCGCGACCTGTTCGCGCAGGCCCAGGAGAAGGCCCCGAGCATCATCTTCATCGACGAGCTGGACGCCCTGGGCAAGGCGCGAGGCGTCAGCCCGATCGTGGGCGGGCACGACGAGCGGGAGCAGACCCTGAATCAGCTCCTCGCAGAGCTCGACGGCTTCGACACCCAGAAGGGCGTCATGATCCTGGCGGCCACGAACCGGCCGGAGATCCTCGACCCCGCCCTGCTCCGGCCCGGCCGCTTCGACCGGCAGGTGGTCCTCGACCGTCCCGACCTCCGGGGACGGGAGAAAATTCTGAAGGTCCATGTCCGCGACGTCACGCTGGCCCCCGGTCTCGACCTCTCCCTGGTGGCGGCCCGGACACCCGGCTTCGTCGGCGCCGATCTCGCCAACCTCGTCAACGAGGCCGCGCTCCATGCCGCCCGCGAGGGCAAGGAGGCCGTGGATGCGGCGGACTTCGACGAGGCCATCGATCGCGTGGTGGGTGGGCTCGAGCGCCGATCGCGCGTGATCAATCCGAAGGAAAAAGAGATCGTCGCCTACCACGAGGCCGGCCATGCGTTGGTCGCGGAGTCGCGCGAGCACGCGGACCGCGTGGCGAAGATCTCCGTGATCCCTCGCGGCGTGGCGGCGCTCGGGTATACGCAGCAGCAGCCGACCGAGGACCGGTACCTCATGACACGGGCCGAGCTGCTCGATCGGCTCGACGTGTTGCTCGGCGGTCGCGTGGCGGAAGAGCTCATCTTCGGCGACGTCTCGACAGGCGCGCAGGACGATCTCCAGCGGGCCACCGACATGGCGCGCCACATGGTCGCCCGCTACGGGATGAGCGAGGCGCTGGGGCTGGCGACGTTCGAGCCGCCCCGCCAGGCGCTGTTCCTCAACGTTCCGTCGATGGCGCAGCGGGAGTACAGCGAAGAAACCGCCCGTCGCATCGATGCCGAGATTCAGCAGCTCTTCGAGGCCGCCCACGGACGAGTCCGCCAGACCCTGACGGCCAAGCGCGAGGCGCTCACGGCGCTGGCCAAGCTGCTGATCGAGAAAGAGGTCGTGGCCCGGGAGGAGCTCGTCGCGCTGTTGAAGTCCATGGAGGCTTAGCCATGAGAGAAGGGTCCGGGCCGATCAGTTCGCGGTCGAAACGAGACGAGGCGGACGGGCGGGCGCGGCCGGCCCCGCGGGACGGCGCGGCCGGCTACACCGAGAGCTTTCGCGAGCCCTCCGGGGACGTCGTCGAAGTATCCGTGGTCTCGGTGCTGGAGGCGCGCGGTCCGGACTAGATCCGGGGTGTGGTCGAGCGCGTCGCGGTGGGGCGCCCGCAGCGTGTCACCCGGGTAGTACAGTTGACAGCCGCGCGGTCACTGTACTAGTATGGTCATACAGTGAGACCCGCGCTCAGCCTGAAGATCGACGCGCGCAGCTCGATCCCGATCCGGCGCCAGCTGAGCGAGCAGCTCAAGCATCTGATCGAGGGCGGCAGCGTCCCGCGCGAGGAGGCGCTGCCCAGCATCCGGGAGCTCGCCGGCTTCCTCGGCATCAACCCGAACACGGTCGCGCGGGCGATCGATGATCTCAAGCAGGGGGGATACGTCGAGGCCCGGCGGGGGGCGGGCGTGTTCGTGGCCCCGGCGCCGCCCGCCCGCCCGTCGCCGCACCTGCGCCAGCGACTGCTGCACGACGTCGTGATCCGCGCGGCGACGCTCGGGATGACGGCGGACGACGTGGCGGTGGGCGTGCTGAGCGTGGCCGCGGTCCGGCCCCCTGCCGTCCACGGGGCGCTGCAGGTCCTCCTGGTGGAGTGCAGTCCGCCGGAGCTGGACTTCTTCGCCGGCGAGCTGGAGGGCCACCTCCCTGTCCGCGTCGACAAGGTGCTGCTCGACGATCTGGCGACGGTCGTGCGGCGCCAGAAGCAGGCCGGTCACTGGCGGGCGGCGGTGACGAGCTTCTGCCATCTCCCGCAGGTGGAGCGGCTGCTGAAGGGGCGCGGGGTCCCGGTGATCGCGCTGCTGGCCGAGGCGCATCTGGAGACCCTCCACCAGCTGGCCCAGTGCCCGCCCGGAACGCGCGTGGGTGTGGTCTCCGCCGCCGCCGAGACGGCCCACAATCTGGAGCACTCGATCGCGAACGCCGCCCTTCCGAACATCGTCCTCGCGGGGGTCTGCCCCGCCGAGGGACCCGCGCTCGGTCGCCTGGTGCGGCGGGTGGACGTCATCGTCTGCTCGACGTCGGTGGTCGAGCGCGTCCGCATGCTCGCGGGCGCCACGGTGCAGGTGATCGTCGATGATCGGGCCCTGGACCAGCGCGCGATCGAAATGCTCGCGGACCTGCTGGTGCGGCAGGACGGCGACGCCCCGGCGCAGCCGGGCCTTCGCCCGTCCGGCGATCGCCCACGCCGGCCCGCCTCGCCGCGGGCGACGGCGCGAGGGAAGTGATGCTGCCGGCGACGACCGCGGCGGTCATCGAGGACAGGATCTACACGGTGACGCCGGCTGCGCTGACGGTGACGGGCGGGATGGTCACGGCCGAGTTCACCGCGATGAAGGTCACCGAGCGGGTCGAGCAGGAGTCCGGCCGCGTCGCGTCGGCGGCACGGCTCACGGCGAGGCTCGTCTTGAGGAACAACTCGTCGAGTCACACCGTTCGCCTCGTCGGCGCGAAGCTCACGTACATCGACGACCACGGACAGCCGATCGCGCTCGAGGACGGTCGGCCCGAGCCCGTCCTGAAATTCAGCCGCAGCGAGCGGCTGGATCCCGGGCAGGAGACGGTGGAGTCCCTCGGCGTGGACTTCCCCGCCGAGGCGCTGAAGGCGAAGAGGCTGGCGCAGATCCGCCTCGAGCTCGCGTACATCCCGTCGCCGTACCGGGAAGAGACCATGAATTTCGCCGTGCGCATCACCGAAACGAAGTAGAGAGCCAGATCGGAGAAGACCAGTGAACGCCTCAACCGATTCGACGCTCAGGCGGATCGACCTGACCGTGCAGCGCCTCGTCCGGACCCACGGTGAGCTGCACCCGAAGCGCCAGCCGGGGTTCCTGGAGGCCCGCAAGCGCCTGCAGGTCGCGCGCGCGCGCCGATTCCGGCAGCTGCAGTAGGTCCGCCGGACCACCGCCCCCCGGGAGTCGCTCGATGCGCACGCCCCTGACGGTCCTGTCGCCGCCCGAAGAGCCGATTCGGGCGGAGCTGTTCGGCATCGAGCGGCTCGAGCAGCACGCCGAGAGCCTGGCCGCCGCCCAGCCCGTCCTGCGCGCGGCCAAGGGCCGTCGCCTGCTGCCGCGCGTCGAGGACAACGGCCGCGTGCTGCGCGCGGCCTACCGCGTCATTGCCCGGGCCATCCGGGAGGAGCGCGCCATCACGCCGGCGGCGGAATGGCTCGTCGACAACTTCCACGTCGTGGACGAGCAGCTGCGGGAGATCCGGGACGATCTCCCGCCCGGGTTCTATCGCGAGCTGCCCAAGCTCGCCGACGGCCCCTTCGCGGGCTATCCGCGCGTCTACGGGCTCGCCTGGGCGTTCGTCGCGCACACCGATAGCCGCCTGGATCCCGACACCCTCCGCCGGTTCGTACGCGCCTACCAGCGCGTGCAACCGCTCACCATCGGCGAGCTCTGGGCGGTGGCGATCACGCTGCGCGTCGTGCTCGTCGAGAATCTTCGGCGGCTGGCCGAGGCCATCGTCCGCGGGCGTGCGGCCCGCCAGGAGGCCGACGCCCTCGCGGATGACGTGCTCGGCCTCGACGGCGGCCCCCCCGACCCGTCGCGGACCGATCTGACCTGGGTCGGGGACGGCCCGCTCGCGACGGCCTTCGCGGTGCAGCTCGTCCAGCGCCTGCGCGAGCAGGATCCCGCCGTGACGCCCGCGCTCGTGTGGCTCGACGAGCGCCTCGCCGCGCAGGGGACGACGGCCGACGACATCGTCCGGGTCGAGCATCAGCGCCAGGCGGCCATGAACGTGACCGTCCGGAACGTGATCCTGAGCATGAGCCTGATGTCCGCCCTCGACTGGGCGGCGTTCTTCGAGAGCGTCAGCCTCGTCGACGAGGCCCTGCACGCGGGGGACACGTACGGCGCGATGGATTTCAAGACGCGCGACGTCTACCGGCATGCCATCGAGGACCTGGCGCGCGGCTCGCGGCGATCCGAGGTCGAGGTCGCCCGCGCGGCCACCGTCCACGCGCGGCAGGCGGCGGCGACGGCGGCCGTCGGCGACGATTCGGACGACGCCCGGCGCCACGAGCCCGGCTACTATCTCATCCGGAAGGGACGATCGGAGTTCGAGCGGGCGCTCGGATTCCGCGCGTCCCCGGGCCGCCGACTGCTTCGCGCGTATGTCGCCGGGGCGACGCCGGGGTATCTCGGGACCATCCTGGTCCTCACCGCCTTCATCCTCCTCCCGCCCCTCGTCCTGAGCGGCGCCGCCGGAGCCGGACGTGCGACCCTGCTCCTGCTCGGACTCCTTGCCCTCGTCCCCGCCTCCGATCTGGCCATCGCCCTCCTGAATCGGATGGTATCGGCGGTCCTGCCACCCCGGGTGCTGCCGCGCCTCGAGCTGCGGGACGGCGTGCCGTCGGCGCTGCGGACGATGATCGCCATTCCGACACTCCTGACCACCCGCGTCGAGATCGACGAGCAGGTCGAGCGGCTCGAGGTGCACTACCTGGCCAATCCCGACGGCGACGTTCGGTTTGCCATCCTCTCCGACTGGAATGACGCGCGGGAGGAGCGCGTCCCCGGTGACGAGGCGACGCTCGCCGCCGCGCGCGAGGCGATCGTCCGTCTGAATCACCGGCACGGACCGGCCCCCGACGGCGGCGCCCGCTTCTTCCTCTTCCACCGCCGGCGGATCTGGAACGAGGGCCAGCAGGCGTGGATGGGATGGGAGCGCAAGCGCGGGAAGCTGCACGAGCTGAATCGCCTGCTCCGCGGGGCGACCGATACGACGTTTCTGCGTGACGGGGATGGCGGCGCCGGTGTCCCGCCGGGCGTCCGTTATGTCATCACGCTCGACGCCGACACCCAGCTGCCGCGCGAAGCCGTCAACCGCCTGGTGGGCACGATGGCGCATCCGCTGAATCACCCGCGGTTCGATGGCCCGAGCGGCCGGGTCGTGGACGGGTACGCCGTGCTGCAGCCGCGGGTCACGCCGCCGCTGCCCGGCGGTGAGAGCTCGCGGTTCCAGCGATTGTCGTCGGGGCCGTCGGGCGTCGACCCCTACGCGGCGACGGTCTCCGACGTGTACCAGGACCTCTTCGGGGAGGGCTCGTACACCGGCAAGGGGATCTACGACGTCGATGCGTTCGAGGCGGCCCTGGCCGGACGCGTCCCCGAGAACGCGCTGCTGAGCCACGATCTCTTCGAGGGTATCTTCACACGCGCCGGCCTCGTCACCGACGTCGAGCTGTTCGAGCATGCGCCGTCGCACTACGGCGTGGCCGCCGCCCGCCAGCACCGCTGGGCGCGCGGCGACTGGCAGCTCCTTCCGTGGATCCTCGGCCGCCGCGCGCGCGCGGTTCCCGTGATCGGGCGCTGGAAGATGCTCGACAACCTGCGCCGGACACTGTCGGCCCCCGCCGCCTTGCTGACGCTCGTGGCCGGATGGACGCTGCCGGGCGCCTCGCCGGCCGTCTGGACCGCGTTCGTCCTCGCGATGATCGCGCTCCCCACGCTGCCGCCGGTCCTGACCGGTGCGATCCCCCGCGGGCGGGGCATTTCCAAGCGCAGCCACGTCCGTGCCGTCGGTCGGGACCTGTTCCTGGCGGCGTCGCAGGCGGTGTTCGTGACGACGATGCTCGCGCACCAGGCGTGGCTGATGGGCGACGCGATCGTGCGGACCCTGGTCCGGATGTACGTGACGCGCCGCCGACTCCTGGAATGGGTGACCGCCGCGCAGGCCAAGGCCGGTCTGCGCCTCGACCTGCGCGGCTTCTACCAGCGCATGGGCGGGGGCGTCGTGCTCGCGGGGGCGGTGGCCGCCGTCGTCGCGTGGGGGCGATGGGCCTCGTGGCCGGTCGCGCTGCCCCTGCTGTTGCTCTGGATCACCGCGCCGGTCGCGGCCCGCTGGATCAGCCTGCCGTCGCTCGGCCCGCAGACGATCCCGCTCTCCGCCGAGGACGCGCGGGCGCTCCGGTTGATCGCCCGCCGGACGTGGCGCTTCTTCACCACGTTCGTCGGGGCCGAGGACCAGGCGCTGCCGCCCGACAACTTCCAGGAAGATCCGCACCCCGTGGTCGCGCACCGAACCTCGCCCACGAACCTCGGCCTGTACCTGCTCTCGACGGTGGTGGCCCACGATTTCGGCTGGCTCGGGGCCGTCGACACCGTCGAGCGGCTGGAGGCCACCTTCGCGACGATGGCCCGGCTCGACCGCTTCCGCGGCCACTTCTACAACTGGTACGACACCCGCGACGGCCGCCCGCTCGATCCCCGGTACGTGTCGTCCGTCGACAGCGGCAATCTCGCCGGCCATCTGCTCGCGCTCGATGCCGCGTGTCGCGAGATGATCGAGCAGCCGCTGCGCGGCGCCACCATGCTGGCGGGGATCGAGGACACGGCCCTCCTCGTCCGGGAGTCGGCCCGCGCGCTGGCCGACGACCCGCGGCATACGGTCACGGGACAGCGTCTGGCCAGCGCGCTCGGCGCCGTCACCGCCGCCCTCGAGACGATTCCCCCGACACCGGCCGTGTGGACCGTCCGATTCGCCGAGCTGGACGCCGGCGCCCGCATGGTGAGCGCCATCGCACGCGCGCTCGTCGAGGAGGACGGCGACAGCGCGCAGACCGTCGCCGCCTGGGCGGAGGCGCTGCGGCAGTGTGTCGAGAGCCACGCGCGCGATGGGGCGCTCGTCGGGCCGGGGGCGCTGAGCGCGCGTCTCACCGCCCTCGCCGAGCAGGCGAGGGCGTGGGTCGCGGACATGGACTTCGCGTTCCTCTTCGATCCCACGCGCAAGCTCTTCTCGATCGGGTATCGGGTGGCCGAGGGCAGCCTCGACCCGGGGTGCTATGACCTGCTCGCCTCCGAGGCCCGTCTCACCAGCTTCCTCGCCGTCGCCAAGGGCGAGGCTCCGGTCTCGCACTGGTTCCGCCTGGGCCGCGCCCTGACGCCGGTGGAGCGGGACTCGGTGCTGGTGTCCTGGTCGGGATCGATGTTCGAGTACCTCATGCCGGCCCTCGTGATGCGGGCGCCGGCGGGGAGCCTGCTCGAGCAGACCGGGCGCCTCGCGGTGGGCCGTCAGATCCGGTACGGCGCCGAGCGCGGCGTGCCCTGGGGTGTCTCGGAGTCGGGCTATTTCGTGCGCGATCTCGAGATGACCTACCAGTACTCGAACTTCGGGGTGCCGGGACTCGGGCTCCGGCGCGGGCTCAGCGAGGACGTCGTCGTCGCCCCGTACGCCACCGCGCTGGCTGCGATGATCGATCCCACCGCGGCCCTCCGGAACTTCCGGCGTCTCGCCGACGCCGGCGCCGGCGGCCCCTACGGCTTCTACGAGGCCCTCGACTACACGCCCGCGCGGCTTCCCGAGGGAACGAGCGTGGCCGTCGTGCGAACGTACATGGCGCACCACCAGGGCATGGTCCTCGTCGCGCTCGCGAACGCGCTGCAGCACGGGCGGATGCGCGGGCGCTTCCACGCCGACCCCCGGGTGCAGGCGACCGAGCTCCTGCTCCAGGAACGCACCCCGCGCGACGTCGCCGTCACCCGGCCCCGCTCGGAAGAGGTCACCGGCACCGCCGACGTCCGCGAGTTCGTGCCCACCGTCGTGCGCCGCTTCAGCTCGCCGCACAGCGCCATGCCCCGGACGCACCTGCTGTCGAACGGCCGCTACGCCGTGATGGTGACCGCCGCCGGCTCCGGGTACAGCCGCTGGCGCGATCTGGCCATCACCCGCTGGCGGGAGGACGTCACCCGTGACGTCGGCGGCACCTACATCTTCCTGCGCGACACCCGGAGCGGGGACACGTGGTCCGCCGGCTACCAGCCGAGCGGCCGGGAGCCCGAGCGGTACGAGGTGACGTTCGCGGAGGACCGGGCGGAGATCGTGCGCCGTGACGGCGGAATCACCACCGCGCTCGAGGTGATCGTCTCGCCCGAAGACGACGCGGAGATCCGCCGCGTGTCGCTCACGAACCTCGGGACGAGGCCCCGCGAGATCGAGCTGACGTCGTACGCCGAGATCGTGCTGGCCACGCCGGCCGCCGATGCGGCGCACCCGGCGTTCTCGAACCTGTTCGTTCACACGGAGTGCGTCCCCGAGCTGGACGCGCTGCTCGCCACCCGCCGCCCGCGGTCGCCCGACGAGGCCCCGTTGTGGCTGGCCCACGTGGTGCAGGTGGAAGGCGACGTCGTCGGCGCCCCGCAGTGGGAGACCGACCGCGCGAAGTTCCTGGGGCGGGGGCGGGGGATCCGGGCGCCGCGGGCGGTCCTCGAGGGCGGCGTGCTCACCAACACGGTCGGCGCGGTCCTCGACCCGATCGTCAGTCTTCGGCGTCGGGTACGGCTCCTGCCGGGCCGCACCGTGCGCGTCGCGTTCTCGACGCTCGTCGCGCCGTCGCGCGACGAGGCGCTCGGGCTCGCCGACAAGTATCGCGATCCGGCGACCTTCGACCGGGCCGCCACGCTCGCCTGGACGCAGGCCCAGGTGCAGCTCCACCATCTCGGCATCCCGCCGGACGAGGCGCATCTCTTCCAGAGCCTGGCCAGCCGCATTCTCTACTCGGATCGCGCGCTGCGGCCGCCCGCCGACGTGCTGGCGCGGCACGCCGGCGGCCCGCCCCGGCTGTGGGCCCACGGGATCTCGGGGGACGTTCCCATCGTCCTGGTCCGGATCGACGAGCCCGAGGACGTCGGCATCGTGCGACAGCTCCTGCGCGCCCACGAGTACTGGCGGATGAAGCAGCTCGCGGTCGACCTGGTCATCGTGAACGAGCGGGCGCCGTCCTACGTGCAGGATCTCCAGACGCTGCTGGAGGCGGTCGTTCGCACGAGCCAGTCGGCGCTGCCGGCGGCCCCGGCGCCGCGCGGGAGCGTCTTCATCGTGCGCGCGGACTACATCACCTCGCCGCAGCGTGACGTGCTGCAGTCGGCGGCCCGGGCTGTGCTCCTGAGCCGCCGCGGGACGCTGGCCGAGCAGGTCATGCGTGTGCGCGCCGAGGCGGTGCCGGCGGCGGCGGCGCGGCGCAAGCCCGCTGCCAGGCGGCCGCCGGACGTCGCCGCCCCGCCGCCGGCGCTCGAGTTCGGGAACGGTCTCGGCGGCTTCACCGAGGACGGCCGGGAATACGCGACGATCCTGGGGCCGGGACAATGGTCGCCCGCCCCGTGGATCAACGTGATCGCCAATCCCGCCTTCGGCTTCCAGGTGTCCGAGTCCGGCGCCGGCTACGCGTGGGCCGGCAACAGTCAGGAGCACCAGCTCACCGCGTGGTCCAACGACCCGGTGAGTGACCCGCCGGGCGAGGTGCTCTACGTCCGCGACGACGAGACCGGCGAGCTCTGGGGGCCGACGGCGCTGCCGATCCGCGAGGAGAGCGGCGCCTACGTGGCGCGACACGGCCAGGGCTACAGCCGGTTCGAGCGCGTGGGCCACGGCGTCGCGCTGCGGCTGCTCCAGTTCGTCCCCCTCGACGACCCGATCAAGATCTCCCGCCTGAGCGTGACGAACACGTCGGGTCGGCGGCGTAAGCTGACGGTCACCGCCTATGTCGAGTGGGCGCTCGGCGTGTCGCGCAGCACCGGCGCGCCGTTCGTCGTGACCGAGCTCGACGCGGCCACCGGCGCGCTGCTCGCGCGCAACGCGTGGAGCGCCGACTTCGGCACGCGCGTGGCGTTCGCCGACCTCGGCGGAAAGCAGACGGCGTGGACGGGCGATCGCACGGAGTTCCTCGGGCGTCACGGCGCCGCCGACCATCCCGCGGCGCTGGAGCGCGGCGAGCGACTCTCCGGGCGGGTCGGCCCCGGCCTCGACCCGTGCGGCGCGCTGCAGACGACGCTCGAGCTGGCGGCCGGTGAGCGCGCCGAGATCGTGCTGCTCCTCGGCGAGGCGGCGTCACACGAGGAGGCGAGCGAGCTGATCGTCCGGTACCGGGCGGGTGACCTCGACGCGCATTTGCGAACCGTCGTGTCGCACTGGGACGACATCCTGGACACGGTGCGCGTGACGACGCCCGACCGGGCCATGGACATCCTGCTCAATCGCTGGCTGCTCTATCAGACGATCGCCTGCCGCCTGTGGGCGCGCACCGCGTTCTATCAAGCGGGCGGCGCCTATGGCTTCCGCGATCAGCTCCAGGACGTGATGGCGGTCACGGTGGCGCGGCCGGACCTCGCGCGCCAACAAGTGCTCCGGGCCGCCGCCCGCCAGTTCGCCGAGGGCGACGTGCAGCACTGGTGGCATCCGCCGGCCGGTCGGGGCGTCCGGACCCGGATCTCGGACGATCTGCTGTGGCTGCCCTACGTGGTCAGCCGGTATCTCGAGGTCACCGAGGACCGGGGCCTGCTGGAGGAGCTCGTCCCGTTTCTCGACGCGCCGCCGCTATCCGACGAGCAGTCGGAAGCGTATTTCGAGCCACGCGTGTCCGGCGAGCGCGCCACGCTCTTCGAGCACTGCGCCCGCGCCCTCGATCGGAGCCTCGCGGTCGGTCCCCACGGGTTGCCGCTGATGGGGACCGGCGACTGGAACGACGGGATGAACCGTGTCGGCGCCGACGGCAAGGGCGAGAGCGTCTGGCTCGGCTGGTTCCTGCACACGGTCCTCACCCAGTGGGCGACCCTCGCCGAGGGGCGCGACGTCGAGCGCGCCCGCACATGGCGCCGTCACGCCGGCGACCTGGCCGCCTCCCTCGAGCGCGACGGGTGGGACGGCGACTGGTATCGCCGCGCGTACTTCGACGACGGCACGCCGCTGGGCTCCGCCCTCGATGACGCCTGCCGCATCGATTCGATCGCGCAATCGTGGAGCGTGCTCTCGGGCGTCGCGGCCGACGACCGCGGACGCCGGGCGATGGCGGCGACCGACCAGTACCTGGTTCGTCGCGATGATCGGATCGCGGTGCTCCTCACCCCGCCGTTCGACGACACCGCCCTGGATCCCGGCTACATCAAGGGGTATCCGCCCGGTGTCCGGGAGAACGGCGGCCAGTACACCCATGCCGCGCTCTGGTCGGTGATGGCCTTCGCCGCGCTCGGCGACGGGGACAAGGCGGGCGAGCTGTTCGCGATGCTGAACCCGATCAATCACGCGAGCTCGCCGGCCCGCATCGCCCGCTACCGGGTCGAGCCGTACGTCGTCGCGGCGGACGTCTACGCGGAGCCGCCGCACACCGGGCGTGGAGGCTGGACGTGGTACACGGGCTCGGCGGCGTGGATGTATCGGGCCGGGCTCGAATCGATCCTCGGCTTCCGCGTGCGCGGCGCGCGACTCGTGCTCGATCCCTGCATCCCCCGCGCGTGGCCGGGCTTCACGATCGAATTTCGCCATCAGGCCGCGCGCTACACGATCGTCGTCGAGAATCCCCAGGGGGTGAGCCGGGGCGTCGCGTCGATGGAGCTCGACGATGTCCCGCTCGACGCTCCGGGGGGCATCCCTCTCGCCGCCGACGCGAAGACCCACCGGATCCGCATCGTGCTCGGACGTCCGGCCGCGATCGCCGCTCCCGAATTGAAGGACTAGGAGGCCGCCCATGGCGAAGCTGATCCAGATCTGTGCATCGCAGAACGACCTGTTCGGCCTCGACGGCGACGGGGTCGTCTATCAGTACAACTTCAAGACGAACGGCTGGATAAAGCTCGGCCACGGGCGCGAGCGCGGCGGGTCATCCCCCGAGGGGCAGGCGGCGAGCGCGGAGCGGGTCAGCGCTGCCGGAGGTAGGAAGTCGAGCGGCGCCAGTTGACCGGCCGCGTGTGATCGACGACGTTCATCTCGGTCATCCGCTTCGCCCCCTGCCGCACGGCGGCGCCGATCGTCGGAAATCCCTCGTGGGACTCGGCGACCGTCTCGCCCGCGTAGTTGACGATCCGCCAGCGCCAGGATGGATCGTCCGGAGTGTTGAACGCCGTGACGTCCATGCGGCTAGCCGGCCCCTACCACCGGCCGCCTCTCGACGCCCCACCGCCGAAGCCGCCCCGCGAGCCGCCGGAGCCGCCGCTCTTGCTGCCGCCCGACGTCGCCTTTTCCACCCGGAGCTGGCGCCCATCGAGGTCCTTGCCGTTGAACTGCGCGATGGCCCGGTCGGCTTCCTCGACCGTGGACATCTCGACGAACCCGAAGCCGCGTGAGTGGCCGGTGTCGCGATCGGTGACGACGGCCGCCGACTCGACCTGGCCGGCCTGCGCGAACGTCTCGCGGAGCTTCTCGGTGGATGTCGAAAAGGAAAGTCCGCCGATGAAGAGTTTCTGCGCCATGATGCACCCCCTGAATGTGGTCCGCCGGGAAGGATGGCTCGGACGGCTTCTAGGGTACCAGATAATGTATAGCAAAGATATATGATATAAAGGCGATCGATGTTCGAGGACGAGACACGCGTGCTGATTGTCCTGCCCCGGGATCTCGTGGATCGGGCGCGGGGGATTGCCGGCCGGGCGACGATGTCCATGAAGCTTCCCGTGAGCCTGCAGATCGTGCTCAGGGCGCTCATCGACGAGGGGCTCAAGCGGCCGACCGACCGGGCGCTCCTCGCGAACGTCGGCCGTCAGGCGGAGACGGTGCGTCGCATCCGCAGCGAGGCGCGCCGCCGGCCGGCGAAGCCGGGCCGATGAGCGTCCTCGCGGAGGAGGCGGCGATATGAGTGGGGCGTGGACCGTACCGGTCGTGGCGATCGTGCTCACCCAGGTGGCCGTCATCGCCACGTCCATCTATCTGCATCGAGCGCTGGCGCACCGGTCGCTGCACCTGCACCCGGTGGCCGACGTGGCCTTTCGCGCCGCGCTGTGGCTGACGACCGGGCAGAGCCGGCAGGAATGGGTGGCCGTTCATCGCAAGCACCACACCTTCACCGATCGCGAGGGGGACCCGCACAGCCCACGGCTGCTCGGCTTCTGGCGTGTCCAGCTCTTCAACGTCGCCTACTACATGCGCGAGGCCCGCAACGCCGAGACGCTCGAGACGTTCGCCCCGGACCTGAAGCCCGATCGCCTCGATCGCGCGCTGTTCTCACACGGCGTGGCCGGCCTCGGGGTCGGGTTGACGATGCTCTGCCTCCTCATTGGCCTCTGGCCCGGGCTGATCGCGGGCTTCCTGCATGCCGTCCTCTACGTCTTCGTGATCGCCCCCCTCATCAACGCGCTCGGCCACTGGCGGGGCAGCAAGAACTTCGAGAACACCGCATACAACTCGCGCGTCCTGGCCTGGATCACCGGCGGCGAGAGTCTTCACAACAATCACCACGCCCACCCGCGCTCGGCGAAGTTCAGCATGCGCCGCTGGGAGTTCGACCCCTCGTGGCCCGTCATCCAGTCGCTCGCCGCCGTGCGCCTGCTCGCCATCCAGGGGCCGTCGGGTGTCCGGGCGCCATGGCCCTCCCGCTGACCGTCGTCGAGGATTTCGCCTGGCCCGACTTCGACCGCTGGCAGGCCTTCTTCACCGCGCGTGATGCGTTTCCGGCCCGGTGGGACGGCCTGCGCGTCGTCCCGCTGCCCCACTCGCCGGAGGCCGAGGCGTACCAGCAGCGCAAGCTCCTGCTCTTCTCCGAATGGCTCGAGATGCTCGCCCATCGGACCACCATGCTCGCGCACTACGCCCGCCAGGGGATCCAGCCCCGCGTCGTCCGGCAGCACGCCGGACCGCCGTGCCCGGCGTGCGATCCCTTCAATGCGCGCGAGGTCGGGCCCGATCCCGCCGCAACGCCGCCCTTTCATCCCGGCTGCCGCTGTGTGCTGGTGGCGGCGCGCGCGGCGCCCGCCCGCCGCCGCTCGAGGCCGGACGAGCGCCCTCGCTCGCGCGCCGGGTAGACGCGGCGGGGCTCACGGCCCCGGCGGCCGGGCCTCGCGCAGCCGCCGCTCGAGAAACCGCCGCTCGACGTCGTTGGTGACCAGCGCGAGCGCCCGCGCGTAGCTCGTCGCCGCGTCCGCCGTGCGGCCGAGCCGCCGCAGCAGATCGGCGCGCGCGGCATGCAGCAGGTGATAGCGGTCGAGATCGCCGGCGAGCGCGTCGATGAGGACCAGCGCCGGCCCCGGGCCGTCCACCATCGCGACCGCCGCCGCGCGGTTCAGGGAGACGATCGGCGAGGGCTGCCGGCGCTCGAGCACCTCGTAGAGGCGCACGATCTGGGGCCAGTCCGTGTCCGCGGCCCGCGCCGCCTGGCAATGCAGGGCCGCGATCGCCGCCTGGAGCGCGAAGGGGCCGGGGCCCCCGCGCAGCGCCTCCTCGACGAGCGGCAGCGCCCCGGCGATCTGCGCGTGATTCCACCGGCGCCGGTCCTGCTCCTCGAGCAGCACGAGGTCGCCGGCCTCGTCGAGGCGCGCCTCGCGCCGTGAGTCGTGGAGCAGCATGAGGGCCAGGAGCGCGGTGGCCTCGGCGGCCGGCGGGGCGAGCAGCGTCCGCACGAGGCGCCCGAGGCGGATGGCCTCGGCGCAGAGATCGGTCCTCACGAGCGCGCTGCCGCGGGTGGGCGCATACCCCTCGGTGAAGATCAGGTAGATCACCGTCAGCACCGCCTCGAGCCGGGCGGGCATCTCGCTCGCCTCCGGCACCGCGTAGGGAATCCGCGCGTCGCGGATCTTGCCCTTCGCGCGCACGAGGCGCTGGGCCATCGTGGCGGTCGGCACGAGGAACGCCCGCGCGATCTCGTCCGTCTCGAGGCCCCCCAGCGTGCGGAGCGTGAGCGCGACCTGGGCCTCGGGCGCCAGCGCCGGGTGGCAGCACGTCAGGATGAGGCGGAGGCGATCGTCGGGGATGGCGCTGGGGTCGTACTCCGGCGCCGAGACGCTGGCCCCCGGCCCGGCCATGGCATACCGGTCCAGCTTCTCGGCGAATCGCGCCCGGCGCCGGATGCGGTCGATAGCCTTGTGGCGGGCCGTCTGGATGATCCAGGCGCGCGGGACCTCGGGGACGCCCGCGGCGGGCCACTGCTCCACCGCGGCGGTGAAGGCGTCCTGCACGGCCTCCTCGGCGAGGTCGAAGTCGCCGACGAGCCTGATGAGGATGGCGACGATGCGGCCCCAGTCGGAGCGATAGAGCGCATCCACCACCGCAGCGGCATCGACGGTTGGCGCCACAGGGATAATTTACTGCCAGTGTCGATCCGGGCAACCGCCGTTCGACTCAAGGATGGAGGCACACGTGAAATACCTGTTGCTGATCTATTTCGACGAGGCCTGGGGCCGGCTGGCCCCGGCCGAGCGCCAGCAGATCTACTGGGAGCAGTCGCGGCTCTCGGAGCAGCTCACGGCGAGCGGGCAGTACCTGGGGGGCAACCCGCTGCACCCGGCGTCGACGGCGACCAGCGTCCGGGTGCGCGACGGCCAGCGGCTCCTGACCGACGGGCCGTTCGCGGAGACGCGCGAGCAGCTCGGCGGCTACATGCTCATCGATGTCAAGGATCTCGACGAGGCGCTCGCCATCGCCGCGCGCGGGGCGGTGGCGCGGGTGGGCACCGTCGAGGTCCGGCCGGTGCGGGAGGGGCCGCCGGCATGAAGCTCTTCTACGGCTGGGTCATCGTCGGGGTGGGGATCGTCGTGACGTGCGTCGGATTCGGCGCCATGGCCTCCCTCACCGTATTCCTGCAGCCCATGGCCGAAGCGATGGGATGGTCGCGCACGGGAATCTCGACGGCCGCGCTCATCAACTGGCTGTGCATGGGCGTCGGCGCGTTCGCGTGGGGCGCGCTCTCCGACCGCTTCGGCACCCGGGCCGTCGTGCTGGCGGGCGGCGTGCTGCTCGGCCTCGGCCTGGTGACGGCGAGCCGGGCGGCGACCCTCACCCAGTTCCAGCTCCTCTTCGGCGTGGTCGTCGGGCTGGCGGCGGGCAGCTTCTACACGCCGATGATGGCGTCGACCACCCGCTGGTTCACGCAGCATCGCAGCCTGGCCGTCGCGCTCGTGTCGGCCGGCCTCAGCGTCGGCGCGGCCATCATGGGGCCGCTCGTTCGCTGGCTCGTCACCGCCCACGACTGGCGCTTCGCCATGCTGGTGATCGGCGACGTCGTCTGGCTCGTCATCATTCCCGCCGCCCTGCTCCTCAAGGAGCCTCCCGCGTCCGCGACCGCCGCCGCCGTCGGAGCACGGGGCGGCGCCCCGGCGGACGCGCGCGAGCTGACGGTCGGGCAGGCGGTGCGCACGCCGCAGTTCGCCGCCCTCGCGCTGGCGTACTTCTTCTGCTGCGCGGCGCACTCGGGTCCGATCTTTCACATGGTGACCAACGCCATCGACCACGGCGTGACCGCGATGGTCGCCGCCACCGTGCTGAGCGCGGCGAGCCTCGCCTCGCTGAGCGGCAAGATCCTCTGCGGACTCGTGGCCGACCGCGTCGGCGCCAAGCGCACGCTGGTGGTGGGGCTGGCCGTGCAGGCGGCCGCCGTGAGCCTGTACCTGTTCACGCGCGAGCTGGCGGGCTTCTACGCGGTCGCGCTGCTGTTCGGCTTCGCCTACGGGGGCGTGATGCCGCTCTACGCCATCCTCGTGCGCGAATACTTCGGCGCGCGGATCATGGGCGCCGTGTTCGGCGCCGTCGCCTTCACGTCCACGCTGGGCATGGCGCTCGGCCCGTGGGCCGGCGGCTGGCTGTACGACTCGCTCGGCGGCTACTCCTGGCTCTTCATCGGCTCGTTCGGGATCGGCCTCGGCGCGGTGGCCATCGCGTCGACCTTCCGCCCGCCCGACCGGGTTCCGCCGCCGCTGTCGAGCCCGAGCCCGGCTGGATGACGGGGAGGAGACCGATCGTGACCCACGCGCTGTGGATCGTGCAGGGACTGCTCGCGGCCGTCTTTCTCTTCGCCGGCGGGGTGAAGCTGGTGCTGCCGATCGAGGAGATGACGAAGCAGCTGCCGCTGCCGGGCTGGTTCGTGCGGTTCCTGGGCGTCGCCGAGGTGCTCGGCGCGCTCGGCCTGATCCTCCCCGGGCTCCTGCGCATCCGGCTGGGACTGACCCCGCTGGCCGCCGCGGGCTTGCTGATCATCATGATCGGCGCGACGGCGATCACGCTGGCGGGCGGGGATGTCGCGTCCGCGCTGATCCCGCTGGTGACGGGACTCCTCTCGGCGTTCGTCGCCTACGGTCGCTGGCGGCTGGCGCCGCACACAGAGCGCCGGTGGCAAGGAAGGAATGAGGGATGAGCCAGGTACGGGTTCTGGTCGGCACGCGCAAGGGCGCCTTCGTCCTGACGTCGGACGGAGCGCGTGAGCGGTGGGACGTCAGCGGCCCCCACTTCGGAGGATGGGAGATCTATCACCTCAAGGGATCGCCGGCCGACCCGAACCGGCTGTACGCGTCGCAGTCGAGCAGCTGGTTCGGGCAGGTGATCCAGCGCTCGAGCGACGGCGGCCGGACGTGGGAGACGGTGGGGAACAAGTTCGCGTACGACGGCGTCACCGGCACGCACCTGTGGTACGACGGCACGCCGCACCCCTGGGAGTTCGCGCGCGTCTGGCATCTCGAGCCGTCGCTGACCGATCCCGACACGGTCTACGCCGGCGCGGAGGACGCCGCCCTGTTCCGCTCGACCGACGGCGGACAGAGCTGGCAGGAGCTGCCCGGGTTGCGCACCCATCCGTCGGCGTCGGTCTGGCAGCCGGGGGCCGGCGGGATGTGTCTGCACACCATCCTGGTAGATCCGATCCACCCTGGGCGGATGTTCGTCGCCATCTCGGCGGCCGGCGCGTTTCGCAGCGACGACGCCGGCACGACGTGGCGGCCGATCAACCGCGGCCTGCGCTCCGAGCAGATCCCCGACCCGACCGCCGAGGTCGGCCACTGCGTGCACCGCATCGCGATGCACCCGTCGCGCCCGGACGTGCTGTTCATGCAGAAGCACTGGGACGTCATGCGCAGCGACGACGCCGGCGAGTCGTGGCGCGAGGTCAGCGGCAACCTGCCGACCGATTTCGGATTTCCGATCGACGTGCACGCGCACGAGCCGGAGACCATCTACGTCGTCCCGATCAAGAGCGACTCCGAGCACTACCTGCCCGAGGGCAAGCTGCGCGTGTACCGCAGCCGTACGGGCGGGCACGAGTGGGAGCCGCTCACGAAGGGGCTGCCGCAGAGCCACTGCTACGTCAACGTGCTGCGCGACGCGATGGCGGTGGACACGCTCGATCCGTGCGGCGTGTACTTCGGCACCACCGGCGGCCAGGTCTACGCCTCCGCCGACGCCGGGGACCACTGGGCCCCGATCGTCCGGGATCTTCCCTCGGTGGTGTCGGTCGAGGTCCAGACGCTGCGATGAGCGTGCGCGTCGTGCTCCCGGCGCACCTGCGGACGCTCGCGCGCGCGGGCGCCGAGGTGAAGGTGGACGTCGTCGGGCCCGTCACCCAGCGCGCCGTCCTCGACGCGCTGGAGGCGGACTACCCGATGCTGCGCGGGACGATCCGCGACCACGACACGCAGCGGCGCCGGGCGTTCCTGAGACTCTTCGCGTGCGGAGAGGATCTCTCGCACGAGTCGCCGGACGCCCGGCTGCCCGACGCGGTGGCGAGCGGCGCCGAGCCCTTGCTGGTCGTGGGGGCGATGGCCGGCGGCTAGGGCCCGGCGGCGGGCTCTCGCGCAGCGCGCAATGCCAGCGCGCCGTACGCCGTGCCGGCGAGGAAGAGGACGACGGCGAGGCCGTTGAGGAGTCCGCCCCACGCGCGCGCGGCGGGCCACGGCGCCAGGTCGCCGGCGACGCGCAGGAGCAGCGAGGCGTGCAGGAGCGCGAGGTGGACGTAGAAGGCCGGACGGTACGCGATCGGGATGCCGAGCACCGCCGGGAAGATGATCGGCGCGTGGCCGAAGATCATCGAGAAGACGAAGCCGAGCAGGACCGCGTGCAGCATCGCGTCGTACCGTCCGCCCGCCGCGGTCGCGCCCGCGCCGAGTGCCAGGAGCCCGGCGGCGCCGAGCCACACGTAGCCAGCGAGCAGCGCGACCGCGATGAAGCGCGTGAGCCCCGACTGGTGGATCGTGCGCCGCGCGATGTCGAAGGCGCCGAGCCAGAGCGCCAGCCCGAGCAGGGCCGCGCCCGCGAGCCGGACGCCGCCGTCGGGGGTGACGGAGACGGCGGCGAGCCCGACGAGGAGCGTGACGGCGGCGGCGACGAACGCCGCGCGCGCCAGGGCGCCGAGCGGGAGCAGGCGCGTCAGCTCCAGCCGCTCGCCGGCGATCGTCAGCACGAGAAAGCCGATCCACCAGAAGACGACGCGGTGGATCGGCCACCCCGCCAGCCAGAGCGCCTGGCCCACCAGCCAGCAGAGGGCGCCCGCCGCCATGACGAGCGTGAAGAGGGCCGGCTGGCGCGCCACGATCGCGGCGAAGACGAGCGTCATCACCGCGCTGCCGAGGGTCAGCAGCCAGATTCCGCCCGGCCATCCCAGGGCGAGCGCGAGGGCGCCGAGGCCGGTGGCCAGCGGCGCCAGATACGCCCAGAGACGTCCGAGGGCGACGGCGCGCTCGAGCCCGATGACCGTGCCGAGAAACCCCGAGACCATCAGCGGGCCGTGAAACGCCACGAGGGACGGGGCGACGGGCAGCCGCCAGCCGAGCCGCACGAGGCCGCCGGCGAGCGCGCCGAGGAGGGCCAGCATGCCGAGCGCCATGAGCGGAAGGCGCGCTCGCGACCGCCATCGGGGTGGCGCCGGCACGGGCCGCCGGTTCCCGCCGCCGGCTACGTCCAGCCCAGCTGCTTGCGGGCGGCGTCGGACATCATCGCCGGCCGCCACGGCGGCTCCCACACGAGCTCGACGTCGACCGAGCGGACGCCGGGCACGCGCCGCCGGATGGCCGCCTTCGATTCCTCGGTGATCGCCTCGCCGAGCGGACAGGCGGGCGTCGTCATCGTCAGCGCGACGTGCACGTGACCGTCGGCCACCCGGGCCTCGTACACCAGGCCGAGGTCCACGATGTTCATCCCGATCTCGGGATCGAGCACCTCACGCAGGACGTCCAGGATGTCGGCCGACGTCGGCTCGGTCATGGCGCCTCGACTCTACGCGTCCGCCCGGCCCAATGACAGCCGGCCCCGACCCGTATACGCTGGTCCGGTGACCGGCGTCGGCGGAGGGGCCCGTGAGTGATCAAGTGGAGGTGAGTCGCGTCGTGGACCTCGTGGCGTACCAGGACGGGGCGGTGGTCAGCCGGATCGTCCTCAAGCGGGAGACGGGCAACGTCACGCTCTTCGCCTTCGACGCCGGCCAGGAGCTGAGCGAGCACACCGCCCCCTACGACGCCCTCGTCCAGGTGGTGGACGGCGAGGCCGCGATCACGGTGGCCGGCCAGCCCCATCGCG
>JBGQEL010000033.1:0-38911 GCA_041496385.1 Methylomirabilia bacterium | reverse complement strand
GGCTCCCGTCCGCGGCCGCCATTCGCTCGCCAGGAGCGTGAGCGCCGCAGCGAGGACTGCCGCCTGCCAGCGCCGGCCCCCGAGGATCTCGGCGACGTCCGCCAGCGTCGAGAGGCCCGCCCACAGCACGAGACCCGCCGCGGCCAGCCCCGCGATCCACGCGACGCGGTTCGGCCGGAGGTTCGCGGTGGGCGGTGCCACGCGCGACGCCGCGAGCGGAACCGCCAGCGCGGCAAACGCGACGGCCGGCGCCTCTGGGGCGCCCGCGAACACGTGCGTCGCGATCGAGACGAGCACGGCCGGCCCCGCCCACGCGGCCACGGCGGCGAGGGGGAGACCCCCAGGGGGCGACGGCTCCGCGGGCGCGGCGACGGCGAGCAGCGCGGCGAGCGGCGCCGCGACGAGGGCGAGCCACCAGAGCGCGCCGACGCCGCCGAGCCGGATCGAGCCGGGGTCACCCGGAAGAACGGTCAGCAGAATCACGACGGCGAGCAGCCCGAGCGGGGCGGCGACGGCGAGACGGCGCCCGGCGGCCATGGGCACCCCGGAATTATACGGTATCCTTGTCGACGGACTTCCGTTCCACGAGAGGAGATACGGTGAGCGACAAGATCGAGCGCGTGATGGTCGTGACGGCGCACCCGGATGACTCCGAATTCGGCGCGGGCGGCACCGTCGCGAAACTGGCCAAGCAGGGCTGCGAGGTCACCTACGTGATCGTCACCAACGGCAACAAGGGCTCCGGCGACCGCGCGATGACGCCCGCGCGCCTGGCGACGATCCGGGAGGAGGAGCAGCGGAACGCGGCGCGCACGCTCGGGGTGGCGCGCGTCGAGTTCCTCGGCTACCCGGACTGCGAGGTCGAGGACACCCGCGACCTCAGGCGCGACGTCACGCGTCAGATCCGCCGGTGGCGGCCGGACCTCCTGATCACGATGAACCCGCGGCGCACGTACAACCTCGGCGGCTCCCACCGGGATCACCGGACCGTCGGGGGCGTCGCGCTCGACTGCGTCTATCCCCTCGCGCGCGACCACATGGCCTTTCCCGAGCTCATGCCCGAGCACGAGCCACACAAGGTCCGCGAGGCCTACGTGATGCAATGGGAGAACCCGCACCTCGTGATGGACATCTCCGACGTGATCGATCTGAAGCTCAAGGCCCTCGCCTGCCACGTGAGCCAGTTCGCCGACTTCACAGGCGTCGAGAAGCGGGTGCGCGAGCGCGGGGCCGAGCTCGGCAAGCCGAAGGGCTACGCCTACGCGGAGACGTTCGACCACATCGTCATGCAGCGATGAACGACCGCGCCCTCGTCGTCGCCTCGATGCGGGCGACGCCCGGCCTCCTCCGTCTCCTCACGGCCGACGCCACCGCCGCGCAGGCGGCGACGCCGCCCGCGCCCGGGGAGTGGTCCGTCACCGACGTCGTCCGCCACCTGGTCGAGGGCGACCGCGACGTCTTCGTGCCCCGCCTGCGGCGCATGCTCGCCGAGACGCGGCCGGCCTTCGCCGCGCGGCGGCCGCAGGCCGGCGACGCGTCCGACCTCGCCACGCTGCTCGACGTCTTCGCCAAGGCCCGCGGCCAGGCCGTCGAGATCCTCGCCGGGCTCGACGACGCGGGCTGGCGCCGGGAGGGCGCGAGCCCGAGCCGCGGCCTCCTCAGCGTCGAGCGCTACGCGACGACGATGGCCGACCACGATACGGAGCACCTGCACCAGATCCACGCCGCCCGCGCGGTGCTCGGGCTGCTCCCGCGGCGATGCGAGGCGCGGCTGCCGCTGGCGGTCCCCGCGCTCGTCGCCGCGCTCCGCACGACCCCGGCGCGCGTGGCCGAGATCGCGAAGGGGCTCGACGCGGATCGGCTGCGACGACGGCCCGAGGAGGGCGAGTGGTCCATGAAGGAGGTCCTCGCCCACCTGCGCGACCTCGAGCGTGACCTCTTCCTGCCGCGCCTGCGCCGGATCCTCGAGGAGGAGCGGCCGCGGTTCGAGTCGTTCGACCCCGAGGCCTGGGCGCGCTCGCGCGATCATCGCGAGGGCAGCTTCGCGCGCGACCTCGAGGAGTTCGCCGCCGCGCGCGCGCGGACGATCGCCTTCCTCGAGGCGCTGCCCGACTCGGCCGTGGCGCGCGTCGGCCTCTCGGCCCACTTCGGGCCGGTGACACTGGCCCAGTACGCCACCCACGTCACCGACCACGACCTCGACCACCTGGGGCAGCTAGCGGCCGTGCGAGGTGAGGCGGTGCCCCCGCCGAGCCGAGCGGTGAAATGACCGAAATCCGAGGTGAGGCGGTGCTTCCCCCGAGCGCGCTCGCGAGCCCGAGCGTGCGGCGCGTCCAGGAGGCGCTCGACGCGCTGGGCGGCGGCCACCGCGCGATCGAGCTGGCCGAGTCGGCGCGCACCGCCGTCGACGCCGCCCGCGCGCTTGGCTGCCGCGTGGACCAGATCGTGAAGTCGCTGGTCTTCCGCGGTCGCGAGACGGCGCGCGTCGTGCTCGTCGCGGCGAGCGGCGTCAACCGCGTGGACGAGGCGAAGGTCGCCGCGCTCGTCGCCGAGCCCGTCGAGAAGGCCGACGCCGCGTTCGTACGCACCCGCACCGGCTTCGCGATCGGCGGCGTGGCGCCGCTCGGTCACGCCGAGACTCTCACGGCGCTCGTCGACGAGGATCTGATGAAGTGGGAGGAGATCTGGGCCGCGGCGGGTCACCCCAGGACCGTCTTCCGCCTGGCGCCGGCCGACCTCGTCCGGATGACGCAGGGCCGCGTCGTCGCGGTCAGGGCGTAGTCTCCTCGCGACCGCAGTCGGAGTAGAATACCCGCCGTGACCGGTCGCCGTTCGCCCCTTCCGCCGCTGATCGCGCTCGTGCTCCTCGGCGCGGCCAGCCTCGGCGCGCGCGGCGCCGCCATTCCGCCCTCCGCGCCGAGCCTCCTGCGCGACGTCGAGGCACTCACCGCGCCCGAGATGGCGGGGCGCCGGTCGGGCACGCCCGGCGGCGACCGCGCCGCGCAGCGCCTCGCGCAGTGGCTGGAGGCCGCGGGTCTCCGGCCCGCCGGCGAGCACGGGACGTTCTTCCAGTCGTTCGCCGTCGCGACCGAGCCCCGCCTGGGCCCCGCGAACGAGCTCGCGCGCTCGGGAGGGGCGGCGCGCCGCTTCGAGGTCGAACGCGACTGGATGCCGCACGGCGGCTCGCCCGGTGGATCGGTCGCCGGCGAGGTCGTCTTCGCGGGGTGGGGTGTCGTCGCCGACGACGGCAGTCACGACGACTACGCGGGGCTCGAGGTCCGCGACCGGGTCGTCGTGGCGCTCGACGGCGGGCCGCCGGCGCTGGCCGGACGCGCGTCGCGCCTCGACAAGCTGATCGCGGCGCGGCAGCGCGGCGCCGCCGCGCTCCTCCTCGTGGCCGACACGCTCCCCTCGCTCGAGGCGACGGGCGCCCGCGTCGGACTGCGGTCGGCCACGCTCACGCGGGAGGCGGCGCGCGCCCTCCGGCCGGGCGACCGCGTGAGCCTTCGCGTGGACCTCACGAGCGTCGAGCGGCGCGCGGTCAACGTCGTCGGCGTCCTCCCGGGCGACGACCCGGCGCTCGCGGGCGAGGCGATCATGATCGGCGCCCACTACGACCACCTCGGGTACGAGGACGGCGTGGTCCATCCCGGCGCCGACGACAACGCATCGGGCACGGCCCTGGTCGTCGGGCTCGCGCGGGCCTTCGCCGCCGCGGGCGGCGCCGGCCGCACCCTCGTCGTCGCGCTGTTCGGCGGCGAGGAGCTCGGCCTGCTCGGCTCGCGCCACTACGTGACCCAGCCGGCTCTTCCGCTCGCGCGGACGGTCGCGATGCTGAACTTCGACATGGTCGGCCGCATGCGCGAGCGGCGGCTCATGGTCGGCGGGACCGACAGCGCGGGCGGGCTCGCCGGCGTGGTCTCCGCGTCCGCGCCCGCGGGCGGCGTGGCCCTCGAGCAACGGGGCAGCCCCTGGGCTCCGTCCGACCACAGCCGCTTCTACGACGCGGGCGTCCCCGTCCTCTTCTTCACGACGGGCGTCCACGCCGACTATCACAAGCCGACGGATACCGCCGACAAGATCGACGCCGACGCGATGGCCGCGGTCGGCCGCGTCGCCGTCGCCGCGATCGAGCGGCTCGCGGGCGGCGCGCGGCCCGTCTACGCGCGGGTCGCGCCGCCCCCGCCGCGCGCCCGCGCCCAGGGCGGCGCCGAGGGGAGCGGCGCCGGCGGCGCCTTCCTCGGCATCGTCGTCGAGCCGCGCGCCGCGCGCGACGGGCTCCGCATCGCCAGCGTGCTGCCCGGCAGCGGCGCGGCGCAGGCGGGCCTCAGTCAGGGCGACGTGCTCGTCCGTCTCGGCGGGGCGCCGGTCGACAGCTTCGACGATCTCCGTGCCGCGCTGCGCGAGCGGAAACCCGGCGACGCCATCCGCGTCGTGTATCTGCGCGACGGCGACGCCCGCATCACGTCGGCGACGCTCGGCGGCCGGCCGTAGCGCGCGCCGGCTCGAGACACCGGGAGCCAGGGATGGCCGACGACGAGGTGCTGGCCGCGACGACGCTGACGGAGCTCATGCGCCGGCGCGCCGCGCTCACGCCCGACGCGCCGTACTTTCATCTCTACGGCGAGACCGTCCTCTACGCGCGGCTCTGGGCCCAGAGCGGCCGCTTCGCCGCGGGCCTCGCCCGGGCGGGCGTGGGACCGGGCGACAAGGTCTGCCTCATCTACCCGACCTGCGCGGAGTTCTTCTACACCTTCTTCGGGGCGCTGTGGCTCGGCGCGGTGCCCGTGCCGCTCTATCCGACGCTCGGGGTCGAGGGGACGGCGCGCATCTTCGTCGATTCCGAGGCGGTCGCCGTCGCGACGATCGGCTGGTTCAGGAAGGGCGTCGACGAGAGCGTGGCCCTGGCGCCCAACGTGCGCGCGGTGCTCGAGCCGCCCGATCTCGACGTGGAGGCCGCGGCGCCCGCCGTGCACGCCGCGCGCGAGGACGACCTCGCGTTCCTGCAGTACACCTCGGGCAGCACGGGGCACCCGCGCGGCGTCATGCTGACGCACGCCAACGTCGTCTCGACGATCAAGTTCATGGGCGAGGCCGCGGGGCTCACGGCGGAGGACCGTGTCGTGTCGTGGCTGCCGCTCTACCACGACATGGGTCTCATCGGGTGCGCGTTCACGCCGCCGCTCACCGCGACGCCGATCTGGCTCCTGCCGCCCGACCTGCGGAGCCCGCGGCAGTGGCTCGAGCTGGTCACCGAGGTGCGCGCGACGTTCACGGTGTCGCCGGACTTCGGGTACCGGAACTGCGTGCGGCACGTTCACGACACGGCGGGCCTCGACCTGACGAGCCTCAAGGCCGCGCTCTCGGGCGCCGAGCCCGTGCGCACCTCGACCATCGAGGCGTTCGAGAAGCACTTCGGCGTCACGCAGATCGTCCGGCCCTGCTACGGTCTCGCCGAGGCGACGCTGGCGGTGGCGATCTGGCCGCGCGGGCTGCCGCTCCGGACGGACCCGAGCGGACGCTTCCTCTCCGTGGGCCGCCCGTGCACGGGCGTGTCGGTGAAGATCCTCGCCCCGGCGGACGGCGAGGCGCCCGACGACGCGCCGCTCGCCCCGGACGCCGAGGGCGAGATCTGCGTGCGGAGCCCGGGCGTGATGCGCGGCTACTACCGCAACCCCGAGGCGACCGCGCGGGTGCTGCGGCCGGGCGGCTGGCTCCGCACGGGCGACCTCGGCTTCCTCGACGCGGAGGGCTACCTCTACGTCACGGGGCGGCTGAAGGACGTCATCATCCTCGGCGGCGAGAACCTGCTGCCCGCGGACATCGAGGAGGTCGTGGACGCCGTGCCCGGCGTCCGCTACTCCGCCGCGGTGGGCGTCGAGAGCGAGCGCGCCGGCACGCAGCGCCTGCACGTCGTGGCCGAGGTGCGCAGCGAGAGCGCGTCGCGCGAGGAACTGCACGGCCTGGTGCGCGAGATCGTGAGCCGCGTCCACCGGGCGCGCGGCCATCGCCCGTCGCGCGTGCTCCTCGTGCGCGCGAGCACGATCCCCAAGACCTCGAGCGGCAAGATCCAGCGCTCGCGGCTCGTCCAGATGATCCGCGCCGGCGAGCTGCGCGAGCGCGTCGTCTACGGAGACACCTGAGATGAAGTTCCTGAGAGCCGCGATCATCGTCACCCTTGGCATCGCACTGCCTCTGCTCGCCGTCGCCCAGTCGGGAACGAAGCCGGCGCGGATCGGCGTGCTCTGGGGCGGCGACGCCGATTTCGCCGTGCCGTACCTCGAGGCGGCGCGGCGCGCGATGGGCGAGCTCGGCCATGTCGAGGGAAAGACGTTCGTGGTCGAGCCTCGCTTCGGCGAGAGAAAGCCGGGCGCGGTCGAGGCGCTTGCCGCCGATCTCGTCCAGCGGAAGGTGGACGTGATCGTGGCAGCCGGAGATCCGGCGATACACGCGGCCCGACGCGCGACCGCCACCATCCCGATCGTGATGATCGCTGCCGGGGACGCGGTGAGAAGCGGGCTCGTGGCGAGCCTCGCCCGGCCCGGGGGCAACCTCACGGGTATGACGTTCCTGACCAGCGAGCTCGCGGCAAAGCGCCTGGAGATCCTCAAGGAGGCGGTGCCCTCGGTGTCCCGCGTGGCGGTTCTCTGGAATCCGGACAACCCCGGTGGTCTTCCGGAGTTCAGGGCGGTCCAGGCGGCAGCCGAGATCCTGCGGTTGACGCTTCAGTCGGTTGCGGTTCGAAAGGGTGCCGACCTCGAGCACGCCTTCAAGCTCATGAGCGACGAGCGCGCGCAGGGGGTCCTCGTGCTCACGGAGCCGGTCTTCTCGGCGTTCTCCGGGAGAATCGTCGCGGAGCATGCGCTGAAGAATCGCCTGCCCATGATCTGCGACCTCCGCGAGTTCACGCGGGCCGGGGCTCTCATGTCCTATGGCCCGAGCCTGGTGTACATGGCCCAGCGCTCGGCGGCGTTCGTCGACAAGATCCTGAAGGGCGGCAGACCCGCCGAGATCCCCATCGAGCAGCCGACCAAGTTCGAACTGGTGATCAACCTCAAGACCGCGAAGGCGCTCGGCGTCACCGTCCCGCCGTCCGTGCTCGCCCGGGCTGACGACGTGATCGAGTAGCGCCGGATGTCTCGCCCCCGCGGAATGCTCCTCGTGGCTTGCGCCCGCCGCTGGCGGTGGACCGCTTGATGGAGTTCGGCTGCCACCTGCCCGTCTATGGTCCCGCCGCCACGCGCGACGTCCTGCTCGGCTTCGCCACGAAGATGGAAGCGCTCGGCTACGACTCGCTCTGGGCGAGCGACCACGTCGTCATCCCCTACGCGATCGATCCCAAGTATCCGTACAGCGCGACCGGCACCTTTCCGCTGGCGCCGACGACCGACTTCCTCGAGCCCATGGTCGCGCTCGCGCTCGTCGCCGGGGTGACCGAGCGGGTCAAGCTCGGCACGACGGTGCTCGTCCTCCCCCACCGCCACCCGGTGCTCGCCGCGAAGATGTTCGCGACGCTCGATCACCTGGCGCCCGGCCGCACGATCTGCGGCGCGGGCGTCGGCTGGATGAAGGAGGAGATCGAGCTGTTCGGCGTGCCCTACGCGCGGCGCGGGGCGTGGAGCGACGAGGCGCTGCGGATCATGCGCGCCTGCTGGCGGGACGAGCGCGTGGAGTACCGCGGCGAGTTCCACCGCTTCGACGCGCTCGGCGTCGCGCCGAAGCCGGCGCGGCGGGCGATCCCGATCTGGATCGGCGGCCACACGCCGCGCGCGTTGCGCCGCGTGGCCGAGCTGGGCGACGGCTGGCACGCGGCGTTTCCGAGCGCCGAGAAGATGAAGGCGAGCCTCGCCGACCTGGAGGCGGCCTGCCGGACGGCCGGACGCGACCCGAAGTCGTTGACGATCAGCGCGCGGGTCGGGCTCTCCGCGAAGCAGGACCCCGCGGCGATGCTCGCCGAGATCACGGCCCTCGCGGGGCTCGGCGTGACCCACGTGATCCTCGAGTCCCGCGCCCGCGACCTCGCCGACCTGACCCGGATCTACGAGTCGTTCGCCGCCGGCGTCCGCGCGAAGCTCTGACCCGCCGGGCGCTAGATCTTCTCGCCGAGCTTCGCCCAGTCGTCGAGGAACTTCTTGAGGCCGATGTCCGTCAGCGGGTGCCTCATGAGCTGCTCGAGCACCGCGAACGGGAGCGTCACGACGTGCGCGCCCGCCTTGGCGGCGTCGACGACGTGCAGCGGATTGCGGATCGAGGCGGCGAGCACCTGCGTCTTGTATCCCTGGACCCGGTAGATCTCGCAGATGTCGCGGATCAGGTCCATGCCGACGTGGGCGATGTCGTCGAGGCGGCCCAGGAAGGGGCTGATGTAGAACGCGCCCGCCTTGGCCGACAGGAGCGCCTGGGTCGCCGAGAAGCAGAGCGTCTGGTTGACGCGCAGCCCCTTGCCCGAGAGGTACTTCACCGCCTTGAGCCCGTCCTTCGTGAGCGGGCACTTGACGACGACGTTCGGGGCCACCTGCGCCAGCTCCGCGCCCTCCTTCACCATGCCGTCGAAATCGGTCGCGACCACCTCGAGGCTCACGTCGCCGGGCACGATCGAGCAGATCTCCTCGACGAGCGGCCGGAAGGGGCGCTTCTCCTTCGCGATCAGCGACGGGTTGGTCGTGACGCCGTCCACGAGCCCGAGCGCGACGCCCTCCTTGATCTCGGCCACGTTCGCGGTATCGAGGAAGATTTTCATGGCGCCCTCCTGAGGATCAGCCTAGTCCCTGCGGCGAAGACGTGTCAACCGCGTCACTCGTCGCGAGCGTACTCGGCGAGTGCGTCCGCGAGCGCGGCGCGGTCGGGCACGGCGGCCCAGCCCTCGCCCTCGACGGCGAGCGAGCCCGCGCAGGCCGCGGCGGCCGCGGCCTGCCAGGGATCGGCGGTGCGCTGGTACTCGACGAGGAACGTCGCGGCGAAGACGTCGCCGGCGCCCGTGGGGTCCACCTCGCGTGCCGGCCGCGGCCGGACCTCGTAGCGGTCGCCGTTCACGAAGAGCAGGGCGCCCTGCGCGCCCGCGGTGAGCGCGCCGATGGGGAGGTGCTGGAGCCACTCGACGACCGACGCCTCCTGCCCGAGGACGTCCTCGGTGGAGAGGAAGAGCGTCTGGATCTTCTCCAGGAGCAGCCGGGGCGACTCCCAGGCGCGCGGGCTCACGGCGCCGTCCCGGCCGATCGCGCGCAGCCAGCCCTGCGCGGCCGCGCCCACGGCGCCCTCGGCGAACTCGGCGGCGATCAGCGGGTCGACCTCGTCGAGCACCGGCGCCAGCAGCACCAGCGGGGCCTCCAGCCAGTCGTCGGGAACGTCCGCCGCGCCGAGCGGGAGCGCCCGGCCGGTCACCAGGGAGCTCCGGAGGCCCGCGTCGTAGCGGTGCTCGAAGCGGGTCGTCGCTGGCGCGTCCACGGTGACGACCTCGATCTGTGGGGGCACCGCGTCGAGCGGGAAATCGCCGGCGTGGCTCGTGAGCAGGCCGACCGAAAGGCCGAGGCGGTGCGCGGTGACCGCGGCGTACAGGGCGGCGCCGCCCGGCCGCGTCGCCTCGCCCACGCGGTCGAGCGTGACGTGGCCGATCGCGACGAAGTCGGGCGCAGGCATGCCGTCAGACCATCGTGAGACCGCCGGACACCGACAGGGTCTGGCCCGTGATGAACCCGGCGTCGTCGGAGGCGAGGAAGACGACCGCGGGCGCCACGTCGTCGGGCGTCCCGAGGCGCCCCCACGGGATCACGCGCTTGAGGCTCTCGGCGAGCTTCGGGCTCGTGGCGGCGAACTCGCTCTGGAAGAGCGGCGTGTCGGAGGGGCCCGGGCAGACGCAGTTCACGTTGATGCGGTGCCGCGCGACCTCGCGCGCGATCGTCTTCGTGAAGGCGATGATCCCGCCCTTCGCCGCCGAGTACACCGCCTCGCCCGTGGAGCCGACGCGCCCGGCGTCGGAGGCGATCGAGACGATCCGGCCGGACGCCCGGCGGATCATGTGCGGGAGGACCGCGTGCGTGCAGGCGATCGGACCGCGCAAGTTGACGGCCAGGATCCGGTCCCAGAACTCGGGCGTGGTCTCGACGAACGGTTTTGGCGTGTCCCAGCCCGCGTTGTTCACGAGGACGTCGACGGCCCCCCAGTGCGACACGACGGCGCCGACCATCGCGGCCACCGCGCCCGCGTCGGTGACGTCCACCCGCCAGGCGCGCGCCATCCCGCCGTCCTTCTCGATCGCGTGCGCCGCGTCGGCGCCGCCGGCCTCGTTCACGTCGGCGACGGCGACCCGCGCACCCTCGCGCGCCAGCGCCGCCGCGATCGCGCGCCCGATGCCGCTCGCCGCGCCCGTGACGATCGCGACCCGGCCCGCGAGCCTCACGGCAGGAGCGCCTTGGCGATGATCTCCCGCATGATCTCGCTCGTACCCCCGCCGATCGTGAAGAGCCGGACGTCGCGGGCGAAGCGCTCGATCGGGTACTCGCGCATGTAGCCGTAACCGCCGTGCAGCTGGACGCAATCGTAGGCGACCTTCTGCGCCATCTCGGCGGTGAAGAGCTTGACCATCGAGATCTCGCGCACCCCCTCGTCGCCCGCCTGGAACGTGAGGCACGCGGCGTAGGTGAGCGCGCGCCCGGCCTCGATGAGCGTCGCCAGGTCGGCCAGCTTGTGACGCACCACCTGCTTGTCGGCGAGCGGGCCGCCGAAGGCCTGACGCTGGCGCACGTAGGCCAGCGTGTCCTCGAGCGCCCGCTCCGACATGGCGACCGCGTGCAGCCCGGCGACGAGGCGCTCGCGCTGGAAGACGCGCATCACCTCGTAGAAGCCGACGCCCTCGCGCCCGAGCAGATGCTCGGCGGGCACGCGCATGTCCTGGAGGGACAGCTCGGCGGTGTCCGAGGCGCGCATGCCCATCTTGTCGAGCGTGCGGCTCACGCCGAAGCCGGGCGTCTCGCGCTCGACGAGGAACACGGAGATGCCCTTGTGGCGGCGCCCCTCGTCTCCCTGCTCGACGCGCGCCGCCACGAAGTAGACGTCGGCCAGGGCGCCGTTGGTGATGAACATCTTCGAGCCGTTCAGCACGTAGTGGTCGCCGTCGCGGACGGCCCGTGTGCGGATGGCGGCGACATCGCTCCCACCGCCCGGCTCGGTCACCGCGATCGCCGTCAGCTTCTCGCCGCGGCAAATGGCGGGCAGGTACTTCTCCTTCAGGGCCTCGCTCCCCGTCCAGTAGAGGTGCGGCGAGGCCATGTCGGTGTGGACGCCGACGGCCATGGCGAAGGACCCCGAGCGCGACCGCGCGCACTCCTCGTGCAGCACGGCAGTGGTGAGGAGATCGGCGCCGGCGCCGCCGTACTTCTCGTCGTACTCGACGCCGAGCAGGCCGAGCTCGCCCATGCGCGGCCAGATGGACTTGGGGATCCGCCCCGCCGCCTCCCACGCCTCGACGTGGGGCATCACTTCCTTCTCGACGAAGCTCCGCACCGTCTGCCGGAACATGTCGTGCTGCGCGTCGAAGATCTTCATCCGAGGATCCTCATGGCGCATCACCCCATCGGGCCTTGACGGCCTCGCGGTCCACCGCGCCCTCCGCGGTGCGCGGCAGCGCGTCGGTGAACGCCACCGTCTGGGGCCGCTTGAAGCGCGCGATCTTCGAGCCCACGAAGTCGCTCACCTGCGCGGCGGAGTACCGGCCGGCGGTCTTCACCTCGACGACGGCCTTGACCGCCTCGCCCCAGCGCGCGTCCGGGATGCCGTACACGCAGACACCGCTCACGCCGTCGAGCTGCATGATGACGGTTTCCACCTCCGCCGGGTACACGTTCTCGCCGCCGGGCTTGATCAGCTCCTTCTCCGGCTTGCGCCTGACGTAGTAGAGGTAGCCGTCGTCGTCGAACCGCCCGACGTCTCCGGTGTGATGCCAGCCGTTGCGGAGCGTGTGGGCCGTCACGTCCGGCTGGCCGAAGTAGCCCTGGAACACGAGCGGGCCGCGCACGACGATCTCCCCCGGCGTCCCCGGCTGAACCTCGCGATCGTAGTCGTCCACGACTCCGACCTGGCACGTCGGCACCGGTCTGCCGGCGGCGCCCGGCCTGTCGACCACGCGCTGCAGGCTGACGAACCCGCTCGTCTCCGACTGGCCGAAGCCGGTCCAGAACTTCGCCTGGGTCTGCTCGTGCAGGCGCTGGATCGTCGGCGGCGCGTCGAGCCCGGAGACGTGCTTCAGGCTCGGCAGCCGGCTCCCGAGCTTCTCGGCCGCGTCGAGGAGACTGGACAGCACCGGGGGGAAATCCGAGACGTGGGTGACACGGTGGCGGTCGATGAGCCGCACCGCCTCCTCCGCGTCGAAGCGCGACACCACCACGCTGGCGCCGCCGGCGTGCATGTGCGCCAGGGCGCCGCCCAGGGCGGTGATGTGGAACAGCGGCAGCGCTACGAGGTAGCGATCGGCGGGTGTGTAGCCGATGCAGGCCATGGCCGTCAGATTGGCCGTCACGATGTTCGCGTGCGTGAGCGTGGCCCCGCGCGGGATCACGTCCACGGCCGCGGTGGAGATGACGGCGAACGGGTCGTCCGGCCCGACCGCGGCGGGCGGCGGCTCGGCGCCCTGCCGGTAGAGCGCGGCGAACGGCGTGAAGCCCTGACCCGTCGACTCCCCGAACTGATACCAGTGGGCGACCGACGTCTTGCTCTCCGGCCACCCGGCCACCACGGGAAGCGTGGAGGCGTCGACCACCATCATCCTGGGCGCGGCACGCTCCACCACCCGCTCCACTTCCGGCGCGGTCAGCCGCCAGTTGATCGGGTAGGCGATGATGCCCTGTCGCGCGCAGGCCCCGTACAGCTCGAGGTAGGCGGCGTCGTTCTGCGCCAGGATGCAGACGCGGTCGCCCCGGCCGATGCCGAGCGCCGCCAGCCCGCCCGCCAGCGTGTCCGCGCGGCGCCGGAACTCCCGGAAGGAGAGCTGGCGTTCACCCTGGATGACGGCGGGCGCGTCGCCGTACACGCGCGCGCCGCGCGCGATCATGTCGTAGACGGTGAACGCCTGCGCCTCCATGGGAGCGGCTCACCCGCGCGTCATCGCCCGACGATGTCGCCCTTCATCGGACCCAGGAGGCCGAGCAGCTCGCTCTTCTCCTTGGCCCCGACCTTGTTCTTGTCGAGCGCCTTGACGAGGTTGTCGACGGTCGCGTTCCACTCGCCCTCGGAGATGTTCATGCCCTTGTGCGTCGTCTTCATGTCGCGGCCGAGGTACGAGCACGGCCCGCCGGTCGCGTCGCAGATCTGGTCGGCGATGTTGGACTTGAGCTTCTCGACCTCCGGGCCCTTCATCTCCTTGAAGCGCGCGCCCACCCGCGCGTCGCCCGCCATGTTCCCGACGAAGTCGCCCGTGACCAGGGCGATCCCCTCGCGCCCGCCGAGCCGCTTGTAGAGCGACGGCGGCTGGTCGCCCCCCATCGTCGCGCACGCGCCGAGCCCCGCCGCGAGCAGGACCACCGCAACAAATCGCTTCATCGCAATCCTCCTTGGACGCATCTCAGGACAGCCAACGTTTGCGCCGCTTGTAGTGCTTGACGTCCCGGTACGACTTGCGGGCACCGACCTCGGTCAGGCCCAGATAGAACTCCTTGATGTCCGCGTTCTCGCGGAGCGCCTCCGCGCTGCCCTCGAGGACGATGCGCCCGTTCTCCATCACGTAGCCGTGCTCGGCGATGGTGAGCGCGAGCGCGGCGTTCTGCTCGACCAGCAGCACGGTCAGCTTCTCGTCCCGGCTCAGCCGGTGCACGATCCCGAAGATCTCTTCGACCAGCATCGGCGCCAGCCCGAGCGAGGGCTCGTCGAGGAGCATGAGCTTCGGGTCGGCCATCAGGGCCCGGCCGATCACGAGCATCTGCTGCTCGCCGCCCGAGAGGTAGCCGGCCTGCACTGCGCGCCGCTCCTTGAGCCGCGGGAAGTAACCGTACACGCGCTCGATGCCCTCCGACACCCGCCGCCGGTCTCCCTGGATGTGGGCGCCGGCGACAAGATTCTCCTCGGTCGTGAGGTGCTCGAAGACGCGGCGCCCCTCGAACACCTGGACGATGCCGCGCCGGACGACCTCGTGCGGCCGAAGCCGGTCGATCTTCGCGCCGTTGAACTCGATCGAGCCCTTCGTGACGTCGCCGCGCTCGGTGCGGAGGAGCCCGGAGACCGCCTTGAGCGTCGTCGTCTTGCCGGCGCCGTTCGCGCCGAGCAGCGTCGTGATCCCGCCGTCGTGGACGTTGAGCGACACGCCCTTGAGGACGAGGATCACCCCGTCGTAGATGACCTCGATATTGTTCAACCTCAACATGATGTCAAATCCCCGGAAAGCGAGCGCGGGTCCGGCGCAGCGGTCGGAGGGAAGGCTCCCAGAGCGAGTGTCCCTCCGGCCGCTGCGCCGGACCCACCGCGCGCTATTTCTTTGCGGCAGCCTCCTTGATGTGCTTGCCCACCACGTCCGTGTACGCCGCGTACCAATCCGTGACCTTCTCGAACTTGCCGCCCTTCACCTGCCAGATCTGGACGAGCCCGCCGCCCTCGTGGTCGGTCGGGGTGATCTTGAGCGGCGGCACCAACCCGCCGAGAGTGAAGTTCGAAATCTTCTCGAAGCCGGCCTTCACGTCGGCGCCCACGATCTTGCCGTCGGGCTTGGCCTTCAGCGCGTTGCGGATGGCCTCGACGTGGAGCGCGGCGATCAGCACGCCGCGGTTATAGAACACCGTGGAGGCCATCTCCTTCGGCGCCGGCTTGCCCTCCTTCTTGTACATGTCGCGGATCTCGTTCAGCACCGGATAGTCGGTGCCGACACCGGCGAACTGCATCGTGAAATAGCCTTCCGCCACGGCGAAACCACCCGCCGCGTCGATGTTGGCCTCGGCGGAACCCCACACGAACGACACGACCTTACGCAGCGGGTAGCCCACGCGCTTGAACTCCTTGATCGATACCGCGGGGGCGCCGCCGAACAGGTGGGCGATCACGAAGTCCGCGCGGAAGCGCTGGGCGATGTCGAGCACCTGGGCGCCCATCTCCACGCCCGGAGGTGGCACCGCGAAGGTCTTGAGCTGGAAGCCCTCCCGGGCCGCGAGATCCTCCAGCACCTCGATCGGCTCCCGGCCGGCCGGGTTGTCGAAGAAGATGTACGCGATCTTCTTGCCCTTGAGGCTCCCGCCGAACTGCTTCTTCACGAAGTCCACCGCCGCCGTCCCCTGCGACCAGTAGGTGGCGGCGATCGGGAAGATGTAGGGGTACCGCACGCCGTCGGCGGCGGCGGCGCTCCCGAAGCCCGGGGAGGTGCCGGGGATCCTGTCCTCGGTCAGCTTTGCCTGGAGCGCGTAGATGTGCGGGGTGCCGTAGACGGCGATGCTGACCGCGCCCTCCTTCTTGTGCCGCTCGTACGACTCGACCCCCTGCGGCACCTTGTACTCGTGATCGATCTCGAGCGCCTTGATCTTGTGGCCCTCGACGCCACCCTTGGAGTTCACGAGGGCGATGTAGTCGTGGAACCCGGGACACAGCACGGTTCCGACGATCTGGGTCGCCCCCGTCCGATCGCACTGCACGCCGATGACGATCTCGCCCTTGGACTGGGCCTCGGACGGACCCGCCGCGAGCACGCCGCCCGCCGCGAGCGATAGCGCCGTCACGATGGCTAGAAAGTTCCTCATGAGCGTTCTCCTTTCCTCGCGCACGTCAGTACGCGAAGGGCCAGACACGGAAGTAGCTTCGGATGTTCCGCCACAGGCGATTCAGCCCCTCGGGCTCCACGATCAGGAAGAAGATGATGAGGGCGCCGAACAGCATGAGCCGGAGGTTGGGAATGAGGTTGAGCACGGTCTGGGGCGAGAAGAACACCCCGCCGAAGGCCTCCATCGCGTAGCGGATGACGATGGGGAGCAGGGTGACGAACATGGCGCCGAAGATCGAGCCGAGGACCGAGCCGAGCCCGCCGATGATGATCATGGCCAGGTAGTCGATGGACACCGTGATCTGGAACTGCTCGTAGTTGGCGATGCCCAGGAAGTAGGTGTACAGCACCCCGGTGACCCCAGCGTAGAAGGATGAGATGGCGAAGGCCAGGAGCTTGTAGCGGAAGATGTTGATGCCGATAATCTCGGCGGCGATGTCCTGATCGCGGATCGCGATGAAGGCGCGTCCCACCCGGCTGCGGACGAGATTCATGCTCCCCACGACGGCGAGGACCACGAAGACCAGCAGGAAGTAGTACATGTGGCGCTGGGTGTTGAGGACCATCGCGCCCAGGTGTGGCCTCGGTACCTCGATGGAGGCCTGCACCCCGCCGCTGATGAACGTCACGTGGTTGATCGTCCACTCGATGATAAGCTGGCCGGCGAGCGTCGCGATGGCCAGGTAGAGCCCCTTGATGCGGAGCGAGGGGATGCCGACCACGGCCCCGACGAGCGCCGCAATGAGGCCGCCGGCGAGGAGATTCACGGGCCACGGCGAGTCGAGGCGCGTGGCCAGGTTCGCCGCGGTGTACGCGCCCACCGACATGAACGCGCCGTGTCCGATGGACACTTGGCCGGTGTAGCCGACGAGGATGTTCAGACCGAGCGCACCGATGACCGCGATCCAGACGAGGTTGGCCACCGACAGGAAGTACTCGTGCAGCGTGAGTGGAATGATCAGGAAGAACACCACCGCCAGCGTCGCCACCGTCCACCGCGCGATCGGCAGCGGATAGAACGCCATGTCCGCCTCGTACGTCGTCTTCAGCACGCCGCACTCCCGATGAATCATGACGACTCCAGCGGTCCGAGCGCACCGGGGTCCGGTGCGCTCGAGCGCGTGGTCGAACGATCCCTCACCCCGCGGCTCCAGCGCCCCGCCGCACCGGGGTGGGGTGGGGGCAGGGGTCGTGAGACCCGTTCCCGCCACCCGCGCGGCGGACGCGTCGCGCCCGGGTGGAGCCCAGCCGCGCCGGGCCCAGCGCACGAATACCGCGTGGTCGAACGATCCCTGCCCCCACCCCACCCCGGTGCCGCCGAGCGCGTCGAGAGCTTCATACGCGCTCGATGATGCGCTTGCCGAAGATGCCGTAGGGCCGGATCATGAGCGCGACGATCATGAGCACGTACGGGGCGAAGTCCTTGGTGCCCCCGCCCACGTACGGGTCGACGTAGCCGGCCGCCACGTTCTCGACGAGGCCCACGATGAGCCCGCCGACGATCGCCCCGGGGATCGAGTCGAGGCCGCCCAGGATCACCACCGGGAACACCTTGAAGCCGACGAGCGCGAGGTTCACGTCGACGCCGAGGAGGTTTCCCCAGAGGACGCCGCCCAGCGCCGAGACGACGCCGGTCATGGCCCAAGCGAGCCCGAAGTAGCGCTCGACGTCGATACCCATGGACATGGCGACCTGCTGGTTGTCGGCCACCGCGCGCATGGCGATGCCCTTGCGGGACTTTAGGAAGAACCAGCCGAAGCCGGTCAGGAACATCAAGCTCACCACGGCGCCGAGCACCTGGATCGGGGGAACGAGCAGCGGGCCGAGGACGAAGGGCTCGTCGGGGATGGGCAGCGGCAGCGGCCGGGTCCCGGCGCCGAGCGTCGTCGGCCCGATACCGCGCAGGATGGAGGCGAGCCCGATCGTGGCCATGACCACCGCGATGGCGGGCCGGCCGATGAGCTTGCGGAGCACCACGCGTTCGAGGGCGAAGCCGAAGACGACCATCCCGATGAGGCCGAGCAGCACGGCCAGCCACAGCGGCGCCCCTAGCGCGCCGAGGCTCCCCGCCACGACGAGGCCCGAGATCATCACGAACTCGCCCTGGGCGAAGTTGATCGCGTCGGTCGCCTTGTAGACCAGGACGAAGCCGAGCGCGATCAGCGAGTACATGAGCCCGATGAGGACCCCGTTGGACATCAGGAGGAGAAAGAAGCCGAAGTCCTCAGACACGGGCGGCGGCCTCCGCGTCGACGGCCGCGATGCGCACCCGCGACTGGATCGTCGCCTGGCGCCCGTCCTCGTACGTGATGGCGGTCGCCAGCTCCACCTCGTCGTCGCCGGTGTAGAACGCCTCGATCACCGGGGCGTACTTCTCGGCCACGTAGCGCCGGCGCACCTTGCGCGTGCGCGTCATCTCGGCGTCGTCGGCCTCGAGGTCCTTCGTGAGGAGGAGGAAGCGCCGGATCTTCGTCGCCGCCGGCAGCGTCTCGTTGCACTTGCCGATCTCCTCGCGGATCAGGTCGTGCACCTCGGCCTTCTGCGTCAGATCCATATAGCTCGTGTACGCGAGGCCCCGTCGCTCGGCCCAGTTGCCGACGGTGTTCGAGTCGATCGCGATCATGGCTGCGACGAAGGGCCGGTCGCCGCCGAACGCCACGGCCTCGCGGATGAACGGGCTGAACTTCAGCTTGTTCTCGATGAACTGGGGCGCAAACGGGGTGCCGTCGGCGAGCGCGCCGACGTCCTTGGCGCGGTCGATGATGACGAGGTGCCCGCGCGGATCGATGAACCCGGCGTCGCCGGTGTGGAACCAGCCCTCCGCGTCGATGACCTCGCGCGTGGCCTCCTCGTTCTTGAGGTAGCCCTTGAAGACGCCCGCGCTCCGGACCAGGACCTCGCCGCGGTCGGCGATCCGCACGTCGATGCCCGGGCAGGGGCGGCCCGCCGTCGTCGGATCGGCCTCGGTGCTCGGCTGGAGCGAGATAAGGCCGGTCGTCTCGGTGGAGCCGTACACCTGCTTGAGGTTGACGCCGATCGACCGGAAGAACCGGAACGTCTCCGGGCCGAGCGGCGCGCCGCCCGTGAGCGCCGAGCGCGCGCGGCCGAGCCCGAGCTGGTCGCGCACCGGACCGTAGACCAGGAACTCGCCGAGCGCGCACTGCACGCGCAGCCACGCGGGAACGGCCTTGCCCTCCGATCGCAGGATCTCGGCGCGCTCGGCCACCGTGCGGGACCGCTCGAAGATCCAGCGCTTGAGCCACGGGGCATCGGCCGCCTTGACCTGCACCGAGGTGAGCATGTTCTCCCAGATGCGGGGCGGCGCCAGGATGACGGTTGGCCCCAGCTCGCGCAGGTCGCGCTGCACGGTCTCCGGGCTCTCCGGGCAGTTGACGGTGGAGCCGACCACGAGGCTCAGCACCAGCGTGTAGAGCGCGTCGCCGACCCACGCCATCGGCAGGTAGGCGAGCCAGGTGTCGGAAGCCCGGAACTCCTCGACCTTCACGGCCATCGCGGCCGTCGCGAGGGCGTTCGTGTGGGTGATCATCGCGCCCTTCGGGCTCCCCGTGGTTCCCGAGGTGTAGCAGACGAAGGCCAGATCCTCGCCCCGGCCCTGCTCGATCTCCGCCTCGAAGCGGCCCGGCTGCTCTGCGGCGAGCTTCCGCCCGAGCTCCCGGACGTCCTGGTAGGACCGGAGCCAGTCGTGGTGATACTGGAGCATGCCGCGCGGGTCGTCGTAGACGACCAGGCGCAGCGCCGGCAGCTCGGCGCGGAGCGAGAGCACCTTGTCCACCTGCTCCTGGTCCTCGGCGACGATCACGGCGACGTCGGCGTGGTTCCAGACGTAGGCGAGCTCCTTGGCGATCGAGTCCTGGTAGACGGGCACCGAGACGCCGCCGAGCGCCTGCGCGGCGACCTGCGCCCAGTAGAGGCGCGGGCGGTTGTCGCCGATCACCGAGAGCCGCTGACCGCGCGCGAAGCCGAGCGCCGTGAGCCCGAGGGCGAAGTCGCGCACCTCCTCGCCGTACTGCCGCCATGTCCAGGTCTGCCAGATCCCGAGGTCCTTCTCGCGGATGGCCGGGCGCTCGCCCAGGTCGCGGGCGTTCTTCAGCACGAGGCGCGGCAGCGTCGTCGGCTCAGGCACGTTTGGCCTCCCCCAGGTACGCCTTGATCACGCGCGGGTTGGCGCGGACCTCGTCGGGCGTCCCCTCGGCGATCTTCTGGCCCATGTCGAGGACCGCGATACGGTCGGAGATGTCCATGATGACGCCCATGTCGTGCTCGATGAGGATGATCGTGGAGCCCCACTCCTCGTTGACGTCGAGGATGAAGCGCGCCATGTCCTCCTTCTCCTCGTGGTTGCACCCGCCCATCGGCTCGTCGAGCAGGAGCACCTTCGGGTCGAGGGCCAGCGCCCGGCCGAGCTCCACGCGCTTCTGGAGCCCGTAGGCGAGCGAGCCGGTCGGCCGGCGGCGCAGGTCCTGGATCTTGAGGAAGTCGATGACCTCCTCGACGCGCCGGCGGTGCACGACCTCCTCCTTCTGCGCCAGGCCCCAGTAGATGAACGAGCTGAGCACGCCCGACTTCATGTGGACGTGGCGGCCGAGCATGAGGTTGTCGAGCACGGTCATGCCCTTGAACAGCGCGATGTTCTGGAACGTGCGCGCGACGCCGAGCGCGGCGATGCGGTGCGGCGCGAAGTCGGTGACGTCCGTCCCCTCGAGCGAGATCCGGCCCGTGTCCGGGTGGTAGAAACCGCTGATCATGTTGAGGATGGTCGTCTTGCCGGCCCCGTTCGGTCCGATGACGGCGAAGACCAGGCCCTTCTCGACGTCGAGACTCACCCGCGAGACGGCCTGCACGCCGCCGAACGCCTTCGAGACGTCGCGGATCTCGAGCAGCGCGCTCACGAAGCCCCCCTCCGAGCCTTCACGACAGCCATCGCTTCCGGCGCCGGTAGTGCTTGACGTCGCGGTAGCTCTTGCGCTGGCCCACGCCTGTGAGGCCCAGATAGAACTCCTTGATGTCCTCGTTCTCGCTGATCGTCTTCGCGTCGCCGTCGAGCACGATCCGCCCGTTCTCCATGACGTAGCCGTACTGCGCGATCTGGAGCGCCATCGTCGCGTTCTGCTCGGCCAGGAGCACCGCGACCCCCGCCTCGCGGTTCAGGCGCCCCACGATCTCGAAGATCTCCTTCACGAGCATCGGCGCCAGGCCCATCGACGGCTCGTCGAGCAGCATGAGCTTCGGCCGCGCCATGAGCGCGCGCCCGATCGCGACCATCTGCTGCTCGCCCCCCGAGACGTAGCCCGCCTTGAAGCCCCGCCGCTCCCGGAGGCGCGGGAAGTAGCCGTAGACGAGCTCGAGGTCGGCCCGCGTCGAGTGGCCGTTGTGCCGCGTGTAGGCGCCGGTCAGAAGATTCTCCTCGACCGTGAGGTGCTCGAAGACGTGCCGCCCCTCCATGACCTGCACGATCCCGCGCCGGACCACCTCGGCCGGGTCGCGCCGGTGGATCGCCGCGCCCAGAAAATCGATCGAGCCCTTGGTGACGTCACCGCGCTCGGTCCGGAGCAGGCCGGAGATCGCCTTGAGCGTGGTCGACTTCCCGGCCCCGTTGGCCCCGAGGAGGGCGACGATGCCCCCCTCGGGGACCCGGAGCGAGACCCCTTTCAACACGAGGATCACGTGATCGTAGATCACCTCGACGTTGTTGACCGACAGCAGCGACACTATTTTTCCTTCGAGCAGTCCCGCGGCGTGTAGCCGAGCTTCTTGCCTTCCTCGATCGCCGCCGCCTCGATCATCGGGCGGACGACCTCGCGCATGGGCGCGATCCAGTCGGACACGATGTTCCACTTCTTGCCGTCCCACTGCTGGACGAGGATCGGGCCGTTGCCCTCGTGGTCCTCGCAGGTGACCTTGATCGGGTGCGTGAAGCCCTTCATGCCGATCTGGTCGAGCCGCTGCTCGGTGAGGTTGAGGTTCTCGAAGCCCCAGCGCACCTGCTCACCGGTGAGCGGCTTGTTGCCGTACTTCGTCATCGCCGTGCGGATCGCCTCGGCCGAGAGCATCGCGTTGACGAGGCCGCGGTTGTAGAGCGGCGCGCCCATGTCCTCCTTCTTGCCCGCGCCCTTGCCCTTGTCGTAGGCGAACTTCACCACCTCCGCGTGGACCTTGAAGGCGGTGCCGGGCGCGTGGAACGTCGCGCCCTTGTAGCCCTTCGCGCCCTCGCCCGCCGGAACCACGTCGGAATCGTTCGCCGACCACCAGTTGCCGATGAAGTGGTCCATCTTGAACCCGATCGTCGACGCTTCCTTCACCGCGACCTGGTTCATCACGCCCCAGCCCGACATGAAGATCCAGTCGGGATTGATCCTCCGGATCTGCAGCCACGTCGACTTCTGCTCCTGGCCGGGATGGTCGACCGCCAGGAGCGTCAGCTCGAAGCCGAGCTGGCGCGAGAGGTTCTCGAGCGTCGGGTTGGCTTCCTTCCCGTACGGGCTGTTGTGGAAGACGTGGACGATCTTCTTGCCCTTCAGCTTCTCGGCCCCGCCCTCCTGCTGCCCGATGTAGCGGATGACCGCGGAGGCCTGGCTCCAGTAGGTCGTCGGGAAGCTGAACACCCAGGGGAACCACCGCCCGTCGGCCGCGGCCGTCATGCCGTAGCCCATCGAGAAGACCGGCACCTTGTCCACCGCGGCCTTCGGGATGAGCTGGTAGGTGATCCCCGTGCTGTAGGGGTTCACGACCACCGCGCCCATGCCGCCCTTGCCCTTCAGGCGCTCGTAGCACTCGACCCCCTGCTTGGTGTCGTACTGGGTCTCGCACTCCTCCCACGCGATCTTGACGCCGTTGACGCCGCCGTCGCGCTCGTTGAGGAGCGTGAAGTAGTCGACGAAGCCGTTGGCGATCGGGATGCCGCTCGGCGCGTACGCGCCGGTGCGGTACACCAGGAGCGGGATGAACATCTCCTTGGGCTGCGCCCAGCCGGCGGCCAGCAGCGGCCCGGCGACCAGCGCCGCGGCCAGGGCCAGGATCGGGAACGTTCGTGATTTCATCGGTATCCTCCTCTGGGTTAGTGCGGGAAGGGCCACAGGCGCAGCTTCTCCTTGCTGATTTGCCAGAGCCGCGCCAGGCCGTTCGGTTCGACGATGAGGAAAAAGATGATCAGGCCGCCGAACACCATCAGCTCGAGCTGCTTCTGCAGCGCGACCGGAAGGGGCAGCCCGACCAGGTGCGGCACGTTGGTCAGGAAGATCGGCACGAGCACGATGAAGGCGGCGCCGAGGAACGAGCCGAGCACGCTGCCGAGGCCGCCGATGATCACCATGAACAGGACCAGGAACGACAGCGCGATGTCGAACGCGAGCGTCTCGGCGCTGCCGAGGTACAGGAAGACCAGCTCGGCGCCCGCGACGCCGCAGTAGAACGAGCTGATGCCGAACGCGAGCAGCTTGGTGCGCAGCGGCCGCACGCCGATGATCTCGGCGGCGATGTCGCGGTCGCGGATCGCCATCCACGAGCGCCCCACCCGCCCGCGCACCAGGTTCTTCGCGACCAGCGCGAACACGGCGACGATCGCCAGGGCCGTGAGGTAGCGCGCCTGGGCCGTCGCCAGCGGCCCGGTGACCATCACGCCGAGCACGGTCCGCGGCGGCGCCGTGATCGTGCCCGACGAGGCGTAGTTCACGAACCACGGCACCTTGTTGAAGAGCCAGACCAGGAAGAACTGGGAGGCGAGCGTCGCGACCGCGAGGTAGAAGCCCTTGATGCGGAGCGAGGGGATGCCGAAGACGAGCCCGACGCCCGCGGCGATCACGCCCGAGAGCAGGAAGACCAGGATGATGCTCAGCTGCGGGAACGAGGTCGTCAGCTTGAACGCCGCGTAGCCCCCGACGGCCATGAAGCCACCGGTCCCGAGCGAGAGCTGCCCGGCGTATCCGGTCAGGAGATTCAGGCCGATCGCGGCGAGCGAGTAGACGAGCAGCGGGATCAGCACCGCCTGGAGCCAGTATTCCGTGGCGACGAGCGGCGGCACGACGAACGCAGCGACGACCGCAAGGACGACCAGCACGCGATCCTGGACGATCGGGAAGATCGCCTGGTCGCTCCCGTAGCTCGTCTTGAACTGCCCCGCCTCGCGATAGATCACGCGGCGCCTCCGGGCGCGGCGCCGGGCGAGGCCGCGACGGGTCCTGTCGCGGCGGGCAGCCCCACGGGCCGAGCCACCCCCGCCCGGTGTGGGGTCCCCCGGCTCGGCCCGTGGGGCGCCCCGCCCGCCGCGCCACCCGTCACGGTCTCGCCCGTCACGCGGTCCCGGTGTCGTCGTGTCATACGCGCTGGGCGTCGTCTCATACGCGCTCGATTATTTTTTCGCCGAACAGGCCCTGGGGGCGGAAGAGCAGGAAGGCGAGGGCGACGACGTAGGCGAACCAGTTCTCGATGGCGCCGCCCACGAGCGGGCCCCAGTAGACCTCGCCCAGCTTCTCGCCGACGCCCACGATGAGCCCGCCGACGATCGCGCCCGGCACGGAGGTGAAGCCGCCGAGGATGAGGACGGGCAGCGCCTTGAGCGCGATGAGCGACAGGCTGAACTGGACGCCACTCTTGGCGCCCCACATGATTCCCGCGACCAGCGCCACGATGCCAGCGACCGACCACACGATGACCCAGATCGTCCTCAGGGAAATGCCGATCGAGAGCGCCGCCTCGTGGTCGTCGGCGACGGCGCGGAGCGCGCGCCCGATGCGGGTGCCGTGGAAGAAGACGGCCAGCACGGCGACGAGCACGGCCGCCGTCACGGCCGCGAAGAGCTCGAGCTGGTTCACCTGGATGCCCGCCATCATGAACGAGCGGTCGGGGATCCCGACGTCGAGCTTCTTCACGTTCGCCCCCCAGACCATCTCGCCGAAGCCCTCGAGGAAGAAGTTGAGCCCGATCGTCGCCATGAACAGGATGATGTACTCCTGGTTGACGAGCGGGCGCAGCACGACGCGCTCGATCGCGAAGGCGAGCGCGACCATCACGAGCGCGGTCAGCACGAGCGCCACGGGCACGGGCACACCCCGCTCCATGAGCCCGACGAGGGTGAGCGCCGCGAAGAGGACCATGACGCCCTGGGCGAAGTTGAAGACGCCCGAGGCCTTGAAGATCAGCACGAAGCCGAGCGCGACCAGCGAGTAGAGCAGGCCGGCGAAGACGCCCCCGATCAGCACCTCCGCGAGGAACGCGGGCGAGCCCGCCATGTCCTTGAAGGGCGCCAGGAAGACGCCGCGGAGGATCTCAGTCATGCGCGACCCCGAGGTAGGCGTCGAGCACGGCCTGATCCTTGCGGACCTGCTCGGGCGGGCCGTCGGCGATCTTCTGCCCGTAGTCGAGGACGACGACGCGGTCGGAGATGTCCATGACCACGCCCATGTCGTGCTCGATCAGCGCGATGGTCGTGCCGAATTCCTGGGTCACGTCGAGGACGAAGCGGCACATGTCCTCCTTCTCCTCGACGTTCATGCCGGCCATCGGCTCGTCGAGCAGGAGGAGCGTGGGCTCGGCGGCGAGCGCGCGCGCGAGCTCGACCCGCTTCTGGAGCCCGTAGGGCAGCCGCCCCGCCGGGGTCTTGCGGATCGCCTGGATCTCGAGAAAGTCGATGATCCGCTCCACGATCGCGCGGTGCGCGAGCTCTTGCCGCCGGGCCGGCCCCCAGTAGAGCGCCTCGAGCAGGAAGCTCCCCCGCATCTTGAGAAGCCGCCCGGTCATGATGTTGTCGAGCACGCTCATGCCCTTGAACAGCGCGACGTTCTGAAACGTGCGGGCGATCCCGAGCGCCGCGACATCGGGCGGCGCCAGGCGCGTGCGGTCGCGGCCCTCGAAGACGATGCGGCCCTCGTAGGGGTGGTAGAAGCCGCTGATGACGTTGAGGAGCGTCGTCTTCCCCGCCCCGTTGGGGCCGATGATCGCGAGGATCTCGCCGCGCGCGATCTCGACGCTGACGCGGTCCAGCGCGAGCAGCGCGCCGAACCGGACGCTGATGTCCCGCACCTCGAGGAGCGGGTCGCTCACGGAGCGACCTCGCGGATCGAGACGGCGGCGCGGATCGTGCCCGTCCGGCCGTCCTCGTAGGTGACCTGCGCCTCGACCTGCACGTGGTCGCGGTCGCCGTACAGCGCGTCGATCAGCGCGGCGTACTTCCGCGCGACGTGGCCGCGCCGGACCTTACGCGTCCGCGTGATCTCCTCGTCGTCCGGGTCCAGCTCCTTGTGCAGGATCAGGAACTTCCGGATCTGGGCGCCGCGCAGCACCGCGTCCTCCGTGAGGCTCCGGTTCACCCGGGCCACCTCCCGCGCGATCAGGTCGTAGACCTCCGGCTTCTGCGAGAGGTCGGTGTAGCTCGTATATGCAATGTTCCGGCGCTCCGCCCAGTTCCCGACGGCGGTGAGGTCGATGTTGACCAGGGCCGCCACCCACGGGCGGTCCTGCCCGATGCAGACGGCCTCCTTGACGAAGGGCGAGAACTTCAGCTTGTTCTCGAGGTACTTGGGCGCGAAGAGCGTCCCGTCGGCCAGCCGCGTGACGTCCTTGGCGCGGTCGATGATCCTGAGGTGGCCGTCGGCGTCGAGGAAGCCGGCGTCCCCCGAGCGCACCCAGCCGTCCTCGCGCGTCTGGCGCGTCGCCTCGTCGTTCTTGTAGTAGCCCTGGAACACGCCCGGGCTCCGGTAGAGAACCTCGCCCTCGCTCGAGATGCGGAGCTCGACGCCCGGGATGGGCGTGCCCGCGGTGTCGAGCCGGACGTCGCCGTCCTTCTGGATCGTCAGGAACACGCTCGCCTCGGTCATCCCGTAGATCTGCTTCACGTTGATGCCGAGCGCCCGGAAGAAGACGAAGATCTCGGGGCCGATCGCCTCGCCCGCGGTGTACGCGCGACGGACGCGCCGCATGCCGAGGTTGTCGCGGAGCGGCGCGTAGACGAGGAGCCGCCCGAGCGGATAGAGGAGCCGCCGCCAGGCGGGGACGGGCCGGCGGTCGAGCCGCGCGCGCTCCATCTCCTGCGCGAGCCCGAGGAAGAGCTGGACGAGCCGCCGCTTGGGCCACGCGCAGTCCTCGATGCGGACCATCACGGTCGTCAGGATGTTCTCCCAGATGCGCGGCGGCGCGAAGAAATAGGTCGGGCCGATCTCCTTCAGGTCGTGCAGGACCGTCGCGGCGCTCTCCGGGCAGTTGATCGTGAAGCCGAGGGCGATGGCCTGGGCGTAGGAGAAGACGTGGTCGCCGACCCAGGCCATCGGGAGGTACGAGAGGATCTCCTCGTCGGGGCCGACGCCGTCGAAGGCGGCCGCGTTGCGCGCGGTCACGAGCAGGTTCCGGTGGGAGAGCATCGCGCCCTTGGGCATGCCGGTGGTGCCCGACGTGTAACAGATGATCGCGACGTCGTCGGCCCGGCCCCGGGCCATCTCCTCGTCGAGATACGTCGGGTGGCCGACCTCGAACTTCTTCCCCGCCTCCTGGAGCTCGGCGAGGCCCATCAGGCTGGGTGCTGCGTAGGCGCGCATCCCGCGCGCGTCGTCGTAGATCACGCGCTCGAGGCGTGGGCAGGCGTTCATCACGAGGAGCAGCTTGTCCACCTGCTCCTGGTCCTCGACCACGGCGAAGCGCGCCTCGGCGTGGTCCACCACGAACTCCATCTCCTTCTCGACGGAGTCCTGGTAGACCGGCACGGGCACGCCGCCCAGCGCCTGGGTGGCCATGACCGCCCAGTAGAGCTGGGGCCGGTTGTCGCCGACGATCACGAGCTTGTCGCCGCGCCGGAAGCCGAGCGAGGCCAGGCCGAGGGCGATCAGCCGCGCCTGCTCGTAGTAGTCGCGCCAGGTGTACGACTGCCAGATCCCGTAGTCCTTCTCGCGGATCGCCACCTTGCCGGGAATGCGCTCGGCGTTGCGCCGGACGAGCTTCGGGAAGGTGTCCAGCGCCGGGTCGAGCGCAGCGACTCCGTGTGCGTCCAAATCGCCTCCGCGGCGTTGCGGGCCGTCTGCGGCCGTGTGCGTCCATAGCTGAGGAAGGAAGGAAACCGAGTTGCGCGAGTGTAGCCGCCGGGCTCCCGGGTGTCAAGGCATTTTTGTTTTGTATGACGGGGACTTGCGACGCACCGCGCATCGCGACGGGACGGGCTCAGCGGGCGTCGCGGCGCGCGGCGCGCGCGCGGAGCGTGCCGAGGACCCCGCGCGGGAAGAAGAACACGACGAGGATGAACAGGACGCCGAAGTAGAGCGGCCAGCGCTCGGTGAGCCGCTGCGCCAGCTCGGACCCGGGGAACACCGCCGCGCCCGCGGCCCGCAGGTACGGCAGGAGCGTCTGGGCCGTCAGGAGCACCGTCGCGCCGATGATCCCGCCCCAGAGCGTGCCGATCCCGCCGATGATCACCATCAACAAGATGTCGAGCATGATGTGGATGCCCAGGGTGGACTCCGGGTTGACGTAGCCGACCCAGAGCGCGTAGCAGCCGCCGAGCACCGTCGCGATGACGCTGGCGAAGGCCGAGGCGATGGACTGGTAGACGAACGTCCTGTAGCCGAGCGCCTCGGCGCGCAGCTCGTTGTCCCGGATCGCCTCGAGCACGCGGCCGAGCGGCGACTCGACGAAGCGGCGCATCGCGAGGAAGAGCGCGACGGCGACGGCCACCACGAGATAGTAGGTCACGCGCCGCGAGGCGAAGAGCGGGGGGAGCTTCGGGCTGATCCCGTCCTCGCCGCCCGTCAGGCCCGAGAGCTGGACCGCCAGGATCAGCGCGAACTCGGCGAACGCGAGCGTGATCATCGCGAAGAAGATCGCCTTCACGCGCAGCGAGAAGGCGCCGATCAGGATGGCGACGGCCGCCGAGAGGAGGACGGCCGCGCCCACGCCCGCGGCGAGCGCCGCGTAGCCCGCCCGCCCCGACGTCCCGACGGCGACGGCGACCCCGTACGCGCCGAAGCCGAAGAACATCGCGTGGCCGAAGGACACGATGCCGGTGTAGCCGATGAGGACGTCGTAGCTCGCCACCAGCGTCGCGAAGATCGCGATCTTGAGCGCGAGGTCGAGCACCTGGAACGACGGCACGAGGGGGGCGAGCGCGAGCAGCGCGACGAGCGCCGCGCGGACCCAGGGCGCGGGCCGGCGCCAGCGCGCCGCGCGCTCCGCCCGGCGCCACGCGTCGACGGGGGTGACGCGCGCGCTCACCGGCTCTCCCCGAAGAGCCCCGCCGGGCGCAGGAGGAGGATGAGCACCATGATCGCCATGTTCACGCCGATGGCGGCCTTGGGCACGAGGAAGGCGACGTAGTTGTAGGAGAGGCCGACGATGAGGGCGCCCGCGAGCGAGCCGGTGACGCTGCCGAGCCCGCCGATGATGACGACGATGAAGGCGAAGATGAGCTGCTCGCCGCCCATCCCCGGCCGCACCGACTTGCCGAAGATCGCCCACATGAGGCCGCCCAGCGCGGCGAGGCCCGCGCCCGCGGCGAACACGCCGGTGAAGTAGCGGTGGATGTCGTGGCCGAGCGCCTGGATCATCTCGCCGTTCTCGACGCCGGCGCGGACGATGAGCCCGACCCGCGTCGCGCGTAACACCAGCATCATCGCCGCGTAGACGAGGAGGCCGACGACGATCGCGACGACCGGGAAACGCAGGACGATCACGTCGGCCACGTCCCAGGAGCCCTGGAAGGTGGCGGGCACAGGCATGACCTGGTCGTTCGGCCCCCACGCGATCCGGATGAGCTCCTCGAGCACGATCGTCGCGCCGAGCGTGATCAGGATCTGGAACATGTGCCGGCCGTAGACGGGGCGGATGATGACGCGCTCGAGGATGACGCCGAGGACCACCGCCACGACCACGGCCGCCAGGATCGCGGCCAGCAGCAGGAGCGCGTTCTGGGCGACCGACGGCGCGTCGGCCCAGCCGAGCCGCGCGTTCAGGAAGAGGATCGCGCTGAACCCCGCGTAGGCGCCCCACGAGAAGAGGGCGCCGTGGGCGAAGTTGAGCACGTCCATCAGCCCGAAGATGAGCGTCAGCCCGGACGCGACCAGGAAGATCAGCATGCCCATCGCGAGCCCGGCGATCGTGAGCGTGAGGTAGACGCGCGGCTCGACGAGCGCCAGCGGGAGCAGGACCAGCGCCAGCACGATCGCGGCCGGCAGCGCCCGTCTCATATGCCGAGGTACTTCTTCTGCAGCGCCGCGTCGGCGACGAGGGCGGCCATGGGGCCGTGGCGGACGGTGCGGCCGTCGTCGATCAGGTAGAAGTCGTCGGCGAGCGCCCGCGCCATGGCGAAGTTCTGCTCGACCAGCAGCACCGTCGCGTGGCGCTTCATGGCCTGGAGCGCCCGGACGAGGTGCTCGACGACGATCGGCGCGAGGCCCTTCGAGGGCTCGTCGATGAGCAGCAGGCGGTTGGGGTTCAGGAACGCGCGCGCGATCGAGAGCATCTGCTTCTGCCCGCCCGACAGCGTGCCCGCGCGGGCGTGGCGGAACCGCGCGAGGTCGGGGAAGAGCTCGAAGAGGTGCGCGAGCCGCTCGCGGCTCCCGGCCTCGCCGCCCAGGCGCGCGACGCGCAGGTTCTCGTCCACGGTCAGCGTCGCGAAGATCCCCTGCCCCTCCGGCACGAAGCCGATCCCGAGCCGCACGATCTCGTAGACCGGCCGCGCGTGGATGGCCCGGCCCTCGAAGCGGATCGTCCCACGCGCCGGCCGCAACAGGCCGACGATCGTGCGCATCGTCGTCGTCTTGCCCGCGCCGTTCCGGCCGAGGAGCACGGTGACGGTGTCGCGGCGGGCCGCGAGCGACACGCCCTGCAGGATGTGGTGCTGGCCGATGTAGGTGTGGACGTCCTCGAGCTCGAGGACCGCCTCAGCCGGCAACGCCGCCTCCGAAGTAGGCCGCCTGCACCTCGGGGTTCCGGCTGATCGCGTCCGGTGGCCCGTCCGCGAGGAGGCGCCCGTCCTTGAGGACCGCGATCGAGTCGGAGAGCGCCAGGATCATGTCGATCTTGTGCTCGACGAGCAGGATCGTCGTGTCGCCTCGGGTGTGGACCGCGCGGATCAGCTCCACGATCGTCGGGACCTCCTCGAGCGACATCCCGGCCGTCGGCTCGTCGAGCAGCAGCACCTCCGGCTCGAGCGCCAGCAGGATGCCGATCTCGAGCTTGCGCTTCTCGCCGTGCGTGAGCTCGCTGGCGACGGCGCGCCAGCGCGTCTCGAGCAGGACCGACTCGAGGACCGCGTACGCACGGTCCTCGAGCTCGGGACGGCTCCGCGCGGGACGCCAGGCGTCGAAGCCGGGCGCGCGCCGCGCCTGGACGGCGATGCGGACGTTCTCGAGCACCGTCAGCGTCGGGAAGACGTTGGTGAGCTGGAAGGAGCGGCCGATGCCCCGGCGCGTGCGCGCGGCGGCGGAGAGACGCGTCACGTCCTCGCCCTTGAAGAGGACGCGGCCCGCGCTCGGGCGATACTGCCCAGAGAGCAGGTTGAAGAAGGTCGTCTTGCCGGCGCCGTTGGGCCCGATGATGGACTTGAGGGCGCCCGGCGCGACGTCGAGCGAGACGTGGTCGACGGCGACGTGCCCGCCGAACCGGATCGTCAGATCGCGCGTCGAGATCACCGGATGCATACGCGTGGCTCAGCGGGGGCCGGGGCAGGTTTCCGAGGGGGTCCCCGGCCCCCGCCACACGTCGCTAGCGCTTGTTCTGGATCGGGGGCGCGGTGTCCGAGGGCGACAGCTCGCGCACGAGCTGGGGCACGAGCCAGGCGACGTCGGGCTTCGAGACGAACTTGAAGGCGTACATGGACTGCATCGCCTGGTGATCCTCCTTGCGGAAGATCATCTTCCCTTTCGGCGTCTCGAATTCCATGCCTTCCATGGCCGCGATGAGCTTCTCCGTGTCCGTGGAGCCGGCCTTGCGGAGCGCCGTCACGACCGCCATCGCCGCCGCGAAGCCGCCGCAGGTGAAGAAGTCGGGCGGCGCGCTGAAGCGGCTCTGGTGCTCCTTCACGAGCCAGTCGTTCGCCGCGTTCTTCGGGATCTCGTAGTAGTAGTAGAGCCCGCCGACCATCCCCTCGAGCTTCATCGCCTTCATCGCCTTCAGGACGTCGAGCACGTTGCCGCCGCTCGTGAGCGTGATGCCGTACTTGTCGAGCCGGCTGTCGACGAGCTGGGGAAACGGGCCGCCCTTGCCCGCCCAGATGACGAACACGTACTTCTCGCCCGGCCGGTCCTTGAGGGCGCCGATGATCTTCTGGATCGGCGCGGTGAACTCGGTCGCCTGCACCGGCGCGTATTCCTCGTGGACGACCTTCGCGCCCAGCTTCTCGACGGCGGCCTTGTAGGCGGCCACGCCGTCCTTGCCGAACGCATAGTCCTGGGCGATCGTCGCGATCGAGACCCCGGGCTTCGCGATCGCGAGCGCGTTGGCGATCGCGTCCTGGCCGGAGTTCCGCCCGGTCCGGAAGACGTAGCGGTTCCATTGCTCACCGGTGATGGAGTCGGCGACGGCCGGCTCCACGAGCAGAACCTTCTTGTACTCCTGCGCCACCGGCAGGATCGCGAGCGCCGCGGCGCTCGACGTCGTTCCCACCAAAAGGTCGATCTTGTCGTCGGCGTAGAGCTTGGTCGCGAGGCGCTTGGCGACGTCGGCCTTGAGCTGGTCGTCCTCGACGAGGACCTCGATCTTGCGGCCCAGCAGCTCGTTCTTGCCGCCCGTGCCGTACTCGAGGCCGAGCTTGAAGCCGGTGATCACCTGCTTGGCGTACACCTCGAAGGGGCCGGTCACGCCCTGGAGGAGGCCGATCTTGATCGGGCCCTGCGCGTGCGCCGCGCCGGGTGCCGCGAGCGAGAGCATGAGCACTGCGGATGCGAAGAAGCGCATCGGTCTCGTCTTCATTGACTTCCCCCTTTGTCGGGGCCACCACACCCCGCGTGGGGGAACGCTAGCAGTGTTGGCGCACTGCGTCAAGCGATTCGTCACCCCTGCGCTCGGTTGACCGGCCGCATCGCTGTACGCTAAGGGCTCATGCGACCCCTCCGACTCCTCTGCCTGCTACCCGCCATGATCGGCCTGGTCGCGCATCCGGCTTCCCCGGCACACGCCGACGAGCGCACCGAACGCCTCAAGCAGTTCGCGCAGCAGCGCCTGGGTCGGCCCGAGACGGGGGTTCCCTACGCCTGTGAAGACGGGTGGCTCGCAGATCAGACCGGCTACGTTTCCGACCTGACTCCGTGGGCCGAACGTGCCGGGCTTCGCCGCGGCGATCGCATTCAGGCGGTCGGCGATGTTTCCGGCGCGGAAGCGGGAACCTGGGTGGCCGCTCTCAGCAAGCTGTCCGCCCCGGGTGATCGCCTGAGCATCACCGTCGAGCGCTCGGGACGTCCCGTCCGGCTCGAGCTCCCCTGCCGGGATCACACCCTCGTGTGGAGAGGCGAGCGAAGCATATTCGAGGCGATCGCGGCGGGGCGATGGGACGACTGCGTCGCCGCTGCGCGTCGCATGATGGACGTGCGGCAGCGGCCGTGGGCCAGCCTCCTCAGGACCGAGCTCGAATGCTCGGCCGAGAAGCTGAAGAACGACAAGGCTCAGCCGACGCAGCAGCTCTGGCAGCTCTACTACAGAACATCGACGGCGGAGCTGGAAGCCGCGCGATACGTCCCCGGCCGCCTCTCGATGATCCGCCCGAACATCGTGTCCGCCATCGACACCCTGGCGAGACGCGGTCTCCCCGCTCAAGCCGACGATCTTCGCCAACAGCTCGCGGCGGCCACGGCGATGCCGTCCACATTCGGAAAGTCGGCGGCGCTGGCACGGCGGCAAGGGACGGCATTCGCCGTCCGCCCCGATGGCCTCCTACTCACCGCCTATCATGTCGTGCGGGGTGCCACGGAGATCAGCGTCAGCTGCGGGGACGGGGAACCGATTCGAGCGGTCGTGGACAAGGCGTCGCCCACGACGGATCTCGCCGTCTTACGTATAGCCCGACACACGCCGGTCTATCTCGCGCTCGCGGATCGGCGCGGTCCTCAGCTCGGCGCGAAGGTCTTCACGGTCGGTTATCCTGCCTCGGACTTTCTCGGCGCGGAAGCGAAATTCACCGAAGGCGTCATCAATGCTCTCGCGGGCCCCGGTGGCGACGTGAGCTATCTCCAGACCTCCGCGCAGGTCCACTCCGGCAATTCCGGTGGCGCCCTCATCGATGAGGCGGGAGACGTTGTGGGAATCGTCATCGCGACCGCCTCGGCGACCAACTTCCTGAAGGGAACCGGCAGCCTGCCGCAGAACGTGAACTGGGCGATACGAGGGGCGCTGGCCGTTGCGCTCTTCGACCCCCCCGAGTCGCCCCCGCGGGCGCCGACGCGCGAGGCGAGAATCCACCGCGCGGTCCAGGCCTCCTGTCTCGTCCTGGCGTCCGGCCCCGCGACCGGCGTCAAGGCGAAATGATCGCGGCGGGCAGAACACACGACGCGCGCTATCGCAGCGCGCGCTCGACGAGGGGCAGGCCGAAGTAGACGACGAAGGCGCCGGCGGCGGCGTAGACCATCCAGTGCACGCGGGCGCCCTTGCCGTTGAGCACCTTGATCGCGGCCCAGGTCACGAAGCCCGCGCCGATACCGTTAGTGATGGACCAGGTGAAGGGCATCGCCAGCATGGTGACGAACGCCGGGATCGCCTCCTCGTAGTCGTCCCACGGGATCTCGCGCGCGAGCCCCATCATGTAGAAGCCGACGAGGATCAGCGCGGGCGCGGTCGCCTGCGCCGGGATCACGCTCGCCAGCGGCGCGAAGAACATGGCCAGCAGGAACAGCACGCCGACGACGACGGAGGCCAGGCCGGTGCGCGCCCCCTCCGCGACGCCGGCGGCCGACTCGATGTAGGTCGTGTTGCTGCTCGCGTTCGCGAAGCCGCCGGCGGCGGCGCCGAGCGAGTCCACGAGCAGCACGCGCCCGACGCCGGGGAGCCGGCCCTGGCGGTCGAGGAAGCCCGCCTTGCCCCCGACGCCGATGATCGTGCCCATCGTGTCGAAGAAGTCGCTGAGCATGATCGAGAAGGTCGCGAGGACGGCCGTGACGAGGCCGAGCTTCGCGACGAGGCCGAAATCGAGACGGCCGAAGGTCGAGAAGTCCGGCAGCTGCACGATCGCGGCGGGAATCTGCGCGGCGCCGGGCGTCGGGAAGCCCTTCCAGCCCGCCAGCGCCCCGTTGAGCACGATGCCGAGGAGCGTCGTCAGCACGATGCCGAGCAGGAGCGCGCCGCGCACGCGCCGCGCGATGAGCCATGCCGTCAGCACGAAGCCGAGGAGGAAGACGGCGATCGGCAGGCCGGTCATGGGGCCGAGGCCGACCGGGAGCGGCCCCGTCGCGGGCTTGACCACGAAGCCGGACGTGAAGAAGCCGATGAAGGCGATGAAGAAGCCGATCCCCACGCCGATCGCCTGCTTGAGCCCGACCGGCACCGCGTCCATCACGGCCTCGCGGAAGCGCGTGAGCACCAGGAGCGTGATCGCCGCGCCCTCGAGGAACACGACGGTCATCGCCTGGGGCCACGTGAGCCCCCGGCCCGCGACGAGCTCGAAGGCGACGACCGCGTTGAGCCCCATGCCGGGCGCGAGCGCGAACGGGTAGTTGGTCGTGAGGCCCATCGCGATCGAGAGCACGCCGGCGGTCAGGCACGTGACGGTCAGCGTCGCGGCGAAGGGCAGGCCCTTGCCTTCGAGGCCGGGGACGCCCACGTAGCCCAGGACGATGGGGTTCACGAAGATGATGTAGGCCATCACCATGAACGTGGTGAGGCCCGCGCGGACTTCCGTGGCGAGATTCGTGCCGCGCTCGGCGAAGCGGAAGAAGCCCTCGAGCCGCCCGGTCATGGCCGGGCGCGAGTGTACCTCAGACGGGGCTCAGCGCGCCTCTCGCTTCTCGAGGACCGGATCGAACTCGCCGCGCAGGCTCAGGGGGACGCGCGGGTCGCGGGCGTGGCACTCCGTGCACCCGACGCCGCCGGCGAACTCCTCGTGCACCGCGCGGCCGTAGCGCAAACGCTCGAGGAGCTCGGGCGTGAGCTCATCCACCGGCAGGGCCGGGTTCGCGATGATCTGTCCGGTCGCGGCCGCGGCGGCCAGGCCACACCAGGCCGCGAGGGCGGCCCCGGCCAGAATACGGGCGGGGTGCTTCATGACCCGGGGAGAGGCAAGCGCCCTGCCAGCGGGGTGGCGCCTGAGAGAGGCTCGGAAACGCAGCCAAAATCGGCCCGCTGCACGGCTCCCGGCGCCGGGGACGTGTCAGGAAAGCGAACAGCGCAGTGTCAGTTGGGCCGAGGTCACGCGCGGAACTTCTTGAAGTCGACCGGCCGCTTCTCGACGAACGCGTTCCGGCCCTCCATGGCCTCCTCGGTCTTGTAGTAGAGGTTCAGCGCGGTCGACGCGAACTCCGCGACGCCCGCGCGGGGCTCGGAGTCGATGTTGAACGACTGCTTGGCCAGCGCAAGCGCCGTCGGGCTCTTCTCGAGGAGCTCGCGACACCACTGCTCGACCTCCGCGCGCAAGTCTTGAAATCGCACCACCTTGTTGACGAGCCCCATCTGCAGCGCCTCCTGCGCCGTGTACTGGCGGCACAGGTACCAGATCTCGCGCGCCTTCTTCTCGCCCACGACGCGCGCCAGATAGCCGGTGCCGTGGCCCGCGTCCACGCTGCCGACGCGCGGCCCCGTCTGGCCGAAGACCGCGGTCTCCGAGGCGATCGAGAGATCGCAGAGCACGTGCAGCACGTGCCCGCCGCCGATCGCGAAGCCGTTCACCATCGCGATGACGGGCTTGGGACAGTGGCGGATCGCGCTGTGGAGCCCGTCCACGTACATCGGGCGGTCGCCGTCGGCCGAGTAGCCGCCGCTCCCGCGCTCCTTCTGGTCGCCGCCCGAGCAGAACGCCCGGTCGCCCGCACCGGTGAGGACGGCGACGCCGACCGCGGGATCGAACCGGGCGTCCATGAACGCGTCGGTCAGCTCGTGGACGGTCCGCGTGCGGAACGCGTTCCGGACCTCGGGCCGGTTGATCGTGATCCAGGCGACGCCGTCGTTCTTCGCATAGAGGATGTCGGTGTAGGCCATGACGTCTCCGTTCCGCTAGAGCGGCTTTCGGATGAGGCGCGCGAGCTCGCCGACCACGCCGCGCCGGAAGGTCAGCACGCAGACGACGAAGATGAGCCCCTGCACGATCGTGACCCAGGAGCCGAGCTGGGCGAGATAGTGCTCGAGGGCGACCATGATGAAGGCGCCCACCACCGGGCCGAACACGGTGCCGAGGCCGCCCAGCAGCGTCATCAGCACGACCTCGCCCGACATCGTCCAGTGCACGTCGGTGAGCGAGGCGAGCTGGAAGACGAGCGCCTTGGTGCCGCCGGCGACGCCGGCGAGCGTCGCCGACAGCACGAAGGCGAGGAGCTTGTACCGCTCGACCTTGTAGCCGAGCGAGATCGCCCGCGTCTCGTTCTCGCGGATCGCCTTCAGCACCTGCCCGAACGGCGAGTGGATCGTGCGGTAGACGAGCAGGAAGCCGGCGACGAAGACCATGAGGACGGTGAAGTACATCGCGGTCGTGCTCCGGAGGTCGAGCACGCCCAGGAGCGCTCCACGGGGCACCGCCTGGATGCCGTCCTCGCCGTGGGTGAACGGCGCCTGCACGCAGAAGAAGTAGATCATCTGCGCGAACGCGAGCGTGACGTTCGCGAAGTAGATCCCCTTGCTGCGGATCGCGAGGGCGCCGACGACGAGCCCGAGCGCCCCGGCCGCCGCCGTGCCCGCCAGGATGGCGAGCTCCGGCGGCCAGCCCCACACCTTCGCCGCGTGCGCGGCCACGTAGCCGGCCGAGCCGAGGAACGCGGCGTGGCCGAACGAGAGCAGCCCGACGTAGCCGAGGAGCAGGCCGAAGGCGCAGGCGAAGAGCGCGAAGCAGAGCGCCTTCATGAGGAAGACGGGGTAGACGAAGAACGGCGCCACCGCGAGCACGGCGACCATCGCCACGAACGCCACGGCCTGGTGGCGCGGGGCCGTCGAGGGCGCCGCCGGCGCGCGGGCGTCCACGGACGCGCCGGCGACGGCCATTTATCGTTCCCGCCCGAAGAGACCCGTCGGCCGCACGAGCAGCACCACCGCCATGATGACGAAGATGACGGTGTTCGAGGCCTCGGGGTAGAAGACCTTCGTCAGCCCCTCGACCACGCCGAGCGTGAAGCCCGTGACGATCGAGCCGAGGATCGAGCCCATGCCGCCGATGACCACGACCGCGAAGACGACGATGATCAGGTCGGCGCCCATGAGCGGGTTGACCTGGTAGATCGGCGCCGCGAGCACGCCCGCGAGCGCGGCGAGGCCCACGCCGAACCCGTACGTCAGCGTGATCATGCGCGGCACGTTGACGCCGAAGGCGCGCACCAGCGTCGGGTTCTCGGTCGCCGCGCGCAGGTACGAGCCGAGCCGCGTCCGCTCGATCACGAACCAGGTCCCGACGCACACGGTGAGCGAGAAGAGGACGACCCAGGCGCGGTAGTTCGGCAGGAACATGAAGCCGAGGTTGTGGCCGCCGGCCAGCGCGGACGGGATCGCGTACGGCAGGCCGGAGGAGCCGAACTCGTGGCGGAACATCCCCTGGATGACGAGCGCGAAGCCGAACGTCAGGAGGAGACCGTAGAGGTGGTCGAGGTGATAGAGGCGCTTCAGCATCGTTCGCTCGAGCGCCATGCCGAAGAGCCCGACGACGATCGGCACGACGAGGAGCGCCCACCAGTAGCCCAGCCCCGTCCAGTGCAGGAGGAAGTACGCCACGAACGCGCCCATCATGTACTGGGCGCCGTGGCTGAAGTTGATGATGTTGAGCAGGCCGAAGATGACCGCGAGCCCGAGGCTGAGCAGCGCGTAAAACGCGCCGTTGATCAGCCCGATCAGGAGCTGGCCGAACAGCGCCTGCGGCGGGACGCCGAAGAACGTCATGCGCGGGCGGGCGGCGGACGCAGAAGGGGGAGGGGGAGGCACGGCGCCACCCCCGCCCGGTGTGGGGTCCCCCGGCGCCGTGCCTCCCCCTCCCCCTTCTGCCCCCGCCGCGCCACCGTTCTCTATCCTAGGTCTTGGCTCCTACTTTTTCACGAGGGGGCAGTCGCCCTGATCGAGCGGGCGGAACGCCTGCTCGGCGGG
>JBGQEL010000032.1:0-42000 GCA_041496385.1 Methylomirabilia bacterium | reverse complement strand
TGGGCGAGCGTCGCCGAGCGCACCGAGCGCGTCTACGCCGAGGCGATCGCCGAGTTCGAGCGCGCCTCGGGCGACTGATCGGCGGGCCGGCCCGCCGCAAAGCCGTCCGTGCGGTCGAGCACCGTCACGTTCTGCGCCATCGCCACCGGGATGCGCATGAGCGCGGCCGCCGCCTCCTCGACCGTGCGGCAGGTCTCCAGCACGTAGCGGAGGACGAGCGGCCGGGCCGCGCCTCCGCCACCGCGAGGAACGTCTTGCGCACGCTCACAGCGGCCTCACGGGAAGACAGAGCTCGCACCGGAAGTTCCCGGCCTTCGCGCCGGCGCCGGGGTTGCCGCGGTAGACCTCGAGGCAGGGACGATCATCGGGCTGATAGCCGCTGCCGGGCAGCCACGAGCTGAACACGCCATCCCAGGCGCCTTCGATCTCGTGGGCGCTCCCGGTGAACTCGGCGACCGCGTACCGGCCCGCAGGGATGTCCATGACGTTGACCCATCGGTCGGGCGAAAAATCCGGCGGGACCACGACGCTGGCGTCGTACCGGCACTGCTCGGCCGCCGTGATGCTGGGATCGTCGTAGCCCACGCCGACCTTGACGGCCGTCTCCGAGGCGAGGTCGTGGGCGTCCATCCACTTCCCGAGCTTCTTCCACAGGTCCGGAATCCCGTGCGCCCCGTACGGCCCGACGTAGCGCATGTAGGCGACGTGATACGCCGGCAAGTCCCTGACGTGAACGTTCATCCCGTCCTCCCCTTTGCTTCTGCGGGGAGTATGGGGCCGCCCGCGGCGCCGCGCTTTGCCCTGCGTGCGAAGTTGTTTGCCCGGATTGCGCTCCGGCCGGCGGCGCGCCCGCCCGCGCTCGGCCCCGCCGGCCCTCCATTGGGTCGCGCTCATGCCGAAGCGCGCCCTGAACGCCCGCGCGAAGGTGGCGGCCGACGCGAAGCCGTGATCCAGCGCCACCTCGAGGACGCTCTGGTCGGGGTGGCTCCGCAGCGCGCCGGCCGCCTTCTCGATCCGCTGCCGCTGGATGAAGCCGAAGAGCGTCTCGCCCGTGATCGCCTTGAACACGCGGTGGAAGTGAAACGGCGAGAAGGCCGCCATCCGGGCCAGGCCCGCGAGCGACAGCTCCTCGGCCAGACGTTCGCGGACGTGATCGATGACGCGGTTGACCCGTTGCTCGTACGCGAGCCGGTTGGCGCCCGTCACGGATCCCGATGGTCGCGCGCGCCGCATCGGCCACCATCATACGAGAGTGCGGGTCGAGAGGGCCCCGGCCGTCCGCGCGGGACGAAGTAGAATGGCCGCGTGCCCGCCCCCGCGCTCGCCGGCGTCCGCGGCTTCGTCTTCGACCTCGACGGCTGCGTCTGGAACGGCAACGCGTTGAATCCGGGCGCGGGACGGACGCTCGCCGCGCTCCGGCGCGCCGGGCACGGGCTCGCGTTTCTCACCAACAACTCGCGCGCGACGGGCGCGGACATCCGGCGTCGTCTCCACGCCCTCGGGGTCACCGGCGCCGAGCACGCGCTCACGCCGCTGGAGATCATCGGGGAGATGATCAGGCGCCGCTTCGGCCCCTCGCGCGTGCTGGTGATCGGCGCCGAGGAGCTGGCGCGGGTGATTGCGAGTGCGGGTCACGAGGTCGTCCCCGTCGCCGACTACCGGCGGGCGACCGTGGTCGCCGTCGGCAACGACTTCGACCTCAGCTACGAGCGGCTCACCGCGGCAGCGCGCGCCTGCGCGGCGGGCGCTCCGCTCGTGACGCCCAACGTGGACCCGCGCCTGCCGATGGAGGACGGCGAGTTCCTCCCGGGCTGCGGCGCCATCGTCGCGGCGGTGGCCGCGGCGGCGGACGTCCGACCGATCGTCGTCGGCAAGCCCGAGGCCCCGCTCTTCCGCATCGCGCTCGAACGGCTCGGGCTCCCGTCCCCTGAGGCGGCGATGGTGGGCGACAGCATCACGTCGGACATCGCGGGCGCGCGCGCCGTCGGGATGCGCACCGTCCTCTACGCCCCCGGGGGTGGCGCGCCCCCGGATGCGGCGGATCTCGTCGTCGGCTCCTTTGCCGAGCTCGCGGCCGCCGCGGGTCTGGGCTCCGGGGCCGCGTGATATTCTAGGGCGCGATGTTCGACGTCGGTCTCCAGGAGATGCTCCTCATCGGGGTCATCGCCCTGCTCGTCTTCGGGCCCGGCAAGCTGCCGGAGCTCGGACGGATGGTGGGCCGCGCGATGCGCGAGTTCCGGCGAGCGAGCGACGACTTCCGCCAGACCGTCGAGACGAACCTGCACATCAACGATCTCGATCCGGTCATCCAGCCCCCGGTCCCCGAGACTCCGGCGCCGGCCATCGAGGCCACCACCGCGCTCCCGTCGGAAGGCGAGACGGCACCCGCCTTCGAGAGCTCCGTGGCCGCGGCGGTTGCCGAGCCCGCCGAGCCGTTCTCCGCACAGCGCGGCTCGCGGCTCTTCCACAAGAGCGACTGCGACTGGGTGAAGCGGATTCCCGAGGCCGAGCGCCAGTACTTCAAGCACATGAGCGACGCGCGCGAGCAGGGCTACGTGACCTGCCCGGTCTGCGAACCCTGGGAGCCGGGGGCCTGACGGGCCCTCCTTTTTTTGCTGGACAGGCTCAACACGAGTTGAGTAGTATTCGAAGCCACGGGAGGCCGCCATGCGCGAGTTGACGACCAAGCAGCAAGAGGTGCTCGGCTTCATCCGGAGCTTCCAGCTCCGGCACGGGGTGCCGCCGACGGTGCGCGAGATCGCCCAGCGGTTCAAGGTCACCCCGCGGGCCGCGTTCGACCACCTCAGGGCGCTCGAGCGCAAGGGCGCGCTCGAGCGCCGGGCGAGCGCCGGACGCACCTCGCGGGCGCTGCGGCTGGTCGAGCCGCACGCGGGCGCGCCCGCCTTCCGCTCCATCCCCATCCTGGGTCGGATCGCGGCGGGCTCGCCGCTGCTCGCCGAGGAGAACCGGGAAGGGGAGCTGCCCGTGGCGCCCTCGGCCCTGGCCGATCGCGGCACGGACGTGTTCGCGCTGCGCGTCCGCGGGGAGAGCATGATCGACGCCCACATCATGGACGGTGACCTCGTGCTGGTCCGCCGTCAGGACACGGCCCAACTCAACGATATCGTCGTCGCCCTGCTCGAGTCCGAGGCGGGCGGCGACGCCGAGGCCACCGTCAAGCGCTACCTGCGCGACGGCTCGCGCGTCGTGCTCAAGCCGGAGAACCAGACGATGAAGCCGATCGTCGTGGATCCGGCCGAGCGCTCGGTGAAGATTCTCGGGAAGGTCATCGGGCTGCTTCGCGGCTTTTGAAGGTCAGGAGGGTTTCATGCATTCCCATGCGGTCACGTACGCGCTCTCGCATCGACGGGGCTCGCGCGCCTTTTTTTTGGCGCACACTACTCGTCACGTGGAGAGTCTCAGGGTCGCGCGCGAGGTCGCCCGCGCGCTGACGGCGCTGGCGGCGCTCATCGGGTGGGCCGGAATCGTTCTCCTTCTTGGGGGCTGACGCCCGCGCTCGTGCGCTCGTACACCTTCGCCTCGATGAAGAGGTCGAGGAGGGAGCTGTCGAGCCGTCCCGCGCGGCGCTCGGCAGCCAGGATGTCGAGCGCCGCGTCCACGGGCACCGCGCGCTTGTAGGGCCGGTCGCTGGCGGTCAGGGCGTCGTAGATGTCGGCGATCGTCATCATCCGCGACTGCAGCGGAATGTCGTCGGCCTTGACGCCGTAGGGGTAGCCCGAGCCGTCGAGCTTCTCGTGATGTGAGCGCGCGATCTCCGGGATCCGCCGGAACTCCCGCGTCCAGGGGATCTGGGCCAGGAACTGGTAGGTGTGCACCACGTGCGACTGGATCTGCCGAACCTCGTCGGGGGTGAGGCTCCCCTTCGGAATGGAGAGAATCGCGGCCTCCTCGGGCGTGATCATCGCGTGGCGGTTGCCCAGGTGGTCTTCGAAGCTCCGGAGCGCCAGGCGCTCGATCTCCGCGGCGAAGTCGCGCGGGAGCACCGCGGGCTCGTTGGCCATCACGATGCGGTTCAGGCTGTCGTCGAGCTCCGCGAGGTACGCGGCCAGCTCGGCGTCGTAGGCCGCGGCCTGCTCCTGGAATCGGCGCCGGCCCTTCTCGATCAGGTATTCGACCTTCTTGCCCGCGTAGCGTAGCTCGAGGCCGCGCTTGATGAGCTCGACGCGCTGCCAGATGCGGTCGAGCTCCCCGGCGTGCAGCTTCTTGGCCTTGACGAGCACCTGCTCGCGCACGCCGACCTTGCCGAAATCGTGGAGGAGCGCGGCGTAGCGGAGCTCCATCATCTCGTCGGTCGAGAACGTCGTGGCGCCGTACGGTCCGGTGTTCACGTGGTCCACGACGCTCGCGAGCCCGACGGTGAAGTTGGCAACCCGGAAGGAATGGCCCGAGGTCGTGGGGTCGCGCGACTCGATCGCGGTGACCGACGCCTGCACGAAGCCCTCGAAGAGCTCGCGGATCGACTCGTAGAGACGGCTGTTCGCGAGCGCCACGGCGGCCTGCGACGCCAGCGAGCTCGCGAGCTTCTCGTGCCGGGCGTCGAAGGGCCGCGCCACCCGCTCGATCTCGTCGGGCGTGCGCAGCGTCATCGCGAACTCGGGCTTGCAGTTGATGAGCTGGAGCGCGCCGATGGTCTCGCCCTGGGGCGTGCGCATCGGCACCACGAGCATGGACTTCGTGCGGTACCCGACCTGCTCGTCGAACGAGCGGTTGATGTGGTACGGAGCGCCCACGGGCGGCGTGTACGCGTCCGCCAGGTTCAGGATCTGCCCGGTGAGCGCCACGTGGCCCACGACGCTCTCGTTCGTGAGGGCCAGCGTCGTCGAGCGGAAGGCGAAGTCCACGCTGTCGTTCTGGGCGAGGGCGAAGCGGAGCTGGCGCGTGCCGTCGGTCCCCTCCTCGACGAGGTAGAGCGAGCCCGCGTCGCTCTTCGTGATCTCGCGCGCCTTCGTCAGGATCGTCTCGAGGAGGTCGCGCGGGTTCCGCTCGGCCGAGAGGCGGATCCCGATCGCGTTCAGCTCCGACAGCTCGCGATCGAGCCGGGTGATCTCGGCGGCCCGCTCGGCGTCGGCGAAGGCGGCCTCCACGGCGCGCTCCAGCATGGCGCGCCCCGCGCCCTGGGGAATCAGCGCGTGCCAGTGGGCGGGCCAGGGGCCCGCCGCGCCGGGGTCGACGAGGCCCAGGACGCGCACCTGATCGCTCGCGGGCGGCGGCACCGGCCCGTCGTCCGCGGCGAGGACGACCGTGGGCACGACGGCTTCGGCCAGGGCGTCCGGGGTCCAGGGGCCGGTCTCGAAGCGGTCGACGAGGAGGCTGGCCGCGGCCGACGCTGCGCGCGAGGCCGTGGCGTAGAGGACACGCCGCATGAAACGAGCGTAGGGGGTCGGCTCGGGCGAAGTCAAGAAGGGCCGGCGGGTCGGTAGAATGGTCGCGTGGCCGAGTTCGCTCGTCTCGCGGCGCTGATCGGTGAGCTCGAGGCGCGCCCGGCGCGGCTCGAGAAGCTCCGGCGCGTCGCGGAGCTCCTCCGCGCCCTGCCGCCCGAGGACGTCCCGAGCGCCGTCACCTTCCTGACCGGGCGCCCGTTTCCCGTCTCGGACCCGCGCGCCCTCGGCGTGCGCGGTCTCCCCGAGGGCGCGGGCCCCGCCGCAGGCCCGCCGCTCACGTTCGACGACGTCGCCCGCGCGTTCGCCGCGGTGGCCGAGGCGCAGGGGCCGGGCGCCCGTCGCGCGCGGGACGCGCGGCTGCGCGAGCTCGCGGCCCGCGCCACCGAGCCCGAGCGCGATGCGCTCCGGCGGATCATCGGCGGCGCGATGCGCACCGGCGTCTCGGACGGGCTCGTCCTCGAGGCCATCGCCGCCGCCGCGGGGGTGCCCGTCGCCGCGGCGCGCCGTGCGGCGCTCCTGCTCGGCGACCTCTCGACGGTGGCCGAGCTGGCGCGCCGTGGCGGCGCGACGGCGCTCGCCGCGACGGCGGCGCGGCCGGGCGTGCCGCTGCTGCCCATGCTCGCCGAGACGGCGAGCGACTTCGACGAGGTGCTGGCCGCCCACGGCGGGCGGACCGCGCTCGAGTACAAGTACGATGGCGCGCGCATCCAGCTCCATAGAGACGGCGGGCGCGTCGCCATCTGGTCGCGCCGGCTCTCGGACGTGACGCGGAGCCTGCCGGACGTCGTGGCCCTCGCGCACGCCGAGCTCGGCCGGGCGCCGTTCATCCTGGACGGCGAGGTCCTGGCGCTCGATGGCGCGGGCCGCCCGCTGCCGTTCCAGGACCTGATGCGGCGCTTCCGTCGCGTCAACGAGGTCGAGGCGCTCGCGCGCGAGATGCCGCTCGCGGTCCACTTCTTCGACTGCCTCATGGCCGACGGGCGCTCGCTGATCGACGCGCCGTACGCGGACCGCTGGGAGCGACTCGCCGAGGTGACGGGCGGCGGGCACCTCGCGGAGCGCACGATCGTGAGCGACAGGGACGCCGCGCGACGATTCCTCGAGCAGGCGCTCACCGCCGGCCACGAGGGCGTCATGGCGAAGGATCCGCAGAGCCCCTACGAGCCCGGCGGGCGCGGCAAGCGCTGGTTCAAGCTGAAGCTCGCGCAGACGCTGGACTGCGTGATCGTCGCCGCGGATCGCGGATCGGGCCGGCGCACCGGCTGGCTCTCGAACTACCACCTGGCGGTGCGCGACGGCGACGGCTTCGCCGACGTGGGGAAAACGTTCAAGGGGCTCACCGACGCCCAGTTCGCCGCGATGACCGAACGCCTCCGGGCGCTGGCCACCGCCGACGACGGCTACACGGTGCGCGTGCGCCCCGAGGTCGTCGTCGAGGTCGCCTACAACGAGATCCAGAAGAGCCCGACCTATCCGTCGGGTCTCGCGCTCCGCTTCGCCCGCATCACGCGGATCCGCGACGACAAGGGGCCGGGCCAGGCGACGGCGCTCGACGAGCTCGTCCGGCTGTACGAGCGCCAGTTCGTGAGCAAGGGCCGGCGCGCGCCCTAGTGTAGAATCCACGCTCATGACCGACCGCGTCTCGACCGGACTCCAGAAGCTCGACGCGATGCTGGGCGGCGGGCTGCTCCCGGGCACGCTCACGTGCGTCTACGGCGCGACCGGCATCGGCAAGACGCACCTCGGCCTCACGTTCGCCGACCACGGCCGCCGCGCCGAGGGCGCGCGCGGGGTCGTGCTCGACATGAACGGCCGCGGCGACTCCCAGCAGCACGACGAGTACGCGCTGCGGCTGTTCGAGTGGGCGCTCACCCCGTGGACGCACACGGTGACGCCCATGAGCGAGCCGTACCCGCCGCCCGCCCAGATGGAGGCGTACTACTCCAACACGCTCCGGTGGGTCGGCCGGGTCCGCGACTTCCAGGTGCCGGCGCCCGACGGCTCGCTCGAGTTCGACTGGAGCTGGAAGGCGATGTACAACCACGCGCTTTACACGGTGCGCCCGTTCCTCTACTTCCACTTCGCCGCGGGCACGCGGCGCGTGGTGGTGGACGGCGTCGAGCCGATGGACGCGCCCGCTGACTCGATCCAGGTCTTCATGTTCGACGAGCTCTACCGCAAGGCCATCCACCGCGACGGCGAGACGCTCGGCATGGAGATCTGCCTGCCGGTCTGGAAGCACCGGGAGTTCATCGAGTCGCACCGCTACGACCACACGCGGATCACGACGCTGCTCCTCGTGACGACCGAGGAGACGCGGCTCGAGGATCTCCTCGCGCGCAAGGTGGCGACGGGCGACGTCGGCGCCACCGCCAACACCGTCATCGTCATGGGCAGCGAGCGCGCCGGCTCGCGCCTGGCGCGGATGCTCTGCGTGGTCAAGCACCGCAGCAGCGCGAAGTCGGACGAGATCGTCGAGTACACGATCGGGCCGGCCGGGCTCAGCCTGGCCTGAGACGCGCCGGTGGCGCCGAACGAGCCCTGGCGGCCGCCCTTCGGCCCGCACTTCCCGTGCATCGACGTGCACGTGCATCTCCATCCCGAGCGGCTCGCCCGCGCGATCGAGCGCTGGTTCGCGGAGACGCGCTGGGTCAACGCGCATCCCTTCGAGCCCGAGCGCGTGGCCGCGACGCTCCGGTCGCGCGGCGTCGAGCGCTTCTGCTTCTTCAGCTACGCGCACCGTCCCGGCATGGCCCGCGAGCTGAACCGCTGGGTCGCCGGGATCGCCGGGCGCCTGCCCGGGGCGGTCCCGCTCGGCACGCTCCACGCCGGCGACCCGGACGTCGCGGCGGTCGCCGCGGAGGCGCTGGACACGCTCGGCCTCCGGGGATTCAAGTTCCACTGCTCGGTCCAGCGCTTCCCCCTGGACGATGAGCGTCTCTTCCCGGTCTACGAGCGGGCCGAGGCCGAGGGGCACCTCTTCATGCTCCATGCCGGCACGATGCCCTACCGTGACGCCTTCACCGGCGCGAACCGCTTCCGGCGCGTGCTCCAGCGCTTCCCGCGCCTGCGCGCATGCGTCGCGCACATGGGCTGTTTCGAGGAGAACGCCTTCCTCGCGCTGACCGAAGCCTACCCCGAGGTCTACGTGGACACGACCATGGCGCTGGCGCCGGCCGCCGGGCCGTACGTCGGCGGCGACGGACGCGCGATCCCCGACGCGACGATCCTGCGCCATCAGGACAGGATTCTCTTCGGCTCGGACTTCCCGCTGATCCCCTACGACTACGACGAGGAGCGGCGCTGGGCGTGGGACCGCGACCTGCCCGACGCGGTCCGCCGGAAGATCTTCTGCGACAACGCCGCCCGGTTCCTCGGCCTGCCGTCCGACGCACGTGGCTGAGCTCCGCCTCGAACGGCTCCGCCCGGAGGCGATCGAGGGGTTGCGTGCGGTGCTGGCCGCGGCGCCGCGCGGGAGCGCGCCCATGCTCGTCGGCGGCGCGGTCCGCGACGCCCGGCTCGGGGGCGCGTCGCGCGTCGACCGCGCCGACCTCGACGTCGCCGTCGAGTCGGGCGCGCTCGCGCTCGCGCGCCGGGCGGCCGACCGGCTCGGCGGCGCCTTCGTGGTCCTGGACGCCCGGCGAGGCGCCGCGCGGGTCGTCGCCGCGGCGGTCCAGGTGGACGTGGCGGACTGGCGCGCGCCGACGCTCGCGGCGGACCTCGCCGAACGCGACTACACGGTCAACGCGCTCGCGGTGTCGGTGCGGGATCTGCTCCGCCGCGGGCGCGGTCGCATCATCGACCCGACGGGCGGTCTCGCCGACCTCCGGGCGGGGCGCCTGCGCCCGCCCGACGCGCGCGTGCTCGAGGACGATCCGCTGCGCGTGCTGCGGGGCGTCCGCCTCGAAGGCGCGCTCGGCTTCCGGCTGACGCCGGGGACCGTGACGGCGATCCGCCGGGTCGCGCCCGCGCTCGCGACGGTCGCCGCGGAGCGCGTGCGTGACGAGCTCCTGCTCGTGCTGGCGCTCCCAGCGTCGGCGCGCGCGCTCCGGCGCATGGACGCGCTCGGCCTCCTGGCCGTGATCGTTCCCGAGGTCGAGCCGATGCGCGCGACGGCTCAGCCCGCGCCGCACCGTTTTGCCGTGCTCGAGCACTCGCTGCGCGCCGTCACGGGGGCCGACGCGCTCCTGGCGCGCCTGGGCGCGCTGACGCCGTTCGGCGACGCGCTCGCCCGCCACGTCGCCGGGGAGCTCGGCGGCGGCGTCACGCGCGCGCACGTGCTCAAGCTCGCCGCGCTCCTGCACGACGTCGCCAAGCCCGAGACCCGTCGGGTCAGCGCCGGCCGGGTGCGTTTTCACGAGCATGACACGCTCGGCGCCGTCCGCGCCCGCGCCATCGGCGAGCGGCTGCGCCTCCCGGAGCGGGCGGTCGGCCTGCTCGAGCGGCTCGTGCGGCACCACCTGCGCCCGATGCACCTCGGGGCCGCCGGGCAGGTGAGCCGCCGCGCGCGCTACCGCTTCTACCGCGACCTCGGCGCGGACACCCAGGACCTCCTGCTCCTGACCCTGGTGGACGCCGCCGCGCTCACCGGCGCGTCACCGTTCCGGGTGTGGCGCCGCGTCCCGCTGGTCCGCGACCTCCTGGCCGGCTGGGAGCCGCAGCACGCCGTGCTCGCGGCCGCGCCGCTCCTGCGTGGCGGCGACGTGATGGCGCGGCTCGGTCTGCCCCCGGGGCCGGCCATCGGGCGACTGCTCGCCCGGGTGCGCGAGGCGCAGGACCTGGGGCGGGTGCGCACGCGCGAGGCGGCGCTCGCGTTCCTTGACTCGCTCGCGCCCGGCCCCTAGAGTAGGCGCCATCACAATGGCATCCATCTCCCTCTCCTGAGGAGGCGTTTCATGCGTGTCGTGTCCACAATGGTGGCGCTCGCTCTCGCCGTCGCGGTTCCCGCGGCGGCTCTCGCAACACCGGCGGGCAAGGTCGTGGTCGCGCAAGGCGTCGATCCCACGACGCTCGACATGGCGAACCAGTCGGAGACTCCCGCGTCGAACGTGGGCCGGCACCTCTTCGACACGCTCTACGAGCGGGATCCGGACATGAAGGTCGTTCCGGCGCTCGCGACGGAGATGCCGAAGCTGGTGGCGCCGTCGACCTGGGAGGTGAAGCTCCGGAAGGGCGTGAAGTTCCACAACGGCGAGGAATTCAACGCCGAGTCGGCGAAGTTCAGCCTCGAGCGCCTGGCCCAGGGGCAGGGCAAGCTTCGCGGCGCCACGTTCTTCGCGCCGATCGACCGCGTCGAGATCGTGGACCCCTTCACGATCCGGGTCCACACCAAGAAGCCGTGGCCGACCTTCACCGTCGTGATGACGTTCGTGCAGGGCGGCATGTACCCGCCCAAGGCGTACAAGGACAAGGACTCGACGTTCATCTCGCGGACCCCGATCGGCACCGGGCCCTTCAAGTTCGTCCGCTGGTCGAAGGACGAGGAGATCGTGCTCGAGGCGAACGACCAGTACTGGCGCGGCGCGCCCACGATCAAGACCGTCGTGTTCCGGCCGATCCCCGACGACGCCGTGCGCGTGGCGGCGCTCCAGAACGGCGAGATCGATGTCGCCGTGAACATCCCGCCGCACCTGGCCGCCATCATCGACAAGCACCCGAAGCTCTTCCTCTCCACGGCGCCGTCCATCCGCACGATCCAGCTCATGTTCTACTCGCACCAGATGGACGCCCAGCACAAGCCGACGGGGCCCTACAACGGGCCCACCGCCGACAAGCGCGTCCGCCAGGCGATCGCCTACGCCATCGACGCCGACGAGATCATCAAGAGCGTCCTCGACGGCAAGGGCATGCGCGTGGCCACCATGCTGCCGTCCATGCACTTCGGCTACGATCCCCAGCTCAAGCCGATCAAGTACGATCTGGCCCGATCGAAGAAGCTGCTGGCCGAGGCAGGGTTCGCCGGTGGCATCGAGATCACGCTGCACGGTCCGCGCGGCCGCTACGTGCGCGACGCCGAGGTCGCCGAGGCCGTCTCCGGCCAGCTCACGAAGGCCGGCATCAAGACCACGCTCCGCACGTACGACTTCGTGACCTACCTGAACAACATGGTGTACGTCCACAAGGCGGGGCCCGTCTGGCTCATCGGCTGGGGCACGGGCACCATGGACGCCGAGACCGTGTACGTCCCGCTGTTCAAGTCCCCCGGGATCTTCGTGAACTGGCACAACGAGGACTTCAACCGGATGGTGGACGAGGCGCAGGCGATCATGGACGACAAGAAGCGTCTCGAGCAGTACCACCGCATCAACAAGCTCTGGGTCGAGGAGATGCCAGCCGTGCCGCTCTATCAGCAGCTCGATCTCTACGGCGTGAGCAAGCGGCTCACCTGGAAGGCGCGCCCCGACGAGGTCATCCAGGCCTTCAACATGAGCCTGAAGGACGGCAAGTAGAGCGGGCGCGCCCGCGAGCGAGTAAGATGGGAGGCACCGGGCGGGCGTAATTCAGTGGCAGAATGCCAGCTTCCCAAGCTGGACGTCGCCGGTTCGAATCCGGTCGCCCGCTCCAACACCGCGGGGGTTACGGCCCGAGCGCCGTAACCCCCGCTCGCTTTCACGTCCCGATGTCGTCGACGGGAGCCGCCGGGCCGGCCGCCGCTCGGCCGCAACTCGACGCGGCGCCCGCGCGGCGCAGGAGGCCATCGATGATCCGGCGCATCATGCACGCCACCGACTTTTCGCCCGCGTCCCGGGCCGCCTTCGCCAAGGCCGTCGAGATGACCAAGGTCAACCGGGCGACCCTGTTCGTCGTCCACGTCCTGGGCGCCGTCGTGCCGTTGATGGCCGACGGCTACGTCGCGCCTGGGGTGTACGACGCCCTTGCCGCGTCCTCACGCGCCTGGGGGCAGAAGCAGCTCGCCAGGCTCGTCGTGCGGGCCAGGGCGTCGGGGGTGCGGGCGCGCGGCCTGCTGCTGGAGGGAGTTCCGCACGAGCGCATCGTCCGCGCGGCGAGATCCAATCGCGTCGACCTCCTGGTGCTCGGAACGCACGGGCGCTCGGGTCTCGCCAAGCTCGTCACGGGCTCGGTCGCGGGACGGGTCGTCGCCGCGGCGAGGTGTCCGGTGCTGACCGTCCGCGGGAGGTAGGGAGGGGCCATGCCACTGACGCCGCACGTCGAGCAGCACTTCACCTCGAGCCTCGTCGTCCGCGACACCGTCATCGGGATCTCGGACGGCCTCACCGTTCCGTTCGCGCTCGCCGCCGGGCTGTCGGGCGCCGTGGACTCGACGGCCATCATCGTCACGGCCGGCCTCGCGGAGATCGCCGCGGGCTCGATCGCCATGGGACTCGGCGGTTACCTCGCCGGAAAGAGCGACGTCGAGCACTACGCGAGCGAGCGCGCGCGCGAGGAGCAGGAGATCGCGGACAAGCCCGAGCTGGAGGCCGCCGAGGTCCTGGAGCTCCTGCAGTCGCACGGACTCACGCGCGAGGAGAGCGAGCCCGTCGTCAACGCCCTGCGGAAGCGCCCCGAGGCGTGGCGCGATTTCATGATGCGGTTCGAGCTCGGGCTCGACAAGCCGGACTCCGGGCGCGCCCGTCAGAGCGCCATCGTGATCGCGGGCGCGTACGTCGCGGGCGGGATCATCCCGCTGATCCCGTACATCACAATGGCGCGCGCGTCGTCGGCGCTCCCGTGGTCGGTGGCCGTGACCTTGGTGGCGCTCGGCGTGTTCGGCTGGGTCAAGAGCCGCTTCACCGGCGCCCCGCGGCTCCGGAGCGCGCTCCAGACGATGCTCATCGGCGGCCTCGCCGCCGGCGCCGCCTTCCTGATCGCGCGCCTGATCGCCTAGCGCCCGCGCCCGCCGCGGAGTAGGATACGGGCCGTGGCGGCGCCGGCAGCCGGGCGACAGCTCTTCCTCGACGCCTTCCGTGGCGTCGCGCTGATCGCGATGGTGTTCAACCACACGGGCCGCTGGTGGATCGAGCGGCCGATGGGCTGGCCACGGTACCACCTGGTCTACGTCACCGTGACCGTGGCGGCGCCGATCTTTCTCTTTCTCGTCGGCTTCTGCCTGCCGCTCGCGTACCGCGCGGCGACCGAACGCGGCGTGTCCTACGGCCGCGTCGTCCTGCGCGCCGTCCGACGCGGCCTCGAGCTCGTGGTGGTCGGCTGGCTGCTGACCCTCCTCGTCTTCCCCGACGAGCCGCTGTTCGAGGGAGGGGTACTGCAGACGATCGGGCTCTCGATCGTCCTCCTGACTCCGCTGCTGCCGCTCGGGCGCCACCCCGCCGGGCGCTGGTTGATGGCCGCCGCCGGCGTGGTCATCTACGGGACGTTCCGGTTCGCCTACCCGGCGCTGAAGACGTGGCTGCTCGGCCATCCGGTGATCGCCGAGGTCTGGTTCACCGACTTTCCGCTCTGGCCCTGGTTCGCGATCGTGCTCCTCGGCGGCGCGCTGGGCTGGTCGTGGGCGGACGTCTGCGCGCGCGGCGGCGACCGGACGCGCTACTTCACACGCATGGCGGCGGTGGGCATCCTCTGCCTCGCGGCGTTCCTGCCGCTCGAGCTCGGCCGTCCGGACGCGTGGCACTTCAGCTCGCGCCACGACCTCGTGCTGAACCAGCACTGGAACCCCGGCCGCGTGACGCTGCTCTGGATCTTCGGCCTGATCTTCACGGGGCTGCCGGCGACGTTCTACCTGCTCGAGCTGCGCGGGATCGGCGCGCGCTGGCTCGTCACGCTCGGCCAGAACGCCCTCATCCTCTACTTCGTCCACCAGATCATCGCGCTCACCCTGGTGCACCAGCGATTCGGCGTCGTGTTCCACTCCTGGTGGCTCTACGTGCTGGCCAACGCCCTCCTGATCGCGGCGCTGGTGCCGCTCGCCCGGTTCTGGCCCGAGCTCAAGCGGCGCGCGCGGGCGCTCGGCCGCTCGAGCGCCGAGAGGAGCGCCGCGAGCGCCGGGCTCTGAGGCTTGTCCCGCCGGCGCAGGAGGCCGAGCCGGCGGGTGAGGGGCGGGGCGAGACGCCGGGCGACCAGCGTGCCGGCGCGGACCTCGTCGCCGACCGAGACCAGCGAGGAGACCGACACGCCGAGGCCGGCGCCCACGAGCTTCTTGATCGCCTCCGCGTTCCCCAGCTCCATCGCGATGCGGGGCGCGGCGGTGCTGCGCCGGAACCAGTCGTCGATCACGCGGCGGATCGCGCCGCCCCGCTCGTAGAGAATGAGCGGGTGGCGGGCGAGCTCCGCGGCGGTCGCGGGCCGCGCCCGCGGCCATCCGCGGTGGGGCGGCGCGATCGCGACCAGGGGATCCAGCGCGAACGGCGTCACGAGCAGCCCGCGGGCCCGCACGGGCAGCGTCACGATCGCGAGGTCGAGCGCGTTCTCCGCGACGGCAGCGGCGTGGTGGCTCACCGCTGGCTGCGACAGGGCGAGCGCCTCCGCCGCGCGGGAGAACGACTGGCGGCGGGCGATCTCGCGCAGCGTGCGCACGTGGACCGGGTTGAGCGCCGTCATGGGCGCAGTTTCCCTCATGGCTCGGACCGCGCGACACTCCGGAGAAGGACGGAGGGCGCGATGGAGGACATCAGCATCCGCGACGCGACGGCGGCCGACGCCGGGGCGATCTGCGCGATCTACAACCAGGGCATCGAGGACCGCGTCGCGACGCTCGAGACCGAGCTCCGGACGCCGGCGGAGCGGTACCAGTGGCTCGCCGCCAGGAGCGCCCGGCATCCGGTGCTGGTGGCGGACGTGACGGAGCCACGCGCCGCCCATGGCACGCCGCCCACGGTCGAAGCCGATCTCGCGGCCCCCGCTACAACAGTCGCCTCGGAGAGCCTGAACCGCTTCAACCCGCGGCCGGCCTACGATCACGTGGCCGATCTCTCGGTGTACGTCGAGCGAGGCTGGCGCGGGCGGGGCGTCGGGCGGGTCGTGCTCGACGCTCTCGTGGCACGCGCGCGGGTGCTCGACTACCACAAGATCGTCCTCGCCGCATTCCCCTTCAACGCGGCGGGCATCGCGCTCTACGAGCGCGTCGGCTTCCGGACGGTCGGCACCTACCGAGAGCAGGGCCTCCTCGACAGGAAGTGGGTCGACGTCACTATCATGGAGAAGCTGCTCTAGCGACCGTTGGGCCGCGGGGGCGGATGGGGCAGGGGTCAACCGGACTCGTTCCCGCCGCGCGGCGGCGGAGGCGCTGCGCCCGGATGGAGCCCAGCCGCAACCGGTGAGCGCACGCGTGCCGCGTGGTCCGGTGACCCCTGCCCCACCCACCCCCACGGCCCCGTCGCCACTAGTGCGTCGCGTGTGCGCCGGGGAGGAGCCGCTCGATCAGGGCCTTCATCTCGTCACTGTTCCACTCGCGCGCGCCGACCGCTACGCCGGCGACCTCGCCCCCCGGCCGGACGAGGAAGGTGGCGGGCAGCGCCGTCACCCGCCACGCGGTGGCGGCCGCCATGTCGGGGTCGAGCAGGATCGGGAACGTCAGCCGCATGTTCTTCACGTACGGGCTGATCACCCCGAGCGGCGCGCCGCGGTCCACGGAGACGCCGAGCACGACGAGCCCGCGGTCCCGGTACTCCTGTGCGAGCGCCTCGAGCGTCGGCATCTCGAGGGTGCAGGGCTGGCACCACGTCGCCCAGAAGTTCAGGACGACGAGCCGTTCCCGGAAGTCGTGCAGCGCCGCGCGGGATCCCGGGAGCGTCCGGAGCGCGAGCGCCGGAGCGCGCTGGCCTTCGTTGAACTCGGTGACCCCCGCCTTCTCGAACGGGTCGAGCGCGGACGCCGCCTGCCCGGCGTGGTGCCCGGTGTCCTCGCCCGGCCGCCGGACGGGCAGGAACCAGACGAGCGCGCCGACCAGGACGACGGCCAGGCCCGCGCGCAGGAGCGTGTCGCGGGGCGAGGCGCCGGCGAGGCTAGACGCCCAGTTTTTCACGCGTCACCGGGCTCGCGCGAAGGTCCCTGGAGGAGGCCTCGAACACGATGAGCCCCTTCTCCATGATGTAGCCGCGGTCGCAGACGCTGAGCGCGACCCGCGCGTTCTGCTCGACGAGGAGCACCGTGACGCCGAGCCGCTTGAGTTCCACGATCATGTCGCGAATGTGCCGGATGAACGCCGGGGCGAGGCCCTGCGTCGGCTCGTCCATGAGGATGAGCCGCGCGCCCGCCATCATGACGCGGGCGATCGCGAGCATCTGCTGCTCGCCGCCGGAGAGCGTCTTGCCTGGCTGGTCGAGGCGCTCGCGCAGGCGCGGGAAATGCTGGAACACGTCGTCGAGCCGCCGCTGCCGGACCGCGGCCGAGCGGTCCGTCGCCGCGGAGAGACCGAGGGCCAGGTTCTCCATCACGGTGAGGCCGGGGAAGATCCGCCGGTTCTCCGGAACGAGCCCGATGCCGAGGCGCGCGATGTCGTGGGGCGCCAGGCGCGTGAGGTCGCGGCCCTCGAACTCGATCGTGCCCCGCGAGGGCTTGAGGAAGCCGATCGCCGTCTTCATGAGCGTCGTCTTGCCCATGCCGTTCTTGCCCAGAAGCGCCACCGCCTCGCCCGCGCGCACCTCGAGCGACACGCCGAAGAGGATCGGCGTGGCGCCGTAGCCCGCGTGGACGTCCCGCATCCTGAACATCAGCCCTCGTCTTCGGCGCCGCCCAGGTAGGCGTCGATCACCTTGGGATCGCTGCGGATCGCCTCGGGCGTGCCCTCGGCGATCTTCTCGCCGAAGTGGAGCACGGCGATCCGGTCGGAGATGCCCATGACGACCGACATGTCGTGCTCGATCAGGAGGAGCGTGAGGCCGCGTGCCCGTGCGATCGTCCGGATGAGCTGGGTCGCGTCCTTGGTCTCGCCCGGCGTCATCCCCGCGGTCGGCTCGTCGAGCAGGAGGAGCGTCGGGCCGGTCGCCAGCGCCAGGCAGACCTCGAGATAGCGCTGCTCGCCGTGCGAGAGGTTCTCGGCCAGCTCCTCCCGCCGGCCCGCGAGCCCGAAGGCGTCGAGCAGCTCGTCCACGCGCGCCTCCACATCGGGCCGGCGCCAGAGGGACGCGAGCCGCCCCGACTCGGCGGCGCGCGACTGGGCCGCGACGCGGACGTTCTCGCCGACCGAGATCTCCGGGAAGACGTTGGTGATCTGGAACGTCTTCGCGATCCCCAGCCGGTTGATCGCCTCGGGCGCCAGGCCCGCGATCTCACGGCCACGGAAGGCGACGCGGCCGCTGGTCGGCACGTGCAGCCCGGAGACGACGTTGAAGAGCGTCGACTTGCCGGCGCCGTTGGGACCGATCACCGAGAAGACCTCGCCCTCGCGCACGTCGAAGCTCACGCGCGTGAGCGCGGCGAGCGCGCCGAAGGTCTTCGAGACCGTGTCGACCTCGAGCACTATTCCGTCGCGCGCCACTGCTTGAAGCCGAGCAGCCGGCGGAAGCCGAGCAGGCCCTTGGGCATGAACAGCACGATCACGATCAGCACCACCCCGATCACGATGAAGTACCAGTCGACGAACGAGGAGACCTTGTCCCGCAGGAGCGTGAAGAAGACGCCGCCCAGGACCGGCCCGACCAGCGTCCCGAGGCCGCCGATCATCACCGAGATGATGAACTCACCCGACTCGGTCCACACCATGAGGTCCGGCGTCGCGAAGGCGGAGCGGATCGGGTAGATCGCGCCGGCCAGGCCCGTGAGGATCGCGGAGACCATGCAGACGGCCATCTTGTAGCGCTGGACGCCGTAGCCGAGGAAGCGCGCGCGGTCCTCGTTCTCGCGGATCGCGACGAGGACGCGCCCGAAGTGCGAGGTCACCAGCACGCGACACACCGCGTAGGCCGCGGCGAGGTAGGCGAGCATCATGTAGTACTTCCGCGCCGGCGTGTCGATGGCGACGCCGGGCCAGAGCTGGGCGTCGGGGAGGCCCTGGATGCCGTCCGAGCCCCCGAAGGTCTGGGTGTAGCGGAAGAAGGTGTAGACGACCTCGGCGAAGATGAGCGTGAGGAGCGCGAAGTAGATCCCGCGGCGCGCGGTGGCGAAGTAGCTCACGACGAGCGCGTAGGCGCCGACGACGAGGATCGCGAAGCCGAGGCACGCCCAGAGCGAGAGGATGCCGCGCTCCATGAGGATCGCGCTCGCGTAGGCGCCGAGGCCGTAGAAGGCGGCGTGGCCGAACGAGACGAGCCCGGTGTAGCCCATGAGGAGGTCGAGGCTCATCGCGATGACGCCGAAGAGGAGCGCGTCGAAGGCGAGCAGCAGGTAGTACTTCGACATGAAGGGAAGCGCGGGGAGCGCGGCCAGCGCGGCGAACACAAAGAGCGCGCGCCAGGTCGGGAGCCTACTCAAGGACGCCCTCCCGGCCGAAGAAGCCGCGCGGCCGGACGATCAGGACGACGATCATGATGCCGAAGATCGCGATCGCGACCCGCTGCGGATTCATCCAGAGCGACAGCACGGACTGCGCGAGGCCGATGACCAGCGCCGCGACGACCGAGCCGCCCATCGAGCCCATGCCGCCCAGGATCACGACGATGAATGCGAGGAGGATCATCTCGACGCCCATGGTCGGGTAGACCGTGAAGACGGGCGCCAGGAGGAGCCCGGCGAGCGCGGCGAGGGCGGCCGAGCCCGCGAACGTGAGGGTGAAGACCCGCCGCACGTCCACGCCGAGGCCGTCGAGCATCTCGGCGTCCTCCACGGCGGCGCGGACGATGATGCCGGCGCGCGTCTTGGTGAAGAAGAGCCAGATCGCGAGCAGGAGCGTCGAGGAGGCGGCGAGAAGAAACAGACGGTAGTCGGGGTAGGTCATGCCGAGGATCGGCGTCGAGCCGGTGAAGGGCGGCAGGATGCGCCGCATGTCGCCGCCGAAGATCTGCCGGATGCCCTCGCGGAAGACGAGCGCGAGGCCGAAGGTGAGGATGAGGCCGTAGAGCGGCTCGCGCCGGTAGAGGGGGCGCAGCGTCGCGGTCTCCGTGATCGCGCCGATGAGGCCGACGATCAGGGGGGCCGCGACGAGCGCCAGCCAGAACGAGTGCGTCCATCCGATGACCGCGATCCCGGCGTACGCGCCGAGCATGTAGAGCTCGCCGTGCGCGAAGTTCATCACGCCCAGGAGCCCGAAGATCACGGTCAGGCCCAGCGCCAGCAGCCCCAGCGCGGCCCCGAAGACGAGGCCGTGCAGAAGCTGCGGGAGCAGGACCGCGACGAGATAGTCCACGTCGCGCGGGAGCTATTTCTTCTTGATGTCCCAGGTGAACCCGGCGACCGGGTCCCTGCCCACCATCGCTTCGCCGATCGTGTCTCGGCCGTCGATCCGGGCGATCGGCAGGTTCTTGCCGCCCTTCACCTGGTAGAGGTGCATGTCCATCACGACCTGGTGGTCCTCCTTGCGGATGCACTGACGGCCGATGTGCGTGCCGTCCACGCACATGCCCTCGTGCGCCTCGGAGACCTTGTCCGGGTCGAAGGTCTTCGCCTTCTCGACCGCCGCGGCCCAGAACAGCACCGCGTCGTAGGCGCCCGCCGCGATGTTGGCGTCCACGCCGTACTTCTTCCTGAACTTCTGGTTGAAGGCCTGCATGTTCGGGTCCGGGTTGTAGGCCGAGAAGTGGTTGAGCTGCACGAACCCTTCCATCGGCTCGGCGATGGAGGCCAGATCCTGCTGGAGCAGGAAGCAGTCGATTCCCGCCAGTCTGTACTTCTTCGTCATGCCGAACGAGTGGAGCTGCGTCATCAGGCGCAGCGAGTCGGTGCCGGCGAAGGCGAGGAACAGCACGTCGGGGCCCGAGGCGTTGATCGCGCCGAACCACGGGCTGAAGTCCTTCGTGTCCAGCGGCGCCCCGGCGACGCCCACCACCTCGCCGCCGAGCTTCTCGAACGCCGTCTTGAACTGGCGGCCGTCCGACTGGCCCATCGCGTAGTCGGTGTAGAAGATGTAGACCTTCTTGCCCATCGAGTCGAGGATGTACTTGGCGAGGCCGTTCGCCTGCTGCCGCGAATCGGGCTGGTTCGAGAAGTAGTACTTGTGGAACTTCGTCGTCCGCATGAACTCCGCGCACGAGACCGAGTTCCAGTGAATCGTCTTGTGCTTCTTGGTCACGTCCATCACGGCCAGGGTCGCGCCGGACGACACGGCCCCGACGAGGAGCTTCACCTCGTCCTGGAGGATGAGTTTCTCGGCCTTCCGGACGGCCGGCGCCGGCTTGGTCTCGTCGTCCTCCGACACGATCTCGATCTTGTGGCCGAGGACGCCGCCCTTGGCGTTGAGCTCGTCGACCGCCATCTGGATGCCCCAGGTCTGGTATTTCCCGTAGCCCTCGAAGACGCCGACCTTGGAGCCGAGGTCGCCGATCTTGACGACCTTCGGCTGCGACACCGCGGGCGCCGCGAGCCACACGACGCCGGCGGCGATCAGCACGAACAGAGCGGACCAGCTGACTCGCTTCATGAATCCCTCCTTGCCGATGTTGACGACACGTCGATGAGGTGTGACAGGATCCGCGCGATCCGCTGGAGCGTCTCGCGCAGCCTGGCCCCCTCCGGAGTTGCCGCTTGCTTCGCGTAGCCCTCCGCCTCGTCGAACGCGAGGCGCATGGCCACGGAGGACTTGTCGTCGCGCGTGGCGACGGCGAAGTCGATGAGATTGTAGTAGCGCCAGATCGCCTCGAGGAATCGCAGGCCGGCCGCCGCGCGGGCCTCCGACGTGAGCCGCGGGTCGGCGAGCTGCCGGTCGGCCTCGAGCGCCAGGTCGCGCGCGAGCGCCGCGAAGAAGATCATCAGCCGGCGCTCGACCTCGGCCCCGTCGCCGGCCTGGAGGGCCGCGCGGGTGCCCGCCTCGAGCCCGGCCGGGAGCGTCGCGGCCCCCTCGCGCATCGCCGCGCGGAGCGTGCCCTGCTCGAAGAGGCGGAGCGCGACGTCGAACTTCTTCGCCTGGACCGAGAACTTGACCTGCTTGAAGTTCGTCGTGAGGTCGTTGTCTCGGGGCGTGTAGGTCCCGACGTGGTGCGCGACGGCGGGCGCCGGCGCTACTAGGAGCAGGAGGACGGCGAGCGCGGGCAGTCTCATCGGCGGGCCAGCCTCAGGGCGACGAGCCCGGCGAGCCACCAGAGAGCGACGATCGTCGCGCCGCCGAACGGGATCCAGACGAGCCATTCCGCGACCGCCTTGCCCTCCTCCAGCCCCCGATACGGAATGAGGCCGCTCCACAGCAGGTAGCCGAGAGGATAGCCCGCTCCGCCCGCCGTGAGAAGAAAGATGATGACCCGCCGTGCGCGCGGCCCGCGGGCCAGCGTCGCCGCCACGGTGGTGGTCGCCAGGATCACCAGGCCCATGCCCTCGGCGTGGAGGTGGAAGAGGCGGAGCCCGGCGTCGAACTTCACGAGGGCCTCGTCGAGGATCCGCTCGTCCACGTCGCGCACGCCGACGAGCCCGTGGACCGCGGGCCGCGCGAGCATCGCGCCCCGCGCCCAGCGCGTGAGCTCCACCCTGAAGCGCACCATCGAGGCGCCGCCGACCTCGGCGCAGACGATCAGGACCACGGCGACGAGGCAGACCCAGAGCGGTGGCAGCCGCCAGGAGGGTGTCGTCGCGGGGTCGGCGTGGTCGGCGGTCCGGACCGAGGGTGGCCTCGTCAGCGCGCGCCCCGGCGCCGCACGGCGAGCATCAGCGCGAGTCCGACCAGGCCGAGCATGGCGGCGCCGCCCAGCGGCGTCAGGATCCAGGTCTCGGCGAGCTCGGTGCCGGCCTCGCGCCCGGCCTCGAGCACCGCGAGCCCGTACGCGAGATAGCCGAGCGGGAAGAGCGCGCCCAGCCCGAGGAGCGCGTAGAGGGCGCCGCGCGCGCGCCGCCACGGCACCGCGCTCGCGACGACGGTGCTCGCAAAGAAGAGGATGAGGCCGAGGCCTTCGGCGTGCGTGTGAAAGAAGGAGAGCCCCGCCTCGGCGCTGAAGATCGCCCGGTCGCGGACCTCGTCGTCGTACTCCGCCGAGCCCGAGAGGCCGTGTGCCGGCGCGTTCGCGGCGACGCGCGCGGCGGCCCAGCGCTCCACGGGCACCTTCGCCTGGGACATGACGGCGCCGCCGGTCTCGCCGAGGGCGATCGCGAGGACGGCGATCAGGACGACGACGAGCGGCGGACGGCTGAGCGCGATGAGGACCCCTCCATGCGCGCGATGATGAGCGAACGCGTCTCGCGGGTCAAGCGGGGTTTGTCATTGCGCGCGCGCTGTGGCAAGGTTGCCGCGTGCGCACGGGATCCGCATACGTCGCCGCGCTGCGCGACGGTCGCGCCGTGTACCTCGACGGCGAGCGCGTCAAGGACGTGACGACCCACCCCGCGTTCGCCGAGCCGATCCGCCGCATCGCCACGATCTACGACCGCGCGGCGGCGGCGGCGGGCGACCCCGCGCTGACATTCGCCGATGGGACGACGGGCGCGCGTCACTCCAACATGTGGCTCGTCCCGCGCTCGGCGGCGGATCTGGGCGCGCGGCGCACCGTGCACCGCTTCTGGGCCGAGCCCTCGTTCGGCCTCATGGGACGCACGCCCGACCACGTCGCCAGCGTGCTCACCGCGTTCGCGTCCTGGCGGCAGCTCTTCGACCGCGGCGGCGCCCGCTTCGGCGACAACGTGGTGCGGTTCTACGAGCGCGCACGCGACGCCGACCTCTACTGCGCCTACGCGATCGTCCCGCCGCAGGTGGACCGCTCGAAGCCCGCGCACCGGCATTCCGAGCCCTTCCTCCACCCGGGCATCGTCCGCGAGACCGACGCCGGCGTGGTCGTCCGGGGCGCCCACGCCATCGCCACCTCCGCCGCGATGGCCGACTGGCTCTTCGTCTCCTACATCACGCCGCTGTCGCCCGGCGACGAGGACTACGCGATCTCGCTCGTGATGCCCATGAACGCCGACGGGCTCAAGCTCTACCCGCGCCGGCCCTACGCGACCGGCGCGACGAGCGTCTTCGACTACCCGCTCTCGTCGCGCTTCGACGAGCTGGACGTGACGGTCGTGTTCGACGACGTGCTCGTGCCCTGGGAGCAGGTCTTCATCCACCGGAACGTGGACCTCGTCAACGCCCAGTTCCACGACTCGCCGTCGCACACGACGGCGAACTTCCAGTCGCTGGTCCGCTTCGGCGTGAAGCTCGAGTTCATGGCCGGCCTGGCACTGCGGCTCGCCGAGGTCCAGACCGCGGACGGCGATCCGGCCGTCCAGGCGACGCTCGGAGGGGAGATCGCCGCGCTCTGCGCCGCCTTCGACGCCCTCGTCCGGGCGGCCGAGCGCTCTCCGCTGATCTCGGAGGGCGTGGCGCGGCCTCACCCGCAGTACGTCTACGCCGGCATGGGTCTTCAGCGGCGCTTGATCGTCGACATGATGCGGACGCTCCGCGAGCTGGCGGGCGGGGCCTTCCAGAACGTGCCGTCGTCCGAGGCGGCGTTCACCAGCGCGGAGACGCGCGCCGACACGGAGCGCTACTACGGGTCGGCCGTCGCCGGTGCGCGCGAGCGGATCAAGCTCGTGAAGCTCGTCTGGGACTTCGTCGGCACCGAGTTCGGCGGCCGCCAGCTCCAGTACGAGATGTTCTACTCGGCGTCGCAGCCGATCGTGAACCGGCGGATGTTCACGTCCTACGACTGGCAGACGGGCAAGGCGATGGTCGACCGCTGCCTCGGCGAGTACTGAGGGCGTGCCGCCGGCGACGCTCGGGCTCGTCAACATCGGCGCCCTCGTGACGGGCGTCCTCGCCGCGCCGCGGCTCGAGGCGGAGGCGATCCTCGTCGAGCACGGGCGGATCGCAGCCCTCGGCGCGCGGTCCAGCACGGGCGCCGCGGCGGCGGACGCCGTGGTGGACTGCCGGGGGGCGACCGTCATCCCCGGGTTGATCGACTCCCACTGCCACGTGGTGCTCGGGGACTACACGCCGCGGCAGAAGACGGTCGACTTCCTCGACTCCTATGTCCACGGCGGGATCACGTCGGTCGTCTCCGCGGGCGAGGGCGTCCACGCGCCGGGGCGGCCGCACGATCCCGTGGCTTCCAAGGCGCTCGCGATCGCCGCGGCGAAGTGCTTCGAGAACTTCCATCCGAACGGGATGAAGGTGAACGCGGGCTCCGTGGTGCTCGAACCGGGCCTCACGGAGGAGGACTTCGCCGAGATGGCGCGCCATGGGGTGCGCCACGCCAAGTACGGCTTCGGCGGCTACGCGCACCCGCGGGACGGCGAGCCCGAGGTGCGCCGCGCGCAGAAGCACGGTCTCTGCGTGATGTCCCACAGCGGCGGCAACTCCATCCCCGGCTCGAGCCCGATCAGCCACGATATCCTGCTGCATCTGCGGCCCGACGTCTGCGGTCATATCAACGGCGGGACGACCTCGCTCGACGAGGCGGGGCTCGATACGATCATCCGCGAGACCGGCATGGCGCTCCAGCTCGTCCAGGCGGGGAACCTCCGTTCGGCGCTCTACATCTTGCGGCGCGCGCGGGAGGCCGGCGCGCTCGCGCGCGTCTGCGTCGCGAGCGACACGCCGACGGGCACGGGTGTCATGCCCATGGGCGTGCTCAAGAGCGTCTGCGAGCTGGCCTCGCTCGGCGACTTCCCGCCGGCGGAGGCGCTCGCGCTCGCGACGGGCAACAACGCGCGCGCCTTCCGCCTGCCGGCCGCGACGGGGACGATCGCCGTCGGCGCGCCGGCCGATCTGGTCGTCTGCGACGCGCCGGCGGCCTCGCTCGCGAGGGACGCGCTGGACGCGATCGCGCGCGGCGACATCCCGGGCATCTCGTGCGTCGTGATCGACGGTGAGGTGCGGGTCGGACGGAGCCGCAACACGCCGCTCGCCAAGCGCCTCGCGGCGTTCAAGGGCGTCGCCGTGCCCGGCGCCGGGCACTGACCGCGCGCGACGCCGGGCGCCCGCTCGCTTGACAGGTCAGGTCGGCGCTGACTAGAGTGCAGCGCCTCCCATGAGCGAGAAGAGCTGGATCGGCAAGCCCGTCAGGCGCGTCGAGGACGCGCGGCTCCTCACCGGGCGCGGAACCTACATCGACGACCATCCGCCGGTCGCGAACGTCTTTCACGCGGCCATCGTGCGCTCGCCCCACGCGCACGCGCGCATTCTCGGCTACGATTGCTCGGCCGCGCGCGCGGTGGACGGCGTCGCCGGCGTGATCACGGGCGCCGATGTCCTGAAACACACGAAGCCCTTCTCGGTGGGCGTCACGGCGCCGGTCCACTACTACTGCGCGGCGACCGACAAGGCGCGCTTCGTCGGCGAGCCCGTGGCCGTCGTCGTCGCCCGGAACCGCTACATCGCCGAGGACGCCGCCGACCTCGTGCAGGTCCGGTACGAGCCGCTGCCCGCCGTCGTGGATCCCGAGCGCGCGCTCGAGCCGGGCGCGCCCGTCCTCCACGAGGCCGTGGGCTCGAACCTCGCCAACAACCGGCGTCTCGTCTACGGCGACCCGGACCGCGCGTTCGCCGACGCCGACGTCGTGCTCAGGGAGCGCTTCAAGTTTCCGAAGTACGGCTCGACACCGATCGAGACCTACGGCGTGATCGCCCGCTGGGACGCGCTCGAGGGCGTCTGTACCGTGTGGTCCAACTTCATGGGGCCGTTCATCATGCATCCGCTCACCGCGCGGGTGCTGGGCTTGCCCGAGAACAGGCTCCGCTTCATCGTGCCCCCGGACATCGGCGGGAGCTTCGGGATCAAGTCGTCGATCTATCCCTACATGGCGTTGATCGCCGTCGCCGCGAAGCTGACGGGCGTCGCCGTGAAGTGGATCGAGGACCGTAGGGAGCACCTGCTCGCGTCGTCCACGGGCACCGACCGCGTCGCCTACCGGGAGCTCGCGGCCCGGAAGGACGGCACGATCCTCGGCATGCGCTTCCGCTGGCTCGACAACGTCGGCGGCTACATCCGGAGCCCCGAGCCCGGCTGCAGCTTTCGCCCCACGGGCAACTTCGTCGGGCCCTACCGGTTCCAGCACCTGGAGGTCGACGCGTCGACCGTCATGACCAACAAGAGCCTCACGGGTCCGAATCGGGGCTACGCGTGCGGCCACCTCTACTTCGAGACCGAGGGCATGCTGGACCGGCTCGCCGACGAGATCGGGATGGATCCGGCTGAGGTGCGCCGCCGGAATCTCGTCGGGCCGGCGGCGATGCCGTACCGCACGCCATCGGGCGGGCTGTACGACAGCGGCGACTATCCGACGGCGTTCGAGAAGGCGCTGGAGATGGCCGGGTACGACGAGCTCCGCCGCGAGCAGGCCCGCGCGCGCGCCGCCGGGCGGTACTTCGGCATCGGCCTGGCGGTCGCGGTGGATCCGTCCGTCTCGAACATGGGCTACGTCGCGACGGCGCTCGACCCGCAGTTCCGCGCCAAGCCCGAGTACCTGCCGAAGTCCGGCGCCGTGGACTCGGCGACGGTGAAGGTGGATCCGCTCGGGCGCGTGATCGCCATCCTCGGCTCGACGCCGCAGGGCCAGGGCCACCAGACGGTCGTCTCGCAGATCGTCGCCGACGAGCTCGGGCTCATCCCGGAGGACGTGACGGTCGTCGACGAGATGGACACGTTCACGCGCGTCTGGTCGATCTCCTCGGGCACCTACTCGAGCCGCTTCGGCTCGGTCGGCACCAGTGCGGTGGCGCTCGCCGCCAGGAAGCTGAAGACCAAGCTCGTCGAGTACGCCGCCCACCTCATGGAGATGCCCGTCGCCGCGCTCGAGTTCAGCGACGGCGCCGTGCGGGCGAAGGCGGGGAAGGCGCCGTCCTACACGATCAAGGATCTCGCCGGACGCGCGCACTGGAACACCGAGTCGCTGCCGCCGGGCATGGAGCCCGGTCTCCAGGCCACGGCGGTCTTCGGCTTCAGCGTGGCGAAGGCGGTCGACGCCGAGGACCGCGTGAACTCCTCCAACACTTACGGCTTCATCGCGGAGGTGATGGCCGTCGAGGTGGACCCGGAGACGGCGGCGATCCGGATCCTCCGCTACGTGAGCGTCCACGACGCCGGCACGATCATCAACCCGATGATTGCCGAGGGGCAGATCTACGGCGGGGCGCTCCACGGCCTCGGGGGCGCGCTCTACGAGGAGGTGCAGTACGACGCGGACGGGCAGTGCCTCACCGGGACGTTCATGGACTATCTGGTGCCGACGGCCTCCGAGGCGCCGACGATCGAGATCGGGCACGTCGTGTCGCCCTCGCCGCTGACGCCGCTCGGCTCGAAGGGCCTCGGGGAATCCTCCTCCATGACGGTGCCCGCGGTCATCGCCAACGCCGTCAGCGACGCGCTCAAGCCCTTGGGCATCCGCATCACCGAGCTCCCGATGACCCCATCCAAACTATGGAAATTGATCGAACAGGCGAGTCGGAGCCACGCCGTACCCACAGCACGCCACCCACGCCCCGCGTTGCCATGAAACCGCCGAAGTTCGACTACCACGCGCCGGCGAGCGTCGACGAGGCGCTCGCGCTGCTGGGCCGCTACGGCGGGGACGCCAAGCTCCTCGCCGGCGGCCAGAGCCTCGTGCCGCTCCTAAACTTCCGCCTGAGCCGGCCCGCCGCGCTGGTGGACCTGAACCGGATCGCGAGCCTCGCGTACGTTCGCGAGCACGACGGCCAGGTGAGGCTCGGCGCCATGACGCGCCAAAGGACGATCGAGTTCGATCCCCTCGTCGCGCGGAAGCTGCCGCTCCTCCGTGAGGCGACGCGGTGGGTCGGGCATCTGCCCATCCGGACGCGCGGGACGATCGGCGGCTCGATCGCCCACGCGGACCCGTCCGCGGAGTACCCGGCGGTGCTGACGGCGCTCGAGGGCCAGGTGGTCGCGCGCGGGCCGAAGGGCGAGCGGGTGGTGACGGCCGGCGATCTCTTCCGGACGTATCTCACGACGAGCCTCGAGCCCGACGAGATCCTGGTCGAGGTCCGCCTGCCGGCGATGCCGCCGGGCGCGGGCTGGGCGCTCGAGGAGTTCGCGCGCCGCCACGGCGACTTCGCGATCATCGGGATCGCGGCGGTCATCGTGCGCGAGGGCTCGCGCTGCACGAAGGCGCGCCTGGCCACCGCGGGAGCCGGGCCCGTGCCGCTGCGCCTGCGCGCCGCCGAGGAGATCCTCGAGCGTGACGGCCTGGGCGACGCGGCGATCGAGGCGGCGGCCCGGCGCGCCTCCGAGCTCGTCTCGCCCGACGCGGACATCCACGCCTCGGCCGAGTACCGCCGGCACCTGACGGGCGTGCTCACGAAGCGCGCGATCAAGCGAGCGCTGGGCGTGGCCCGTGGCTGAGCCGATGACGGTCCGCCTCACGGTGAACGGCGTGCGGCACGAGGGGCGCTGCGAGCCGCGGAAGCTCCTCGTGGATTTTCTGCGCGAGGACCTCGGCCTCACCGGCACCCACGTCGGCTGCGAGCACGGCATCTGCGGCGCCTGCACGATCCTCGTGAACGGGGAGGCGGCGCGCTCGTGCATCATGTTCGCCGTCCAGGCCGACGGCGCCGCGCTGACGACGGTCGAGGGCCTCATGCGCGACGGCAAGCTCCACCCCCTCCAGGAGGCGTTCCGCGAGCACCACGGCCTCCAGTGCGGCTTCTGCACGCCCGGCATGCTGCTGACGGCGCTCGACTTCCTGCGGACCAACCCGGCGCCCACCGAGGCCGAGATCCGCGAGGGCGTCTCCGCGGTGCTCTGCCGCTGCACCGGCTACCACGGCATCATCAAGGCTGTCGAGGCGGCGGCCGCGCAGCTCCGGACGCCGTGAGCCTGATCGGCGCGCCCGTCCGCCGCCTGGAGGACGCGCGCCTCCTGACGGGCCACGGACGGTTCGTCGCCGACATCGTCCTGCCGCGCATGCTCCACGCGGCGTTTCTCCGGAGCCCGCACGCCCACGCTCGCATCCACCACCTCGACCTGGGCCGCGCCCGGGCCGCGCCCGGCGTCAGCGCGTGCCTCGGCGGCCAAGACCTGAAACCGCTCGCGCGGCCGATCCGCGCCGAATCGCGGATGAAGGGCTATCACGCGACCGACTTTCCGCCGCTCGCCGTCGGCAAGGTCCGCTACGCGGGCGAGGCCGTCGCGGCCGTCGTGGGCGAGAGCCGCTACGCGGCCGAGGACGCGGTGGAGCTGATCGACGTCGGCTGGGAGCCGCTGGCCGTCGTCGGGAGCGTCGAGGCGGCCGCGCGGGAGGGGAGCCCGCTCCTGCACGAGGAGGCGGGGACGAACGTGCTGCTCGCGCGCGCGTTCGTCCAGGGCGACGCCGAGGCGGCGCTCTCGACGGCGGCCGTCGTCGTGGGCGACCGGTTCCGCTTCCACCGTCACGCCGGCGTGACGATGGAGAACCGCGCCTGCCTCGCCGACTGGGACGCCGGCGGCGGGGTGCTGACGCTCTGGTCCTCGACCCAGGTGCCCGGGCTCCTGCGCGACGCGCTCGCCGAGCTGCTCGACGTTCCGGCGCACCGCGTGCGCGTCGTCGCGCCCGACGTGGGCGGGGGCTTCGGCGTGAAGAGCGCGCTGTACCCCGAGGAGGTCACCGTCTGCGCGCTGGCCCGCCTGCTGGGCCGTCCCGTGAAGTGGGTCGGCGACCGGCGCGAGGATCTCCTGACGAGCACCCAGGCGTGGGACGAGCTGATCGACGCCCGGCTCGGCCTCGCGGCCGACGGGACGCTGAGCGCGCTCTCGGCGCGCGTGCTCGCCGACGTCGGCGCCTACTCGGTCCATCCCTGGACGGCCTCGATCGAGGTCATCCAGGTGATCAGCTTCCTCCCCGGGCCCTACCGTCTGCCGCACTACCGCGGCGAGGCGCAGGGGGTGGCGACCAACAAGGCGCCGATGGGGCCGTACCGCGGCGTCGGCCGGCCCGTCTCGACGTTCGTCACGGAGGCGCTGCTCGACCGCGCCGCGCGCCGCCTCGGGATGGATCCCGTCGAGCTGCGCCTGAAGAATCTCGTCCGGCCGGACGAGTTCCCGTACCGCTCGCCCTCGGGCGTCGTCTGGGACGGCGGGAGCTTCGTCGAGTCGCTGGAGCGCGCGCGCGAGCTCGCGGGTTACGCGCAGGCGCGCGAGGAGCAGCGCCGGGCGCGCGAGCGGAAGCGCTGGCTCGGCATCGGCGTCGCGGTCTACGTCGAGCTGACGGGCGTCGGCTCGGCCATCCCGGCCTCGCCCGGCGCGGCCATCAACACCGGCACCGAGGGAGCGACCGTGCGCGTGGACCCGGGCGGGACGGTCACGGCGACGTTCGGGGTCGCGTGCCACGGCCAGGGGCACGAGACGACGCTCGCGCAGGTCGTCGCCGCGGAGGTCGGCACGCGGCTCGAGGACGTGCGCGTGATCGAGGGCGACACCGCGGCCTCGCCGACGGGCACCGGGACCTACGCGAGCCGGACCGCCGTCATCGCCGGTGGTGCCGCGATGCTCGCCTCGCGCGCGGTCAAGGAGAAGGCCCTCCGCATCGCCGCCCACCAGCTCGAGGCGAGCGTCGAGGACCTCGCGCTCGAGGACGGGCGCGCCTCGGTGCGCGGCGGCGCGGGTCGGAGCGTGACGCTTCGCGAGATCGCCGCCGCCGCGTACGCGGGCGCCAAGCGGCTTCCCCAGGGGATGGAGCCGGGGCTCGAGGCGACGCGATTCTACGATCCGTACTTCGGCACTGCGTCCAACGCGAGCCACGTCGCCGTCGTGGAGGTGGACGTGGAGACGTGTGCGGTGACGCTCCGCCGCTTCGTGGTCGTCGAGGACTGCGGCCGGATCATCAATCCACTCATCGTCGAGGGGCAGGCGATCGGCGGCGTCGCCCAGGGCGTCGGCGCGGCCCTCCTCGAGGAGGTCGTCTACGACGGCGACGGCCAGCTCCTCACCGGCACGCTCATGGACTACCTCGTGCCGACGGCCTCCGAGGTGCCCGCGATCGAGGTGCACCATCTCGAGCGCCCGTCGCCCACCACGCTCGGCGGCTTCAAGGGCGTCGGCGAGGGCGGCACGATCGGCGCGCCGGCCGCCGTCGCCAACGCGATCGCCGACGCGCTGGCGCCGCTCGGCGTCGAGATCACCGAGCTGCCCGTCACGCCGGAGCGCCTGTTCCGGCTGGTTCATTGTAGCGGGGCCCGCGAGCCCGCAAAGACCGTGGGTGGCCTGTCGCAGACACGTGATGAGAGGGACGCGTGAATCTGGGGCTCGGCGGTCGTGTTGCCTTGGTGACGGGCGGGGCGCGCGACATCGGGCGCGAGATCTCGCTGACCCTCGCGCGCGAGGGCGTCGCCGTGGCGGTGAGCCGCCTCGTGGATCGGATCGTGGCCGAGCTCGGCCGGCTCGACGTCCTCGTCAACAACGCGGGGTATCTGGAGCGGAGCCTGTTCCTCGAGACCAGGCCCGAGGACTGGCGGCGTCAGGTGGACGTCTGCTTCTACGGGATGCTGAACACGAGCCACGTCGCGGCGTCGCGGCTCGCCGCGCACGGCGCCGGCCGCATCGTCAGCATCGTGGGCGACTCGGCGCGCGTCGGCCAGCCGCGGATCGGCGTCTCCGCCGCGGCCCGGGGCGGCGTGCTCTCGATGACGAAGACGCTGGCCAAGGAGCTGGGGCGGCTCAACGTGACGGTCAACGCGCCCGTCGCGTTCCTCGCCTCCGACCATGCGGGCTGGATCACCGGCCAGGCGATCAGCGTCAGCGGCGGGTACTCGACGATCTGATGCGGCTCCCCGTCGCCTGCGCGAGCGTCGCGACCGCGGGTGGTGCGGGGGACCCCCCCCGGCGCCGAGCCGGGGGACCCCACACCGGGCGGGGGTGGCTCGGCGCCCTGGGCGGTCCCCCGCGACAGGACCCGCGGTCGCGCCACGCGCGCAGAAGCAACGGGAAGCCGCGCTAGCCCGCCGTGGCCGCGTCGCGACTCTCCTGCTTCGATCTCGACTGGGAGCTCGCGGGCGACGACGTCCAGCAGCTCGCGCTCGACGCCGCGCCGCGCGCGGTCCGTGGGCCGTTCTGTCCGGGCTGCGGGCGCCACGTCGAGAAGCGTGAGCGGGCGCTGGGCGGCCTGCTCTGGCTCACGGTCGAAAACCCCTGCCGGAAGTGCGGTCGGCGGGCGAGTCACCCCGAACTCGGCCACACGATCCCCGCGCTCAAGCGCGGCGTGCTCGCCGAGGCCCAGCGGCGCGCGCGCGAGAAGCCCTGAGCCGGGGCCGTACCCAGATCCAGCCTTCCTTCCGCGCGCGTTCCAGGTCGCGCGGGGGCGTGGCGCGCCCCTGGAGGAAATCGACGCCCGCCAGCACGCAGACCGCCGCGTCGAGCTGGTCGGCGTCGGCGAGCAGATCGCCCGCGATTGTGTCGAGCTCGAGATGTCCGCGGAGGCCGGCGAGTATCGCGCGTCGGACCGGCCGCTGGTCGTCCCGCTTGTAGCCCGACGAGGGGAGCCCGCGCGCCTCGAGGGTGCCGGCCGGGTACGTCTCGATCGCGGCGATCGTCTCCCCGAAGTCCGGGCGCCAGGCGAGGGGAATCGGCGCGCCGGTCAGCCCGCGCAGCTCCTCCAGGATCGCGAGCGCGGCGTGGCCGGTGCGGGCGATCCGGTCGGCGCCCACGTCGAGCGGCTGCTTGCCGAGCGCGCGCTTGACCTCGCGATCCGTGAGGCGACGGAAGAGCTCGTTCGCGGAGATCGACAGCGCCTCGCCCGCGCGGTGCCGCGCGAGGAGGTCGCCGAAGGGTACGGGCCAGCCGAGCGGGGCATCCACGGCGAGCAGCACGCGGCCGGTGCCCTGGATCCACTGCGCGATGGTGCCGGCGAGCGACGCATTCTTTCGTCCGGCGGCCACCCTGGCGATCCGGCCCCTGCGGCCGGACAGCGTGGCGAGCGCCAGACCGACCTTGACGGGGTCGGTCGCGCAGTCGATCCCGACGATCGTCGTCAGGCGGGGCCGAAGCCGACGGAGGTCTGGTTGTCGCGGACGAGCGGGCGGAAGCGTACGGGCAGGCCGATCGCGACCTGCTCGAGCGGGACGTCGACGACGCGGCCGAGCACGGAGACGCCTTCCTTCAGCTTCACGACGGCGATCGCGTAGGGGGCGTCCGCCGTGAAGGCGCGCGGCGCCACGCGGATGATGGTGAAGCTCGCGATCGTGCCCTCGCCGGCGAGCGGCACCGGCTCCCAGGCCCGCTCGTGACACGCGGGGCAGAGCTCCTTGGGCGGGATGGCGAGCTCGCCGCACCGCCGGCAGCGCACGGCCGTGAGCTGCCCCTCGCGCGCGCGCTCGAAGAAGTCGCGCAGCGTGATCACCGTCTCACTCACGGCCGAACAGGCTCACGAGCACGGTGGCGGTGTTGCCACCGAGAGTGTGGGTGAGGCCTGTCCTGGCGCCCTGGACCTGCCGCGGACCCGCTTCCGCGCGGAGCTGCGTGACGATCTCGGCGATCTGCGCGGCGCCCGTGGCGCCGATCGGATGGCCCTTCGACTTGAGCCCGCCCGAGGGATTCACGGGGATCTTCCCGCCCAGGCTCGTCATGCCGCGCTCGGCGGCGAGCCCGCCGGCGCCGGGCTCGAAGAGTCCGAGCCCTTCGGTCGCGACGATCTCGGCGATCGTGAAGCAGTCGTGCAGCTCGACCACGTCCACGTCCTTCGGGGACAGTCCCGCCTGCGTGTACGCGGCGGCGGCGGCGCGCTCCGTCGCGGGCACGCGCGACAGATCGTGCTTGTCGCCGAGCAGCATCCAGTCCGAGGCCGCGGCGGAGGCCAGCACCCAGACGGGCCGGCGGGTCCGGCGCGCGACTTCCTCGGAGGCGAGCACGACGGCCGCGCCGCCGTCGGTGAAGGGGCAGCAGTCGTAGAGCTTGAGCGGGTCGGCGACGTACGCCGATCGCAAGACCTGCTCGAGCGTGATCTCCTTCTGGAACTGCGCCTTGGGATTGAGCGCGCCGTGCTTGTGATTCTTCACGGCGACGGCCGCCATCTGCGCCTCCGTCGTCCCGTACTTCTGCATGTGGGCACGCGCGATCAGCGCGAAGACACCGGGAAAGGTGAGGCCGAGCGTCTGCTCCCAGATCGCGTCGGAGGCGTAGGCGAAGTACTCGGTGGACTCCGCCGTGGGCACGTTGAGCACGCGCTCGGCGCCGCCGACCAGGACGACGTCGGAGACGCCCGCGCCGACCTCCATCACCGCGTGGCGGAAGGCCGCGTGCGAGGAGGCGCAGGCCGTCTCGAAGCGCGTCGTCGGGATCGTGGGGATGCCGAGGATGGACGCCGCCTGCGGCCCGGTGTGGAGCTGGTGCTCGGTCTCGCCGCCGACGACGTTGCCGTAGTAGAGCGCCTGGACCCGGCTCGCCGAGATCCCCGCGTCGGCGAGCGCGTCGGCCGCGGCCTCGGCGAAGAGCTCCGACGACGTGCGGTCGTGCTTGCCGAACTTGGTGACGCCGACTCCGACGACGGCGACGCGTCTCATAGACCCTCCTGGGCCACATGCTAGCATCACAGTGCATGGCTCGGCGAGCGCTCGCCCTCCTCGGGTGCGGCTGGATCGCGCGCCGCCACGCCGCCGCCGCGCGCCGCCTCGGCGTGCCGCTGCTCGCGGCGAGCCGGGAGCCGGCGCGGGCCCAGGCGTTCGCCCGCGAGTTCGGCGCCGTGGCGGCGTTCGGCTCCTACGAGGCCGCCGTGCGTGACCCGCGCGCGGCCGCCGCCGTCGTCTGCACCCCGCACGATCGTCATCTCGCCGACGCCCTCCTGGCGTTCGAGGCGGGGCTCCACGTCCTCGTCGAGAAGCCGATCGCGCGGACGCTCGACGAGGCCGATCGGATGATCGCGGCGGCCGCACGCGCCGGGCGCCTCCTGATGGTGGCCGAGAACTTCCGTTTCATGCCGGCCTTCCGCTGGGTCGGGGCGCTCCTCGCGGGCGGCGGGCTCGGCCGGCTCCTCGAAGTCCACATGGTCGCGCGCGGCTTCCGCCAGCTCCGGGGCTGGCGGCTCGAGGCCGCCGCGGCGGGCGGCGGCGTCCTGATCGACAGCGGGATCCACTATGTCCACGCGCTGCGCTGGTGGGGCGGCGAGGTGCGGCGCGTCTACGCCGCCCGCCCGCCCCAGACGGTCACGCTCGGCGGCGAGGACGCCGTGACGCTCCTGGCCGAGTTCCGGGGCGGGGCGGTGGGGCTCCTCGCCAATTCGCTTGGTGCCCGCGGCATTTCGCGGTTTCAATGGTCTACGGTGATCGGTGCCGACGGTACCTGCTTCGCCGACAACAGGGGCCGCTGGACGCTGGTCCGGGGGGTCGCGGGGACGCGCGTCCGGCTCTTCACGCGCGACACGAGGGGGCACGAACGGATGCTGAGGGTGTTCGTCGATTCCATGGCGACGGGGGCGGCCCCCGAGACCGACGGCGCCGCGGGACGGCGCGACCTCGCCGTCGTGCTCGCCGCCTACCGCTCGATGGCCGAGCGCCGTCCGGTGGACGTCGAGTGCTGAGCGAAGAAGCGCTGATCCTGATCGCGGCCGCGGGCGCCCTGGCGCTCCTGTTGCTGGGCGTCCTCGAGCTCGTCTGGCCGTCGAAGCCCCGGCATCCCGTCCGACGCGCCACCCCTCCGGCGGCGCCCGTTCGCCCGGCGGCGCCCCCGTCCACGCCGCCGTCGACACCGTTCACGGGCCCGCGGTTCCCGCCGCCGACCGTCGTCAAGGAGGCCCCGCCCGCGCGGAAGCGACGGAGCAAGGTCTCCCCCCACGCGCGTCCCCACGCGCGCCGCGCCCCCGCCGAGGCGGAGTTGCCCGGCATGGCGGGGACCGCGGCCGCCGCCGACCAGCTCCGGGGCGCGCCGGCGGTGTCCGGCGCGCCCTGGCGCGCCGGAGAGCCCGAGGCCGTCGATCCGGAGCCCGTGATGGTCCCGCTGGACGAGATACGCCGGCCCGTCGAGAGGGAAGTCGGGCACGCTCCCGTCTCATCCGAGGCCTCCGCCGAGGCGGAGCGGCAGCTCGATCCGCTGCTCGTCGAGACGTGCTTCTCGCTCTACCAGGACCGGTGCTACGACGAGGTTGTCTCGGTCGGCGAGAGCGCGCTCGGCCGCGTGCAGACCGACGCGCTCGGCGACGACGACGCCCACGAGGTCGCCGCCCTCTGGTCCGTCGTGGCGCTCGCCAAGCAGGCGCAGGACGACGACGAGGGCGCGCGCGAGGCGCTGGAGGCGGCACTCGCCGTCGCCCCGGTCGCCGAGCGCGTGACCTATCGACAGCACCTCGCCGCCCTCGCGCTCAACGCGGCGCAGACGCTCGTCGGGCGCGCCAACAACCACGAGGCCGACGACCGCGTGGGCGGGCTCCGCGCGGCGCTCGCGTGGGTCGAGCGCGGGCTCGAGGCGGCGCCCGCCGACGCGCGCCTGCGCGAGGTGAGCGACCAGGCGCAGGACGCGCTCTGGCCCGCGTACGAGCAGACGGTGAACCGGCTGCTCCAGCGGCAGGAGTTCGAGGCGGCACGCCAATGCCTGGGTGAGGCGCTCGACGACCCCGCGTTACCGTCGGCGTGGCTCGGCGATTTCCAGGACCTCCTTGCCGGGACGTTCGGCGGCGAGATCGGCCAGCTCACCGCGCAGGCGATCCGCAGCATGCAGGAGGAGCGCGAGCCGGAGGCGCTTCTCTCGCTCCAGCGCGCCGAGGAGCTGCTCGCCACGATCTCCGAGGAGGCGCTGCCGCCGAAGCGCCGTGAGGAGGTGGACCAGCGGCTCTGGTGGGGCTACACGCGCCTGGGCATGCGACGCGTCGAGGCGGAGGAGTTCGAGGAGGCGCTGGACCCGCTCGTCCACGCGCTCCGCTTCGGCACCATCAGCCCCGACCGGCAGGCGGAGACGCGCGTGACGCTCGTGCGCGCGCTCGAGGGCGTCGCCGACCTGCGCGCGCGCGCCATCCGCCAGCTCTGCGACGACGGCCACCGCGACGAGGCGCAGCTGCGGACCGAGGCGCTCCACGAGCTCCTGCGGAGCTGCATGGAACTGGGCGTCTCGGAGGACGACCTGTCGGTCGCGCTCGCCACGACGCGGCGGCTCACGGAGGAGCTCGATCTGCCATGACCTCCTCGGCGAACATCGTCAGGATCGCCTCGCGCTCGACGAACCCCGTGTCGGGCACCTGGGGCAGCAGGATCACGCGGCTGATCTCGGGGACCTGACGCAGGCGCCGCACCTGGGCGGCGACCTCGCCGGGTGTGCCCGCGAGCGCCATCAGCTCGACGAGCCGGTCCGGCACGAGCGTCCGGTGGCGCGCGGCCGCTGTCGCGTGCTGGAAGGCGTCGTACTCCACGCGGAGCCGGTCCACGATCGCCTGGTCCTCGGGCGCGAACGGCACCGGGAGCGGGTGGCGCAGCGCGGAGGCGACGCGGCCGCGCGCGTGATCGCGCGCGAGGGCGCCGTCGCGCGCGATCGACATCGGGGCCCAGAGCACCACGTCGAGGTCGCCCAGCGCGCGGCCGCTCTGGCGCGCGCCCTCGGCCACGCGTTCGAGCCCGGCCTTCAAGATCGGCGGTGAGGTGGACGCGTACATGATGACGCCGTCGCCCAGCCGCCCGGCGGCCGTCAGCATCCTCGGGCCGGAGCCCGCGACGTAGATCGGCAGCGGCCGCGGGCCGTCGAGCCACGCGACGGTGCCCTCGGTGCCGCTCTCGAACCTGATCGCCTCGCGCCGCGTGAGCCGCCGGATCGCCGTGACCATCGCGTCGAGCGTGGAGACGCGCGCGACCTGCTCGAGCCTGAGCCCCATGGTCTGCGCCGAGCTCCCGCCCGTGCCGATGCCGAGCACCACCCGGCCGGGCGCGAGCTCGGCCAGCGTCAGGACCGCGCTCGCGGTGACCGAGGGGTGGCGCGTGTGGGGGACCGTCACGCCCGGCCCGAGCTTGATCCGCGTGGTCCCGAGCGCGCACGCGGTGAGCGTCACCCAGAGCTCGCGACAGACGAGATGCGTGTCGGCGATCCACGCGGTCTCGTAGCCGAGCGCCTCGGCGAGCTGCACCTGCCGCACGATCGCCGGGACCGGCTGGTTGGCGAGGATCCCGACGTCGAACTTCACGCGATCAGGGCTCGACGCTCTTGAGCCGGATCTCCTCGAGCAGGGGCTCGGGTACGCGGAAGAAGGATTCGACGACCCTCGGGTCGAAGTGGGCGCCCGAGCAGCGCTTGATTTCCGCCTTCGCCACGTCGAACGGCTTGGCCTTGGAGTACGGGCGGTCGAACGTAATCGCATCGAAGGCGTCCACGACCATGAAGATGCGCGCGCCGAGCGCGATGTCGTCGCCGCGGAGGCCGCGCGGGTACCCGCTGCCGTCCCACTTCTCGTGGTGCGACCAGACGATCGGCACCGCGCCGCGCAGGAACGGGATCCGCTCGACGAGCGCCTTGCCGATCTCGGGGTGCCGCCGCATGACCTTCCATTCCTCCGGCGTGAGCGGCCCGGGCTTCAGGAGGATCGCGTCGGGGATGCCGATCTTGCCGATGTCGTGGAGCAGCACGCCGTGGGCGAGGTCCCCGAGCTGGTCCTGGGGTACGCCGTGCTCGCGCGCGGTGGCGAGCGCGTAGCCGTGGACGCGCCGCGAGTGCGACTCGGTGCCGACGTCGCGCGTGTCGAGCGCGGAGCCGAGCGCCTCGAGCGTGGTGTGGTAGGTCTCCTGGAGCTCGCGGTAGGCATCGGCGAGGTCACGCGTGGCCTCGACCACGCGGCGCTCCAGAAGCACCTGGTACTCGCGGCGCTCGATGAGGAGCTGGCGCCGCTCGTAGGCGCGGTCGGCGGCGATGAGGAGCTCGTCGACGTTCACGGGCTTCATGATGAAGTCGTAGGCGCCGAGCTTGAGGCTCTCGATCGCCGTCTTCACGTCGGCGGCGCCGGTGAGTACGATGACCGCGGCGTCGGCGTCGATCCGGCGCACCGCCTGCAGGAGCTCGATCCCCGACATGACGGGCATCTTGAGGTCGGTGACGATGAGGGGCGGACGCCCGGTCTTGAAGACCTCGACGCCCTCGCGCCCGTCGTTGGCGAGAAGGCACTTATAGCCGGCCGACAGGAAGATCTGGTGGAGCACCTCGCGGACCTGGCGGTCGTCGTCGACGATCAGGATGTCCCGCTGGACCATGTCAGCGCCCCACCTTCTCGACCGGGCCGGCGGCGGCGACCTGGTTCTTGCCGGCGCGCTTGGCGGCGTAGAGCGCCTCGTCCGCGGCGCGGAAGAGGTCCTCGGAGGTGGTGACCTCGTCGTCGGGCAGGCTGGCGATGCCGAGCGACGCGGTCATCGGCTTGCCGTGGAGGAAGGGAAACGTCGCGACCACTTGGCGGATCCGCTCGGCGTAGAGCCGGGCGCCGGCCTTCGACGTCTCGACGAGGAGGACGGCGAACTCGTCGCCGCCGAAGCGCGAGACGACGTTGATGCCGCGCGAGTGCTTCATGAGGATCTGCGCGAGCTCACGGAGCACTTCGTCGCCGACCGAGTGGCCGAACTCGTCGTTGACGTTCTTGAAGCCGTCGATGTCGAGGATCACGAGCGACACGGGATGATTGAAGCGCTTGAAGCGCGACAGCTCCTCCTCGAGGCGGAGCGAGAAGAACCGCCGGTTGTAGAGGCCCGTCACCTCGTCGCGGAACGAGGTCTCCTTCAGCTTGGTGTTGGTGACCTCGAGCTCCTTGTACGCGGAGTTGAGTCGCGTGGCGAACGTGTTGATCTCGGTCGCCTGCTGCTCGATCGTCGCGACCATGTTCGTGAAGGAGTTCATCAGCGTGCCGACCTCGTCGGTGCGGGTGCCGAGCCCGCCGGGGGTGGACTGCGCGGTGAGCATCGACGCCATGCGGCACACGGTCTGGCCGAGATCCCAGATGAGCCAGGCCCCCACGAGCATCGCGACGAACGTGAAGAAGAGGAGCCCCTGGAGCCCGAAGAGTTTGACGTCGCTCAGCGCGTCGATGTCGGGGAGGATGTGGATATGGATGACATAGGTGAGCACCAGGAGCGGCAGGACCGAGGCGAGGCAGAGCGAGAGCACCACCCGCTGCCTGAGCCGTCGCCCCAGGGAGGCGAAGTCCGGAGAGCCCTCGCCTGGCATCGCAAGCATTATTCTTGTTGCCGCGACACCCTGTCAATGTAAGAATTTCAATGGGTTTTCGCGCGATGCAGGCTCCCGACGTCAGACTGGATTGCCTGGGGCTGTTCTGCCCCATTCCGGTCCTCAAGACGCGCGAGGCCATGAAGGGGCTCCAGCCCGGCCAGGTGCTCGAGATGGTGTCGGACGACCCGGGCTCCGAGGCGGACATGAAGAGCTGGTCGGTCCGGACCGGCCACGAGCTCCTGGAGATCGACAAGAATGGCGCGGTCTTCCGCTTCCTCCTCCGCAAGGCCCGGTAGCGGCGGCGGGCCGGCCGCCGCCGCCCGCGTCTACCTGGACTACGCGGGCTTCTCCCCGGTCGACCCGCGCGTCGTCGCCGTCATGCGCCCGTTTCTCGAGGGCGGCGTCGGCAACCCCGGGGCGCTCCACTCGCTGGGGCTGGAAGCGCGCGCCTCGCTCGACGGCGCGCGTGCCAAGGTCGCGCGGCTGATCGGCGCGACGCCGGCGGGTGTCATCTTCACGGCAAGCGCCACCGAGGCGAACAACCTCGCGATCCGCGGCGTGGCCGAGCGGGCCGCCGGCCGGCACCTCGTCACCTCGGCCGTGGAGCACGTCTCGGTCCTCAACGCCTGCCGCGATCTCGAGAAGCGCGGCTGGAGCGTCACGCACGTCTCTGTGGACGCCGACGGCTGCGTCGACCCGCAGGCGGTGGCCCGCGCCGTGCGCGGCGACACCGCGCTCGTCTCGGTCATGGCCGCCAACGGCGAGATCGGCACGCTCGAGCCCGTGAGCGCAATCGGGCGCGTCGCGCGCGAGCGCGGCGTGCCCTTTCACGTGGACGCCGTCGGGGCCGCCGGGCGTATCGGGCTCGCGGCGGACGAGGCGCACATCGACCTCCTCACGCTCTCCTCCAACGACATCTACGGCCCGCCGGGCGCCGGCGCCCTCTGGGCGCGGCCGACGGTGAAGCTCGCGCCCGTGATCCTGGGCGGCGGCCAGGAGCACGGCTATCGCTCGGGCACGGAGAACCTCCCGGCGATCGTCGGCATGGGTGTCGCGGCCGACCTCCTGCGGCTCGAGGGGCCGCCGGAGGCGGCGCGGCTCCGCGCGCTGCGCGATCGCCTGCTCGCGGGCCTGCTCGACCGGCTGCCGCAGGCGCGCGTCACCGGCGCGCGCGGCGACGGACGACTGCCGCACCACGCGTCCATCGTCGTCCCGGGCGTGAAGGCCGACGCCGTCCTCATGGAGCTCGACCTGCGGGGCGTCTCCGCCTCCTCCGGCTCCGCGTGCAACGCGTCGACCGGCGAGCCCTCGCACGTGCTGCGCGCGATCGGCTGCGGCCGCGAGTCGCTCGAGGGCTCGCTCTGCTTCACGCTGGGCCGCTGGACCGCGTCGAGCGAGATCGACGCCGTCCTCGACGCGCTCCCGGGCATCGTCGCGCGGCTCCGCGAGATCGCGCCCCGCTAGCAGGTTGCGGAAAAAGCGGGTGAATAGCGGGCTCGAGGTTGGCTCATCACCGCACCAGACACCGGGCGGGCGCTTCGCTCGGGGTTCACTTGCCGCGTCCGCCCCACGGACGTTGCGACAAATTGAGCGAGCCGC
>JBGQEL010000031.1:0-42046 GCA_041496385.1 Methylomirabilia bacterium | reverse complement strand
TACAATGACCACGACCGAAGTGATCGTCGGGCCGCTGGCGCGCGACCGCCGGCGCGTCGCCGCGGATCTGGTCGCCCTGGCCAAGCCGCGGATCGTCCTGATGATCCTGGTCACGACCGTCGTCGGCTACTACGCGGGCCTCGCGGGCACGCCCGACTACGTCCGGCTCCTCCACCTGCTCGTCGGCACGCTGCTGGCGGCCGGGGGCGCGCTCGCGCTGAACCAGTACTGGGAACGCGAGGTCGACGCGCGCATGGAGCGCACGCGCACGCGGCCGCTGCCCGATGGGCGCCTGGCCCCGCTCGAGGCGCTCCTGTTCGGCGCCGGGATCACGCTGCTGGGCCTCCTCTACCTGGGCAGCTTCGTCGGACTGGGGGCGCTGGCGGTGACGGCGGCGACGGTCGCCCTCTACGTGTTCGCGTACACGCCGCTCAAGCTGCGGACCCCTCTCTGCACGATCGTCGGCGCCGTCCCGGGCGCGCTCCCGCCCGTGACGGGCTGGGTCGCGGCCCGCGACGATCTGGGCGTCGGCGCCTGGGTACTCTTCGGGATCCTGTTCCTCTGGCAGCTCCCGCACACGCTCGCGATCGCCCGCCTCTACCGCGACGACTTCGCCCGGGCGGGCGTGCGGCTGCTGCCGGTCGTGGACCCGGAGGGCGCGAGCACGGAGCGGCAGATCGTGAACGGCTGTCTCGCGCTTCTGGCGGTGAGCCTGCTCCCGACGCTGATCGGGCTGGCGGGCGCGATCTACTTCGCCGGCGCGTTCCTGCTGGGCGCGGCGTTCGTGGCCCTCGGCGTCCAACAGGCGCTCCGCCCCTCGATCGCCGCGGCCCGCCGCGTGCTCCTCGCGTCGCTGCTCTACCTGCCGCTCCTGCTCGCCCTCCTGGCGTTCGACAAGGTATGACGGCGGACGCCCGGAACCGCCAGACGCTGCGCGTCCTGCTCGCGGTCGTCGGCGCGCTCGTCGTCGCCGCGTTCCTCGTGGGGATCCGCTGGTGACGCCGCCCGTCGTGTTCGAGGCACCGCCCGAGCGACCGCCGGTCGCGCGCCGCCCCGACGGTCCCGTCCTGCCTCCCGAGCCGCCGTCGGGCGGGGGCGATGGCCACGACCGCGAGCCGTCCGAGCGCCGGCCGGCCCTCGACAATCTCCGCCTGGCGATCCTGTTCCTGATCGGCTGCGAGACGATGTTCTTCGCCGCGCTGATCTCCGCGCTGTTCGTGCTCCGGCTCGGCCAGCCGTTGTGGCCGCCCCCGTTCCAGCCGCGCCTCCCCGTCGGCGTCACCGGCGTGAACACGCTCGTGCTGCTCGCGTCGAGCGTGACGCTGTCCGCCGCCATCCGCGCCCTCACGCGCGGCGAAGAAGTCCGGGCGGTGCGGCGGCTGGCGGTCACCGCGGGCCTCGGCCTGCTCTTCCTGCTCGTCCAGGGCTACGAGTGGGCGCGACTCATCGGCTACGGGCTCACGGTCTCCTCGGGCACGTACGGCACCACGTTCTACACGCTGATCGGCACCCACGGCCTGCACGTCCTGGGTGCCTTGTGCTGGCTCGGCGTCACGCTCGTACTCGCGTCCCGCGGCCGGTACGCGGACGGCCGCACGGCGCCCGTGAGGGCGTGCGCGATGTTCTGGCATTTCGTGGTCGGCCTCTGGCCGATCCTGTACGTCGCGGTGTACCTGCTGTGACGAGACCGATCGGATCCATCCTGCGCGCGGCGGCGGCGCTCGCGGTCGCCGCGCCGCTGGCTCTGGCGCCGGCGCCCGCCGCCGCCTGCACGTGGTGCGTCGCGTCGGCGTTCGGCGACCGGTCGTTCAACTGGCCCTATCTGGGCCTGATCCTGGCGCCGTTCATCGTCGGCGTGGTCATCGCGGTGGTGCTCGCGCGGAGCGCCGGCGTCGAGCTGCGCTCGATCCTGAGACGCCGCCGCGGCGCCGCCGCGGCCTCGGAGGCACCCGAACCGATCAAGGAGACGACATGACCCAGGTACACTCGGCGATCGAACCGGCCGAGACTCCCCTCACGCCGGACAGCTGGGGGAAGCTCGGGATGTGGATCTTCCTCGCCGGCGATGCCGTCGGCTTCGGCACGCTGCTCGCCGGCTACGGCGCGATGCGCGCGACGAGCGCCGACTGGCCGAGCCCGTACGAGGTGCTCGGCATCAACCTCACCGCGATCATGACCTTCCTCCTCATCTGCTCGAGCGTGACGATGGTGAAGGCGCTCGAGTGGCTGGGGAAGGGCGATCGCGCGAAGTGCAAGGTGTTCCTCGCCTTCACGGCGCTCGGCGGCTTCATCTTCGTGAGCCTGCAGGCGTACGAGTGGACCCACCTGATCCACCGGGGCCTGCACATCGACGGCAACCCGTGGGGCGCGGCGCTCTTCGGCACGTCCTTCTTCATCGTCACCGGGTTCCACGGCCTGCACGTGTCGGGCGGCGTGATCTACCTGCTCGCGATGATCCGGTACGTCGCGAACCGGCCCGAGGCGCGCGCGAGCTACAACGCGGTCGAGATCACGGGCCTCTACTGGCACTTCGTCGACCTCGTCTGGATCATGGTGTTCACCTTCATGTATCTCCTGTAGGGGGTCCTGGCGATGACGAGCGGAGAGCACAAGCACCCCAGCTACATGGCGATCTTCTGGTATCTCGCGATCCTCACGGTCGTCGAGATCGCGGTGATCTACATGCCGTTCCCGAAGCTCACGATCGGCGTGCTCCTCTGCGGGCTGGCGCTCGGGAAGGCCACGCTCGTCGCGATGTACTTCATGCACCTGCGCTTCGAGACGCGCACGCTCGGCATGATCGCGATCACCCCGCTCGTGATCGCGACGCTCCTCGTGTTCGTGATCCTGCCCGACAGCCGCGCGGTGGCGAAGAGGACGCAGGGCGTGAAGGCCGTCACGGGCGAGCCCGCGAAGCACTGAGGGCGCGCGGGGTGATGCCCGGGGCGATGGATGCCGCTCGAGCGGCCGGCCGGACGCCTGGCGCGGGCCCTCGGACGGGCGGCGCGCCTGCGCTGCCCGCGCTGCGGGGCGACGCCGCTGTTCGCGGGCTGGTTCAGCATGGTCCCCGCCTGCGCCCTCTGCGGGCTCGTGTTCGAGCGCGCGCAGGGCTACTTCGTCGGCGCGATCTACCTCAACTACGCCGCGACGGCCGTGCTCGTCATCGGCGGGTACCTGACGCTCTGGTCCTGCACCGAGCTCTCGACGGCGGCGCAGCTCGCGCTGTGGCTGCCGGTCGCGGTCCTGTTCCCGCTGTGGTTCTTCCCCTACAGCCGGAGCCTCTGGCTCGCCCTCGAGTACGCGCTCAATCCCGAGCCGTGACCGCCGCGCTCCTGGCGGCGGTCGCGCTGGCGCTCGTCGCCGCGGGGCCGGCGCGCGCGTACGAGGCGGTCACGGTGGCGGACGGCGGAGCGCTCGCGGGCACGGTGCGGTTCGCCGGGACGCCGCCGAAGCTCGACGCGATCCCCGTGAACAAGAACCGCGACGTCTGCGGCGAGCAGAAGGCCGCCGAGGCGCTCGTGCTCTCCCCGGAGCGCGGCGTGAAGGGCAGCGTGATCCTGATCGAGGGCCTGGCCCGGGGCAAGAAGGGCGCCGGCGATGTGGTTCTCGACAACCACCAGTGCGTCTTCGTCGCCCACGTCACCGCCGTCGCGCCGGGCGACCGGGTGCGCGTCAAGAACTCCGACCCGGTGCTCCACAACACCCACGGCTTCCTCGGGAAGCCGACGGTGTTCAACCTGGCGCTGCCGACCAAGGACCAGATGATCGACATCACGAAGCGGCTCGGCAAGCCGGGCGTGATCCGCGTGCTCTGCGACGCGCACCCGCACATGTCGGCGTGGATGATCGTCCACGACAGCCCGTACGTCGCGGTCACCGACGAGCGGGGGGCCTTCCGGATCGCCGACGTGCCACCGGGCACCTACAAGGTCACGATGTGGCACGCGGGCTTTCGGCCCAGGGGCGCCGACAAGGACGGCCGGCCCGTGTACGACGAGCCCAGGACCGTCACGAAGGAAGTCACGATCGCGCCGAAAGCCACGGCCGCCGTCGAGTTCGAATTGCGATAGGGGAGGAGCCATGTTCAAGCACATCTACGTTCCGGTGGACAACTCGGACTACTCGAACCGGGCCATCGACCTGGCCGTCGAGTTGGGCCGGACGTGCGGAGCGACGCTGACCGGCATGCACGTCTACGCGGCGCGCCTCCACGACTACCGGTTCAAGCAGATGGAGTACACGCTGCCGGAGGAATACAAGGACGAGAACGAGCTCGAGCGCCAGCGGAAGATCCACGACTCGCTGATCGCGATGGGGCTCCAGCTCATCTCCGACTCCTACCTCGACATCCTGGCCCGGAAGGCGGGGGAGGCGGGCCTCGCCTTCGAGCGCAAGATGGTGGACGGCAAGCACTACAAGGTGCTCGTCGACGACTGCCTGGCCTCCGACTACGACCTCGTGGTCATGGGCGCCCTCGGCATGGGCGCCGTGAAGGACAGCCAGCTCGGCTCGGTGACCGAGCGCTTCGTCCGCAAGGTCGCCAAGGACACGCTGATCGTCCGCAACGCCGACGCGCTGAAGGATCAGCAGGGCGCGATCGTCGTCTGCCTGGACGGCTCACCCCAGTCCTTCAACGGCCTGAAGCTCGGGATCCTCCTGTCGAAGGCGCTCGGCCGGCCGCTCCACGCGGTGGCCGTCTACGACCCGTACCTCCACTACGCGATGTTCAACGGCATCGTGGGCGTGCTGAACGAGAAGGCCTCGAAGATCTTCCGGTTCAAGGAGCAGGAACAGCTCCACGAGGAGATCATCGACACCGGACTGGCGAAGATCTACCAGTCGCACCTCGAAATCGGCCGGAAGCTCGCCGCCGAGGACGGCGTGGATCTCGCCATCACGCTGCTCGACGGCAAGTGCTTCGAGAAGATCCTCACGTTCGCGCGCAAGGAGCAGCCCTGGCTCCTGATCCTCGGCCGGGTCGGCGTGCACTCCGACGAGAACGAGGTCGACCTCGGCTCGAACACCGAGAACCTCCTGCGTCTGGCACCCTGCAACGTCCTCCTCACGGGCGGCAAGTTCTATCCGCCGCTCGACGTGAAGGCCGAGGAGATCATCGCGTGGACCGAGGAGGCCGAGGCGCGCATGGAGCGCGTGCCACCCCAGGTGAAGGGCGTCGCCCGCACCGCGCTCCTCCGTTACGCGATCGAGCAGGGGCACACCGTCATCACCAACAAGGTGATCGACGAGGCGATGGCGATCTTCATGCCGACCCGGATGGCCGAGAAGATGCAGATTCTCGCCGAGGACGTGGCCGTGGCGAAGCTGCGCGCCGAGCAGCAGGCCGCGACGGCGATCTGCTCGGTCTGCGGCTACACGGTCAAGGGGCCCAACCCCGTCGTGACCTGCCCGGTCTGCAAGGCGGGCGCGGACAAGTTTCAGGTCATCTCGCGCGAGGTCGTCGAGGCGATCGCCGCGCAGGAGGGCGGGATCCTGGAAGAGGAGTCCCTGCCGGGCGTGCAGGTGAAGTGGTCGGCCGACGCGCGCGACGCCCTGCGCGAGGTCACCGATGCCTACCTGCGCCGGCGCGCCAAGGCGCGCATCGAGAAGTACGCGCGCTCGCGCAAGATCCCCGTCATCACCTGCCAGCTCGCGCTCCCGATGATCGAGGAGACGGTCGGGCGCGAGAAGCTCGGCGGCGGCTGGGACACGCTCCTCGCGAAGACCCGGTTCGAGCCCGCCGAGGCCGTGCCGGCGCCCGCCGCCGCCGGCGAGGGCGCGGGCTTCGCCTGGACCGAGGACGCCACGGCGCGGCTCAACCGCGTGCCGGCCGGGTTCATGCGTGACATGACGCGCGAGGAGGTCGAGCGCGTCGCCCGGGAGCAGGGCGCGGCGACGATCGATCTCGCCCTCTGCGAGGAAGGCCTCGGGCACGCGCGGCAGACGATGAACGAGGTGATCGCGGGGTACGTGTCGAACAAGAAGCCGCGGTAGTTCGCCCATCACGCGTGCCTCAGTACACCGCGTACTCGGTGTCGTGGAATCTCACGCAGCGGTGCAACCTCGAGTGCGCCCACTGCTACATGTCCGCGCACGCGGGCGCCGACACGCGCGGCGAGCTGACCACCGCCGAGTGCCGCCGCGTGATGGACGAGATCGCGGAGGTCAATCCGAACGTCTTTCTGATCCTGACGGGCGGCGAGCCGTTTCTCCGCAAGGACCTCTTCGAGGTGGCCGCCTACGCCGCGGAGAAGCGGTTCACGACGGTCTTCGGCACCAACGGCGTGCTGCTGCGCGAGCGGGAAGCAAAGCTGATGCGCGAGCACCGGGTGCTCGGCGCCTCGATCAGCCTTGACTCCACCGATCGCGCCAGGCACGACGCCTTCCGCCGCCTGCCGGGCGCCTGGGACGGCGCCGTGCGTGCCACGCGCGTGCTCGCCGACGAGGGGCTCGACTTCTCGCTCCACATGTCGGTCACCGACTGGAACGTGGGCGAGGTACCCGCGATGATCGACCTCGCCAAGCAGCTCGGGGCGACGGTCCTGAACTTCTTCTTCCTCGTCAGGACGGGACGAGGCCGAAACCTGACCGATATCGACACCGCCGCCTACGAGCGGATCCTGACCTACCTGGCGCGGGCCCAGGGCGTCGGCCAGGGCCCGCCCTCGTTCGTGAAGCGGATGCTCGGCCTTGGCGGGAGTGATGCCACCGAGAGATTCGAGGATCCGTGGTCGACGCCGGTCGGGCGGACGGACGGGCTGCTGATCCGGGCGAAGTGCGCGCCACACTTCCGCCGCGTGCTCTGGGAGCTGAATCCGTCCTCGCCGCTCCTCAAGAACTACGCCCACGGCTCCTGTCCGGCGGGCAAGTACTACTGCCGCATCACACCCGAGGGCGACGTGACACCGTGCCCCTACATGCCCGTCTCGGCGGGCAGCCTGCGGGGGAGCTCGTTCGCCGACCTGTGGCGTGGGGCCCCGGTGTTCGACGCCCTGCGCGACGCGAAGCTCGGGGGCCGCTGCGGGGCCTGCGAGTTCTCGAAGATCTGCGGTGGGTGCCGTTGCCGCGCGTACGCGACGTACGGCGACTACCTCGCCGAGGACCCGGCCTGCGGCTACCAGCCCGGCGCGCACGGCGGGCAGGTGATCGAGCTTCCGGCGTCGCTGACGTTCGGCCTGCCCGTGGACTACCAGCTCACGTGGGACGACGGGGCGCGCGAGCGCCTCGGGGCGATCCCCTCCTTCGCGCGCGGCATGGTGGTGAAGGCCGTGGAGGCGTACGCGCGCGGGCGCGGCGACACCGTCATCACGAAAGAGCTGCTTGCCGACGTGCGCGCGAAGTGGGGCGGTCGGTTCCGGGCGTCGGCTCCGTGAGCGCCCCCGGGCAACGCTTCCGCCACGCCGCCTGGACCTACCTCGCGTACGGCGTCGTCTACTGGGTCACCGCGCTCTACCTCCAGCTCACCGTGTTCCCCGTGCGCGGCTCGCTTCTCTTCTGGTTCGGCGTCGGCGCGCTGATCGCCGTGGGCGTGCCCTGGCTCCTGTGGGCGCCGCGCGGCTGGTTCGAGCGCTGGGTGCTCGCGCGGCGCGATTTCGCGCGGATCCTCGCGGTCCTCGTGGCGCTCCGCGCCGTCTTCGTCGCGCGCCTCGCCCTGTCGGGCCCCGAGTCCATGCGCATGCCGGGCTTCGGCGGCGGCGTGCCGCCGAGCGCGGCGGGCGCCTGGCTCATGGCCGCGATCGCCGCGCTGACGGCCATCATGCTCGCCCGGGCCGCCTGGCAGTGCGAGCCGAGCAGCGCCGCGCTGCGAGGCGAGCGGTGAGATGATCGGAGATCGCAGTGAGAGGGGGTGTGGCAGTGCGAGCTGAGCGCCGCCTCGGCGCGAGGCGAGCGGTGAGAATGCTCGGAGATCGTAGCCCATGAAAAAGTACAAGGACATCGCGGGCGACGGCGGCTCGAACATCGTCGGGCAGGTGGAGGTCCAGCAGGCGAAGCTCCACGCCAACCTCGCGGCGGTGCGCGCGCTCGTCGCGGTCGTTTCGGGCAAGGGCGGCGTCGGCAAATCGTCGATCACCGCGGGCCTCGCCTGCGCGTTCGCGCTCGCCGGCGCGCGGGTCGGCGTCCTCGACGCCGACCTGAACGGCCCCACGATGGCCAAGGTGCTCGGGGTTCGCGGTCAGCGCCTGGTGTTCGTCGAGGGTGGTATCGAGCCGCCCCGGACGACGCTCGGCGTGAAGGTGATGTCCATGGACCTGCTGCTGCCCTCCGACGCGACGCCGCTCGCGTGGGACGCGTTGACGCAGGCCGAGGCGCACACCTGGCGCGGCACGATGGAGGCGAACGCGCTCCGCGAGTTCCTGGCCGATACCAAGTGGGGCGAGCTCGACCTGCTCCTGCTCGACCTGCCGCCGGGCACCGACCGCCTGGTGACCGTCGCGTCGCTGGTGCCCGGGCTCGGCGGGAGCGTCGTCGTCACGATCCCCTCGGACGTCTCGCACCTCGTCGTCAGGCGCTCCATCACGGCCGCGGCGCAGACGAAGACGCCGATCCTGGGCCTCGTCGAGAACATGGCGGGACTCTTTCCCGGCCCGGACGCCGTCGCCCTCGCCCGTGATACGGGCATTCCCTTCCTGGGCCGCGTGCCGTTCGACCCGGCCCTCGCCGCGGCGGGCGACCGCGGCGAGCCGTTCGTCGCGCAGGCGCCCGAGAGCCCGGCGGCCCAGGCGCTCACGGCGATCGCGGAGGAGATCCGCGCCGCGCTGGCCGCGCGCGTCGCGTGAGGGCGCGCTTCTGCATCGCCTGCGGCGGCCGCCTCCGGCGCGCCGTCGAGGGCGGGCGCCGGCGACTCCGCTGCACTCGCTGTGGCTGGATCTTCTACGGCAGCCCCGCCCGGCGTCGGTCGCGATCATCCTCCAGCGGGGGCGCCTGCTCCTCGGTCGGCGGGCGGGGCCGCCGTACGAGGGCACCTGGGACCTTCCGGGCGGCTTCCTCGAGGCCGGGGAGCGGCCCGACGAGGGTCTGCGACGCGAGCTCAGGGAGGAGCTGGGCGTGGGCACGCGGCGCGCGCGCCTGATCGGCTTCATGACGGATCGCTACGGGCCCAAGGGCTTTCCGGTCCTCGCGGTCGTCTACAGAGTCACGCCCGCCTCCGGGCGGCTCCAGCCGGCAGACGACGTGTCCGAGGTGCGGTGGTTCCCACGCGGCGCGATCCCGTACGGCGCGATCGCGTTCCCGGGGATGCGGAGGATGCTGCGGGCCTACCTCAGCGGCGGCAGGTGACGCCCGCGTCGGGCTGGTAGTTCGCGACCTGGAAGCTCTTGACGAAGCCGTCCTCCCAGGCCTGGAGCCGGAACCGGCCGAGCGGCGTCTCGCCGTCGTAGCCGAAGACGACGGCCCGCGCGGCGAGGTCGGCGATCTTCGCGCGGGCGGCCAGGTAGTCGGCGGCCGCCGGGCGTTCCGTGAAGACGGCGATGGTCTCGCGGACCGGGCGCCCGGTCCCGCCCGTCTGCTTGAGCCAGTCCACGATCACGGTGAAGCCGTCCACGGCCGGGTCGGAGAGGATCGAAGCCGTCTGCGTCATGCGGCGGAGCATCTCCCCGACGTAGCGGGAGAACATCGCCGAGGCGCGCTCCTCGAACTTGAGCGCCGAGAACGGGGCCGACGGGTCCTGGTCGACGTAGATCCGGAGCGAGAGATACCGGTCGTCCTTCGGCGGAGTCATGTGCTTCGGCCGGAAGAAGCCGATGCCCTGCCTCTGGACGTCGAGCCACGGCATGCAGTTGTAGATGCCGGCGTTGAGCTCGCGCAGCGCCGTCGCGTACTTCGCGCCGAGCGTGCGGCCCTTGTCGGTCGTGTACTGGTCGGCGGGCAGGATGTTGTCCTCGGGGGGCGCGGCGCGCGCGCCCCCCACGATCGCGAGGACGGCGAGGGCCGCAACGGCCACCGCAGACCTACCTCTCAAGAATCTGCTCCTGGCTCACCGTGACCGCCTTGCCGAACCAGCTCTGCTGGCGCGCGAGCGCGACGTCCGCGCGTGTGACCCGCGTGGGCGCGCCCTCGCGGTTGCGCACCGAGAACGTCAAGTGCTCGCTGGAGGCGAAGTGAGACGTGTTCGACCGCCAGATCTGCCATTCCTCGCCGGTCGCGCACCCGGTGGCGGCGATCAGCGCTGCCCCGATCAGGAGCGGGCGCAGAGTGTAACGTCGCATGGCGAATGCCCTCCTCAGGGATGTGGGTCTGGGCCAATGCTACCGTCCCGCCCGGGACGGGTCAATGCGCACTTCGTGCTAGACTCGGAACCCAACACGTCGAGGAGGCCGACCCGATGCTGACGATCCACGCGCAGCCCGAGGGGATGCGGCGCCCCGTCCTGATCATGGCGTGGAGCGGCTGGAACGACGCCGCCGAGGCCGCGACCACGGCGGCCCGCTACCTGGCCTCCTCGCTCTCCGCCGAGAAGTTCGCCGAGATCGATCCCGAGGAGTTCTACCACTTCGGCCTGAACCGGCCCACCGTGCGGTTCAAGCCGGGCTCCGAGACCGAGCGCGAGATCATCTGGCCGACGACCGATTTCTCGATCTCGCAGTCGCCCGCCCTCGCGCGCGACGTGATCGTCGGCGTCGCCACCGAGCCCCACCTCCGCTGGCGGACCTACTGCGAGGCCGTGCTCGAGCTGGCGCGGCGCTGCGACGTGACCCTCGTCCTCACGCTCGGCGCCCTCCTCGCCGAGGTGCCCCACACGCGTCCGGTCCGTCTCGCGGGGGGCGCGACGGATCCCGAGCTGGCCGCGCGCCTCGGCGTCCGCACGACGCGCTACGAGGGGCCGACCGGCATCGTCGGCGTCCTGAACACCATCTGCCGCGACCAGGGGTTCGCCACGGCGAGTCTCTGGGCCAACGTGCCTCACTACATCTCGGGCATCGAGAACCCCAAGGCGACGCTCGCGCTCGTCAAGCGCGTGCTCCCGATCGTCGGCGCCACCCTCGACCTCTCGGACCTCGACGAGGCGGTCCGCCAGTTCGACGAGAACCTCAAGGAGATCGTCTCCCAGAACGCCAAGATCGCCGGCTACGTCAAGAAGCTCGAGTCGCGCGAGGCCGAGGAGCACGCGGCGGCCGAGCCCGGCGCCACAAGCGATCTGCCGCCAGCGGCCGAGCTCGTCGCCGAGTTCGAGCAGTTCCTGCGCCAGCAGCGGCCCGAGTGAGGCGCCGTCGCGGGGCCCGCGAGGCCGCCACACGTCTGCTCGCCGCCGCGGCTGTCGTCGCGCTGGTGGGCCCCGCGGCGGGCGCGGCGGAGCGCGCGGACGTCGCCTGGCATCCGGCGAAGCCGCGGGTCGGCGATGTGGCCTGGCTCCACGTGAAGAACGTGGCCGAGGACGCCACGGTCGAGGGCTCGCTGAGCGGCCGCCCGCTGGCCTTCTTCCCCTACGCGGGCGGCCAGGCGGCCCTGGTCGGACTCGACCTCGAGACCAGGCCGGGCGCGCAGCCGTGGCGGGTCGGGGTCGTCGAGCCGGGGCGCGCGCCCCGCACGGCGCGGGGGACGGTGCAGGTGCTCCGGCGCAGCTTCCCCGTCGAGCGGCTCCAGCTCCAGCGCGCCATGGTCGACCTCGACCCCGAGACGGAGCGGCGCGCGGTGGCGGAGGGGAAGCGGCTCCAGACGCTTTACCGGACGCTCACGCCGGAGCGGCTCTGGCGCGGCCGCTTCACGCGGCCGGTCGCCGGCACCGAGCCGGGTACCGGATTCGGCGCCCGCCGGGTCATCAACGGGCAGCCGCGCGCGCCCCACGGCGGCGCGGATTTCTCGGCGCCGAAGGGGACGCCGATCGTCGCGGTCAACTCGGGCCGCGTGGCGCTCGTCGCCGAGTTCTTCTTCCCGGGCCGGTTCGTCGTCCTCGACCACGGCCTCGGCCTCTACACGCTCTACTTCCACCTCGACGAGGTCGCGGTCGTCGAGGGGCAGCGGCTCGAGCGCGGCCAGACGCTCGGGACGGTGGGGGCGACGGGACGCGCGACGGGGCCGCACCTGCATTTCGGCGCCCAGCTGGGCGCCGCGCGGGTCGACCCGGCCGCCGTCCTCGGCCTCGACGTGCTCGACTAGCGGCGCCGCGCCTTCTTCTTGGCCTTCTTCGACCGGGCCTTGCCCGTGGGCTTCCGGGCCTTGGCCTTTCTGGCCTTGGCCTTCGGCCGGGTCTTCTTCTTCGCCTTCGGCCTGGGTTTCGGCCGGGCGGCCTTCGGCGCCCGTACGGCGGGCGCCGTCGGCGCGGATGGCGCGGGTGTCGCCATCGGCGGTGGGGGCGGCGGGGCAGGGGCTGGCGTCCAGGGCTGGGGCTCGGCGAACTGACGTTCCATGATGTCCTCCATGAGCGGGCGACTGGCTTGCGCCTGCCCTACCGTGCAGTCGCGATCGCGCGAGCGCAAGGGAGAAATTAGAGCGCGACGCGCCGGCGCAGCCGCTCGGCGTCGGCCGCGAGCGCTCGATTGGACCACACGCCGAGCGCCGAGCGGGCGAGCAGGGCGCGCACGGCGCCGCGCGTGATCTTGATCGGCGCGGGCGCCGCGAGTGGGTTCGGGTGCGCGGCGAGCGCGGCGACGGTCGCGAGCCCGATGGAGAGCGGCCACGCGCACGCCAGACGCATGCGCCACTCGCGGCGCGGGATCGCGAGCGTGTAGCGCCAGGCGACGTCGTAGTGCTCGAGCGCGATGCCGAGGAGCCGGCGGTAGAGGGGCCGCGCGCGCGCCGACCCCTGGGCCTCCAGCAGGTCCTTGGGCCCGAGGCCGAGCCGCGCCAGCTCCTCCCCGGGGAGATAGCACCGGCCGTGCTGGAGGTCGGCGTGGACGTCGCGGAGAATGTTCGTGAGCTGGAGCGCCTTGCCGAAGTGGATGCCCTGCTCGCTCATCGCGCCGAGGTTCCAGCGCCGGAGGCGTGGCCGGTGCGCGACGTGGAGCGCGGTCCAGAAGGGCCCGACGCAGCCGGCGACGAGGTAGACGTAGCGGTCGAGCTCCTCCGGCGTGTCGAGGGCGGCGAGCCCGGACGTGTCCTCGCCGGGGAAGCGCGTCAGGTCGAAGACCATGCCGGAGGTCAGCGTGCCGAGCACGCCGCGGACCTCCGTCCGATCGGCGGACGCCAGGGCGTCGAGCCGCGTGAGCGCCGCGCCGAGGCGCTCGAGCAGGCGGCGCTCGGCGGCGTGGATCTGGTGCGGCCCGCAGGCGCGCGCGACCCCCGCGACGTCGGCGTCCTCGCCCGCGTACGCGCGCCGCAGCGTCTGGAGATGCGCGAGCCGTGCCGCGCGCGGGATCAGCCGCGTGTCGGCGACGGTGTCCGCGGCGCGCGCGAGCAGGTACGCGAGACCGATGGGCTCACGGAGCGGGCGGGGGAGGATCGCGAGCGAGAGGTAGAAGGACCGGCTGACCTGCCGGAGGAGGTTGTCAGTCGTAGTCGTAGCGGCGCGGCGGCGGGTCGGGCGAGTCCTTCGCCTTCTTGAGCCCTTCCTGGAACTTCCGGTCGAGGACCTTGCCCTTCTGGCCCTCGGCCTCGACGCTCTGCTTGAAGCGTTCTTCGACCTGCGCGGAGCGCGTGCGCAGCTTGTCGAGCGCGGCGCCGAGATCGGCGACCGAGCGAGAGGGCGGCGGCGGCTCGTGCGCGATCAGGGCGCGCAGCTCGGGGTCCAGCGTGAGCTTCGCCTTGCAGCAGGGGCACTCGATGGTGAACGATCCCTTCGCCACGAGGCCAACGTAGCAGCGGCTCCCCGGAGCGTCAAGCGCGGTGGTGTTAGCGGCGCATCGGGCTCCACCGTCGTGCGACAATGCCGGCGATGGCGGACATCACCAACGAGTTTTCCTGGTCGCGGAGCCGCGACAACACCTTCCAGGACTGCCGTCGGAAGTACTTCTATCACTACTACGGCGCCTGGGGCGGCTGGGACGCCGCCGCACCGGACGAGATCCGGCGTCTCTACGTCCTGAAACAGCTCGCGTCGCGCCAGATGTGGGCGGGGCGCGTCGTGCACGACGCGGTCGAGATGGCGTTCCACGCCTTCGCCCAGGGCCGGGACATCCCCGTCGAGCCGTTCGTCGCGGACGTCATCGAGCGCATGCGCGGCGAGTGGCGCTCGTCGAGGGACGGCCGGTACCGCGACAACCCGAAGACGACGGCGCTCTTCGAGCACGAGTACCGGATCGACCTGAAGCCGGAGGCGTGGCAGGCCCTGAGCCGCAACGTCGGGCAGTGCCTGCGGAACTTCTTCCGCCTTCCGCTCACCGCCGAGATCCGCAAGACGGAGCCCACGCACTGGTCCATCGAGCACTGGTCGAAGGTGTTCGAGTTTGAGGGCACCTCCGTCTGGGTCGCGCCCGACTTCGGGTACTGGACCGGGGACGGGCGCCTGGCGCTCGTGGACTGGAAGACGGGCGGCGCGAACCCCGAGGGCGCCGCCTTCCAGCTGGGCTGCTACGCCCTCTACGCCCACGAGGTGCTCGGCGTCGAGCCCGCGAACGTGGACCTGCTGGAGGCGAACCTCCGCGAGCCCGAGGTGACGCCCCACCGGTGGAGCCCGGCGCGCCTCGACGAGATCAAGGAGCAGATCCGGCTGTCCGTGCGGTCCATGAAGGCGTACCTCGTGGACCCCGCGGCGAACGTCGCGGTGATCAACGATTTCGAGAGGACCGAGGAGTTGCGGATCTGTCGCTGGTGCAACTTCCGGGCGGTCTGCCGCCCCGAGCTCACCCCGGCCTCGACGACGTCCCCCGAGTAAGAAGGAGAGGATCGTGAGAGAGAACACGCTGAAGGCGATCTGGAAGCGCGGCGAGGCGGTCGTGAACGGCTGGCTCTCGATTCCGAGCGCCTTCTCCGCGGAGGTGATGGCACACCAGGGCTTCGACTCGCTCACCGTGGACATGCAGCACGGCGTCGTCGACTACCAGGTTGCCGTCACCATGCTCCAGGCGGTCTCGACGACGGGCGTGATCCCGCTCGCGCGGGTGCCCTGGAACGACCCGGCGCGGATCATGAAGATCCTCGACGCGGGCGCCTACGGCGTGATCTGCCCGATGATCAACACCCGCGCCCAGGCCGAAGCCCTCGTGGCCGCGAGCAAGTACGCGCCGCGCGGCTACCGGAGCTGGGGGCCCGTGCGCGCCTCCATCTACGCCGGCGCCGACTACGGCGACCACGCCAACGAGAGCCTGCTCGTCATCCCCATGATCGAGACCGCGGAGGCCGTGAAGAACATCGACGAGATCCTGAGCGTGCCGGGCATCGACGCGGTCTACGTCGGGCCCTCCGACCTCTCGCTGACGCTCGGCTGCAAGCCGCGGCTCGACCAGACCGACCCGCCCGTGGTCGAGGCCCAGCAGAAGATCGTCGCCGCGTGCAAGCGCCACGGCGTCGTCGCGGGCATCCACAACGCGACGGCCGCGTACGCGCTCACGATGATCGAGGCCGGCTACCAGTTCGTCACGCTGGCGAGCGACAGCCGGTTCATGGCCGCCAAGGCCGGCGAGGAGGTCGGCGCCGTCCGGAAGACCGGCGTCAAGGCGGGGAAGCTCCCGGCGTACTAGGGCGTGACCGTCCCCGCGCACCCCTTCGGCGACGCGCTCCGCGAGCGGGCGCGCGCCAACCTCGCCGCGTTCGAACGGCGACCGCTCGCCGCCGACGGCCGCCGGCCCGCGGCGGTGGCTGTCGTCCTGGTCCCGGACGAGGCGGGGCGTGCGTGCTTCCTGCTCACCCGTCGGGCCGCCGGACTGCGCGCCCACGCGCGCCAGTGGGCGCTGCCGGGGGGCCGCCTCGACCCGGGGGAGAGCGCCGAGCGTGCGGCGCTCCGGGAGCTCGAGGAGGAGCTGGGCCTCGCGCAGGCACCGGCGGCGGTGCTGGGGCTCCTCGACGACTACCCCACGCGCTCGGGCTTCGTCATCACGCCCGTCGTCGTCTGGGGCGCCGGCGCCCTGGACCTCCGGCCCAACCCCGAGGAGGTTGCGGGCGTCTTCCGGGTGCCGCTCGCCGACCTCGACGGGCCCGACGTGCCGCGCCTGGTGACGATCCCCGAGAGCGACCGGCCGGTCATCCAGGTGCCGATCCTCGAGACCCTGGTGCACGCGCCGACCGCCGCGGTCATCTACCAGGTGCGCGAGGTCGTGGTCCACGGACGCCCCACGCGCGTCGCCCACTTCGAGCAGCCGGTCTGGGCCTGGTAGCCCGCGTGTCGGAGCCACGCGCGCCTGCCGCAGGCCACCCGCGGTCGACCGGCCGCGCGGCGCCCGGTACAACATAGTATTCTCGTGTGACCTTCGACTGAGGAGACAGGATGGGCAGCCTCGACGGGCAGGTGGCGATCGTGACGGGCGGCGGCAGCGGCATCGGCCGCGAGGCCGCGAAGATGCTGGCGGCGGAGGGTGCGCACGTGGTGATCGCGGGCCGGCGCAAGGAGCCGCTGGAGCTGGTCGCCGGCGAGATCCAGCGGGCCGGCGGCCAGGCGACGGCGCGCCAGGCGGACGTGGCGCGCCACGCGGAGGCCGTGGCGCTCGCGCGCTTCGCCCAGGACGCGCTCGGGCGCGTCGACATCCTCGTCAACAACGCGGGGCACTCGAGCCGGGCTCGCTCGGTCCGCTGGGTGGGCAAGGAGGAATGGGACAGCGTGCTCGACGTGAACCTGAACGGCGTCTACGCGCTGACCCAGGCGGTGCTCCCGGGCATGCTCGCGCGCGGCGGTGGCACGATCGTCACGGTCTCGTCGCTGGCGGCGCTCAAGCCGGGGCTCATCGGCGGCGCCCCCTACGGCGCGGCGAAGGCCGCGGTGCGGAACCTGATGGGGCACGTCCACACCGTGCTCCGCGACAAGGGGATCCGCGCGACGACGATCATGCCCGCCGAGGTGGATACGCCGATCCTCGACCGGCGGCCGCTGCCCCCCGACGCGAAGGCGCGCGCGACGATGATGGGCGCCGAGGACGTCGCCCGCGCGATCCTCCTCTGCGTCACGCTGCCGCCGCGCACCGTGATCGAGGAGATCGTGATGAGCCCGACCATCCAGCGCGACATGACCGCCGATCTCGCCGTGGCCGCCCGCGCGGGCGCGCCGCCCGATGCGACCTAGCCAGGACTATTCATGAACGATCACACGCGAGGCGGACGGGTCCTGGCACCGCGGGCGGTGCCCGCGCCCCGGCTCCGTCACCCGCTCGCCCGATTCGCAGCTCTTCGAGCTGCGGACGGGACGAGGGGGTCCCACTTCGCCGGCCGCGCGGGCACCGCCCGCGGCGCCACCCGTCCGACATCGACAATCTCGTTCATGAACAATCCAGGTTAAGGGGGTCGCAATGGCCGAGCCCACGTTCACGATCATCGAAGGCGCCCGCGCGGGCGAGATGGACCAGGCCCTGGGTCTCGAGCTGGCCAAGCGCGCGGAGGCCGAGGGGCGCCCGGTCGCGCTCGATCTCGACGAGCACGCCGCGTACCTCGGCATCTCGTCGGCCGACCGGGCGCGCGCCCTAGCCTCGCTCGCGGCGCCCGACTTCACGCTGCCCGACCTCGCGGGCCACCCGCACTCGCTGGCCCAGCACCGCGGCAGGAAGGTGCTGCTGGTCGCGTATGCATCCTGGTGAGGGTGCCGCCTCGACCTGCCCGTGTGGCAGGCGCTCTACGAGGAGCTGCGGGATCGCGGGTTCACGGTGATCACCGTTGCGCTCGACCAGAGCCCGGACGACGCGCGGCCCTGGATCGAGGCCGCGAAGCCGACCCACCCGTCGCTCGTCGACACCAAACACCTCCTCGCCGACCTCTACAACATCGTCAACGTGCCGACGGTGCTCTGGATCGACGAGCGCGGACGGATCGTGCGGCCGAACGACGTCGCCTTCGGCACCGACACCTTCAAGCACATCACCGGCCTCGAGGCCGCCACGCACCTCGCGGCGCTGAGAGCCTGGGTGAGGGGCGAGGCGCCGGCGATTCCCGAGGCGCGCGCGCGGCAGCTTCAGTCGCTGCCGACCGAGCGGGATCAGCAGGCCCGCGCCGAGTTCGGCCTGGGCGAGTGGCTCCTCGCGCGGGGCCGGCGCGAGGCGGCGGAGCGCCACTTCGTGCGCGCGGGCGAGCTGGCGCCGCACGACTTCACGATCAGGCGCGGCACGATGCCGATGCGCGGCATCGATCCGATGGGCCCCAAGTTCCGCGAGATGCTGGGCGCGTGGACGACGGCAGGGAACCCGTATTACCGACCTCTACCGGAGTGACCATGGGACTGCTCGACGGCAAGGCGGCGCTGGTGACGGGTGCGGGGCGGGGCATCGGGCGCGGCATCGCGATCGCGCTCGCCAGGGAAGGGGCCAGGGTCGTCGTCAACGATCTCGGCGTGAGTCTCGCCGGCGACGGGGGCGATCGGCGCCCGGCCGCCCAGGTCATGGACGAGATCGTCAAGGCGGGCGGCGCGGCCGCGCCGAACTTCGGCTCGGTCGCCGACTTCGCCGAGGCGACGGCGATGGTCGAGCAGGTGATCCGGACCTACGGCCGGATCGACATCCTCGTGCACGTCGCCGGCATTCTCCGCGACCGGATGGTCTTCAACATGACCGAGGCCGAGTGGGACGCGGTGCTCGGCGTCCATCTGAACGGCATGTTCAACACCGTCCGCGCGGCCTCGATCGCGATGCGCGAGCAGCGCGGCGGGCGCATCGTCAGCATGTCGTCGGTCTCCGCCCTCGGCGCGCCGGGCCAGCCGAACTACGCCGCGGCGAAGGCCGGGATCCTCGGGCTCACCTGGTCCACGGCCAACGCCCTGGCGAAGTACGGCGTGACCGCCAACGCGATCCTGCCGAGCGGCGCGACGCGCATGATCGACTCCACGCCCCGCGGGCGCGAGGTCTTCGAGCAGACGGGCAAGTGGCCGAGCGAGCAGGCCGTGGGCACGGAGCGCGATCCCGACAACGTCGCGCCCCTCGTCGTCTACCTCGCGAGCGACGCCGCCCGGGACGTCAACGGCCAGGTCTTCCACTCCTTCGGCTACGGCTACACGCTGCTCGCGCAGCCGCAGGCGATCCGCCGGCTCGAGGCCGACCGGCGCCTGACGCCAGCCGAGCTGGTGAAGCTCTTCCCGTCGACGCTCGGCCGGAGCCTCAAGGAGCCGCCCGGCACGCTCTTCGGCAAGAGCCTGGCCGAGCGGCCCAAGGACGAGTGGAAGGCGCTCGGCCCCGGCGTGCGCGCGTGGCAATCGCCGTGGGAGGCGCCGTGAGGAGCGTGCTCTTCGTCTGTCACGCGAACACCTGCCGGAGTGTGATGGCGCAGGTCCTCCTGGAGCAGATGCTCGACGAGCGCGGCGCGCGGCGCGCGATCCGCGTCGGCTCGGGCGGCATCGGCAACGTCGCGCGCGACGGCATGATCCCGTCGCTCGACGCGCGGATCGTCCTCCGCGAGGACGGCATCCACCTCGCCGAGACGGACATCGTCTCGACGGACCTCCGCCGGCACGGGGACGTCGTCGCGGGCGCCGATCTGATCCTCACGATGACCGTCAAGCAGAAGCAGGCGCTGGCGGCCCTCGTCGAGACGGACGGGCGGCCGGTGTTCACGCTCCGCGAGTTCTCCGGCGAGGCGGACGGAGACATCGGCGACCCCGTCGGGCAGGGCGAGGACGCATACCGTGCCTGCCGCGACGAGATCAAGCGCTGTCTGAAGCTCTCGATCGATCGGCTTCTTGTGACACTATCGGCCTGAGATGACCCCGATGACCCGGACCCGCCGCCTGGCCGTGCTCGGCCTCCTGCTGCTCGCGGTCGCCGCGTTCCCGCTCGCGGAGGCGCGCGGCCAGCAGCCGGCGAAGCGCTATCGCATCGGCGTCCTGAACACCTCGCTCGCGAGCAACGCGCCGATGGTCGAGGGGCTCAAGACCGGGCTCAAGCAGCAGGGCCTGCTCGAGGGCCGCGACGTCAGCTACGTGATCCGCTTCACGCGCGGCAAGGAGCAGGCGGTGGCGCCCGCGGCCGAGGAGCTGGTGCGGGAGAAGGTGGACCTGATCTTCGCCAACGGCGCCGCCGCCGCGCAGGCCGCGAAGGCGGCGACCGCGACGATCCCGATCGTCTTCACGCTCGTGAGCGACCCCGTCGCCGCCGGCCTCGTGAAGGATCTGGCGCTGCCGGGCGCGAACGTGACCGGCGTCTCGGCGATGACGACCGAGCTCGTGCCGAAGCGCCTCGAGATCCTGAAATCCGTCGCGCCGGGGGTGCGCCGCGTCCTCGTCGTCGCGCACCCGGACGATCCGGGCTCCGTCGCCGCCCAGAAGAAGGCGCAGGAGGTGGCCGCGCAGTTCGGCGTCGAGGTGCTGGCGCGCTCGGTGCGGAACGCGGCCGACGTGCAGCAGGCGCTCCGCGAGCTCAAGCCCGGCGACGGCATGCTGCCGCCCGACCTGCCACGGCTCGAGATCCCCGGGCAGATGCTCGAGGCCTCGCTCGCGCAGAAGTTCCCCGCGGTGTTCCCGACGACGCTCTGGATCCAGCAGGGCGCGCTCGCCTCCTACGGCTCGGACCCGTACTGGGAGGGCGTCCAGGCGGCGTCGCTCGTCGCCAGGATCCTCAAGGGCGCCCGGCCGCGGGACCTCGCCGTGGAGGGGGCCACGAAGCTCACGCTCGCGATCAACCAGGAGACCGCGAAGAGCCTCGGCATCACCGTGCCCGAGGCGCTTCTCAAGCGCGCCGACCGGGTCGTGGAATGAAGTGAAGTCACGCGGGCGTCTGTTCCGCCAGTACGTGATCGTGCTCGCGGGCCTCGTGAGCGGCCCGCTGCTCGCCTCCGGCGTCATCGGCGTCTACCTCGCCTACCAGCAGAACAAGACCGCGCTCGTCGTCCTCCAGCGCGAGAAGGCGCGCGCCGCCGCGGCGAAGATCGAGGACTTCATCAAGGACATCGAGCGGCAGATCGGCTGGACGACCCAGCCCCAGCTCGGCCCGCGCGCGGCCCAGCTCGCCCAGCGCCGCGTGGACTACCTGCGCCTCCTGCGCCAGGCGCCCGCGATCACCGAGATCAGCCACCTCGACGGCGAGGGCAAGGAGCAGCTCCGCCTCTCGCGGCTCGCGATGGACGTCGTGGGCAGCGGGCTCGACGCCTCGCGGGAGCCGAAGTTCAGGCAGGCGCGGGCCGGCCGAATCTACTACGGCCCGGTCTACTTCCGCAAGGAGTCCGAGCCGTACATGACGATCGCGATCGGCGCCGCGGGCCAGGACGCCGGCGTCACGGTGGCCGAGGTGAACCTCAAGTTCATCTGGGACGTCGTCTCGCAGATGAAGGTCGGCAAGGCGGGTCAGGCCTTCGTCGTCGACGGGCAGGGCACGCTGATCGCGCATCCCGACATCAGCCTCGTCCTCCAGAAGACCACGCTCGCGGAGCTCGCGCAGGTGAAGGCGGCGCTCGCCGCGTCGGGCGGCGGCGAGGCTGAGGAGGTCACGCTCGCGCGCGACCTCAAGGGCGAGCGGATCCTCACCGCCCAGGCCGCGATCGTGCGGCTCCGCTGGTCGGTCTTCGTCGAGCAGCCGCTCGAGGAGGCGTTCGCGCCGCTCCGCGCGGCGATCCAGCAGACGGTGATCCTCGTGCTCGTCGGCATCGCGCTCTCGATCGCGGCGAGCGTGCTGCTCGCGCGCAAGATGGTGACGCCGATCCGCGCGCTCCAGATCGGCGCCGCGCGCATCGGCGCCGGCGAGCTGGACCAGCGGATCGAGGTGAAGACCGGCGACGAGCTGGAGACGCTGGCCGAGCAGTTCAACAGCATGGCGGCCCAGCTCAAGGAGTCGTACGCGGGCCTCGAGCGCAAGGTCGAGGAGCGCACCCGCGAGCTGACCGAATCGCTCGAGCAGCAGACGGCGACGAGCGAGATCCTGCGCGTCATCTCCAGATCGCCGACGGATGTGCAGCCGGTGCTGGATGCGGTGGCCGAGAGCGCCGCGCGTCTCTGCGGCGCGAACGACGCTCTTATCCACCGGGTGGAGGGAGATGAAATGCGCCAGGTGGCGCACTTCGGCTCGGTACCCGTCGCCGGGGCGGTCGCCCGCCCTGTCACGCCGGGATCTCCCGCCGGCCGCGCCGTGCTGGAACGCCGGACGATTCACCTCCATGACATCCTCGACGATGTTGCGCGGAGGGAATACCCGGAGGGGCTGGTTCTCCAGCGGGGTTCCGGATTTCGAACCGTTCTCGTCACGCCGCTGGCGCGTGAGGACGCGGTGATCGGCGTCATCGTGATTCGCCGCCTCGAGGTGCGGCCATTCTCCGAGAAGCAGATCGCGTTGCTGCAGACCTTCGCCGACCAGGCGGTGATCGCGATCGAGAACGTGCGCCTCTTCACCGAGCTGCAGGAACGCACGCGCGCGCTCGCCCGCTCGGTGGAGGAGCTGCAAGTCCTGGGCGAGGTGGGACGCGCCGTCAGCTCGACGCTCGACCTCGAGACCGTGCTCACCACGATCATCGGCCGCGCCAACCAGCTTTCGGGGACGGACTTCGGGGTCATCTACGAGTACGACGACGCGACGGAGCAGTTCCGCCTGCGCGCGACGCAGGAGAACCTCGAGCCCGAGCTCGTCGAGCAGCTCCGCAGCCTCCCGCTGGCGCGGGGCGAGGGTGCCATGGGCCGCGCCGCGGAGACCCGGGAGCCCGTCCAGATCCCGGACATCCTTGCGGAGGGCGCCTATCAGAGTCGCGTGCGGGAGGTGCTCGTGCGCACGGGGCACCGCGCGCTCCTTGCCGTCCCGCTGCTCCGTGAGGACGCGATCCTCGGCGGGCTCGTCGTGAACCGGCGGGCCCCGGGATCGTTCCCGCCCGAGACCGTGGAGTTGCTCAAGACGTTCGCGACGCAATCCGTGCTGGCGATCCAGAACGCCCGGCTGTTCCAGGAGCTCGAGGAGAAGCGCCGGCAGCTCGAGGTCGCGAACCTCCACAAGTCCGAGTTCCTGGCGAACATGTCCCACGAGCTGCGGACGCCGCTCAACGCGGTCATCGGCTTCTCCGAGGTTCTCATCGAGCGCATGTTCGGGGAGCTGAACGACAAGCAGGACGAGTACCTCAAGGACATCCTCGCCTCCGGCCGCCACCTCCTGTCGTTGATCAACGACATCCTCGACCTCTCGAAGATCGAAGCCGGGCGCATGGAGCTCGACCTCGCGGACTTCGAGCTCCCGCAGGCGATCGACAACGCGGTGACGCTCGTGCGCGAGCGCGCGTCGCGCCGTGGGATCGGGCTCGACGTCGTGGTGGACGCGCGGCTCGGGACGGTCCGCGGAGACGAGCGCAAGATCAAGCAGGTCCTCCTGAATCTCCTGTCGAACGCGGTCAAATTCACGCCCGAGGGCGGGCGCGTCGAGGTGCGCGCGGCCGCCGCGGACGGCATGGCCGAGGTCGCGGTCAGCGACACCGGTGTCGGCATCGCGCCCGAGGACCAGGAGGCGGTCTTCGAGGAGTTCCGGCAGGTCGGCAGCGACCACGCCAAGAAGCACGAGGGGACGGGACTCGGGCTCACGCTCTCGCGGAAGTTCGTCCAGCTGCACGGAGGCACGATCTGGGTGAAGAGCCAGCTCGGTCAGGGCGCGACCTTCACGTTCACACTGCCTCTGCGAGCCCGCGGATGAGAGCGGGCGGGGGAGGCCACATGCGAAGCCGGAGGGAATTTCTCGGTCTGGCGACGGCCGCGGGCGCGGCGGGTCTCGTCGGGCTCGGGTCTCGCGCGGCAGCGGCGGAGCCGCCGCCCGAGACGACGAGGCTCAGGCTGCTCCGGAGCCCGAGCATCTGCTGGGCGCCCCAGTACATCGCCGGCGATCTGCTCCAGGCCGAAGGCTTCACCGAGGTGACGTACGTCGAGATGCCGACGGGCGCGGTCTCGGTGCGGCTGGCCGCCGGCGAGGCCGACATGAGCCTGAACTTCGTCGGGCCGAACATCATCCGGATCGACGCGGGCGATCCCGTGGTATTCCTCGCCGGAGTCCACGTGGGCTGCTTCGAGGTCTTCGGGAACGAGCGGGTTCAGCGCATCCGCGACCTCAAGGGCAAGGTCGCGGCGACCGATTCGCTGAACAGCGCATCGCACGTCTTCCTGGCCACGATCGCGGCGAACGTGGGTCTCGACCCGCGCAAGGACATCAGCTGGATCACCCCCGAGCTCGCCCGTCAGCCGCCGCCCGGCGCGCGCCGCCTGACTCCCACCGAGGGGTCGCTGCGCCTCTTCACCGAAGCCAAGGCCGACGCTTTTCTCGGGTTTCCGCCCCAGCCGCAGGAGCTGCGGGAACGGAAGATCGGTCACGCGATCGTCAACAGCGCGACCGACCGTCCCTGGTCCCAGTACTTCTGCTGTCTCCTGACGGCGAGCAAGGAGTTCGTCCGCAAGAATCCGGTGGCGACGAAGCGGGCGCTCCGCGCGATCCTCAAGGCGGCCGACGTCTGCGCGCTCGACCCGCAGCGCGCCGCGCGCGCGCTCGTGGACAAGGGCTACACGCCGCGTTACGAGTACGCGCTCCAGGTCATGCAGGATCTCCCGTACGGCAAGTGGCGCGAGTACGACCCGGAGGACACGCTCCGGTTCTACGCGCTCCGGCTCCACGAGGCTGGCATGATCAAGGCGAGCCCGCAGAAGATCCTGGCGCAGGCGACCGACTGGCGGTTCCTGAACGAGCTGAAGAAGGAGCTGAAGGGATGAATCGTCGCGACTTCGTGAACCAGGTCGCGCTCGCGGGAGCCGTGGGACTCTTCGGTACCCGACCCACGTCCGCCGCCGCGGCAGGGGATCTCGAGACGACGCGACTCCGGCTGGGCCGGGTGCCGTCCGTGTGCCTGGTCCCGCAGTACGTCGCCGAGGATATGCTGCGGGCCGAGGGGTTCACGGAGGTGAGCTACGTCGAGATGGCCGGAGGCTTGCCGGGGGCGAGGGCCACGAGCGCCGGGCACGTGGATCTGAGCATGAACTTCGCGGCGCCGCTCGTGATGTCGCTCGACGCCGGCGACCCGATCGTGCTCCTGGCCGGCGTCCACGTCGGATGCTTCGAGCTCTTCGCGACCTCGGCGATCCGGACGCTCCGGGATCTCAAGGGCAAGACGGTCGCGGTGTACGGGCTCCAGTCCGGCCAACACGTGTTCCTCGCCAGCATGATGACGCAGGTCGGAATGGATCCCCGCAAGGACGTGACCTGGGTCGTGTACCCGCCCGTCGAAGCCATGCGCCTCCTGGCCGAGGGGAAGGTGGACGGCTACCTCGGATTCCCGCCCGACCCGCAGGAGTTGCGTGCGAAGAAGATCGGCCACGTGATCGTGAACAGCGCGGTCGACCGGCCCTGGTCGCAGTACTTCTGCTGCATGGTGTCGGCAAACCGCGAGTTCGCGCAGAAGCATCCGGAGGCGGTCAAGCGGGCGCTGCGCGCGATCTTGAAGGCGGACGAGATCTGCGCGCGGGAGCCCGAGCGTGCCGCGCGGGCCTTCCTGAGCCGCGGCTACAAGACCGATCCCGAGCACGTCCTGCAGGCCGTGAAGGACATCCCCTACGGCCGCTGGCGCGCGTACAACCCCGAAGAGACCGTGCGCTTCTACGCTCTCCGGCTCCGGGAGGCCGGCATGGTCAAAGGCAATCCGCAGAAGATCATCGCCGACGGCACGGACTGGCGCTTCCTGAACGAGCTGAAGAAGGAGCTGAAGGGGTGAACAGACGAACGTTCCTGCGCGCGGCGTCGCTCGGCGGCTCCGCGGTGATGCTCGGGGTGGGGGGCGCCGCCCTCGCGGCGGAGGGACCGCTCGAGACGAACCGGATCCGATTGACCCAGATCCCGGGTATCTGCATCGCGCCCCAGTTCGTCGCCGAAGAATTGCTGAAGGCGGAAGGGTTCGGGGAGGTTCAGTACATCAAGCGGGAGTTGACCGACCCGCGCGCGACCTACAAGGACCTGGCGATGGGTGACGTCGACATCAGCATGGCGTTCGTCGCGCCGTTCATCATCCAGGTCGACGCGGGTGATCCCCTCGCCCTGCTGGCCGGAATCCACGTCGGCTGCTACGAGCTCTGGGGCAACGGTCAGATCCGCGCGGTCCGCGATCTCAAGGGGAAGACGGTCTCGATCCCCTCGTTCGGGAGCTCCCATCACGTCTTCCTGGCGAGCATCGCCGCTCACGTGGGCCTCGATCCGAACCGGGACATCAACTTCGTCACCCACCCGCCGGCGGAGGGCATGCGCCTCTTCGCCGACGGCAAGGTCGATGCGTACATGGCCTTTCCGCCCGATCCTCAGGAGCTGCGGGCAGGAAAGGCCGGGCGCGTCATCGTCAACAGCGCCGTGGACCGGCCGTGGTCCCAGTACTTCTGCTGTGTGGTCGCCGCGAACCGGACGTTCGCACAGAAGCATCCCGTGGCCACCAAGCGCGCGCTCCGGGCCATCCTCAAGGCCGCGAACATCTGCGCCGTCGAGCCGGCCCGGGCCGCGAAGGTCCTCGTCGACCGCGGCTTCGCCAAGCGCTACGACTGGGCGCTCCAGACCATGAAGGACCTGCCGTACGACAAGTGGCGCGTCTACGACGCGCAGGACACGGTGCGCTACTATGCGCTCCGGCTGCGCGAGGCGGGGATGATCAAGGCGACGCCGCAGAAGATCCTCGCCGACGGCACCGACTGGCGCTTCCTGAACGAGCTGAAGCGGGAGCTGAAGGCATGAGGCGCCGCACGTTCCTGAAGGGCGTGGCGCTGGCCGGGACCGGGGCCGTCGTCGGCGCACGGGCGACGGCGGCGCAGGCCTGGCCCACGTCGGGCTCGACCACCAGAAGGACGTACGCTTCGTGACGCACACACCGGCCGAATCCGTCGAGCTCCTCGCGGAGGGCAAGATCGACGCCTTCCTGGCGGTGCCACCGATCGCCCAGGAGCTCCGCGCGAAGAAGATCGGGCACGTGGTGCTGAACATGGCCGTCGACCGCCCGTGGTCCCAGTACTTCTGTTGCATGCTCGTGGGGAACAAGGAGTTCGTTCGCAAGCATCCCGTCGCGACCAAACGAGTCGTGCGGGCGATGCTGAAGGCCGCCGACATGTGCGCGCTCGAGCCCGAGCGCGTGGCGCGCTCCATGGTCGACCGGGGCTTCACGAAGAGCTACGACTACGCCCTGCAGGCGATGCGAGACGTGCCGTACGGCACGTGGCGCCAGTACCATCCCGAGGACATGCTGCGGTTCTACGCGTTGCGGCTCCGCGAGGCGGGGTTGATCAAGGCGGCTCCGCAGAAGATCATCGCCGAGGGAACCGACTGGCGGTTCCTGAACGAGCTGAAGAAGGAGCTGAAGGCGTGAACCGGCGCGAGTTCGTGCAAGGGCTGGGCGTCACCGGCGCCGTGAGCCTCACCGGCCTCCGGCCGGGGTCGGCGGCCGCGGAGCCGCCGCCCGAGACGACGCGGCTCCGGATCTCGCGGATTCCCAGCAGCTGCCGGAGCCCCGAGTGGATCGCCGAAGAGCTGCTCCGGGCCGAGGGCTTCACCGATGTGCAGTACATCGCGACGGAGGGAACCCTGGGGGTCGAGCGCGCGCTGGCCTCCGGCGAGGCGGATCTCAATGGGCACTTCGCCGCGCCGGTCATCCTTCGCGTGGAGGCGGGCGACCCGATCGTCATCCTGGCGGGCGAGCACGTGGGCTGCTTCGAGCTGCTGGGCACCGAGCGGGTCCGGACGATCCGCGATCTCAAGGGCAAGACCGTCGCGGTGCCCGCGCTGGACCCGAGCCCCTACGCGTTCCTCGCCAGCATGGCCGCCTACGTGGGCCTGGATCCGCGCAAGGACATCAACTGGGTCAACCATCCGGCGAGCGAGTCGATGCAGCTCCTCGCCGAAGGGAAGATCGACGCCTACCTGGGCTTCCCGCCCGACCCGCAGGCGCTGCGCGCCAAGAAGATCGGCCGCATCGTGGTCAACAGCGCGGTGGACCGGCCCTGGTCGCAGTATTTCTGCTGCATGCTGGTCGGGAACCGGGAGTTTGTCCGCAAACATCCCGTGGCCACCAAGCGCGCCCTGCGCGCGATTCTCAAGTCGGCGGACCTCTGCGCCGTGGAGCCGGAGCGGGTCGCGAAGTTCGTCGTCGAGCGGGGCATCGTGAAGGACTACGACTACACCCTCCAGGCGATCAAGGGACTGCCCTACGGCCGGTGGCGCCAGTACGACCCCGAGGACACCGTGCGCTTCTACGCGCTCCGCCTCAAGGACGTCGGGCTCATCAAGTCGACCCCCCAGAGGATCCTCGCCCAGGGCACCGACTGGCGCTTCTTCAACGAGCTGAAGAAGGAGCTGAAGGCATGAACCGGCGGGAGTTCCTGCGGGGGACAACACTTGGCGGCACGGCTGCGCTGCTGGGGATCGCGCCGGAGGCCGCCGCGGCCGAGCCGCCGCCCGAGACGACAACGCTGCGCATTCCTCAGATCCACGACGTCTGCAGCGGGACGCCCCTCATCGCCGCGGAGGACCTCCTGAAGGGTGAGGGCTTCACCGATGTCCGGTACGTCAAGCGAGACTCCGGCTCCGACACCTACGCCCCTGTCTCGTCCGGCGAGTGCGACTTCGGCATCGGTGCGGCGCCGGCGCTCCTGCAGCGGCTCGACGCCGGCGACGCGCTCGTGGTCCTCACGGGCACGCACGTCGGCTGCTTCGAGCTGTTCGGCGGCGAGCGCATCCGCTCGATGGCCGACTTCAAGGGTCGGCGGGTCGCGGTGACCCAACTCGGATCGGGCCGCCACGTCTTCGCCGCCGTCATGGCGGCGCACGTGGGCCTGGACGCGAAGAAGGACATCGAGTGGGTGACCACCCCCGCGGCGGAGTCGATGCGGCTCTTCGCCGAGGGAAAGATCGACGGGTTCATGGCCTACCCGCCGGAGCCTCAGGAGCTGCGCGCGCGGAAGATCGGCCACGTCGTCGTGAACGCGGGAACCGATCGCCCCTGGTCGCAGTACTTCTGCTGCATGACCTTCGGCAACCGGGAGTTCGTGCGCCGGCGGCCTGTCGCGACGAAGCGAGCGCTCCGCGCAATCCTCAAGGCGGCCAGCCTCTGTGCGGTCGAGCCGGATCGCGCCACGAAGGTCCGTGCGGCCCGCGGCTACGCCGACGCCGGGGGCTACGCGCGCCAGGCGCTCACGGAGCTGCCCTACACCAAATGGCGGGAGTACGATCCCGCGGACTCGGTGCGCTTTCACGCCCTCCGACTGCACGAGGCCGGGTTCATCAAGTCGAGCCCCCAGAAGATCCTGGCCGAGGCCACGGAGTTTCGCTTCGCCAAGGAACTGCGGAAGGAGCTGAAGGGATGAGGCGACGCGAGTTCCTGAATGCGGCGGCCGGTGGTGGGGCCGCCGCGCTCTTCGGGCTTGGTCCGGGCCGCGCCGCCGCGGAGCCGCCGCCCGAGACGGACACGCTGAGGCTGCTCCATCGCCCGACGCTCTGCGAAGCGCCGCAGTACGTGGCAGAGGAGCTTTTGAAGGGAGAGGGTTTCAGGGACGTCCAGTACCTCAAGCGGCTCCCCGGCGCGGCCGAGAGAGCGCTCGCCGCGGGTGACGCCGACATCAGCATGCTGTTCGGCCCCCCCGTGATCGTCCAGATAGACGCGGGAGCGCCGATCGTTTTTCTCTCGGGCGTCCACGTCGGCTGCGTCGAAATGTTCGCGGCCGATCGCGTGAAGACGTTCCGCGACCTGAAGGGCAGGACGGTCGCGATCACGGAGCTGGGAAGCGCGAACCACGTTTTCGTCGCGAGCATCGCTGCGCACGTCGGCCTCAGGCCGTCCCGTGACATCACCTGGGCGGTGCATCCGACAGCCGAATGGGGACGGCTGCTGCTCGAAGGGAGAATCGACGCGTTCCTCGGGTATCCGCCCCTCGCCCAGGAGTTGCGTGCCAGGAAGATCGGCCACGTCGTGGTCAACACGCTGACCGACCGCCCGTGGTCGCAGTATTTCTGCTGCATGGTGGCCGCGAACCGAGAGTTCATGCGCCGCCACCCGGTGGCCACCAAGCGCGCGCTCCGGGCGATCCTCAAGGCCTCCGACATGTGCGCCCTCGAGCCCGAGCGGATCGCGAAGCTCATCGTCGACAAGGGTCACGCCGAACGCTCCGACTACGTCCTTCAGTCGCTGAAAGAGGTCGCCTACGGCAAGTGGCGAGACTTCGACCCGGCGGACGCCGTGCGCTTTTACGCGCTCCGGCTCCGCGAGGCGGAGCTGATCAAGGCGAGCCCGCAGCAGGTCATCGCGCGGGGCACCGACTGGCGCTTCCTGAACGAGCTGAAGAAGGAGCTGAGAGACTGACGTGAGACGCTGGTCCGCGCGGGGCCTCGCCCTCCTCGTCGCGTTCGCGGCGCTGGCCGTGCCTGTGCGCGCGGCCGGCCACGAGGCGAAGGTAGACGCGCGCCTGTCGAAGATCGGGCCGGCGGCGGAGTTCACGCTGACGACGCAGGACAACGCGCGACTCTCGCTCCGGGACCTGCGCGGCAAGGTCGTCGCCGTCACCTTCATCTACGCGAGCTGCGCCGACACCTGCCCGCTCCTGACCGCCAAGCTGGCGGGCCTGCAGGCGAAGCTGGGGTCCGCGTTCGGCGCGAAGGTCTTCTTCGCGTCCGTCACCGTGGACCCCGAGCGGGACACGCCGGAGGTTCTCAAGCGCTACGCCGAGGCGCACGGCGCGAATCCCGCGGGGTGGGCGTTCCTCACGGGAGCCCCGGCCGAGGTCCGCGACGTCGGGCGGCGCTACGGCGTCTTCGCGCAGAAGAATCCGGGCGGCGACGTGGACCACACGTTTTTGACGTCGCTGATCGACCGCGCGGGCGTCCTCCGCGTGCAGTATCTCGGCGTGCGCTTCAATCCCGACGAGCTGCTCGGCGACGTGCGGAGCCTGCTGCGCGAGGCGAGCGCGCGATGAAGACCTGGCTCGTCGGGCTCGTCGCGCGGCTGCCGATCACCGTCCACCGCAAGCTCCTCACCGCGTTCCTGGCCATCGTCGTCCTGCTCATCGCGATGGGCGCCGTCGGCCTCCAGACGCTCAGCACGGTGAACCGCCGCGCCGAGGACCTCGTCCAGCTCCAGCGCAAGATCGCGGCCTACCGCCAGCTCCAGCACGACACGACGGGACAGCTCTACAGCGTCGCCTCGGCGCTGCTCATTCCCGACGATCGGACGCTCGACGCGACGCTGCGCCAGCTCAACCAGTTCGGCTACGACCTGGACCGCCTGCAGTTCGTGGCCAAGGACGAGGTTGAGCTGCTCGCCCGGGTGCGCGAGGACTATGAACAATTCATCAAGGTCGTCACGCAGGTGGTCGAACTGATCCGCGCCGGCCGGGTCGCGCAGGGGCGCGAGGTCCAGCTCTCGCAGGCCGGCCCGCTCGCGGACCGCCTCGAACGCCTGACGAACGAGCTCGTCAACAAGGCCGAGGCCGACATGGTGGCGAGCATCGACGCGACCCACGAAGCCTATCTGGGGTCGCGCTGGGTGGTGATCGGGTTCGCGGTCGGCGCCATCGCGCTGGCCCTGCTGCTCGGATACGCCATCTCCTGGTCCGTGATCGGCCCGGTGCAGCGCATGGACACGCGGCTGAAGGAGCTGGCGTCCGGCGACTTCTCCGGCCGCGTGGAGATCCCCAACCGCGACGAGCTCGGGGCCCTCGCGGCGAACCTGAACCGCATGAGCGAGGAGCTGGGCCGGCTCTACCAGCAGCTCGAGGCCGCGAGTCGGCACAAGTCGGAGTTCCTGGCCAACATGTCGCACGAGCTGCGGACGCCGCTCAACGCGATCATCGGCTTCTCGGAGGTGCTGCTCGAGCGGATGTTCGGCGAGCTGAACCCGAAGCAGGAGGAGTATCTTCAGGATATCGTCGTGTCGGGCCGCCACCTCCTCTCGCTGATCAACGACATCCTCGACCTCGCGAAGGTCGAGGCCGGCCGCATGGAGCTGGAGGCGGACGCCTTCGACCTGCCGGCGGCGCTCGAGGCCTGTCTCACGCTGGTGCGCGAGCGCGCCACCCGGCACGGGATCGTCCTCGCCCTCGCCGTGGAGGGGAGCGTCGGCCAGGTGGTCGCGGACGAGCGGAAGGTGCGGCAGGTCGTCTTGAATCTGCTGTCGAACGCCGTCAAGTTCACGTCGGAGGGCGGGCGGGTGGCGCTGGACGCCGCCCGCGTCGACGGCGCGGTGGAGATCTCGGTGAGCGACACCGGCATCGGGATCGCGCCCGAGGACCAGGAGACGATCTTCGAGGAGTTCCGCCAGGTGGGCGGTGATCGGACGCGCAGGCGCGAGGGCACCGGGCTGGGGCTCGCGCTGGCGCGGAAGTTCGTCGAGCTCCACGGCGGGCGCATCCGCGTCGCGAGCGAGGTCGGCAAGGGCTCCACCTTCACCTTCACGATACCGGAGAGATCATGGCCGGCGAGCTGATCCTGATCGTCGAGGACAACGAGAAAAATCTCAAACTGGTGCGCGACGTCCTCCAGTTCAAGGGCTACCAGACCCTCGAGGCCACGACGGGCGAGGACGGCGTCCGCCTCGCCCGGGAGCGACGGCCGGCGCTCGTCCTGATGGACATCCAGCTCCCGGGCATGGACGGCATCGCCGCGCTCGGCCAGCTCCGGGGCGACCCGGAGACGCGCGCGATCCCCGTGATCGCGGTCACGGCCTCGGCGATGACCCAGGACCGCCAGAAGATCATGGCGGCCGGCTTCGACGGCTACCAGTCCAAGCCCATCCGCGTGAAGGAGTTCCTGGACGCCGTGCGCGCCATGCTGGACCGGTCATGATGGCGCCTCGCAAGATCCTCGTCGTCGACGATACGCCGCAGAACGTCAAGCTCCTCGCGGATCTCCTGACGGTCAAGGGCTACGCGGTCGTCACCGCCGCCTCCGGCGAGGAGGCCCTCGCGAAGATCGAGAAGGAGATCCCGGACCTCGTGCTGCTCGACGTCATGATGCCGGGCATGAACGGCTACGAGGTCTGCACGAAGCTCCGCACGAGCGCGCTGACGGCCACCCTGCCCGTCGTCATGGTGACGGCGCTGGACCCCACGAAGGAACGCGTGAAGGGGCTCGAGGCGGGGGCCGACGATTTCCTCTCGAAGCCCATCAATCAGCCCGAGCTGCTGGCGCGCGTGAAGTCGCTCCTCAGGATCAAGCTGCTCCACGACGAGCTCGCGGAATGGAACCGGACCCTCGAGCAGCGCGTCGAGCAGCAGGTCGCCCAGCTCGAGCGCCTCGAGCGCCTCAAGCGCTTCTTTTCGCCGCAGCTCGCCGAGCTGATCGTCAGCGGCGACGCCGAGGACCCGCTCAAGAGTCACCGCCGCGAGGTCACGGTCGTCTTCCTCGACCTGCGCGGCTTCACCTCGTTCGCCGAGACCTCGGAGCCCGAGGAGGTCATGGGCGTGCTGCGCGAGTACCACGCCGAGATGGGCAAGCTCATCCTGGAGCACGAGGGCACGCTGGAGCGCTTCACGGGCGACGGGATGATGATCTTCTTCAACGATCCGGTGCCGGTCGCCGACGGGCCCGCGCGCGCCGTCCGCATGGCGGCCGCCATGCGCGCGCGGGTGGACGAGCTGCTGGTGAAGTGGCGCAAGCGCGGCTACGAGCTCGATCTCGGCATCGGTATCGCGCAGGGCTACGCCACGATCGGCGCGATCGGGTTCGAGGGACGGATGGACTACGGCGCGATCGGTACGGTCACGAACCTGGCCGCGCGCCTCTGCGGCGAGGCCAAGCCGCGCCAGATCCTGATCTCCCAGCGCGTCCACGGCACCGTCGAGGAGTTCGTCGAGGCCGAGGAGCTGGGCGGCCTCGCGCTCAAGGGCTTCTCCAAGCCCGTTCCCGCCTTCAACGTGGTGCAGCTGAAGGGGTAGACGGGTACAGGTGGCAGGCCACCCGCCGGTTCGCCTCGAGCAGTAGCGTCGGCTCCTCCCGGCTGCAGCGCTCCATCACGCGGGGGCAGCGCGGGTGGAACCGGCAGCCCGCCGGCGGCGCGAGCGGGCTCGGCACCTCGCCCGCCAGGATGATCTCCTCGCGCCGATCGTCCGGGTGGGCCGGCAGCGCCGCCGAGAACAGCGCCTGCGTGTACGGGTGCCGGGGCGTGGTGGCGACGGTCGCTGCGTCACCGATCTCGACGATCCGGCCGAGGTACATCACCGCGATCGTGTGACTCATGTGCGCGACCGCCGCGAGGTCGTGGGCGATGAAGAGATAGGAGAGGCCCAGCTCACCCTGGAGGTCGGTCAGGAGGTTCAGGATCTGGGCCCGGATCGACACGTCGAGCGCCGACACGGGCTCGTCGAGCACGACGAGCTTCGGCGAGAGCGACAGCGCGCGGGCGATCGCGATCCGCTGGCGCTGGCCGCCCGAGAACTCGTGCGGGAAGAGATCGGCCGCGCGCTCGGGCAGGCCGACCAGCTCCAGCAGCCGGGCGACGCGCTTGCCCGCGTCGCCGGGACCGAGCCGCTCGTGGGTCACGAGCGGCTCGAGCACGATCTCGCCCACGCGCATCCGGGGATTCAACGACGCGAACGGGTCCTGGAAGACGGCCTGGACCGAGCGCCGGTACTCGCGCAGCGACGTCGTCTCGAGCGTCTGGAGGTCGCGCCCCTCGAAGCGGATCAGGCCCCCCGTCGGCTGCTCCAGGAGCAGGACGAGCTTCGCCGTCGTGGTCTTGCCGCAGCCGGACTCGCCGACGACGCCGAGCGTCCGCCCGCGCTCGACGCTGAACGAGATCTCGTCCACCGCGCGCACCACACCGGTCGGGCGCCCGAGGAAGCCGCGCCTGACCGGGAAGTGCTTGGTGAGGCCCAGGGCCTCGAGGATCGGCGCGGCCATCACGCGGGCGGGTGCCCGGCCGCGAGCCAGCACCGCGTCCGCTGCGCGCCATCCACCGCGAGCTCGGGCGGGGCCTCGCTGCGGCACCGGTCCATCACCTGCGGGCACCGCGGATGGAAGGCGCAACCCGTCGGCAGCGCCGCGGGATCCGGCGGCTGACCCTCGATGGCGGTGAGGCGCTTGCGCCCCTCGCTCATGCGCGGGATCGATTCGAGGAGCGCCTGCGTGTACGGGTGGGCGGGCGCGGAGTAGATCCGCCCGACCGGGCCCGCCTCCACGATCCGGCCCCCGTACATGACCGCCACCTGATCGCACATCTTGGCGACGATGCCGAGGTTGTGGGTGATGAAGATCAGCGCGAGCCCGTGGTCGCGCTGGAGGTCGCGCAGGAGCCGCAGGTACTGCGCCTGGATCGTGAGGTCGAGGCTCGTCGTCGGCTCGTCGGCGATGAGCAGGCGCGGCCCGCACGAGATCGCGATGGCGCCGACGATGCGCTGCCGCATCCCGCCCGAGAGCTGGTGCGGGTACTCGCCCACGCGCGTCTCCGGCGCCGCGATGCGGACGGCGCGCAGGAGCTCGCGCGCGCGCGCCCACGCGCTCGCGCGCGTCGCGCCCTCGTGGACGCGCAGGGGCTCCGCCACCTGGTCGCCGACGGTGAAGAGCGGGTTGAGGCTCGCGAGCGGGTCCTGGAGGATCATCGCGATGCGCCGGCCGCGCACGCGGCGCATCTCGGTGTCGGATTTCTTCAGGAGATCCTCGTTCTCGAACCAGATCTCGCCGCCGACGATGTGCGCGGCGGGCGGGAGGAGCCGCAGCAGCGTGAGCGCGAGCGTCGTCTTGCCCGAGCCCGACTCGCCCACGATCCCGAGCGTCTCGCCCTCGCCGATCGCGAACGACACCTCGTCCACCGCGCGCGTGACGCGGGTCCCGCGCGCGCTCACGTAGTGCGTCGAGAGGTTCCGGACCTCGAGGAGGCGGGCCACCGCTCAGAGCTGTCGGAGCTGCGGGTCCAGCTTCACGCGGAGCCAGTCGCCGAGGAGGTTCGCGGAGAGCACGAGCAGCATGATGCACGTGCCGGGCAGGACGGTGAGCCACCAGTACCCGGCCATGAGGCCCTTCTTGCCGTCGGCGAGCATGAGCCCCCAGGCGGGCTGCGGCGGCGGCACGCCGACGCCGAGGAACGAGAGCGCCGCCTCCGTGACGATCACGACGCCGAGCATGAGGGTCGCCAGCACGATGGCCGAATTGAGCACGTTCGGCAGGATGTGGCGCCGCATGATCGAGCGCTTGTCACGGCCCGCGACGATCGCGAGACGCACGAAGTCGCGCTCCTTGAGCGAGAGGACCTCGCCGCGGATCACGCGCGCGTAGCGGGTCCAGTAGACGAGGGAGAGAATGACCACGATGTTCATGGCGCTCGGGCCCACGATCGCGGCGAGGAAGATGGCGAAGGTCAGCGCGGGCAGCGCGAGCCAGGCGTCGGTCACCCGCATGATCAGCTGGTCGACCCACCCGCCGAGATAGCCGGACAGGATGCCGAGCGTCGTGCCGACGATGCCCGCGAAGACGACGGCCATGAAGCCCACCACGAGCGAGACGCGCGTGCCGAAGATCAGCCGCGAGAGCACGTCGCGGCCGAGGTGGTCGGTGCCGAGGAAGTGCTGGCCCGAGCCGCCCTGCTGCCAGGCGGGCGGGTGGAAGCGGTCGCCGAGCGCGCCGACCTCGGGATCGTGCGGCGCGAGCACGTTGGCGAAGATGGCGATCAGGACGAACGCGCCCAGGATCAGGACCGGGATGAGCGGGAACCCCTCGCTCCGGAAGGAGGCGAGGCGCCACGCGAGCGTGAGGCCGGCGGCGCGGCTGCTGCTCGCCGTCCCGTTCATCGCTCGTACCTGATCCGTGGGTCGATCACGGCGTAGAGCACGTCCACGAAGAGGTTGACGAAGACGATCATGGCACCCCCGAGCAGCACGATCGCCTGGACCACGGGGAAGTCGCGGAACGCGATGCCCTCGTAGAGGAGGCGTCCGATGCCGGGCCAGGCGAACACGGTTTCCACGACGATGGAGACGTTGATCATGAGGACCACGTTGATGCCGGCCAGCGTGAGCACCGGGATCAGCGCGTTCTTCAGCGCGTGCTTGGCGAGGACGAGCGCCTCCGGCAGACCCTTGAGCCGCGCGAGCTTGACGTACTCCGAGCCCAGGACCTCGAGCATGGAGGATCGCGTCAGCCGCATGTGCGCCGCCGCGAAGTACCAGCCGAGCGCGAATGCCGGCATGAGCACGTGTCGGACCGATCCCGAGCCCGAGGAGGGGAGCCAGCCGAGGTAGACCGAGAAGAACAGGATCATGAGGAGGCCGACCCAGAATGACGGCAGCGAGAGGCCGAGCAGCGCGAAGACCTTGCCCCCGCTGTCCCACCAGCCGTTCACCCTGACCGCCGCGATCACCCCCGTCGGGATCCCGATGACCAGCGAGAAGGTCATCGCGACCGACGCTAGGAGGAGCGAGGAGGGCAGCCGGGAGAGGTAGAGCTCCATGACGTCGGTCTTGTAGTAGAACGACTGGCCGAAGTCGCCTCGGAGCAGATGGCTGACGAAGCTCCCGTACTGGAACCAGAGCGGCTGGTCCAGGCCGAACTGGGCGCGGATGTCGGCGAGGTCGGCCGCGCTCGCGCCCGGCTCGGTGAGGAGCACGGCCGGGTCGCCCGTCACGCGCACGAAGAAGAAGATCGTGACCGACAGCAGGACGAGCGAGATGAACGCGAAGCCCATTCGCTTGACGATGAATTTCTTCATGGCGTCCTCGGTGAACCCTCCCGGAGAGGTTGCGTGATTATCCGCGAACGGGCGGGGAAGTCAACGGCCGAGCCGGGCGCCGACGGCTCACCGCGTCATCGGGGCGGGACCGCGCGCCCGGCACGACCCCGCCCCGGTGTTCCGGCTACTTCTTCGCGGTCGGCGCCTGGTGGGCGATGATGTCGTCCTTGATCTTGTCGTACGTGGGCTTCGGAACGATCTTCTTCGCGACCAGCTCGTCCTTGCGCTTGTAGGGGCGGCCCTCCACGATCTTCTTGGCGTACGCGTCACCGATGCCCGGCAGCATCTTGAGGTCGGCCTCCGAGGCGCTGTTGAGGTCGAGCTTCTCCTTCTTCTCGGCCTTCGCGGGTTTCGCGGTCTCGGTCTTGGCCGGTGCCTTCGGCTGCGTCTGCGCCAGGGCTGCCGACGGCGCGAGCGCGGCCAGGGCGAAGGCCAGGGCGACCAGCACGGCGATGAGTCGTGTCATCGTAGAACCCTCCCAAGGGGACGATTTGGACCGCGACTCCAATTAGATACTACTCGCCGCCTCCCCGAGAAGACGATTCGCCGTGCGCCGGGGCCCTAGTCGCTGGCGAGCTTGCCGTTCCAGCCCCAGTTCGACTTCTCGACGTCCTGGAAGACGATGTGGACCTGGTCGGGCGTGGTCTTCGCGATCTTCACCAGCGCGTCGGTGATCGCCGCGGTGACCTGGCGCTTCTGGTCCTGGGTGCGGCCCGCGTACCACTGGATCGTGACGTTGGGCATCGGGGCTCCTCCTGTCCGGGGTTCGCTGCGAGTTGGCCGCCGGGCTCAGCCGAGCGCGACCACGCCCTCGGCGGCGAGGCGCTCGATCTCGGGCCGGGCCAGCCCCAGCTCGGCGAGCACCTCCGCGGTGTGCTCGCCCAGCAGCGGGGCGGCGCGGCGGATCCGTGCGGGCGTGGCGGAGGCGCGGACCGGAAACGCGAGCATCCTGGCCTTGCCGTACCCGGGCTGGTCCACCTCGGCGACCAGGCCGAGGTGCTTCACCTGCGGGTCCTCGAAGACCTCGTCGAACTCGTGGATCGGCCCCGCGGCGACCTGCGCGGCCTGGAGGCGCCCGACCCACTCGGCGGCCGGTGCTGCTGCGAGCGCGGCCTCGACCCGGGACTTGAACTCATCGTGGTGGGCGAGCCGGCTGTCGTTGGTCGCGAACTTCGGCTCGGTCAGGAGCCCCGCGTCGCCGAGCACGCGCGCGAAGCGCCCGTACTGGTCAGCGTTCATGACGACGACCTGCACCCAGCCGTCCTTCGCGCGGAAGGCCTCGGCGGGCGTCAGGTTGAGGTTGCGGTTTCCCGCGCGCGGCGGCCGCGTGCCCGTGTCGAAGTAGATGGCGGCGGGATCGGGGAGGAGCGCCAGCGTGGAGGCCAGGAGGCTCACGTCCAGGTGCTGGCCCCGCCCGGTCCGATCGCGGTGCACCAGCGCGGCGCTCGCGACGCCGAAGGCGAGGAACGCGGTGACGAGGTCGGACACCGAGCCCCCGACCCGCGTGGGCGGGTGCCCCGGCATCCCCGTGAGCGCCATGATCCCGCTCACGCCCTGCGCGATCGTGTTGTAGCCCGCGCGCCTGGCGTGCGGGCCCGTCTGGCCGAAGCCGGTCACCGAGACGTAGACGACGGCGGGGTTCGCCGCGCTCACGGCGGCGTACCCGAGGCCGAGCTTGTCGGCGCCGCCGGGCAGGAAATTCTCGACGACCACGTCGGCGCGTCGCGCGAGCTCGAAGACGAGGCGCGCGCCCTGCAGCGCCTGCAAGTCGACCGCGATCCCGCGCTTGTTCCGGTTGATCGCCGCGAACGCCGCGCTCATGCCCTCGCCGCGCAGGCGACGCAAGTCGTCGCCGCTGCCCGGGCGCTCGACCTTGATGACGTCGGCGCCCAGGTCGGCCATGAGCGTCGCGCAGTACGGGCCGGCGATGACGCGCGAGAGGTCGAGGACGCGCAGGCCCTCGAGCATCGTCCCGGCCTCAGCCACGGTCGAGGAAGCCCTCCGTCATCGCGTTGACCTCGGGCATGCCCGCGCGCGCGATCGCGTTGATCCGCGCCTTCATCTCGGCCAGGGGCCGCTGCGGCCTGGCGGCGAGCAGCTCGGCGTAGGCGCGCGCCTCCTCGAGAAGCGCGGCGCCCGGCACGACGCGGTGGACGACGCCCATCGCCTGGGCCTCGGCCGCCGAGTAGCGGCGGCCCTCCATGATGATCTCCTTGGCGCGCGCCGGGCCGGCGAAGCGGACGAAGCGCGTCGTCGTGGCGGTGCCGAGCGGGACGCCGAGCTCCACCTCGGGGATCCAGAACTGCGCCTCCGCCGCCGCCCAGCGGAAGTCGCACGCGAGCACGAGCCCCCAGCCACCGCCGACCGCGTGACCGTTGATCGCGGCGACCGTCGCCTGCTCGAGGTTCTCGAGGAGCACGTTCGCGCGCTCGAAGAGCCGGCGGAACTGGCTCTTGCGTCCGGCGAACGCGCGGCGCCGCTCCTCGGGCGACATCTTCGCGCTGATCGGCGCGTCGGCGCCGGCGGAGAAGACGGGCGGGGCGCCCGTGACGATCACGACGCGCGTCTCCGCGTCGTCCCGGAGCTCGGCAAACGCCGCGCCGAGCTCGGCGAGCATCGCGTCGCTCAGCGAGTTGCGCCGATCGGGACGGTTCAGCGTGACGGTCGCGACGCGCCCGTCGCGGGCGAGCGCGACGTTCTCTCCCATGACGCGCGGACGGTAGCACACCGTCCGCCGCGCGCGCAACGGCGCGGCCCTCACGGCGCGGTCCTCACGTGTGAGCGAGACGGCACGACGCGGGCGGGGGCTACGCGGAGAGCCCGAGCGGGGCCGGCGTCGCGGTCCAGCCGGGGAAGAGCGGCGCCGCGGGGGCGCCGAGCTGGCGGGTGGCGACCTCGCTGAAGAGCGCGCGGAAGTCGGTGGTCACGGCCAGGTCGCGCCCCTCGAAGAGCCGCTCGCGCGCGAGCCCGGGCCAGCGGCCGTAGACGCGCCCGCCCTTCACGGACCCGCCCAGCACGAGCATCGCCGTGGCGTGGCCATGGTCCGTGCCGCGGTTGCCGTTCTCGGCGACGGTGCGGCCGAACTCCGACATCGTGAGCAGCACCACGTCGGCCATCCGGTCGCCGAGGTCCCGGGCGAAGGCCGCGAGCGCGCCGCCGAACTCGCGCAGGCGAAGGGCCAGCTGGCCCTGCTCGGCGCCCTGGCCGACGTGCGTGTCCCAGCCCTGCATGTCGGCGAAGGCGACCTCGAGGCCGACGTTCGCCTTGATGAGCTGGGCGATCTGCTTCAGCGAGGCGCCGAGCGGGCCGCGTCCGTAGTCGGCGCCGTTGGCGGGCGGGATGCGCGCGGCGTTGGCGCTCCGGAGCAGCTTGACGGCCTCGAAGGTTTCCCGCCCGGTGCCCGCGAGCAGGTCGCGCACGCCGTCGGCGTAGAGGGACTCGAACCCGCGGCGCGCCGCGCCGCCGTCGCCCGCCGCGCGGACGTCGAAGCGGTCGATCGACTGCATCGCGACCGCGCCGACGTCCCCCTGGAGCGCGCGCGGCAGCGCCGAGCCCATCGCGACGGCGCGGAAGGGGGCCGGTGGCGAGGGCAGCGCCCGCACGGCGCGCGCGAGCCAGCCGTCCTGCGTGCTCTTGACGCCCGGCGTGCCCGACTCCATGTAGTCCTGCGCGTCGAAGTGCGAGCGCGTCGTGTTCGGCGAGCCGCAGGCGTGGACGACCGCGAGCGAGCGGTTCTCCCAGAGCGGCAGCAGCGGCGCCAGCGCAGGGTGCAGCGCGAAGAAGCCGTCGAGATCGAGCGCCCGGTCGGCCTCGCCCCGCTTCGGCGCCTTGAGCCCGATGGCCGGGCGCGCGCCGGCGTACGCGGGATCGCCGTGCGGCGTCACCATGGCGAGCCCGTCGACGGCGCCGCGCTGGAAGACGGCCACGAGGACCTTGCCCCTCGCATCCGCGGCCGCGGCGGCCCGCACGAGGAAGCGCGGCGGGCCCGCGAGCGCCACCAGCGAGCACGCGCCGGCCTTGAGGAACGCGCGCCGCGCGAGGGGCATCGTCCTCATCGCCGCTGGAACTCGGGCGAGCCGATGACGAGGGCGGCGAGCTTGGCGACGTCGGTGTCCGCCGGGGCCCGGTCGTCGGCCGTCAGGCGGGTGATCTGCGGATGCGCGAGCTGCTGCGCCAGCACCGCGCGTGTGTCCGCGCTCAGCGGGCCGACGAGCGCCGCGGTGAGCCGGTCCAGCACCGTCTCGGGCCGGCTCGGGTCGGCGCCGGCGACGAGCGCGCCGATGTCGACGCCGAGCCGCGGGTAGCGGCCGCTCGCGAGCGCCAGCGCGAAGTTCATCCGCGCGAGGAGCGCGCCGGTGTTGACCCACGTCTCCGCGGTGTCCTTGTAGCCCGTGGGCGGCTGCGCCTCGTAGAGCGGCTCGCCGATCTCGGCGCTCGCCCG
>JBGQEL010000030.1:0-42359 GCA_041496385.1 Methylomirabilia bacterium | reverse complement strand
GTCCGTACGGCCCGCAGGAAGTTCATCTTCATCTCCGCGGTCGTGTAGCTCTCGCCCTCGCCGAGCGTGGTCATGTAGGCCCAGCCCATCGCGGCGTCGGCGAGGGCGGCCAGGATGCCGCCCTGCACGGTGCCCATCGGGTTGCCGTGGGCCGCGGTCGCGTCGAGCTGGACGACCGCCTCGCCCGGCGCGAACGTGGCCAGGCGCATCCCGATCAGCGTCGCCGCGGCCGGCGGCGCGACCTCGCCGCGCAGCAGCTTCTCCATGCCGTCGAGCATCGTGGGCATCGTCAGCGTCCTCCGTGCCGCTCGGAGTCGTCGGGCAGCACGCTCTTGGCGATCGAGTCGTCGAGCGCCTCGTAGTCGTGGTAGCGGATCACGTCGTAGAGCTCCTGGCGCGTCTGCATGCCCTCGAGCAGCCCGGCGTTGCTCCCGCTCCGCGCGAGCTCCGCGTAGACCGCCTCCAGGGCACGGACCGAAACGCGCAGCGCGGTGACCGGCCAGATGACCATCTTGTAGCCGAGCCGCGCCAGCTCGTCCGCGGAGAGCAGGGGGCTCCGGCCGAACTCGGTCATGTTCGCGAGCAGCGGTCCCGGCACGCCGGCGGCGAACGCGCGGAACTCCGCCGCGCTGCGGAGCGCGTCGGGAAAGATCGCGTGCGCGCCCGCCTCGCGGTAGAGCCGCGCGCGCGCGACGGCAGCGTCGAGCCCCTCGGAGGCGGCGGCGTCGGTGCGCGCGATGATCTTGATGGTCCGAGCCGCGCGCACGGCGGCGGCGACCTTGCGCGCCATGTCCTCGGGCGCGATCAGGCGCTTGTCGGACAGATGGCCGCACTTCTTGGGCAGGACCTGGTCCTCGAGGTGCACCGCGGCGGCGCCCGCGTCCTCCAGCTCGCGCACGAGCCGCATGACGTTGAGCGCCTCGCCGTAGCCCGTGTCGCCGTCCACCACGAGCGGGAGGTTCGCGGCCCGGCAGATGGCCCGCGTGAAGAAGACCAGCTCGTCGAGCGCGAGGATGCCGAGATCGGGGAGCGCCAGGCTCGCCGTGAGGCCGCCGCCCGACAGGTAGAGCGCCCTGAAGCCCGCCCGGCGCGCCAGCAGCGCCGCGAGGGGATTGTGAGCGCCCGGCATCCGGAGGATGCCCGGCTGCGCCCACAGCTCGTCCAGCCGGTCGCCCGCCGGCCGCGCGTCACGGTCCGTTTCGGTGAGCCACGTCATCCCGGTCCTCCCACGGAGCAAAGTCGGCAGCGGCGATTATCCCCGACGGCGCCCGATCGTGCACGGCGTTGACGCGCCCGCGGGCGTTCCCCGGCCGGACGGCGACCGGACGGCCGCTTGCCACGTCGCGCCGATCTCACTATGATCGGGCGACGACGCTGAAAGGAGCTCACGCCATGAACGGTCTCCCGGACTTCGAGAAGTACGACGGCCTCGGCCTGGCCGATCTCGTGCGCCGGGGCGAGGTCAAGCCCGAGGAAGTGCTCGAGGCGACGCTGGCGCGCATCGAGACGCGGAACCCCGCCGTCAACGCGATCGTCCTGCGCATGGACGACCAGGCGCGCGCCGCCCTCCGGGCGGGGCTGCCCGCCGGCCCGTTCACCGGCGTGCCGTATCTCTTGAAGGATCTCGGCGCCCTCTACACGGGCGTGGCCACCTCGTTCGGCGGCAAGCTCTTCGCCGGCTACGTGGCCGACCACGACAGCGAGATCACGGCGCGGCTCAAGCGCGCGGGCCTCGTCATCGTCGGCAAGTCGAACACGCCGGAGATGGGTCTCTCGCCCTCGACGGAGCCGCGGCTCTTCGGGCCCACACTCAATCCGTGGAACCGCGCGTACAGCGCGGGCGGCTCGAGCGGCGGCGCGGCCGCGGCCGTGGCGTCCGGCATCCTGCCGATGGCACACGCCACCGACGGCGGCGGCTCCATCCGCATTCCCGCGTCGTGCTGCGGGCTCTTCGGCCTCAAGCCCACGCGGGCGCGCAACCCGATGGGACCCGACGCGGGCGAGGGCTGGGGCGGCTTCTCCGCCGGCCACGCGGTGACGTGGAGCGTGCGCGACAGCGCCGCACTGCTGGACGCCACGTCCGGTCCGGACGTCGGCGACCCCTACTGGGCGCCGCCGCCCGAGGGGCCGTTCCTCGCCGAGGTCGGCCGTGACCCCGGGCGCCTGCGCATCGCGCTGAACGTGACGCCCTGGAACGGCGCGCCCGTGGACGGCGAGTGCGCGGAGGCGGCGCGCGCCGCCGCCCGGCTCTGCGAGAGCCTCGGCCACTCGGTGGAGGAGGCGAGGCCCCAGATCGACGAGGCGGCCTGGAATCACGCCACGCGGGTGATCGTCGCCGCCAACGTGACCTTCGCCGTCGAGGCCCGCGCGGCGGCGCTCGGCCGGCCGCTCGTGGAGTCGGACGTCGAGCGGATGACGTGGGACCGCGTGCTGGACGGCCGCACCATGTCGGCGGCGGACTACGCGCGCTCGGTCAGCGTCGTCCACCGCGTCGGGCGGCTGGTCGCGCGCTTCTTCCAGAAGTACGACGCGCTCCTCACGCCGACGATGTGCAAGCCGCCCCACCCGCTCGGCGTGCTCGACATGTCGACCACGGATGCCTCCGCGTACCTCGCTGCGGTGTTCGCCTGCATCGGCTTCACGGCGCTCTTCAACTCGTCCGGCAACCCCGCGATGACGGTGCCGCTCGCGACCTCCGCGGGCGGGCTGCCGATCGGCGTGCAGTTCGCCGGGCGCTTCGGCGACGAGGCGACGCTCTTCCGCCTGGGGGCGCAGCTCGAGGCGGCGCGGCCGTGGGCGGGGCGCCGGCCGCCCGCCTGAGCCTGGCGCCCTTCAGGGAGACTTCTTCGGCGCGCGCTCGGCGACGGGGAATCCCGCGTTCTTCCACGCGGTGAACCCGCCGTCCATCTCGAAGACCGGATCGAGCCCCATCTCCCGGGCGGTGTCGGTGGCGAGCGCGGAGCGCCAGCCGCCGTTGCAGAAGAAGACGAACGCCTTGCCGGAGGCGAACACCGGCTTGTGATAGGGGCTGTCCGGATCGATCCAGAACTCGAGCATGCCGCGGGGGCAGTGGAAGGCCCCGGGGATCATGCCATCGCGTTCGAGCTCGCGAACGTCCCGGAGATCGACGAACACCACGTCGTCCTTCCCGTGCCGCGCGCGCGCGTCCTCCAGGGAGAGCGTCGTGATCCGGGACTTGGCCTCGTCGACCATCTGGCGGAACCCTTTCTTGAGCTTCATTGCGTCCGTCCTTTCAGTAGAGGTGGCAGGCGACGAGGCGGCCGCTCTCGGGCGCCAGGCGCGGCTCCTCGACGCGACACCGGTCCATGACACTTGGACAGCGCGGGTGGAAGCGGCAGCCGGCCGGCGGGTGGAGCGGGCTCGGGATCTCCCCGCTGAGGATGATCTCGTCCGAGCGGCCGCCCGGATGGAGCGGCAGCGCCGCCGAGAACAGCGCCTTCGTGTAGGGATGCTTCGGCCGGCGGGCCACGTCGGCGGCCGCGCCCAGCTCGACGATTCTCCCGAGGTACATCACGGCGATCGTCTGGCTCATGTGCGCCACGGCCGCCAGATCGTGCGCGATGAACAGATAGGCCACGCCGAGCCGGCGCTGGAGCTCGGTCAGGAGGTTGAGGATCTGGGCGCGGATCGAGACGTCGAGTGCCGACACCGGCTCGTCGAGCACCACGAGCTTCGGCGAGAGCGCGAGCGCCCGGGCGATCGCGATGCGCTGCCGCTGGCCGCCCGAGAACTCGTGCGGGAAGAGCCCGAGGGCGCGCTCCGGGAGCCCGACCAGGTCGAGCAGCTCGAGCACGCGCCGGCGCAGCGTCGCGGCCCGCGGCCGCTCGTTGATGACGAGGGGCTCGCCGACGATCGTGCCCACGCGCATCCGCGGGTCGAGCGACGCGTAGGGATCCTGAAACACGGCCTGGACCGCGCGCCGGTAGGCACGCAGCGACTCGCCCTCGAGGCCGTCGAGCGTCCGGCCCTCGAAGCGGATGGCGCCGCTCGTCGGATGCTCGACGCGCAGCACCAGCTTGGACGTCGTCGTCTTCCCGCAGCCCGACTCGCCGACGAGGCCGAGCGTCTTCCCGGCCTCGATCGTGAACGAGATGGAGTCCACGGCCCGCACGGTCCCGACGACGCGCCCGAGGAGGCCCCGGCGCACGGTGAAGTGCTTGGTCAGATCCGCGACCTCCAGGAGATTGACCGGGCCGGCCGTCGTCACCGGAGCGCCTCGAGCCAGCAGCGGCTCGCGTGGTCGACGCCGGCGGCGAACTCGGGCGGCGCCTCCGCCCGGCAGCGGTCCATCACCTGCGGGCAGCGCGGCGCGAAGGCGCAGCCGGGCGGAAGCGCGGCGAGGTCGGGCGGCTGGCCCTCGATGGCCGTGAGCCACTCCGTCGCCTCGTCGAGCCGGGGCACCGACTCGAGCAGCGCGCGGGTGTAGGGGTGCCGCGGCGCACGGAAGAGGGTCGCGACCGGCCCGGCCTCCACGATCCGCCCGGCGTACATGACCGCCACGCGATCGCAGACCCGGGCGACGATGCCGAGGTTGTGGGTGACGAAGATCATCGCCAGGCGGTGGCGCGCCTGCAGCTCCTTGAGCATCGTCAGGTACTGCGCCTGGATCGTGAGGTCGAGGCTCGTCGTCGGCTCGTCGGCGATCAGCAGCCGCGGCGGCGCCGCGATCGCCATCGCGCCGACGACGCGCTGGCGCTGCCCGCCGGAGAGCTGGTGCGGGAAGGCGCGGAGCCGGGTCTCGGGCGCGGAGATCCCGACGGAGTCGAGCAGCTCGATCGCGCGGCGGGTGAGCGCGCCGCCCCCGAGGCGGTGGTGCAGCGCGAGCGCCTCGCGCACCTGCATGCCGATGGAGAACACCGGGTTCAGCGAGCTCATCGGATCCTGGAGGATCATCGCGACCTTCTTGCCGCGGATCCGCTGCATCTCGCGCTCGCTCTTCTGCAAGAGGTCCTCGCCGTCCAGCAGCACCGCGCCGCCGACGATGCGCGCGGCGGGGCGCGGCACGAGCCGCAGGATGGACAGGCACGTCATGCTCTTGCCCGAGCCCGACTCGCCGACCAGGCCGAGCGTCTCGCCCTCCGCGACGCTGAACGAGACGCCGTCCACCGCCTTGATCGTTCCCCAGCGGGTGACGATGTGCGTCCGGAGCTCGCGCACGTCGATGACGGGCGCCGTCATGCCGCGACCGGTCCCGCCCGGCCGACGCGGAGCCCCGCCCAGAGGTGGGCGAGGGGATCCAGGCTTAGCGCGAGGCGCGCGAGGATGTCGCCCACCACGGGCGAGAGCGCGAAGCCGTGGCCGCAGAACCCGGCCGCAACGAAGAGCCCGTCGACGCCGGGCACGGGACCGAGCAGGGGCAGGCCGTCGAGCGTGAAGGCCTCGATGCCCGCCCAGCTCCGGGCGACCCGGCGCGCGTCGAGCGGCGGATAAACGACGCGGGCCACCGCGAGGCTTCCGCGCACGCTGTCCTCCTGGAGGGTCCAGCGATTCAGGGCCGCGTCGGGGATCAGCGCGGGCCAGCCGCCGCCGATCAGGTAGGCGCCGTCGGCGAGCTGCTTCAGGCTGAGCGGGCGCCCGAGGCAGCTCACGACGGGCGCCAGGGCGACGGGCCCGGGGTCGGTGAGCAACATCTGGAGCGCACGCGCGTGAAGCGGGAGCTGCACGCCGACGCCCGCGAGCAGCGTCGCGGTCCAGGCGCCGGCGGCGACGATTGCGACGTCGCAGGGCTCAGCGCGGCCGTCGCCGCGCAGGACGCCGACGATCCGCCCGCCCTCGCGCTCCAGCCCCGCCGCGGCAACGCCTTCCTCGACGCGCGCGCCGCCGCGCCGCGCGGCCGCGGCGAAGGCGCCCCCGGTGGCGATCGCCTCGGCCTGGCCGTCGATCGGGCAGTGCACGCCGCCGAGACACGCGGGCGCGAGGCCGGGTGCCAGCCGCTGGGCCGTCGCCGCGTCGACCAGCTCGAGCGGCAGGCCGTCGGCGCGCTGCTCGGCGACGGCGGCGGGCGCCGCGGCCCACTCGCTCGCGTCGCGCGCCACGCGCAGGCCGGCGCCGCGCCGGTAGCCCGTCGGGCCCTCGAGCTCGCGGTCGAGATCGGGCCAGCGCTCGAGGCTCTCGAGGGCGAGCGCGCGCTCGGCCGGGTCGCGGCCCATCACCCTCACGCCCGCGGCGCTCGCGCCGGAGGCGGCGGCGCCGACCGCCTCGCGCTCCAGCACGGTCACGCGCACGCCGCGATCCGCGCGGCGCAGATGCCACGCAGCGCTGAGCCCGACGAGTCCCCCTCCGACGATGACGACCGAGCGCGCCACGGCCGGGGCTCGCGGGCTCAGAGCTGGCGCAGCTTCGGATCGAGCGTGTCGCGGAGCCAGTCGCCGAGCAGGTTGAAGGCGAGCACGACGAGCAGGATCGCGAGCCCGGGGAAGAAGGACACCCACCAGGCGCTCGTGACGAAGTCGCGCCCCTCGGCGATCATCGAGCCCCACGCCGGCGTGGGCGGCGGGATCCCGGCGCCCAGGAATGAGAGCGAGGCCTCGACGATGATCACGTAGCCGATCTGCAGCGTGATCAGCACCATGAGCGTGTTGAGCGTGTTGGGCAGGAGGTGGCGGGTGATGATCCGCCAGGCCGAGGCGCCGGCGATGCGCGCCTGCGTGATGAAATCGAGCTCCATCAGCGTCAGGACCTGGCCGCGGATCACGCGCGCGTAGCGGGCCCAGAGGATCACGGCGATCGCGATGACCACGTTGGCGAAGCTCGGCCCCACCGTCACGGCCAGGATCAGCGCGAGCAGGATCACGGGGAAGGACATCGTGGCGTCGGTCGCGCGCATCAGCACGGCGTCCACGCGCCCGCGGTGGTAGCCCGCGACCAGCCCGACGGCGGCGCCGAAGGCGCTCGCCAGCAGCACGGTGAGGACGCCGGCGGTCAGCGAGACGCGCGCGCCCCAGATGATCCGCGCGAGCATGTCGCGCCCCAGGCGATCCGTCCCGAGGACGTGCGTCCAGGACCCGCGCTGGTCCCAGACCGGCGGGGTGAAGCGCGTGCGGAGTGACTGCGCCTCGGGGTCGGCCGGGCTCAGCGTGCCCGCGAAGACCGCCAGGAGCACGAAGACGCCGATGATCGCCAGCGACACGACGGGCAGCCGCCGGCCGCGGCGCTCGAGGGCCGGGGCCGCGCCGAGCGCAAGAAAGGGCTCGGCGAGCGTGCCGGGGGGCAGGGGCTCAGCCGGCATAGCGGATGCGCGGGTCGATGAACGCGTAGAGGCAGTCCACCGAGAGGTTCACCACGGCCACGACCGCCGCGGTCGTGAGGACGACGGCCTGGATGACAGGGAAATCGCGCGAGGTGATGGCCTCGTAGGCGAGACGCCCGAGGCCGGGCCAGGCGAAGACCGTCTCTACCACGATCGCGGTCGTGACCAGGATGGAGAAATAGATACCGGCGAACGTGACGACGGGGATGAGCGCGTTCTTCAGCGCGTGGAGCCAGATCACGCGGCGCTCGGCCACGCCCTTGACACGCGCCAGCTTGACATACTCGGAGTCCAGCACCTCGAGCATGCCCGAGCGGAGGAGCCGCATCATCCCGGCGACGACGAACCAGCCGAGCGTGAACCCGGGCAGGACGTAACTGGCGGGGCCCTCGATGCCGGCGGCCGGCAGCCACTGGAGCCGCCCCGCGACGACCTCGATCAGCACGATGGCCACCCAGAACGTCGGGAGCGACTGGCCGAGCACCGAGACGACCTGGGCGGCGCGGTCGATCGCCGTCCCCTTGTGCACCGCCGCGATCACCCCGAGCGGGAACGCCAGCAGCAGGCTCACGGTCATCGCGAAGGCGGCGAGCTTGAGCGAGTTGGGCAGGCGGTCGCGGAGCAGCTCGACCACGGGGCGGCGCGCGCGCAGCGAGGTGCCGAAATCGCCCGTGAGCGCCTTGCCCACGAACGAGAGGTATTGCTCGACGTAGGGCCGGTCCAGGCCGAGGTACTGGCGCGCGTTGGCGTAGTCCTCCTCGCTCGCCGACATCGGCAGGATGAGCTGGAGCGGATCGCCGGTGGCCCGGGCCAGGACGAAGACGACGACCGTCAGGATGGCCAGGGCCACCAGCGATTGCGCCAGCCGCGCCAGGACGAAGCGGATCACCCGCGCCCGTACCCCGGGCCGCTACTTCGACGAAGCCAGCTCGTCGAGGAAGAAGTCGTACATGACCGTGCCGATGGTCCATTTCCCGAGCTTCTTGGACGCCGCGTAGGGCGAGTGGAGATAGACCACCGGCACGCCGTAGTGTTCGCTGCGCAGCCGCGTGTAGACGTTGCGCATGAGCGTGGCGATCTTCTCCTTGTCGGTCTGGCGCAGAACCTGCTCGAGCATGCCGTCGATCTCGGCGTCGTTCACCACGTCGCTCGCCTTCGACTTGGTGTAGGCCATCTTCTCGATCAGCGCGTAGGTGCCGATCCAGTCGCGGTTGGCGATGTTGTAGTAGCCCACCGCGCCCGGCGTGGCCCGGTCGAACCAGTTCTTGCGAAAGGCTGGATAATCCACCGGGATCAGCTTGATCTTGACGCCGATCTTCTGCCAGTAGCCGGACATGGCTTCGGCGAAGGCCTTGCCCTCGGGGAGCCCCGGGAGCTGGTAGGCGTAGACGTCCAGGCTGAAGCCGCCGGCGAAGCCGGCGTCGGCCAGGAGCTTCCTGGCGCGCGCCGGGTCGTACGCGTACTGCATCTCCGGCGTCACCTTGAAGCCGAAGTCGCGATACGACCAGGAGAGCCCCATCGGGACGTACGCGGGGTCCGCCTTGCCGGCGAAGATGGACTGCGCCATCTCGTTGCGGTCCACGGCGAGGTTCAACGCCTCGCGCACCCGCTTGTCCTTCGTCGGCTGGTTGTCGCGCGGCAGGATCCACCACATCGTGAGGATGGCCTCCTCCTTGCGCATGTGGATCGGGAAGCCCTCACGCTCGAGCTCCCCCACGCGGTCGCGGCTCACGTCGGCGATGTCCACCTCGCCGCGGCGCAGCAGCGCGATCCGTGTGGTCTCCTCGGGCACGAGCCTGAAGGTGACCGTCTTGTACCTGGGCGCACCGATGCGCCAGTGGCTGTCAACCGCGGCCAGCTTGATATGGGATCCCGTGACCTGCTCGACGAACTTGTAGGGCCCGCTGCCCACGGGCTTGCGCGCGAAGACGTCGTCGCCGTTGGCCTCGATGTACTTCTTGGGCAGGACCATACCCTCCGTGGAGAGCGAGCGCGAGAGGTAGGTCGGGATGATCAGCGTCGACTCCCGCGTGACGATCACCACGCGATCCGGCGCCGGTGTCTCGATGTCCTGGATGAGCGTGCGGAGCGGCCCGGCGTAGCCCGTCGTGGAGCGCTTGCCGATGGCGCGCTGCAGGCTGAACTTCACGTCCTCGGAGGTGACCTCCTCGCCAGTATGGAATCTGACGCCGCGGCGCAGATAGAACGTCCAGCGCTTGTGGTCCGGCGAGGGCTCCCACTTCGTGGCGAGCCCGCCGTCCTTCGACAACTGGCCGTCGGGCGTCGTGCCGACCAGATAGTCGAACATCAGCGAGAGGTAGTACTTGACGATGTGGCCGCCCAGCACCGGGTCGAGCACCTCGGTGGAGAAGCTCGACAGCGCGACGGTCAGCTCCGGCTTGGCCTGGGCGGCGGCCGAACCCGCCGGCAGGGTGATGGACAGCAACGCGGCGACGATTCCGAGCGATATCTTCATGACGGCTCCTCGTTTTCAGTCGGTGTCGGACTCCATGACCCTAGATCGAACACCACGCCATGACAAGCGCTCTTAGCGGAGCGCGGCCATCTGGCCGGCGTCGACCTCGAGCCAGACTTCCTCGTCCACCTCGAAGACCTCGTGGGGGCGCGCGGTCACACGGAGACGGATCGACCCGTCCCGCGGACGGACGGCGTAGTCCCAGTGTTCGCCGAGGTAGGCGCGCTGCACGATCCGGCCGGCGACGACGCAGGCCCGCGACACGGCCGGGCGCTGGCGGTGGAGGTGGATGCTCTGCGGCCGTAGCGAGAAGGCGACGCGCCCGCCGAGCGCCCGCGCGTCCGCGAACCGCTCCAGCGCGATCGTGAACTGGTCGAAGACGACCTCCGCGCCGCGCACCTCGCCCTCGAGGAAGTTCGTGCGGCCGATGAAGCCGGCGACGAAGCGCGTGCGGGGCCGCGCGTAGAGGGCGCGCGGCTCGTCCACCTGCTCGATCCGTCCCTGGTGCATCACGGCGATGCGGTCGGAGGTGACCATCGCCTCGGCCTGGTCGTGCGTCACGTAGACCGTCGTGATGTGGAACTCGTCGTGAAGGCGCCGGATCTCGTAGCGCATCTCCTCGCGAAGATTCGCGTCCAGATTGGAGAGCGGCTCGTCCAGCAGGAGCACCGCCGGCTGCACGACGATGGCCCGCGCGAGCGCGACGCGCTGCTGCTGGCCGCCGGAGAGCTCCGCCGGGTAGCGGTCGCGCAGGGGCGCCAGCTGCACGACGTCGAGGATGTGGTCCACCTTCGAGCGGACCTCCGCCCGGGCGAGGCGGCGCACCTCGAGGCCGAACGCGACGTTCTCGGCGACCGTCATGTTGGGCCAGATCGCGTAGCTCTGGAAGATCATCGACATGCCGCGCTTCTCGGGGGGCAACGCGGAGGCGGGCGAGGAGATGACCTCACCGTCCATCTCGATGGTCCCCGCCGACGGCGAGAGGAAGCCCGCGATCATCCGCAGCGTCGTCGTCTTGCCGCAGCCGGAGGGCCCGAGCAGCGAGACGAACTCGCCCTGCGCCAGGGCCAGGTTCACGTCGTCCACCGCGGTGACGCTGCCGAAGCGGCAGGTGACGCCCTTGAGGACGAGCTTGCTCACGCCGCCGTGCGCTTCAGCATGAAGTCACGCCCGACCAGACGGAAGCCCGCCAGCACGAGCGCGACCGTGCCGACCACGAGGATGAGCCCGATCGCCGAAAGATACTCGAAGTTCCCCTCGTCGCTCTTGTCGAAGAGGAGCACGGAGAGCACCTGGGTCCCGGTCGTGTAGAGGAAGATCGCCGAGCTGAGCTCGCGCGTGGCCGGGATGAAGACCAGCAGGAACGCGCCCGCCAGGCCGCGCTTGAGGAGCGGGCCGACGACGCGGCGGAGCGCCAGGAGCCGGCTGCCCCCGAGGATCCGGACAGCGTCCTCCAGCTCGGGGTTGATCGCGCGCAGCGCCGCGTCGCTGTTCGCGTACGCGATCGGCAGGAATCGCGTCGTGAAGGCGAGGATCAGGATCCATGCCGTGCCGTAGAGGACGAGGGGCGGCGAGGTGTAGGCGGCGTAGAACCCGATCGCCAGGACGATGCCCGGGATGACGAAGGGCGCCATGGCCACGTAGGAGAGCGCGCGGCCGAACGGCACCAGGCGCCGGTGGACGATGTAGGCGATCGCCAGCGCAAGGCCGAGCGCGAGCGCGGCGGAGACGCCGCCGTAGACGAACGTGTGGAGCGTCGCGGCGCGCGTCATCGGCTGATCGACAAGGACGAAGCGGAGGTTGCCGAGCGTCAGGTTGTCGAGCGAGAAGCCACGGCCCCAGGCCCGGGCGAAGGCCGCCTGGAGCACGACCACCATCGGCAGGAAGAACGAGAGCGACGTGACGAAGAGGCAGTAGGCGAGCATGGCCCAGCGCCAGGCGCCCAGCCGCACGAGCCGCCGCTCGCCGCCCTTGCCGGTGAGCGCCACGTAGCCCTTCCGCGCGATGATCCGCTGCTGGAGCCAGAACAGGAGCGCGGTGATGCCGAGCAGGGGCATCGAGTAGGCGGCCGCCACCTGCACCCGTGGCGGAAACTCGAAGAACTGCCAGAGCGTCGTGGTCACGAGCTGGAAGCGGCCCGGCAGCGCGATGAGCGCGGGGACGCCGAAGAGCGCGATCGCCTCGAGGAACGAGACGATCGCCGCCGCGAGCATGGCCGGGAGCGTGAGCGGCAGCGTCACGCGCAGCGTGGTGCGCACGACGCCGGCGCCGAGCGTGGTGGCCGCGTCTTCCATTTCCGACGAGATCAGATCGAGCGCGCCGCGCGTGAAGACGAACATGTACGGGAAGGAGTAGCAGGCGATGACGAGCACGAGCCCGGATTTCGTGTAGATGTTGAACGGGCCCGCGCTCGCGCCGGTGAGCGCCGTGAAGACGCGGTTCAGCCAGCCGGCGTTCGGGCCCGCCAAGAGGATCCAGGCGACCGCGCCCAGGTAGGAGGGCACGATGAACGTGCCGAGGATCGCCGCCCACACGAGCCCCTTGCCGGGCATGTCCGTGCGGGACACCGCCCACGCCATCGGCACGCCGAACACCGCGCAGAGCGCCGCGACCGCGAGGCCGACAACAAGCGAGTTGACGAGCGCCTCGACATAGCGCCAGCGGCCGTAGGCCGTGGCGTAGTTGGCGAGGGTGAAGGCGCCGGTCTCGCCGTTCTGGAAGCTCGACCAGACGAGCCGCGCCAGCGGATTGACGACCAGCAGGAGCAGCACGGCGACGAACAGGAGCCACACGACGAGCGAGCGGTCGAGGTGGCGCCAGCGCACCACGCTCAGATCCCGAACGTGTCCCGGAACTGCTCCTTCACCTCGGGGATGCCCTTCTCGATCTCCTCGTAGGTCGGGCGGATCGTCTTCACGTCCGCGATCGACCTGGCGCCCGGCAGGGCCTTGACGTGCTTGTTCACCGAGTCCTGGCGCATCTTCACCACGACCTCGTTACACTCACGACTCAGCAGGTACTCGACGAAGAGCCGGGCGGCGTTGGGCGCGGGCGCGTTCTTGAGGATGCCGGTTGGGGAGACCATGAGGATGGCGCCGTCCTCCGGGTAGACGAGCGCGAGCGGGTTGCCCTTGTCGATGCTCTCGAGCGTCGTCGCGGACGGGCCGGCGGCGACCCAGCTCTCCTTGGCGTTCAGCATCGTCACCGTGTCGTTGATGGACCGGCCGATGCGCGGCCGGTTCAGCTCGAGCTTCTTGAAGTACTCCCAGCCGTAAAGCTTCCGCATCTGGACGACCCACGTCCCCACGTAGCCGCTGAAGCCCGGGTGGCCGATGGAAACCTTGTCCTTCCACTTCGGATCGGCCAGGTCCGTCCACTTCTTGGGCGCGTTCGCGGCCGACACGACCGAGGTGTTGTACGTGATCAGGACGAGGCCCGCGGCGGTGGCCACGTACATGCCGTCGGGGTCGTTGAACGACTTGAAGGCGTCGATCAGCTCGCTCAGGTTCTTCGGCCGGTAGGGCTGGAGCCAGCCGTCCTGCTTCATCTTGCCGTAGTGGCTGGCGTCCGTGGAGCTGATCACCGACGCCATCGCGAGCCCGGCCTTCTGGTCCTGCGCCAGGCGCTGGTAGGCGACCTGGGCCGTCGTGCGGATGTAGTCGCACTTGATCCCGGGGTACTTCTTCTCGAAGCCGTTGCAGACCGCGGCCGCCGTTTCCGAGTTGTAGTGCGCGGTGTACCAGGTGAGCGCCTTTTCCTTCTTGGCCGCCTCGTAGAGCGGCTTCTCCCCCTCGAAGGCTAGAGCGGGCGCGGCCCAGGCGAACAGGAGCAGCAGCGCGGCGATCGGCTTGAGGTTCATAGGCCGAGCATGTTAGCCGGAGGCGGCGGCTGCGCAAGTGCGAATTCATTTGCAACATCGGCGCGCGGGGCCGAGCATGCCTGCGGGAGGACGAACCCCATGGACGACGCGCTGACCGCGCTCCTGGACGAGCTGGCCCGCTTCGGGAGCGAGAACGACAGCCGCGAGACCGAACGCCCCAAGCGGATGCTCAACATCACGCCAGACACGGGGCGGCTCCTGTGGATCATGGTCCAGGCCGCGCGGGCCAAGCGGATCCTCGAGGTGGGGACCTCCAACGGCTACTCGACCATCTGGCTGGCCGACGCCGTCCGGGCGCTCGGCGGGCGCGTCACCTCTCTCGAAGCCAACCCCGACAAGATCCGGCTGGCCCGCGCGAACGTCGCCCGGGCGGGCCTCGAGGGCCAGGTGCACATTCTGGAGGGCAGCGCGGCCGAGACCCTCGCCCGGTTGCCCGGCCCGTTCGATCTGGTGTTCCTGGACGCGGATCGGCCGAACTATCTGCGCTACGTCGAGCTGGCGCTGCCCAGGCTGGTCGCCGGCGGCCTGCTCGTCGCGGACAATGTGACGTCGCACGCCGAGGAACTGCGGGACTACCTCGCGCGCGTCAAGTCGCACCCGGATTTGTTTTCGGTGACGCTCCCGATCGGCAACGGCGAGGAGGTGTCGCTCAAGCTGCGGTGAGGCGCCCCAATCCTAGGGTAGGAGGTCGGCGACGCGGATGCGGGCGCGGGGCGCGGCGCTCGGGGAGACGACGGCGCGGGCCCCCCGGCGATCGAGACTCCACCAGATCGCTGAGGCCGAGAACATATCCGCTTCGCACCAGGTAGCTCCCGCGGAACACGCGGTCGAGCGCGAGGCGAATGCGGATCGAGGCCGCCTCGTGCCGGGTGCCACGGTGCTCGCCGCGGAAGAACAGGCGGCCCTCGAGCAGCTCGATAGGGTCGTTTGTGTCGAGGACGCCCCGCTCGATGAGCGCGTCATACTCCAGGCGCGTCATCCGAGCCGCGCGAACCGTCTGAGCGGCTCGTTCCAGACGGGACATCGGCATCGCCTCCACGGGCCGGGATCTTCAGGCCTCGACGAGAGTCTACGGGCCGCGACTTGCGGCGGTCAATGTCGACGGGAGGATACGGCTCTCGGCAACTCCGCGTCTGGATGGTAGGATTTGGGCCATGAGCGAGGAGCCCAAAGACAAGCCGTCGAACTTCATCCGCGACATCATCCTGGAGCACAACACGAGCGGGCGCTTTGGCGGCAAGGTGGTCACGCGCTTTCCGCCCGAGCCGAACGGCTATCTGCACATCGGCCACGCCAAGGCGATCTGCATCGACTTCGGCATGGCCCAGGAGTTCGGCGGCCACTGCAACCTGCGCTTCGACGACACGAACCCCACGAAGGAGAGCCAGGAGTACGTGGACGCCATCATGGCGGACGTCCGCTGGCTCGGCTTCGACTGGGGCACGCACCTCCACCACGCGAGCGACCACTTCCCGCGGCTCTATGAATGGGCGCTGCAGCTCATCCGGGCGGGCAAGGCCTACGTGGACGATTCCACGGCCGACGAGATGCGCGAGCTGCGCGGCACGCTGACGGAAGGTGGGCGCCCGAGCCCCTACCGCGACCGCAGCGTGGAGGAGAACCTCGACCTCTTCGACCGCATGCGGCGTGGGGAGTTCGAGGACGGCTCCAAGACGTTGCGCGCGAAGATCGACATGGCCTCGCCCAACATCAACCTGCGCGATCCGGTGATGTACCGGATCCGCAAGGCCACGCACCAGCGCACCGGCGACACCTGGTGCATCTACCCCATGTACGACTGGGCGCACGGCGAGTCGGACTCGATCGAGGGCGTGACGCACTCCCTCTGCTCGCTGGAATACGAGGACCACCGGCCGCTCTACGACTGGTATCTCGACCAGCTCGGCGTGCATCACCCGCAGCAGATCGAGTTCGCGCGCCTGAACCTGTCGCACACCGTCATGAGCAAGCGCAAGCTGCTCGAGCTGGTCCAGCAGGAGCTGGTCTCCGGCTGGGACGACCCGCGCATGCCGACCCTCGCGGGCCTGCGCCGACGGGGGTACACGCCCGAGGCCATCCGCGATTTCTGCGAGCGCATCGGCGTCGCCAAGGCCGAGAACCTCGTGGACCTCGCGCACCTCGAGCACTGCCTGCGCGAGGATCTGAACAAGCGCGCCCAGCGGCGCATGGCCGTGCTCCGGCCGCTCAAGCTGGTCATCGAGAACTTCCCCGAGGGCAAGGTGGAAATCCTCGACGCTGTCAACAACCCCGAGGACCCGACGGCCGGCACCCGGGGCGTGCCCTTCAGCCGCATGCTCTACATCGAGGAGGAGGACTTCAAGGACCCGCCGCCGCCCAAGTATTTCCGGCTGTCCCCGGGCGTCGAGGTGCGCCTGCGCTACGCCTACATCATCAAGTGCACGGGCGTCACGCGCGACTCACAGGGCAACGCGGTCGAGGTGCGCTGCACGTACGACCCCGAGAGCCGCGGCGGCGACTCTCGGGGGAGGAAGGTGAAGGGGACCGTCCACTGGGTCTCGGCCTCCCACTCGCTCCCCGCGCAGGTGCGCCTCTACGAGAACCTCTTCACCGTGCCCAAGCCCGACGAGGCGGACGACTGGCGGAGCGTGCTCAATCCCAAATCGCTCGAGCTGCTGAAGAACGCCCGCCTCGAGCCCGCGCTGGCCGGCGTCAAGCCCGGCGAGCACTTCCAGTTCGAGCGGCAGGGCTACTTCTGCGTCGACTCGCGCGAGTCCGCGCCGCCGCGCCCGGTGTTCAACCGGACCGTGGGGCTACGCGATACGTGGGCGAAGATCGAGAAGGGCGAAGCGCGGTAGCTTGGGCGAGACGCGGGTCGATCTCCTCCACCTCCTCGAGGATCTCCGCGATGCCTACCCAGGCGCCACCGAGGAGACGATCCTCACCGAGATCGTCGCCAACGCCCTCGACTCGGGTGCGGCGACCATCACGCTCACGACCGAGGCGGCCGCGCCGGCGCTGACCATTGTGGACGACGGCGCTGGCATGCGTCGGGGTGAACTGGCGCGCTACCATGACATCGCGGCCAGCGCGAAGATGCGCGGCGCTGGCATCGGCTTCGCCGGCGTCGGCATCAAGATCGCGCTGCTGGTCTGCGCCGAGGTCGTCACGGAGACGCGGCGGGGCAAGCAGCACGTCGCGTCGTCCTGGCGGCTCGCCTCGCGCCACAAGGCGCCCTGGCGGCGCATTCCGCCGCCGGGGCTCGTCGCTGGCCACGGGACGGCCGTGCGTTTGGTGCTGACCAGCGCGCTCTCGCCCCTGCTCGATCCTGGGTTCGTCGAGGGCGCGCTCCGCCGCAACTTCCAGTCGCTCCTCGACCCGGCACTGGTGGACATCATGGGCGCGCACTACCCGCGCGGCGTCGCCTTCGTCCTGAACGGGCGGCCGGTGGTGCGGCAGGGTTGGCGCGCGGCCGAGACCGCGCCCGTGGCCATCCGCACCGCGCGCAAGCGCAAGCCAGCGGGCGCCGGCTACCTCGTGCGCGAGAGCAGGGCGCTCCCCGAGGAGCAGCGCGGCGTCGCCGTGAGCACCTTCGGCAAGGTGATCCGCCGCGGCTGGGACTGGCTCGCCCTCGCCCCTGCGTCGGCCGAGCGCATCGGCGGCCTCATCGAAGTGCCGGCGCTGGCCGAGTGCCTCACGCTCAACAAGGCCGACTTCATCCGTGCCGGCGCGCGCGGCGCGACTTACCTTTCCTATCGCAAGGCGATCCAGGAGGCCGTCTCGCGCCAGCTCGCCGCGTGGGGCGACGCGGGCGAGCCCGCCGAGCGCGCGCGGCGCCGCGCCGCGCGGCCGGTGGAGCGCGATCTCGAGGGCGTGCTCGCGGACCTGGCCAGCGACTTCCCGCTGCTCGCGGCGCTCGTGGAACAGCGCGCGGGTGGCCAGCGGCGGCTGCCGAGCGCCGCTGCCGGGCCGGCCGGCGAGCCTCCCGCGACTCTCTTCGCAATTCACGAGGCGGTCAGCAAGCTTGAGGGGCCGCGGGCTGGCGAGGCTGAGCCTGCTGTCGATGCACCCGCGGCAGGGGAGGCCGCGACGTCAGGGGCACGGGAGGTCGAGCCGCCTGTTGTCCAGGAGCCGCCGGCCGAGGGCCACGTCGCTGCGGGCCCGGGGACGCGCCGGCCCACGCGCTACGGGCTCGGCATCCAATTCGACGCACGCCCGGACGATCGGGAGCTGGGCCGCCTGGTCGAATCCACCGTGTGGGTGAACGAGGCCCACCCGGCGTACCGTCGCGCTGTTGCGTCGCGCTCTGAGGGCTACCACGTGGCCCTCGCCGTGGCGCTGGCGCTGGCGGCGCTCGCCGTCGATCCGGCCAGGGAGCACGCCTTCATCACCGCCTTCCTCGCGCGCTGGGGCGAGGCGATCGACCGGCGAAAAGGACGAAGACAGAAGTAAGGATCAGCGCCGCTTCCTCGCCCGCCGCCGCCAGTAGTATGGCCGTCGCCGCGCGTGGGCGACGGCCAAGATGATCAACTCACGCGCCCCGACTTGGTAGATGAGCGAGTAGGGGAATTTTCGGACGATCATTCGCCGCCGCGAGGTATCGAACAGAGGTCCAAGTTGCGGGCTGTCGGCGATCAGCCGGAGAGCGCGGCCGATTTCGAGTTCGAAGTCCGCTGCGACGGTTCGGCTACGTGCGGAATACCACGCGAAGGCCTCTTCGTAGTCTTCCGCGGCCTTCGGGTGGAAGGTGAGGCTAAACTTTGCCACGCGCCCGCTTCCGCGCGCGCCGGCGGACTTCCGTCCAAGGGATTGGGCGGATCGTTCCCGCCCTCAGCTCTCGGGCTCTCGCTTCCACCTCGGCCCGCCAGGCGGCGTCCACCGCCCGCTCCCGCTTTCCATTGAGGCTGGCGAGCAGACCTTCCACGACGCGCACGCGCTCGCGTTCAGGAAGTCGGATAGCCTTCCGGAGAACGTCCTTTGTCACGGGGGCCAGTGCCATCACCTCCTTTGCCGGCGACTGATCGCTTGAACCAAGTCTACGAGGCTCGCTGCCAGGCCGTCAATGAATCTGGAGTGATACGGCGTTGAAAGCCAAGCCGCGCAAAGTGGTGGTAGGGTTCGAGGGACAGAGGAGGTTGCACGTGGGGGAGCACCTCATCGCCGCGATCCGCATGGTAGGTGACACGAGCGCCAGTCAGAGAATCGGTCGCCTGACTGGACTGCGGGATGATCTCGCACATAGCAAGGGTGTGACGGCCGAGCGCGCGCCGAGCTACCTGGAGTATCTGAAGGTATTCAAGACGAACCTACGGCAGCACCTCTTCGAGATTCTCCGTAGCACGCTGCTTCAAGCGGTGGCTGGTTAGGGGGACGGAGCCTGTGCGTCTTAGACGGCTTCGACTAACGCGCTTCCGGCAGTTCGCGGATCAAGAGTTACGGCTCGACCCGAATGTCACGGTCGTCGTGGGCCGAAACGACACCGGGAAGACCGGGGTGCTCTGGCAGTTTTTCAATCAGCCATTCTACGAAGGTGCTCTGCACAGCGGTGATCGCCCGCTCATCCGTGAGGTGCACGGCCAGCCGATCGAGTTCGGTATGACGTGGGACGTGGAAGCCGCGCACGAGGTAGCACCCATTCGCCGTTCCTGATCGACTGGAACTTTCCGCAGCGCATCCGGGTCTGTTCGCGCGATCCAGAGACGCGAGCAACGACCATCCAGAACACCCCGTATGCCGGTGGCCGACAGATCTGGGACCCTCTGCGTGAGAGCATCGGGGTCACGGTCGGCGACGTGGCAGTGATCGCCCCACGGAACGTCTTCGTAGAGGGCATCTCGGATCAGATTGTCGTGGCCAACGCGTCGCGCGCGCTCGAAACCTCAGGTGCCCTGCATCTCGACCTACGGACGACGAGCATCATCCCGTACGGTACGGAGCCGGTCTTGAAGGAGATGCTCGGCCGGGTTCAGCGTGCGGCGGTTCGGGCGGTGGTGGTTGTAGACAGGGATGCCGCGGGCAAGAAGGTGGCAAGGATCGCGGCCAGGCTCGGAGTTCCCGTCGTGGAGGCGAGTCGGAACCGGCAGGGCGCGGACGACTCTTCGATCGAAGACGTCATAGGGCTAGAGGAGTACCTAGGGGCGTTGAATCACGCCTATGAAGGGATTGAGGGGCTTCAGCGCGTCACACCTGAGGCCGTTCGGGCCGCCCAGGGAACGAAGAGCCTGGGCGCATTCTTAGAGCAGTTCTTCGAGGAACGATTCGAGCGGCCCTTCTCCAAGGTAAGCGTGAGCGTGGTGCTGGCCGAACGGTTCCGCGAATCCCTGGCGCTATCCCACAGGCAGTGAGAGACCTGATCCACCAACTCGTTGCGGCCGTTGGCTAGTCCGGTCGAGGCGCGCGGTGGTCGCCGAGATCTGCGGACGGGCCGTGAGTATCGCGTGTTGGGCGCGTAGCTCTTCGGAGCGCTCCGATGATCTTGTCCGACGGCTGCTCAAGCCGGCGATCGCTTCAACCCGCGGTATGATGCCGGCCATGTCCTCCAACCCCGACGCCGATCCCGCGAGCCTTATCGAGGCGTACTTCGAGCGCGGCTGGACTGACGGGCTGCCGGTCGTCCCGCCCACGGAGAAGTCGGTCGGCGAGATGCTGGCGGGCGCCGGTCTGCGGCGCGACGAAATCCTCGGCGAGATCGCGGGCCGGAACACCGAAGTGGTCGCCGAGAAGGTCGCGATCAACGCGGTGCTGGCGGGCTGCCGGCCGGAGTACATGCCGGTGGTCACTGCCGCGGTGCGCGGACTCTGTCGCCCCGATTTCGCGTATCACGGGCCGGCCTCGAGCACGGGCGGCTCGGCCATCGTGCTCGTCGTCAACGGCCCCATCGCGCGCCGCATCGGCCTGAACGCCGGCAACAACGCCTTCGGTCAGGGGTGGCGGTCGAACGCGACCATCGGCCGGGCGGTGCGCTTGGTGATGATGAACGTCATGCAGGCGCGTCCCGGCCTGCTCGACCGCGCCACGCTGGGCAACCCGGGCAAGTACTCCTTCTGCTTCGCCGAGCACGAGGAGGACCATCCGTGGGAGCCGCTCCACGTCGCGCGCGGCCTGCGTCCCGAGCAGAGCGCCGTGACGGTGTACGCCTCGAACAGCCTCTACCAGGTCTACAACCAGCTTGCCGCTGAGCCCGAACCGCTCCTGCGCTGCTTCGCCGACGCGCTCTCGAATCTAGGCCTGCCCAACGTGAAGGGCTTCAACCAGGCGCTCCTCGTCTTCGCGGGCGAGCACGCCGAGATCCTCCGGCAGAGCGGGTGGTCGCGGCGCCAGGTGCAGAGCTTCCTGGTCGAGAATACGCGCCGCCATGTGGCCGATCTCAAGCGCGCCGCGCGCCTGCCGGGCGAGGTGGCGCCGGGTGACGAGACGACCTGGCGCGCCTTCTTCGAGAACCCTGACGACATTCTGATCGTCTGCGCCGGCGGCCGCGCAGGGAGCTGGTCCGCGTGCCTGCCGGGCTGGGGCAACAAGTGGACTAAGGCCGTCACCGTGCCGGTGTAACCTTAAGGCGCTCCTCACGGCCGGGCGCTTTGACGGCGCCACCTATCTTTGCGGCTACGGCGTCGAGGTAGCGCTCAAGGCCCGGATCTGCCGGACTCTCAACTGGACAGAGTTTCCCAGCACTGGCGGCGAGTTCCAGGCCTACAGAAGCTTCCAGACCCACGAGCTCGGTGTTCTGCTGCGCCTTGCGGGGCAGGAGGAGCGGATCAAGCAGAACCACTTTGCGCTCTGGAACGTCGTGGCCATCTGGAAGGTTGAGTCGCGATACAATGTTGTCGGCACGGTGCAGCAACCTCACGCAACATCAATGATACAAGCGGCCGAGGAGCTCGCAGCGGTTCTATGACGGTGCCTGAGATCACAGAGAAGTTCGCCGAACTCGAATCGCATATTGCCGAAGAGAAGGGGCCCTTCGCGCTCTTCGCCCTCTTCATGCGCGAAGACGCTCCCGATCGTTGGGACCTGATCGTCTCTGCTCCGTGGGCTGGAGATGACAAGCGAAGCGTCGTCGACTATTTCGTCAGCCAAATCAAGTCAAGACTTGGCGGGCAAGGTTTGACCAGCCTCTCGCGAATCGTCGTCGTCGATCCCCAAGATGCCGCCGTCGAGGCCCTCAACCGTGCGATTCGGGTTGAGCATGGCCGGGTCGAAGTGAGAGACAGCGACTTCTTTGGCCAGACCGTCAAGCACGCGTACATCATCACATCGCAGCGGCCTCAAGCACCAGCGGCGGCATAGCACTTGAGCTCGCCCCTTTTCGACCCCACGGCGGCGCCCGTCGGCCGCGAGATCAAGATCGCGCCGCGGCCGGCGCGCCTCGACGGCCTCCGCATCGGGCTCGTCGAGAACACCAAATTCAACTCCGACGCGCTGCTGCTGCGCCTGGCCGAGCGTCTGGGCCGCCGCCACGGCATGACGGTGAGCCGCATGGTGCGCAAGCGCTCGCCCAGCCACGAAGTCGACGCGGCGGACATCGAGGCGCTGCGGAAGCAGAGCGACTTCGTCGTCTCCGGCATCGGCGACTGAGGGTCCTGCTCGTCGAGCAGTGTGCTCGACGCGATCCTCTTCGAGCGGGCGGGCGCGCCGGCGGTGGCTGTGGTGACCGAGCCCTTCCGCGCCACGGGCGAGGCCATGGCGACGAGTTGGGGCATGCCGGGCTACCGCTTCCTCGACGTGCCGCACCCGATCGCCAACCTCGGCGCCAAAGACCTCGACGCGCGCGCCGATCGGCTGGTTGAACAAGTCCTGGCGCTCCTGCGCGGGACGGGCTAGCCCTTCAGCGCTCGAGCCAGGCCGCAAGCAACCTCCCCCCGTAGTCGTTCCCGTAGTTCGGCGCGTAGTTTTTGAGGGCGCCGTCCAGCATGCCAATGGTCCTGTCCGACGGCCTCGCCCGGAGACTTGCGCCGTACTGACTGTACGGCCTATATTGTCAGTACGGAGAGGCCACAATGCTGAAGCGACTGACCCGTACGGGCAACAGCTGGGCGCTGGTCATCGACCGCGCGCTCCTGCGTCGCCTGGGCGTCGACGGCGCGGCGCCGCTCGAGGTGACGGCGGACGACGACGCGATCGTTCTTACTCCCGTGCGCCGCGGGGCCCGCGCCGGCCGGGGCGTCGACGCCGTCGCCGAAGTCGGGCGGCGCTACCGCGCGGGACGGGCTCTGGCCCCGGCTGGACCGCGGCGGATCGGCCTGCGGGAGCTGAAGGGCCGACTCGGCGAGCACGTTCGCCGTGTGCGCGCCGGGGAGACGATCCTGATCACCGCCCGCGGCGAGGTCGTCGCCGAGCTGGCACCTCCGGGAGCCGCGTCGAGTCACGCCGAAGACGGGCTCGTCATGCTCGCGCGACGTGGGCTCCTGACGCTCGGCGGGCGGAACCGGCCCGAGATGTACCCGTCAATGCCGCGCACCGGCAAGCCGGGGCTGGCCAAGCAGCTCCTCGACGAGATCCGGGGCGAGCAATGAAGCTCTACGCGGAATCGAGCGCGGTCCTCGCCTGGCTCCTCGCCGAGCCGGGCAGCGGCGCGGTGCGGGAGGCCCTGGCGAAGGCGGAGCGCGTCGTGGCGTCGGATCTGACGCTGGTCGAATGCGACTGCGCCCTGCTCCGAGCGCAGCAGACGGGCCGCCTCACCGAGAGCCGTGTGGGCTCGCTCCGCGGGGCGCTTCGGCGGATCGAGGGGGAGTGGAGCCTGCTCCGGTTGAGCCGGCGCGTCGTGGCGCGTGCTCGCGAGCCCTTTCCCGGCGAACCGCTGCGGGCGCTCGACGCACTGCACCTGGCCAGCCTGCTCGCGCTCAAGCAATTCGTGCCGGAGCTGGTCCTGCTGAGCCTCGACAGGCGGCTCCGCGCCGCCGGCCGCACCCTGGGATTCCCCGTCGCCCCTTCGGCCTGACGCCGGCGTATTCTCTTGGGTCGGGAGGGACCCATGGACTTCTTCGACGTCGTCACCACGCAGCGAGCCATCCGACGCCTCAGGCCCGACCCGATCTCCGAGGCCGTGCTCCGGCAGATCATGGACGCGGCCATCTGTGCGCCGAGCGGGGGCAACCGCCAGGGCTGGAGCTTCGTCGTCGTCCGCGACGCGGCCAAGCGGAAGCGGCTCGGCGAGCTCTACCGCGAGGCGTGGGGCGAGCTGATGAAAGTACCGTACTACGCCGGCGCGGCGAAGGAGCCGCCCGACAGCCCGGCGGGCAAGATGCTGGCCTCGGCACGGCACCTCTCCGAGCATCTCGGTGAGGCGCCCGTGCTCGTCCTGGCGTGCATCACGCCGGACGGCCAGGCGACGCTGACCACGGGCGCCTCGATCTATCCGGCCGTCCAGAACATCATGCTGGCGGCACGCGCCCTCGACATCGGGAGCTGCATCACGACCATCCACAAGTTCCGCGACGCGCAGGTGAAGGAGCTGCTCGGCATTCCGGCCGAGGTCGAGACCGCCGCCCTGATCCCGCTGGGCTACCCGCTCGGGAAGTTCGGACGCCCGCCGCGGCGCCCGCTGCGCGAGGTCGCATTCGCCGACCGCTGGGGCCCGGCGTTCTGAGTCCGATGCGCGCTTCGATCGCGCGGGCCACGGTGGTCGCTCTCGTCGCGCTCCTGCTCGGGAGGCCGGCGCCGCTCCGGGGCGAGGAAGCGTTTCGAGGCGACTGGCCCGCCTACGGCAACGACGCCGGCGGCACGCGCTACTCGCCCCTCGTCCAGATCGCGCGTGGCAACGTCCAGCGACTCAGAGTCGCCTGGATCTACCGGACCGGCGAGGCCGGCGACACGAGCCGGGCGCGCGAGAAGGCGGCGCTCGAGGCCACGCCCATCGTCGTCGACGACACGCTGTTTCTCAGCACGCCGTTCAACCGGGTGATCGCGCTCGATGCCGCGACGGGGAAGGAGCGCTGGGTCTACGATCCCGGCGTGGACCGCTCGCGGGTCTTCTCCGAGGTCACCTCGCGTGGCGTCTCCACCTGGCTCGATCCGACCCGCCTGGCCGGGCAGGCGTGCCGCCGTCGCATCTTCGTGGCCACGATCGACGCCCGCCTGATCGCGCTCGACGCGGCCCGCGGCGTGCCGTGCGAGGACTTCGGCCACAAGGGCCAGATCGAGCTGCGTGAAAGTCTTCGGAAGACGTTCCTCGGGCGCTGGCTGTACGGGGTGACCTCGCCACCGGCCATCGTGGGCTCGCTCGTCGTGGTCGGCTCCTCCATCGGCGACAACTGGCTCGCCGACGTGGAGCGGGGCGTCGTCCGCGCGTTCGACGCCCGGACCGGCGCGCTCCGGTGGAGCTGGGATCCGATCCCGATCGACACCGCCGATCCGGCGCGCGCGACCTGGCGGGACGAGAGCTGGCGCCGCACCGGCGCCGCCAACGCCTGGGCACCCATCTCGGCGGATCCCGGGCGCGGGCTGGTCTTCGTTCCCACGAGCAGCCCGAGTCCGGATTTCTACGGCGGCAAGCGCCTCGGCGCGAACGTCTACGCCAACTCGGTCGTCGCGCTGCGCGCCGAGACCGGCCAGGTCGTGTGGCACTTCCAGGTCGTCCACCACGACCTCTGGGACTACGACGTCCCGGCGCAGCCGACGCTCGTGACGCTCACCCGCGGGGGCAAGGCGGTGCCGGCCGTGGCGGTGGCCACCAAGATGGGCCACCTGTTCGTCCTGGACCGGCTCACCGGAGTGCCGCTCTTTCCCGTCGAGGAGCGCCCGGTGCCGAAGAGCACGATGCCGGGCGAGGAGGCGTGGCCGACGCAGCCCTTCCCCGTGCGGCCGCGCGCGCTCGCGCCGCAGCGCCTGACGCCGGACGACGCCTGGGGCCCGACGCCCGCCGACCGCGAGGCGTGTCGCGCTCGCCTCGCGACGCTGCGGTCGGAGGGCATCTTCACGCCGCCGAGCCTCGAGGGCACCGTCGTCTTCCCGGGCTTCACCGGCGGCATGCACTGGGGGAGCCTGTCGCATGATCCAGCGCGTGGACTGATCATCGTCAACACCAACCGCCGCGCCTTCGTGGTCACGCTCACGCCGCGGCTCCCGTTCCTGTGGGCCTGGCTCGTCGGGACCATTCGCGGGGCGCGGGGAGAGTTTGCGCCGCAGTTCGGCACTGGCTACGGAATGTACCGGGACATCCTGATCTCGCCGTCCGGCCTGCCCTGCAATCCGCCGCCGTGGGGCACGCTGGCCGCGGTGGACCTCGCGAGCGGCGACGTGCGCTGGGAGGTCCCGCTCGGTGCGGCGCCCGGGCTCGCCGCGCGGCCGGAGGCGGCGGGCTGGGGGACGAACAACCTGGGCGGCTCGCTGACCACCGCGGGAGGCCTGGTGTTCATCGCGGCGGCACGCGATCCGAGGCTTCGCGCGTTTGACGTCGAGACGGGAAAGGAGCTATGGAGCGCGGAGCTACCGGCCAGCGCCCAGGCCACGCCGATGTCCTTCCAGCTCGGCCCGGGCGGGCGGCAGCTCGTCGTCGTCGCCGCCGGCGGCCACGCCAAGATGCGGACGAAGATGGGCGATCACATCGTGGCCTTCTCGCTGCCCTGAGGACGCGGGCCCGCGCTTCGCGTAGTATGCTTCCGGCCGAGAAGCCTGCCAGCGGGATGGGAGGGGCGCATGAAGAACGGGTTCAAGGTGATGGATAGCGACCTGCACACGATGGAGCCGGATGGTCTGTGGGAGAAGTATCTGGACGAGCCGTTCCGCAAGTTCGCGCCACGGTTCGCCCGGCGGGCAGAGAACGCGCCCAACCAGCCCGTGATCAAGATCGGCGAGCTCGAGCTGGGGGAGATGTCCAAGCGCGCGCACACGGCGGTCGTCGGCAAGGACCTCCACGAGCGCGCCTTCGCCCGGCACCCCCACTACGCGGCGGCGCACGCGCGCGGCTACGACGCGGAGACCCACCTCCAGGCGATGGACATCGAGGGCATCGACGTCGCGGTCCTCTACGGGACGCGCGGCCGCCAGGTCCTCATGCACGACGACCTCGACCCGCAGGTGGCCGCGGCGCTCGCGCGCGCGCACAACGACTGGACGCGCGATTTCTGCGCGCGCGATCCCCGGCGCCTGAAGTTCGCCGCCCAGGTCGCGTTCCACGACGCGGCGTCGGCGGTGCGCGAGGCCCGGCGCGCGGTGCGCGAGCTGGGCGCGGTGGCGGTCATCGGCAACCCGAACCCGATCAACGGCCGCCACGTGCACGAGCCGGCGTTCGAGCCGCTATGGGACGCGATCGAGGAGCTGGGCGTCCCGCTCGGCTTCCACCCGACCGGACAGTCCTCGCTGAAGGACGATCTCGCCCGGCGCTACCTGGACACGCCGAACGGCCGCGTCATCGGCGTGGCCGGGCGGAACCCGGTCGAGCTGATGATGGCCTTCGGCAGCATGGCCGCGGGCGGCGTCCTCGAGCGCCACCCGCGCCTGCGCTGCGCCTTCCTGGAGGGCACGTGCGGGTGGCTGCCGTGGTGGCTCTGGCGGCTCGACGAGGCGTGGGAGAAGTTCGGGCCGGGCTCGGAGGTCCAGATCGCGAAGCTGCCGAGCGAGTACTTCTTCCGCCAGTGCTGGGTCGCGACCGACGCCGACGAGAAGCCGCTCCGGCAGGTGATCGAGGCCATCGGCGACGATAACATCGTCGTCTCGACCGACTATCCGCACTCGGACGGGCTGTTTCCTACGGCCATCGAAGAGTTCGTCGCACTCGAGGGTGTCGGCGAGAAGTCCAAGGCCAAGATCCTCTGGGATAACTGCGCGCGCCTCTACTCCCTCGCCTGACGCGCCTCGTTCGCCGCGCGCCAGAGATACCAGGCCGCGACCGAGCGATAGGGCGCCCAGCGCTCGCCGTACGCGCGTAGCGCGCGTGGCGTGGGCTGCGCGCGACGGCCGTAGGCGACGCGGAAGCCCTCGCGCACGCCGAAGTCGTCCACGGGCAGGACGTCGGGACGCCCGAGCGCGAAGATGAGCAGCATCTCCACGGTCCACCGGCCCACGCCGTGGATCTGCGTCAGCCGCTCGATGAGCTCCTCGTCGCCGAGCCGCCGGCACGCGCGGCGCGTGGGCACGACGCCCTTGACGGCGTGGCGGGCGATGTCCTTGAGGGCGCGGACCTTGCCGCGCGAGAAGCCGGCGCGGCGGAGCCTGGAGGTCCGCGCGGCCAGGACCGCCGCCGGGGCGGGGAACCGCCCGGTCGAGAAGAGCGCGACGAAGCGGCCCAGGATGGTCTCGGCGGCGCGGCCGTTGAGCTGCTGGTGAGCGATGGCGCGCAACAGCGTCTCGTAGGGGGAGAGGCGATGGGGCGTCAGGACGTACGGGCCGTGACGCCGGATGAGCTTGCGCATGACGGGGTCGCGCGCCAGGTGCCGCTGCGCTTTCATGCTGCCGACTACCAGTACATGGAAGTATCCTTCCGGGCAAGGAGGACGTCATGACGCACAGGATCGCGCTCATTCCCGGGGACGGCATCGGCAAGGAGGTCGTGCCGGCGGCCGCGCGGGTGCTGGATGTCGCGGGCAAGCGCTTCGGCTTCGACTTCGAGTGGACGACGTTCGACTGGTCGTGCGAGCGCTACACGAAGACCGGCAGCATGATGCCGGAAGACGGCCTCGACCAACTCCGGCGGTTCGAGTCGATCTTCCTGGGCGCCGTCGGCTTTCCCGGCGTGCCCGATCACGTGTCGCTCTGGGGGCTCCTGATCCCGATCCGCCGCGGGTTCCATCAGTACATCAACCTGCGCCCCGTGCGCCTGCTCAAGGGCGCCAAGTCGCCGCTGGCCGGCCGCGGACCGGCGGACATCGACATGCTGATCGTGCGCGAGAACAACGAGGGCGAGTACTCGGAGATCGGCGGCCGGCTCTACAAGGGCGCGCCCGAGGAGATGGCCGTCCAGCAGGCGATCTTCACGCGCAAGGGCTGCGACCGCGTGATGCGCTACGCGTTCGAGCAGGCCCTCAAGCGGCGCGGGCACGTGACCTCGGCCACCAAGTCCAACGGCATCATCCACAGCATGCCGTTCTGGGACGAGCGCTTCGCGGCCATGGCGAAGAACTACCCGGGCGTGAAGACGGCGCAGTACCACATCGACATCCTGACCGCCCACTTCGTCCAGCACCCGGACTGGTTCGACGTCGTCGTCGGCTCGAACCTCTTCGGCGACATCCTGTCGGATCTCGGACCCGCCATCGCGGGCTCCATCGGGCTGGCCCCGGGCGCCAACATCAATCCCGAGAAGGAATACCCGTCCATGTTCGAGCCCGTCCACGGCTCGGCGCCGGACATCGCGGGCAAGGGCGTCGCGAACCCGATCGCGCAGATCTGGACGGGCGCGATGATGCTCGAGCACCTGGGCCACGCGGAGGCGGCGCGCGCCGTCGTGGGCGCGATCGAGCGCGTGGTGGAGGAGGGCCGGACGCTCACGCGCGACCTCGGCGGCAAGGCGGGCACCACCGAGGCCGCGGAGACGATCGCGGCGTTGCTCTAGCGCGCGCGGCGCATGGTCTTCCCGCTCGCGCTGGTCGTCGACGGGGCGCTGGCGGGCGCGGTCTACGCGCTGGTCGCGCTGGCCTTCGTGGTCGTCTACAAGGCCTCGCGCATGATCAACTTTGCTCTCGGCGAGTGGCTCATGCTGGCCTCGCGGCTGGTCGCATCGGGCTTCCACGCGCTCGGGCTCGGGCTGGTCGGCGCGCTCGGCGTCGGGTGCGCCGGCATGGTCGCGACGGCGGTGGTCTTCAACTGGCTGGTCCTGCGCCGGCTGGTCGGCCAGCCGCTGGTCTCGCTGATCATGGTCACCATCGGCCTGGGCGCCGTGATGCGCGGCTCGATGTCGCTCGCGTTCGCCGGGGTGCCGGGCGGGATCCCGTTGCCGATCCCGCAGGACCCGCTGATCTTCCTCGGCGTGCCCGTCTCGCCCAGCAAGCTGCTCGCCGCCGCGGTCGCCGTCGTCGCGATCGCCGCTGTGAGCTGGTTCTTTCGCCGGAGCCGGACGGGCCTGGCCCTGCGCGCCATCGCCGACGACCAGCAGGTCGCGGCGGGCGTGGGGATCGACGTCCAGCGACACTTCGCGATCACGTGGGTCCTGATGGGCCTTCTGTCGGTCCTCGCGGGGACGCTCTGGACGGTCGTGTCCGGCGGCGGGTTCGGCGTGGTGCTGGTGGGGCTCAGGGTGTTCCCGATCGTCATCATCGGGGGCCTCGACAGCATCGCCGGCACCATCGTCGGCGCGATCGCGATCGGCGTGCTGGAAAGTCTCGCGGCCGGCTATCTCGATCCGCTCCTCGGCGGCGGGTTCAGCAACGTCGCGTCGTACCTGGTGCTGCTCGCGGTGCTGTTCGTGCGCCCCTACGGCCTGTTCGGCCGCGCGGACGTCGAGCGCGTTTGAGGTCGAGCCGAAGAAGAGCTACGCGGCCTGGCTCGGTCTACAGATACTTCGTCGGGTAAATCATGGTGCGCCACATGTGGGCCACCGGGCTGCCGTCGAAGCCGAGGCCTTCCTTGGGCTGCTTGAAGTGGCGGCCGACGATGTCCATGAACTCCTCGAGGCGCACCTGGACGTTGGGGTCGAACGAGTAGAGGTCGTTCACGCAGATCAGCCGCGAGCTCATGTACCACTTGTGCTCGCGCGCCTGCCGATAGGCCTGCTCGATGTAAGGCTCGGGCTTGTAGTCGGGCCCGAAGAGCTTGACGTACATGTCCGGGTAGCGATACCCGACGGACTCGTCGGCGAAGAAGCGCAGCGCCTGGTGGTGCCGGATGGCCCAGCTCACCTCGTCGTCCACGTAAGGCTCGACGAGCTGGGCGCCCCAGTAGCCGTGGTCGCTCCGGATGAACCCGGCGATGCCGATGTCGTGCAGGAGGCACGCGAGGACGATTTTCTCGCCGGTGCCGTTCTTCAGCGCGAGCCGCGCGCTCTGCAGCAGGTGATTGGACGGCCCGAAGCGATACTTGAAGAAGTCGAAGAGCGTCGGCCGGTCGGGCATGCGGGCCAGGCGCGGGTCGTGCCCCATCATGTAGAGCTTGCCCTGGTCCGGCGGCCGCTGGACCGGCTGCCTCGGGTCGCGCTCGCCCGAGGTGTAGATGACTGATTTCACCACGATGCGATCCAGCTCCTCGCTCATCGCGTGCTCGGCGGCCTCGGCTCGCTGAAGTGTCGTCATGTTCCGATCATCGGCCTCCGGGGCGCCGACTGTCAAGCTTCGGCTCGCCCGAGGGCGTAGTATCGATCGGCGATGGACGCGGCGGATCTCAGGATCTTCGAGGCGGTCGCGCGGCTGGGCGGGATGAGCCGCGCGGCGGCCGAGCTCCACACGGTGCAGTCGAACGTGACCGCCCGCATCCGCCTGCTCGAGGACGAGCTGCGCGCGCCGCTCTTCGAGCGCTCGAGCCGCGGCGTGGCGCTGACCGACGCCGGGCGCCGCCTGCTGCCGTACGCCCTGCGCGTCCGGCATCTTTTGGAGGATGCGCGACGGGCGGTCGAGGACGACGGCACGCCCACGGGACCGCTGACGATCGGCTCGCTCGAGACCACCGCCGCGCTGCGGCTCTCCCCCGTGCTCGCCACCTATGTCGCGAAGTACCCCGGCGTGGATCTGGTGCTCAGGACCGGCACGACCTGCGAGCTGGTCACAGAGGTGCTGGAGCACCGGCTGGAAGGCGCCTTCGTGTGTGGGCCGGTGGATCACGCCGAGCTGGAGGCGGAGGTCGTCGTCCGCGAGGAGCTGGCGATCTTCACGAGCCCGGCGGTCGGGAGCCTCGACGAGCTGGTCAAACAGGGCGATCTCAAGCTCGTCGTGCTGCGCGCCGGCTGCTCGTATCGCCAGCGGCTCGAGGACATCCTCGCGCGGCGCGGCGTCGTCGGCGCGCGTCTGCTCGAGTTCGGCACGCTCGAGGCGATCATCGGCTGCGTCGCCGCCGGGCTCGGCGTGACCCTCCTGCCGAAGGGGCTGATCGGCCCGGTCTGGCCCGAGGGCCGCGTGGCGATCCACGAGCTGCCGCCGGCCGAGGCCCGCGTGGACACCGTGTTCATCCGCCGCCGGAACGCCTTCGTCTCCAGCGCCCTCGCCGCGTTCCTGACCGCCCTCGGCGCCGGCCAGCGGTGAGCGCGGCTCAGGTCCGTCTGCGGCCGGCGACCCAGGCCGACGCGGAGACGATCACCGAGATCCTGCTCACATCCCGCCGGCGCGCGATGCCGTACCTGCGCCAGCTCTACACGGACGCGCAGGCGCGAACCTGGATCGAGGGCCATGTCCTCGTCGAATGCGACGTGACCGTGGCGATCCTCGCGGACCGGGTCGTCGGCTTCGCCGCGGTGAGGGCGGGGTTCCTCGACCATCTCTACGTGACCCCCGACGCCCAGAGCCGGGGAGTCGGGAGCCGCCTGCTGGCGGCCGCGAAGGCCGCGCGCCTGGACGGCCTGCGGCTCTACGTCTTCCAGCGGAACACGAACGCGTGCGGGTTCTACGAGAAGCGTGGGTTCACGCTCGTCGCGCTGGACGACGGCACACGGAACGAGGAGGGCGAGCCCGACGCCCTGTACGAGTGGCGCGGTGGGCTCGGGCATCTCCATCGGCGCGGGAGATAACCGCCATCACTTAAAGTCGTTTCTCACGTTGCCGGCGCGGGGGTAGCCTCCCATCGAGGAGGGGCGCATGAAGGGCTTGAACCTGACCTACCCGATCATCCAGGCGCCGCTGGCGGGCGGCGGAGACACGCCGGCGCTGGTGGCTGCCGTCTGCGAGGCGGGCGCGCTGGGGTTCATCGGCGCGGCCTACCTGACGCCGGCGCAGATCGCTGAATCGTCCCGCGCGGTGCGCGCGCTGACCGCGCGGCCGTTCGGCATCAATCTCTTCGCGCCGCTCCCCGCTCCCGCCGCCCCGGCGGACCCGGGCCCCGCGCTGGAACGCGTGGCGCCGTTCTTCGCCGAGCTGGGACTGGCGGCGCCGACCGCACCCGTGCCGGCGGGCGATACCTTCGGCGCGCAGCTCTCGGCGGCGCTCGAGAGCGGCGCCTCCTTCTTCAGCTTCACCTTCGGTCTCATGCCCGCGCCCGCGATCGAGGCCATCAAGGGCCGCGGCATGTTCCTTCTGGGCACCGCGACGAGCGTCGAGGAGGCGCTAGCGCTCGCGAAGGCGGGCGTCGACGCCGTCGTGGCGCAGGGGAGCGAGGCCGGCGGCCACCGCGGCACGTTCGCCGGCGAGCTCGATTCCGGACTGGTGGGGACGATCGCCCTGGTGCCGCAGGTCGTGGACGCCGTGACGGTCCCCGTCGTCGCGTCGGGTGGCATCATGGACGGCCGCGGCATCGCGGCCGCGCTCGCCCTCGGCGCGAGCGCCGTGCAGATGGGCACGGCCTTCCTGACCTGCGACGAGGCGGGAATCCCCGAGGCGTACAAGCAGGCGATCCTCCGCGCGCGCGAGCACGAGACGCGGCTCACGCGCGCGTTTTCCGGGCGCTGGGCGCGCGGCATTGTCAACCGCTTCATGACGGAGGTGGAGCGCGCCGCGCCGCCGGACGCGATCCTGCCGTTCCCGCTCCAGAACGCGCTGACGCGGCCGCTGCGGAACGCGGCCGCCAAGCAGGGGCGGGCGGAATTTCTCTCGCTCTGGGCCGGCCAGGGTCTGCGCCTCGCGCGCCGCCAATCGGCCGCGAGCCTCGTCGCGCGCCTCGCGGCGGAGACCGACGCGGCGGTGAACCGGCTCGGGGCGAGATCGAAGTCTTGACAGGTGCTGCACCTGTCCTGCCGCGCGCGATTTTTCAGGAATCCAACGGCGTCGCCTCCGCGTCTCAACAAGTGGAGGAAGAGAGTGATGACGAAAAGAATCCTTGCACCAATCGGCATTCGAGCGCGCGGCGAGGACATCGTGCCGATCGTGTCCGCGCTCGCGCACGGCAGTGGCTCGACGGTGCGGCTGCTCCGCGTGTTCCCGGTTCCGGATCGGATCGTCGGCTCGCACGGACGGACCGTGGCGTACAGCGACCAGGAGATGGCGCGCCTGACCGCCGAGGGGCTCGACGACCTCGCCCGGATCGAGGCGCAGCTCGACGGCATTCCGGTGGAGAGCGCCGTGCGCTTCGGCGAGCCGACGGAGGAGATCCTCCTGGAGGCCGAGGCCTTCGATGCCGACCTCATCGCGCTCGCGTCCGGCGGCCGCGGCCGCCTGCGTAGCGCGCTCGCACCCGACGTCGCCGAGCGCGTGGCCCGCAAGGCGCCGGTGCCGACGCTGACCTTGCGCGGATAGTACCGACCTCGCGGGAGGGCTGCTCCCGCGCCGGCTCGGTCGTATACTCGGGGCGAGCCATTACTGTGGGCGAGCCCCGCGCCTCGTTCTTCTCCCTCACCCCGGACCGCGTGCTCGACGCGGTGGAGGTGGGGGGTCTGCGTTGTACCGGCCGCTGCCTGCCGCTGCGCGCCTTCGAGAACCGCGTGTACGAGGTGGAGCTCGAGGACGAGCGGCGCCTCATCGTGAAGTTCTATCGGCCGGGCCGGTGGTCGCGCGAGACGATCCTCGACGAGCACGCGTTCCTCGCCGACCTCGTGGCCTCCGAGGTGCCGGCGGTGGCGCCGCTCGACCTCGGCACGGGCGCGACCCTCGGCGAGATCGAGGGCATCTACTACGCGGCCTTCCCGAAGATCCGCGGGCGCTCGCTCGACGAGCTCGACGCCGAGAATCGACGCCGGATCGGCCGGACCATCGGCCGCATGCACGCCGTCGGCGCCGCCCGAGATGCGCCGCACCGGCTGCGGCTGGACGTGGCGACCTACGTCCGCGAACCCCTGGAGGTCGTGCTCGGGGGTAAGTTCATCCCCGAGAACCTGGCGCCGCGTTATCGCGACGTCGCGCTCCGCATCGCCGACGCCGTCGCCAAGCCGCTCGCCGCCGCGCGGACCCAGCGGATCCACGGTGACCTGCACTACGGCAACATCCTCTGGACGACCGACGGCCCGACGCTCGTGGACTTCGACGACTGCCTCGTTGGTCCGCCCGTCCAGGACCTCTGGCTGCTCGCGCGCGGTGGTTCGGACGAGGCGCGCCGGGCGCGCGAGGACCTCGTGGAGGGGTACGAGCTGTTCCGCGAGTTCGAGCGTGCGAGTCTCGCGCTCTGCGAGCCGCTGCGCGCGCTCCGTATCATCCACATGTCGGGCTGGATCGCGCGTCGCTGGGACGATCCCTCGTTCCCGCCGGCCTTCCCGAACTTCCGGGACCATCGCTACTGGATGCAGGAGTACGAGGAGCTGGTGGCGATCGCCGAGGCGCTCGGCGCTTGACCTGAGCGCCCCGGGGGCCGTAACGTCCGTGACACTTCAACGAGGAGGGCAAGGATGGCAAGGACGCGAGTGACCCGGCGGGCGTTCGTGCGTGGAGCGGCGGCGGCATCGGCCGTGGGCATCGCCGGAGTTCCGGCGCTGCTGCGCGCGCAACCGCGGATGATCCGGATCGGCATGGTGGAGCCGGTCACCGGCCCCATGGCCGACGTCGGGCAGGATTCCCGCCTGGGCGCCACGATGGCCGCCGAGGCGATCAACGCCGCGGGCGGGATCAAGTCGATGGGCGGCGCGAAGCTCGAGCTGATGCACGCCGACAGCCAGACCAAGCCCGAGGTCGCCCGGGCGGAGGCCGAGCGCCTCGTCAACGCCGGCGCCCAGCTCCTGACCGGCGGGTACCACTCCGCGCACGTCGCCACGATCGCGCCGCTGGCCCAGCAGCGCCGCATCCCCTACCTCATCGACATCACGGCCGCCGACCAGATCACCGCCGGCATCGCCAAGTCCGTGCGCGAGGGGCAGCAGAAGGTGCAGTACGTCTACCGGATCTTCCCGGGCAGCGCGATCTTCGGGCGCAACGCCGTCCGCTTCATGACCGAGATCTTCCGTGAGGCCAACGTGAACCCCAAGCGGGCCGTGATCCTCTACTCCAACGACCTGTTCGGCAAGACGCAGACCGAGAGCTTCCTGGCGGCGCACAAGGCGGCGGGCCCGGGGTTCGACGTCGTCGACGTGATCCCGTACCCGGAAAACGCGGCGGATCTCTCGACGGAGGTCTCGCGGGCGAAGGCCGCCAAGCCGGACATCATCGCGCCCATCACGCGGCCGGTGACCGCGATCATGCTGCTCGAGGAGCTGGCCAAGCAGCGCGTGGACGCGATGGGCATCATCAGTCCGGGCGCGCCGGGGCTCTACGAGACGAAGCAGATCCAGCAGCTGAAGGAGCTGATCGAATACGTCATGGACGCCACCGTATACGCGAACTACCGGAAGCCCGAGACGCAGCGGGTCGCGGTGGAGTACGTCAAGCGCTCGGGTGGGCGGAACTTCGACGCCAGCGCCGCCTACTCCTACGACGCCATCCTCGTCATCGCGGACGCGCTCGAGCGCGCCGCCTCGGTCGACCCCGACGCGGTGGTCGCGGCGTTCAAGAAGACGAACTTCGGCAGCGGGTTGGCGGTGTACAGCGGGCCCATCGTCTTCAACGAGACCGGTGACAACCCGAACGCGAGCACGGCCATGCTCCAGATCCTCGGGCAGAAGGCCAGGGTGGTCTGGCCCAAGGACGTGGCGGAGCAGAAATTCGTGTTCCCGCGCCCCAAGGCGTAGGGGCGCCCCAGCTCAGAACACCGCGAGCGGGTTCGCCGGCGAGCCCGTCCCGCCCACGACCAGGAGCGGCGCGATCACGAGCATGAACTCGTCGCGCCCTTCCTCCTGGCAGGCGCGCGCCAGCGGCTCGAGGAGCGCGTTGTCGAGGAGCGCGACGCCGTACGCGAAGAGCGCGGCGTGCACGGCCCAGGGGATGTCGTAGCCGATCGGCAGGTGATCGAGCATGTCCCAGACGATGACGCTGACGTCGTGGTCGCGGATGAACGGCAGGCAGGAGACGTGGAGCCCCGGGCGCTCGAGGACCGCCCCCGGGGTGAAGACCTTGCTGTACGGGCGCTCGGGGTCCTGGGCCTGCCATGCCTCGCGGCCCGAGTAGACGCAGACGGCGTCGCCCGCCTCGAGCTTGATCCCGCGCTTCGTCAGGATGTCGTCCAGCTCCCAGCCGTGCACGGGCCGATCCTGCGTCACGCACGGCACGCCGCGGTGGCGGGGGACGTCGAGCAGGACGCCGCGGGTGATGATCCCCTCGCTCCAGTGCTCGATCGAGCCGAAGCGCGCGCCGTCGAAGGTGATCTCCTTCTTCGGATCGCGCCCGTTCCACATCGCCTCCTCGTCCCAGGTGTGGCAGAGGGCGTCGATGTGGGTCGAGGCGACGCCGTGATAGAAGATGCCGTAGTAGTCGGCCGCGAACCCGCCCTTGCCGCGCGGGAGCGACTTCATGTAGTGGTGCGCGGGCAGCGCGTTGTTGGGCCCGGGCTCCTTCGGGAACGGGCGGCTCAGCGAGACGCTGCGGCCGCTGCGCACGAGCCGTGCCGCGGCCGCGCGCTTGGGCGGCGTCACGAGATTGAGCGCGCCGATCTGGTCATCCTTGCCCCAGCGCCCCCAGTTGCGGCGCTGGCGGATCCAGCCGAGGACTTCCTGTTCCGACGGTAGCGGTCGTGCGGGCATCGTCGCCTCCGGATGTCACGGGGTTAGACCTCGAGCCACTCCTTGCGGACGGCCTCGTTCCGGCGCAGATCGTCGGGCGTGCCCTCGAAGACCACGCGCCCGTGCCCCATCACGTAGACGCGCCGCGAGATGGCGAGGGCGATGGTGAGCTTCTGCTCGACGAGCAGGATGGCGACGCCGCGCTGGGCGATCTCCACCAGGAGGCCGGCGACCTGCTTGACGAGCATGGGCGCCAGGCCCTCGGTCGGCTCGTCGATCATGATGAGGTGCGGGTCGCCGATCAGCGTGCGGCACATCGTCAGCATCTGCTGCTCGCCGCCCGAGAGCACGCCGCCCGGCTGGTCGGCCCGCTCGCGCAGCACGGGGAAGAGGTTGAACACGTCGTCCATCGACCAGCGGCCCGGGTGCCGGGGGTTCTTCATGCCGAGCAGGAGGTTCTGCCGCACGCTGAGCGTCGGGAAGATGTCCCGGTTCTCCGGCACGTAGCCGAGCCCCTTGCGCGCGATGGTGTAGGGGGGCAGCCCGCAGATCTCCTGGCCGCGGAAGCGGACGGAGCCCTCGGCCCGGACGTCGCCCATGATCGCCTTGATGGTCGTCGAGCGGCCGACCCCGTTCCGGCCGAGCAGGCTGACGATCTCGCCCTCGCCGACGCCCAGGCTCACGCCGTGCAGGATGTGGCTCTTGCCGTAGAAGGCGTGGAGATCGCTGACCGCCAGCATCAGGCGGCGCCCTGCGGTACGCCCAGGTAGGCCTCCTGGACCGCGGCGTTCGCGCGGATGCTCTCGGGCGCGTCGTGCGCGATGATCTCGCCGTAGACGAGGACCGCGATGCGATCGGCGAGGTCGAACACGACGCTCATGTCGTGCTCGACCATGAGCAGCGTCTTGCCGGCCGTCACCTGCCGGATGAGCTGCACCACGTGCTCGGTCTCGCTCCGGCTCATGCCGGAGGTGGGCTCGTCGAGCAGGATCACGTCGGCGCCGCCGGCGATGGCGACGCCGATCTCGAGCGCGCGCTGCTCGGCGTAGGAGAGCACGCCGGCCGGCATGTCGCGCCGCGCCGTCAGGTTGAGCTGCGCCATCACCGTCTCGGCGCGCTCCCGCACGTCCCGCGCGTTCTCCACGAGGTGCCAGAACGAGTAGCCGTAGCCCCGAGACCAGAGGGCGGCGCAGCGGAGGTTCTCGAAGACGCTGAGGCGCGGGAAGATGTTCGTCACCTGGAAGGAGCGGCTCAGCCCGCGGCGGTTGATCTCGTAGGGGCGCAGGCCGGTGACGTCCTCGCCCTTCAGCCGGATGCGGCCGCTCGAGACGGGGTACTTGCCGGTGATCAGGTTGAAGAGCGTCGACTTGCCGGCGCCGTTGGGACCGATGAGGGCCTGCCGCGTACCCGCCTCGATCGTCAGGCTCACCCCGTGAATGATCGGCGTCCGGCCGAAAGCCTTGCGGACGTCGACCAGCTCGAGGACCGGCGTCATCGCGGGCGGCTCGCGTCGGCGAAGGCGGCGGCGGCAACCGGTGCGGCCCGGCGCAGCCCGAGCGCGCCGGCCGCGATGAGGGCGGCGAATGCGACCCAGGGCCAGAGGGTACGGGCGTTCCAGGTCACCCAGAACAGGCGCTTGGTGGCGCGGCTCGGCGGCGCCGAGGCGATGAAGTGGACCATCTCGAGCAAGCCGATGGCGCCGGCGGCCGCGACGAGCCCGAGGAGGCCCGCCACGAGGTAGGGTCCGACGAGGCGCCCCACGCGCCCGGCGCGCCAGGCCGGGGCGTGCAGCTGGAGAATGCCGGCGAGCCCGAACGGCACGAACATGACGGTGGCGAGAAACAGGAGCCCGATGTAGAGGAGCCAGATCCCCGTGTAGTCGCTCAGCATCGACTGCAGAAAGGTGAAGACGATCGCGCCGAGGATGGGGCCGACGAAGGAGCCGATGCCGCCGATGAACGTCATGAGGAGCACCGCGCCGGAGGCGTTGAGGCTCATGTTCTCGGCGGTCAGGATCTCGTAGTTCAGCGCGAACAGCCCGCCCGCGATCCCGGCGAAGAGCCCGGCGACGCAGAACGAGACGAAGCGCACGCGCCGCTGACTGTAGCCGACGAACTCGGCGCGCTCCGGGTTGTCACGCACGGCGTTGGCCATGCGTCCCACGGGGGTGCGCGAGAAGACGTACATCAGCGCCGCCGAGACGAACACCCAGAACGCGATCAGGTAGTAGACGTGGCGGTCGCTCGTGAAGTCGAGGCCGAACAGCGCGGGCACCTTGGCCCGGTTCGTCGTGATGCCCTCCTCGCCGCCGAAGAACCTGTCGAGGATGAGCGAGGAGGCCGCCGTCAGTTCGCCGATGCCGAGCGAGATCATGGCGAACGCGGTGCCGGCGCGGTTGGTCGAGAAACTTCCGAAGAGCGCGCCGAAGAGGAGCCCGCCGAGGCCGCCCACGAGCGGCAGGAGCGGCACCGGCAGCCAGACGGCGCCGCGGCCCGCGAGGTTCAGGGCGTGCGCGGCGATGAAGCCGCCCAGGCCGAGGTAGACGGCGTGGCCGAAGGAGAGCATCCCGCCCTGGCCGAGCAGCATGTTGTACGAGAGCGCGAACACGACGGCGATCCCCATCTGGTTCATCACGGGAACCGCGACGGGCGTCCGCACGACGTGGGGCAGGACGGCCAGGACGGCCGCCGCCGCGATCCAGACGCCGTAGCGGCGCATCACGACTCGCGGGTGCCGAAGAAACCGCTCGGGCGCACGATGAGGATCAGCACGAGGAGCAGATACGGCATGACGGGCGCCACCTGCGCGACCGTGACCTTCCACAGGTCGTGGAGGAGCCCCTGGGCGTCCACGTGGAAGCCCGCCGCGACCAGCACGCTGTTCAGCGAGACATTGAGCGCCACGGCGAAGGTCTGGACGATGCCGATCAGCAGCGAGGCGGCGAAGGCGCCCGTGAGCGAGCCGAGCCCGCCGATCACGACCACGACGAACACGATGCTCCCGAGCACCTGCGCCATGCCGGGGAACGTGCCCAGCACGGGGCCCGCGATGACGCCGGCGAGCCCGGCGAGCCCCGAGCCGATGCCGAAGACGATCATGAACACGCGGGGCACGTTGTGCCCCAGCATCGCGACCGTGCCGGGGTGCGTGAGCGAGGCCTGGATGATGAGGCCGGCCCGCGTCCGTGTGAGGACGCCGAAGATGAACACGAAGATCGCCACGGAGATGAGGAGCATGAAGGCCTTGTAGGCGGGGAAGCTCGTCTGAAAGAGGTGGAAGAGCGGGAAGTTCAGCAGCGCGGGCGCTTCGTAGCTCTTCGCCGGACGTCCCCAGACGAGCTGCACGACCTCCTCGATGACCACCGCGAGGCCGAAGGTGAAGATCAGCTCGGCCACGTGCCCGAAGCGGTGCACGCGCCGGAGCCCGTGGCGCTCCACCAGCGCGCCCAGCACGCCGACCAGCAGGGGCGCCACGACGAGCGCCGTCCAGAAGCCCAGGCGGGCCGTGAGCGTGTAGGCGAAGTAGGCCCCGAGCATGTAGAAGCCGGCGTGCGCGAAGTTCAGGACGCCCATCATGCCGAAGATCAGCGTGAGCCCGCTCGACAGCATGAAGAGCAGCATGCCGAAGACGAGGCCGTTGAGGACGGAGAAGAGGACGAGCTCGAACATCGTGTGCGCGGGCGGGGCCGCAGAGCCGCGGCCCCGCCGTCCCGCGCGTCGCCGGCGCTAGCTGGGCCGCTGCATCTTGCAGGTGGACGGCAGCGTGGCCTTGTTGCGGTCGATCTTGCTTTCCTGGAGCAGGCCGAAGCCCGAGTTGTCGAGATCGAACAGGATGCCGCGGTTGGTGTGCACCGAGATGTAGATCGGCATCAGGAGCTGGTGGTCCTCGCGGCGCATGATGACCTGGTCGCCGCTCAGCGTCGTCCACTCCATCCCCTCGAGGGTCGCCGCGACCTTGTCCACGTCGGTCGTGCCGGCCTTCTTGATCGCCAGCGCGAGCATGCTGACGCCCGTGTGGATGCGCGGCTGGTTGATGTCGTTGTTCGGGTAGAGCTTCTTGTACGTCGCGATGTAGTCGCCGACGACCTTGGGCGGGTTCGGGTTCCCGGGGTGGCTCTCGTGGACGAGGCGGATCCGATCGATGCCGGCGGCGCCGATTGCCGCGGTCACGCCGTCGGAGGCCGCGTAGTAGGTGTAGAACGGCACCTTGAGGCCGCCGTCGTTGGCCGCCTTGGCGAGGTTCACCATGTCGGCGCCCCAGTTGCCGGTGATGACGGCGTCGGCGCCCGCGGCGATGATCTTCTGGACGTACGGCGAGAAGTCCTTGACCTTGCCGATGGGATGCAGCTCGTTGCCGACGATCTGGATGTCGGGCCGCTTCTTGGCGAGCATGCTGACGGCGGCCTCGGCCACGGCCTTGCCGAAGGAGTAGTCCTGGCCGATGACGTAGAGCTTCTTGATCTTCGTGTTCGCCTTGATCACGTCGGTCAGCGCCGCCATCTTCATGTCGGCGTGCGCGTCGAAGCGGAAGTGCCAGTAGTGGCACTTCTCGTTGGTGAGCGCCGGGTCCACGGCCGAGTAGTTGAGGTAGAGGATGCGGTTGCCCGGGTTGCGCTCGTTGTGCTTCTGCACGGCGTCCGAGATGGCGTGGGCGACGCCGGAGCTGTTGCCCTGGAAGACGAACTGGATCCCGTCGCCGATCACCTTCTTGAGCTGGATGAGGCTCTCCTGCGGGCTCACCTTATTGTCGAAGGGCACGATCTCGAGCTGCCGGCCGAGGATCCCGCCCGCGCGATTGAGGCCGTCGGCGGCGAACTTGAACTGCTGCAGCCCGTTCTCCCCGGTCGCGGCGAACGGACCCGACAGGGGATCGACGTACGCGATCCGGATCGGATCGGCGGGCGTCGCCGCGGGCGCGAGCCACGCCAGCATCGCCAGCGCCAGAATCCCCGTGAACATACGCTTTGTCCTGGACATCGTCGTCGTCCTCCTTTTGCGCCGCCCTGCGCCTGCGCCGCGATGGCTCGCGGCGGCGCTACCGTGGCACGACGGGTGTTGTCTCGTCAAGGCGTGCGGGGCGGGGTCGGCGACCCGGGCGAGCGGAGTCCCGGGCCCGGGGCTCAGGAGGCGGAGAGCGACTCGAAGATCGAGCGCGCGAGGCGGGGCAGGTCGGGGTCGCGGGCGCCCATGACGAGCACGGTGTCACCGGCCCGCGCCTGGCCCAGCACCCACTG
>JBGQEL010000029.1:0-43303 GCA_041496385.1 Methylomirabilia bacterium | reverse complement strand
GCGGCGTCAGGCGGGCCCAGAGGGCCTTCGCGGCCGTTCTGCTGCTCGCCGCGGCGGGTCTCGCGTCGACATATCAGCCCCAGCGCTTCGGCCCGCCGATGACCATCGCGGAGTTGACGCTCGTGCCGGCTCCGGCCCTGCGTTACCAGGACGCGATCTTCTGGAACGTCGTGTTCGAGGACGCGTGGCGCACCGCCGCCCGCGTCGAGGCGCGCAGCGAGGGGATCATCGACGGCTTTCCGCTTCCCGTGGGTCCCGCGTGGTGCGTGCCCGACGAGGCCGCGCTGGGAGCGGCGTTGCCGGGTCTCCGCTTCACGATGGCGATCAACGGCGCGCCCCTCGATCTGACGCCCTACCCGCTCGTGCGCCTGCGCCTGCGCGACGGGACGCACTGCGCCTGGGTGGGTGTGATCTCGCTCACTCAGCGGGCGAGCGAGAACCACTTCGCGTACACGATCGAGCGGCCGGGGGCGGCCGGCGCGCCCGGCGCGGCCGGCGCGGCCGCGCGCACCGACGTCGAGCTGCGCGTGGTCTTCAAGGATCCGTGAGCGCGGGGCAAGTGTCTCAACCTGGAGACACTTGAACGTGTCTCAGATGTGCGGTAGAGAAGCGCTGTGACGGACACCGAGTATCTTCGGCTCGTCGAGTTTCTGGGCGACAAGTTCGCCGCCGTCGATCGACGCTCACGCCGGCTGGAGCGGCTGGAGCAAGAATGTCGCGTGATCCTCCAGGGCGTGCGCCGCACCGAGGCACGGCTCGTCGACGAGCAGATCAGACGCGAGGTCCTGGGGCGGCGCGTGGACGAGCTGGAGCGCCGGCTCGAGATCCTGCAGCCCCTCATTCAGGAGCTGGAGCCGCGGCTTCCCGACTAGGCGTTTCCCCGGTCACACTCGCGCTCGCGCTCGCCCTGGGCGCGGGCTGGTTCGGCTTTCCCGGCCTCCTCTGGGACGTCGCCTGGCACCGGACCGTCGGCCGCGACAGCTTCTTTTCGCCGCCGCACGCGCTCATGTACGCTGGCGTGGCGGCCAACGGCCTCGTCAGCGCGTGGGCAGTGCTCTGGGGACGACGACGCCACGGCGCCCCGGCGGGGCTCGTCCTCGGCGGGCTCGGATTCCTGCTCGCCGTCGCGGGTGCGGCGCTCGACGAGTGGTGGCACGCGAACGTGGGCAAGGACGTGAACCTCTGGAGCCCGCCGCACCTCGTCGGTCTCGCCGGCACGGCGCTCATCGCCGTCGGCCTCGTCTTCGCGCTGGCCCAGCACACGCGGTACGGGCTCGAGCCGCGCTGGCGCGCGCCGCGCGTCCTCGTGCTGTTCTGCCTGGCCGATCTGGTCCACAAGTCGATGGTCGCCCTCGACCACTACACCCTCGATGCCTGGGGCCGGACGCCGGACTTCTATCCGTTCCTCATGGCGCTGCTCCTTCCCGCGATCTTCGTCCTCGCCGTCGGGGCGCTGGGTCCCGGCGCGGCGACCGCGACGGCCGCGCTGTTCACCGTCCAGCACGTGCTCATCCTGCTCGTCCTGCTCGCGTTCGGCATGCGGATCCCGACGTTCACGCCAATCCCCCTCGCGCCCGCGCTCGCGCTCGATCTGGTGCTGCTCGCGTTCGCGACGCGCCCCGTGTCGTCGGTCGCCGCGGGCGTCGCCGGGGTGGCGTTCGGACTCGTGCTCTGCGCGCAGGAAGGCGCGTGGATGGCCTGGGTCGTGGGCCGGCCGTGGGAGTTCGGGCGGATCGTTGCCGCGCTTCCCGGCGTGCTGCTGACCGCCGCCGGGAGCGGGTGCGTGGGCTGGGTGTGCGGCACGCTCGTACGACGCGCGGCCGAGGCGCGCTCACCCGGCGAGGCGTTCGGCGGCGCGCGCCGCTCGCGGGCCGCGCTCGCCATCATGTTCCTGTTGATCGCCGTCGGCCTCGTCGCCGCCTACCGTCCTTCCCGGTCCGAGCCACCCGCGCGCGTCTCCGCGCTCGGGCTCACCGCCGACACCGCGTTCGACTACCGCGACGCGGTCTTCTGGGACGCGCTCCTGCCCGACGCCTGGCGGGAGCCCGGCGGCCACGAGGCGTACCAAGAGGCGATCATCGACGGGCGCGGCATCCCGCTCGGCCCGGCGTGGTGCGCGGCGGACGAGCCCACGCTCCGGCGCGAGCTGGCGACGCTACGGTTCGTGCTCGCGATCAACGGCGAGGTGGTCGATCTCGCCCGCTATCCGCGGACGCGTCGTCGGACGCGGGACGGTCTCGCGTGCGAATGGGTCGGCGTCTCGGCGACGACGCCGCGCCCGGGCCTTCTGGAGCTCGCGTACACGCTCGAGCGCGAAGGCGCCGCGCCGTCGCGGATCACGGTGCGGGTCCGGGTGAAGGAGCCCTGACCGAGCAGAGGACGACCTCGCGGCCGCCCGGCGTGCGATCGACGCGGTTCACGGGGACTCCGCACCGGCGGTAGAGCTCGAGGAGCGACGCCTCGGTGTAGCGGAAGGCGTGGACGCGGTCGGGTGTCCGGGTCAGGACGCGCCCGAGCCAGCGGACGGCGCCGAAGCGCGACTGGGCCAGGCTGCGGACCGGCTCGGCGACGACGAGACGGCGCCGCGCGGCCGCCCAGAGCCGCGGCAGCAGGTCCTCCGCGGCGTCGTGAAACTGATAGAGACTGGCCTGCATGACGAGGGTCCCGGCCGCGGGGAACGCGCCGCCGGCGCGCACGTCGAACGCGCGGACGTCCACGCCGCGACGGCCGGCCAGTCTCAGCATCGCAGGCGACTGCTCGAGACCGACGTAGCTTCGCAGAAGTCCACGCCTCGCGAGGTACGCGTGGAGGCCCAGAGGGCCGCAGCACAGCTCGAGGACGTCGTCCGGCGCGCCCAGCCGGTCGGCGACGAGCGCGTAGCGCGCGGTGTAGTCGGCGCCGTAGCCGGCGCGCATCAGGAGGCGGTACAGCGACGGGAACCGATAGAGGGTCAGCATGGCCGGGGAGCCGAGCCTACCACGGCGACCATCGTCATTTCCGGAAGGCGGGCGCGATGGGCGCCGCGACGCGGCTCAGGTGCGGTAGTATTCATGCCTGGGGAGAGGAGGATCAACCATGATAGTTCGACGAGTGACGAGTCTGACTGTCGCGATAGCCGCCGTGCTGTTCGTGCTCTGGGCCGGAGCCCTGCCTGCGTATGCCCAGGCGACCAGGACCTGGGTCTCGGGCGTGGGGGATGACGCCAATCCGTGTAGCCGGACGGCTCCTTGCAAGACGTTCGCGGGAGCCATCTCGAAGACGGCGGCCGGGGGCGAGATCAACGTGCTTGATCCGGGCGGATTCGGTGCGGTGACGATCACCAAGTCGATCACGATCGACGGCAGCGGGAGCTTTGCGGGGGTCCTCGTCTCCGGCACCAACGCCATCAACATCAGCACGGCCGGGGTGGCGGTCACACTCCGAAACCTGACGATCGACGGGCTCTCCACAGGCATCAACGGCATCAACCTCACCGCGGTCAGCGCGCTCAACATCGACAACTGCAGGATCTTCGGGTTCACGCAAGCGGCGATCAACGCCCTGGCCAGCGGAAGTATCGTCTGGGTACACGACTCGGATCTTCGGTTCAGCAGCGTCGGCGTTGACGTGCACGCCGGGGCGACGGTGTTCCTCGACCGCGTCCGGGTGGAGCAGAGCTTCACGGGTGTCCGGGCGACTGGCCTGAACGCGATCGTCTACCTCAACAACTCGACGATCACCGGCAACACCTTTGGGCTGACGTCCGACCCGGACACCCAGATCAATTCGTTCGGCAATAACCGGATCGCCGGAAACGGGAACAACGGCAATCCGAGCTCGACTGTCCCGACGCGGTAAGTGAATCGCAGGGACCAGGGCGCCTGATGCGGATCCTCCACGTCGTCGGCGCCCGGCCCAACTTCATGAAGGTCGCTCCGGTCCAGGCGGCGCTCGCGCGCGTCCCGGGCGCCGCCCAAACGCTGGTGCACACGGGCCAGCACTACGACCTGAACATGTCGGAGACCTTCTTCCGCCAGCTCCAGATCCCGGCACCGGACGTCAATCTGGAGGTGGGCTCCGGGGGTCACACCGAGCAGACGGCGAAGATCATGATGCGCCTGGAGCCCGTCATCATCGAGCGCAAGCCGGACATGGTGCTCGTCTACGGCGATGTCAACTCGACGGTCGCGGCGGCCCTCGTCTGCGCCAAGCTTCTCGTTCCCATCGGCCACGTCGAGGCCGGCCTGCGCTCGCGCGATCGCACGATGCCCGAAGAGGTGAATCGCGTGCTGACGGATCGGGTGTCGGACCTCCTCTTCACGCCGTCGACCGACGGCGACGAGAACCTCAAGCAGGAGGGTGTCTCGGCCGACAAGATCCACTTCGTCGGCAACGTGATGATCGACACGCTCGTGCGTTGCCTGTCACTATGCCAGGACCCCCGTACGGGCGGGTTCCCCGAGCGCTACGTGCTCGTGACGCTGCACCGCCCCTCGAACGTGGACGATCCCCGGATGCTCTCCGACATCGTGGAGACGCTCGATCAGATCGGCCGAGAGATCCCGGTCGTGTTCCCCGTCCACCCGCGAACGCGCAAGAACCTCGGCGCTGCGCGGGCGTGGCCCGGCATCCGACTGCTCGATCCCGTCGGCTACCTGGAATTCCTGTCGCTGCAGAAGTACGCCACCGCCGTCATCACCGACTCGGGCGGCATCCAGGAAGAGACGACGTACCTCGGAGTGCCCTGCCTGACGCTCCGGGAGAACACTGAGCGGCCGGTGACGATCACGATGGGCACGAACGTCCTGATCGGTCGGGACCTCGCCCGGCTCCGGCGCGAGGTGGACGCCATCCTGCGCGGCCGGCCGACGGCCGGCAGGGTGCCGCCGCTCTGGGACGGCCACGCCGGCGAGCGCATCGCCGCGGTGCTGGAGTCGTGGCGCCCGGCGCCCTTCGCTCAGTGATTCGAGTAGAGCCGGCGCGAACCATAGAGCCCTAGGTCTCGCACGCGCGCGGGAGGCAGCGCGGCCGCGACGCTCTCGCCCCGCGGCCGCCGCACGACGAGAAACACCCGGCGCGGGCTCTCCCATAGACGGATCAGGTCCCGCGTGTCGATGAAGACTCCGCTCGCCTCCGGCAGCGTCGACGCGAAGGAGAAGTAGCCGACGGCCCCGTTCACGAGGAGCACGCGACGCCCCGTGTAGAAGGGCAGCGCTGGGCTGTACTCCAGCGAGCCCTCGAGGACGATCGCGTCGTCCGGCGCCGCCAGGGCGCTAATCGCCCGCGAGACTTCCCTGGCGGAGTGGTGGGGCTCCACGACGTCCAGGACTCGCAGGATCAGCAAAGAGATTACCGCGGCCACGCCGACGAGGACGGCGAACGATGTCCGACGCCGGCCCCGCGTCCAGCAGAGCGTCGCGATCCCCCAGCCCACGAGGAGCGTCAGCCCGAGCGCCTGGAGCAGGAGGCCGAACGGGCGAGGCGAGGGAAAGGGAAAGGCCACGCCCTGCTCGCGCAGGATGCGGTAGTAGACGTTCAGCTCGGCGAGCCCCCGCATCGCCCCATCGGGCGTCAGGCGAGCGCCGGTCCAGAGCGCCCAGACCCCGACGGCGGCGCATCCGACGAGGCCGATCCCGAACCAGCGTCCGATATCGCGGCCGGCCGCCCAGGCGGCGCCCACCAGGATCGCGAGCGCCGGAAATGCCGGCAACGCGTAGTACTCGTGCTTGAAGCGCGAGAGCGCGAAGAGCCCGACGATCACCAGGGCCCACGCGACGGGGACCACGCGCCAGCGCGCCGCCGGGGCTGCTCCGTGTGCCCTGCGCGCGAGAAAGAAGACGCTCCACGGAAAGGCCCAGAGAAAGCTCGCGACCAGGAAGCCGAGCGTCGAGATCGGCACGTCGTCCTCGACAAAGCGGCGGGCGTCGAGGAAGCGCAGGAGGTGGTTGTCCAGCACGTAGAACTCGAAGAGGGTCGGTGACCGCCAGAGTGCCAGCAGGTGCCACGGCGCCGCGATGAGGGCGAAGAGCGCCCCGCCACGCGCCAGGTTGAGCTCGCGCCAGGAGAGCTGGCGGGTCCACGCGAGTCCGATGCCAGCGATGAGAAGCGGGAACACGACGCCGATGAATCCCTTGGAGAGCACGGCGAGCGCCGCGCCGGCGTAGAAGAGGAGAAAGCGCCCGCGGCGATCCGGCCGCACGACGTCGCGGAGGAAAGCGTATAGCGACAGGGTGAGGCAGAACACGAAGAGCTGGTCGGTCGACGCCTTGCGCACGTAGAGCGCGTTGCCGACGATCGTCGCGAGCGCGAGTCCCGCGAGGAGCCCGGCCCGTGGCCCGTAGAGACGGCGGCCGATCCGCCACGTCAACAACACGGTCCCGAGGGTCGCCAGCGCCGACCAGAGCCGCACCGCCCACTCCGAGGCGCCCGCGACGCGAAAGGTGAGCGCCGTCAGCCAGAAGTAGAGCGGCGGCTTCTCGAGATACGGCAGGCCGTTCACATGAGGGATGACCCAGTCGCTCCGGCCCAGCATCTCCTGGGCGATCGCGGCGTAGAGCCCCTCGTCCGGGTCGAGGAGCGGCATTCCCAGGTGGACGAAGAGGAAGGGGAGGCTCACGGCGAGGAGCAGAGCGAGCGAGGCGCGACGGTGTCTCACGTTGACAGGTCCGGCGCCACTATATTAGCGTGCAGGGTGATGAGCCGGACCGCATCTTGGGAGGGACAGACGCGGTCGGGTGTACTCGGCAGAGCCTCGGCCGGCTGGATCGAGTCGCCGGCATTCGACCTCGTCCTGCTGGCTCTCGTTCCGCTCACCACCGCGCCGATCGCGCTGGCACCGTTCGTCGCGGCGAGCCCGAGCGGAATCGGTCTTTCCGTTGTCGCCTTCCTCCTTGCGACGGCGCACTATCTCTCGACGTTCGCCTTCTATTTTTGGGACGAGAATCGCGACTACCATCGCGTGCATTGGCGTGCGTTCTTCGGCGGGCCGCTAGTGCTCGCGGCGGGCTTCGTGGCGATCCTCGCGCTGCGGGTGGACGTCGTCATCCTGTTCACGCTGTTCCTGTGGAACACGTATCACGTCGCCCGCCAGAGCTGCGGTCTCGTCTCCCTCTATCGCCATCGCGCGGGTGTCACCGATCCGAGCCAGAAGAACGTGACGAATCTGGCGATCGTCGCGACGAACTTCTTCATGGCGCTGTGGAACATCGAGAGCTTCGTCGAGGTCCAGCCGATTCTGGCGGCCGTCGGCCCGAGAGGAGTGTCGCTGATCCGAACCGCCTGCGGCCTCGTCGCCGCCCTGGCGCTGGTGCGGCTCGCGCGCGCGTTGCGGACGCGTAGCCGCGCCGGGCAGTCCGTGCGCGGCCCCGAGCTGGCGATGCTCACCGCCGGCCTGCTGATGTTTCACCCGTACCTCTGGTTCCCCGACACGATGACCGCCACGTTCGCGATGCTGGCGCCGCACTATCTCCAGTACCTCGCGCTCCTCTGGCTCCTCCACCGGCGCAGGTTCACGACCGGCAAGGGCTCTTCCGGCGCGGCGCTGCTCCGGTGGATCAGCGCCAGCACCCCGCATCTGTGCCTCGCGCTCCTCGTGTTGAGCGTGCCGTTCCTGGTCGCGCGCTCCATGATGGGGCGGCTCGGATGGGCGTACCAGTTCAGCATGCTCTACATGCTCCTCGCGTTCGTCCATTTCTATCTCGACAGCCTCTTCTGGGCATTCAAGCAGCCGCACGTCCGGCGGACCCTCGGTCCGTACCTCACACCGCGGCCGGTCGACGCGGACGCGCGAGCCGTCTAGTGACGGCGGTTCTCCGACAGCTCGTCCGAGAGCACCCGTGGCTCCTGCCGGTCGCCGACATGGCTCGCCTGGCGGTATTCGTGGGATTCGTGACGCTCGTCTTGCTTGTGGGATGGCGGGCGCGTGCCGGGTGGTCCAGTCCGCGGACCCGCGGGGCGGTGAATACGCTCATCGTCTACGTCCTCGCCGCGTCCTGCGCGACGGGCTTCTTCCAGCAGGAAGCCTGGCCGTTCACCCATTGGGCGCTCGTCCGCAACGTGGCCGCGAAGCGTTCGGCATCGTGGGAGCTGCAGGGGCTGGACGGCTCCGGGCGTTCGTGGGTCATCGACCCCGCCGTGCTGCAGCCCCTGTCGCCCGACGAGCTGGGCGTCTGGATGTCCAAGAGCCTTTCGGCGCTCGATCCTGCGAGCCGCGCCGCCATCGGCCGCTTCGTCCTCGAGCGGGCCGAGCACGCCCGCCAGCGGCTCGTCACCGGCCGGCGTTTCGCGGCGAACGAGTGGCTCCTGGGGCCGCTGGCCGCGCCGTATCATGGCCACGCGCGGGGCGCGTGGCGCACCGCCGCCGACGTACCACCGACCGCCTTCGTTGCCGTCCGCGTGTGGGCACTCGAGTGGAACGTCGAGGAGCGCTTCCAGGACGAGCAAAGGGTCACCCGGACCCTCCGGCTCGAGTATCGTGACCGTGACGCAGGCTGAGCGCCCGGGGTGGTGGGCGGCCTTCTGGTTCCGGCCCGAGTCACCCCGAAATCTCGCCGCCGCGCGCATCCTTCTCGCGGCGACTGGTCTCTGGATGGTGCTCTCGCGACCCGACCTGCCGTCTGTGGAAACTGTGCCCGGGCTCTGGGCGAGCGTCGGGATGGCGCCGCGCCTGCGGTTCTTCGCCGTCTTCGGCCTGGACGTCGAGCGCGCGCTCTATGCCGTGCTCCACGTCGCCCTCGCGCTCGCGCTGCTCGGCGTCGTGCCGCGGCTCACCTGCTTCCTGAGCGGGCTGCTCCTGTACCATTTCGGTCCGTTCGAGACCCTCCACTGGACAACGAACCCCTATCTGAGGGGGTTCACGATCCCGGCCCTCGGCCTGCTGATCCTCTCGGTCGCGCCGTGCGGGGACGCGCTCGCGCTGCGCCGCGGCAGCGGCCGCGCCGGGCCGGCGCCCGCGTGGCAATACCGCTGGCCACTGGCGCTCGTGGAAGTGCTCTTCAGCCAGATCTACTTCTTCGCAGGCTATGCGAAGATCGTAGCCAATGGCCTCGACTGGATCACGGCGGCGAATATCCGCGGCCACCTGCTCGTGCTCAATCAGGTACTGACGGCCTCGCCACAGGAGTCCTGGGGGTACGTCGTCGCCCAGTACTCGCTGCTGTGCGGGGCCATCGCCTGGGCGGGTATGCTCTTCGATCTTGGATTCCCACTCGTCCTCGTCTCCCGTGTGGCCCGATGGCTCTTCTTGCCGGCCGCCCTCGTGTTCCACGTCCTCAACTCGGTGCTCTTCCGCATCTTTTTCCAGAATGTCGGCCTGCTGCTCGTCTTCGTCGACTGGAACGCCGTGCTACGCTCGCGACGCGCCGGATGACCGCGTGGACCTAGTCATCGGCCTCGCAGGGTTCGCGCTCTCGAAGCTGCGGAGCTTCTATCTGGCATCGGACGTCGTGGTCAACGTGGGTGCTCTCGTTGGCTTCTTGGTGGTCGCGATCGGCGCCGAGCGCCTGGCGCGGTACGACACCTCCCGATATTTCGGGCGGGGCGCACGGACCGACGCGCTGTACACGGTCTTCTATCTCGGCGGCTTCTACGCGATCCTGTTCGGCGGGCCGATCGGGTGGGTCTTCAAGCGTCTTCTCATGGGCTTTCTGCCGTTCCTCGAATTGAATCTCCTGGCGCGCCTGCCAGTCGCCATTCGGGCCGTCGTTGCGCTGGCGGTTCTGGACGTCGCACGGTACTGGTTGCACCGGTGGACCCACTCGAGCCGCGTGCTGTGGGCCTTTCACCAGATCCACCATTCGCAGGAGGCGCTCGCTCCGTTGACGAACTTTCGTTTCCATTTCATCGACTACGCGCTGCACGGTCTCACCATCATTGTGGTCTATGTTCTTCTGGGCCCCCCGCCGGAGATGTGGCTGCTCGTCGGGCTGGTCTTCACCTGGATCAATCTGTTGGCGCACTCGGGCTACCGCTGGAGCTTCGGTCCTCTCGAGCTGATTTTCGTCAGTCCACGCTACCACGCGCTCCACCACTCGATCGAGCCCGAGCACGCCAACCACAACTTCGGGATGACCTTCAGCCTCTGGGATCATCTCTTCGGGACCGCGGCCCGGGCCACGCGCCCGCCAAGAGCGTTCGGCATTCCGGAGCCCAAGCTGCCCGAGTCCTTTTTCAGCCAGTTCGCAGCCCCATTCCTCCGTCTCGGACACGGCCACCGCGTCCGGCGTGCCGGAGCCTGAGTCGGTATGTCTCTCAACCGGGCGAAGCTTCACGTGCTCCTCGCCCGAGTCTTCCACGATCTCGCCGCCGCGCAGAGCGCGGCGCTGGTCGACGTCGGGGATCGCCTCGGGCTCTACCGCGCCCTCGTTCGAACGGGTGCCACGACCGCGGCCGGGCTCGCCGGCGAGACCGGTGTGGACGAGCGGTACGTCGAGGCCTGGCTGCTCAACCAGGCGGCGGGCGGCTACGTCGAGCACGACGCCGGCGCAGGGACGTTCCGGCTCACGGAGGAGCAGGCGGAGATCTTCGCCCGAGAGGACAGCGACGTCTTCCTCGTCGGCGCGTTCCAGTTCGCCTTGGGGACGATCGAGGGCAGGGGCCGCGTCACAGCGGCCTTCCGCCGGGGCCTCGGCGTGCCGGCTGACGCGTTCAGCCCGGACGTCCGTGAGGGCATCGAGCGTTCGTTCGGCGTGCGACACGGCGCACAGCTCCTCGCGTCGTGGCTCCCGGCGCTCGATGGCGTCATGGCGAAGCTCGATGCGGGCGCGCACGTCGCGGACGTCGGCTGCGGCGGCGGCAGCGCCGTTCTGACGCTCGCCCGGGCGTTCCCGAAGTCCCGCTTTGTCGGCCTCGATCCCCACCGCCCGTCCATCGAGCGGGCGCAACGTCGCGCCGACGAGCTGGGTCTTTCGGCGACGGTCCGTTTCGACGAGGCGCCGGCCTCCACCCTCGCCCGCGGAGGATTCGATCTGATCATGAGCCTCGATACTCTTCACGAGGTGGGTGATCCGACGTCGATTGCACGACACGTGAGAGAGGCCCTCGCGCCGGACGGCGCCTGGCTGGTCGCCGAGCCCCTGGTGGCCGAGCGGACGGAGGACAACCTGAACCTTACCGGCCGGCTCGCCTCGGCCGCCGCCGCGCTCTACTGTCTGCCGGTGGCTCGCGCCGAGGGCGGCGGTAGCGGTGTGCTGGGCGGCGCTCGATGGGTCCGCGATCTCCTTCTCGGTGCCGGTTTCACCCGGGTGCGGAGACTGCCGGATGCGCCGATGGCTCTCGTGTTCGACGCGCGCGCCTGACGAGGCGCCTTGGACGAGCTGGCTCGGCTCGCGTTGCTCCTGGTCTTCGTCGGGTTGGGTCTGAAGTGCCTCCGTTCGGCGAACGGTGAGGCGCGCCGACGCGCTGTGAACGTGTTCCTGGGCTACACGCTCGTGGCGAGCGGGTTCGTGGCGGTGACCCAGCGGGACGCCTGGCCCTTCACGACCTATACGCTCGCCGCCTTCCGGGCCCGCGCCGATCGGCCGGTCTGCTTGGACGAGTTCTGGGGCGTGGATGCCGCCGGACGAGAGTGGAGGGTCGATCCCTACACGTGGTCGCCGGTGTTCGACTCGACCCTGCAGACGTGGTTCGACTACTACTTCGCGTCGCTGCCCGAGGACCGCAAGCGGACGGCGCTCGGGTTCCTCCTCTCGCGTGCCGAGGCCGGCCGCGGTCAGCTCGCCGCAGGTCGACCGATCGGCTACGACCGGCGTCTCGGGCCGGCGCTGAGTGCACCCTACTGGTGGCTCGTGCGGAGGTCCACGGAGGTCACGCCCACGCCCTACGTGGGCCTTCGCGTCTATCGCGTGTGCCGCGTCCCTGAGCGCCTGCGTCGCGATCCGGCGAGCCGGACGCGGACGCTGCTGAGCGAGTACAGAGAGCGATGAGGCGCCTCCGCGAGGTGTGGAACGACGTCTTTTTCAGGCCGGCGTCTCCCATCGACCTGACCGCGGTACGCGTTCTGCTCGTCGTCCAGGCATTCTGGATCCTGCTGTCCCGCCCGGATCTCCCCGAGCTGACCGCGTGGCCGGCCGAGTTCTGGATGGGTGTCAGCGGTTTCACACGGCTTCGATTCGGCCTCACCGGGTCGCTGTTCCTGGAGCGTGCGCTGTTCGGTCTCCTGCACGTGGCACTCCTGGCCGCGGGGCTCGGCCTCCGTTCCCGGCTCAGCTGCTTGGTGTCGGCGATCCTCCTCTACCATTTCGCGCCGGTGGAGGAAATCATCGTCGGAATGCCCCACACGTTCTTCGGAGGGCTCACCGTGCCCGTCCTCGGGCTCTTCGTACTATCCTTCGCGGAGATCCCGGTGCGGGGGCGCGCGGCCTCCGCCGAGTACCGCTGGCCGGTGGCGCTCGTCCAGCTGTTGTTCGCCTTCACGTACTTCGTGGCCGGCATCGCGAAGCTCTATCATGGACGACTGGGCTGGTTCACCGCGGAGACCATTCGCGGCTTCGCCCTGGCCCACTGGTCCATGACCGAGCCGCCCTGGGCGCTCTGGGTGGCCGATCACCCCGCCGTATGCTGGACGATCGTCGTCGCGACAGCCCTACTCGAGTTCCTGTTCCCCCTAGCCGTCGTCTCACCTCGGGCCGCCGCGCTCCTCGTCCCCGCTGCGCTCCTGTTCCACGTGGGCATCGTGAACACGATGCGGATCTTCTCGCCAGGCCTGCCGCTGGTCCTGCTCTTCGTGCCCTGGGCGCGCCTCGTGGGCAGGGCTCGCGGCGTTGACACCTCGGAGGCCCCACGCTATGGTCGCCCGCAGTGCTGATTCGGATGTTCGTGGACTGCGCATGACTCGCCGCCGGGTCGGAATCGTCCTGACGGTGCTCGCCCTGAGCCTCTTGTCGCTGGCGCTCGCCGAGGTCGGAGCGTTCGCGGTGCTGAGCTGGCGGCACCATCGGATACGACAGATGCTGAGCCCCAGGGCCGCCCTGTCGGTCTATCGTGATCAGCCGTGGGCGCCGGACTACTGGCGCGAGCATCGCGAGGCGATCGTCTGGCCGGGAGCCTACCGCTCATTCGTCGGGTGGCGGATGCCGCCCTATCGCGGGCGCGCCATCGTCATCGACGAGCAGGGACGCCGGCGCACGGAGCCCTCGCACTGCGAGGGCGACGCCTACACGATCGATGTCTTCGGCGGGCCGACGGTGTGGGGATACGGCGTCGCGGACTGGGCCACGATTCCGTCCCGACTCGCCGAACGGTACGCGAAGGCGGGCCGGACCGTGTGCGTGCGCAACTACGGCGAGATCGGATGGACGAGCACCCCGGCGCTGGTCGCCCTGGTCCTGGAGCTGAAGTGGGCGCCGCGGAGGCCCGACCTCGTGATCTTCTACCAGGGCTGCGACGACGTCCTGAATCCATATGTCGAAGGTCGGGTGGACGTCCACGCGAACTTCCGGGAGATCAAGGACTGGACGCAACAGCAGCGAAGGAGTGGCAGCCCGGGCCTCGCGTACCTGGACCAGACCAATATCGCCGAGCTGCTCCGGCAGATCGTGGCCAAGAAGCGCGGGCGGTTGAGCTCGCCCCTCGGCCCGGCCGACCTCGATCGCCTCGCGCCGGAGATCGTCCGCAACTACTTGACGACCATGGACGCCGTCGACGCCCTCGCCACGAAGTATGGCTTCCGCTACGAGTTCTTCTGGCAGCCGGTGGCCTTCGCGGAGGGCAAGCGGCTGACAGCCGAGGAGGAATGGGCGACCCAACCCCCCGGTGGCACGAGCCTCGGCGCGCTACCGGACTTCTACCGCAAGACCTACGGCCTCGTCCGCGCAGCCAACCGACGCCATCTCCACTACCTCGCCACGGCCCTCGACGACAGGCGCGACACCGTCTATATCACGATGTGCCACCTCTCGCCCGACGGCAACCGGCTGATGGCCGAACGAATCTACGAGGTCGTCGCCGGCCTGCCTCGCTGACCGGAGGGGGGGGCGGCTTCAGCTGTCGAGCTTCACGGCGCTGAAGCGGTTCGCGACGCCGAAGGCGCTGATCGCTTGCGACTGCGCGAGCCCGTGCCAGAGTGTGAAGGAGTAGCGCATGCTCGGCGGCGTCTTGAGCAGTGATGTGAACTGCAGCGTCGGGGTGCAGACACCCGGATGCGGCTCAGCCCACACCGTGGTGACGAGCGTCGCCTGTCTGAACTGGTCGTTCGGGATCATCGTGAAGATGAGCTTGGTCGAGGCCGTGATCTCATCCATCATGATCTGCGCCGACACGAGCCAGAGCCCCGCGCTGGGCGCCCATACCGTTCCGTCCCACGCCTGCTCAGTGTCCGCCTCCACGACGGGAAAGCGGACTCTCGGCGAGGGGTTGGCGGGCCACGGCCAGGGCGGCATCGTCTGCTTCTGATTCGCCGTGGCCAGCAGCCTGGGCTGGCCCGCCGCCTCGGCCTGCGAGCGCCGCGAAAACACCAGCGGCAGCCCGCCCACCACCCCGAGGGCCGTCATGATCGCGCGTCGAGTCGTGTTCATCGGACTCTCCCTTTCGTGACGAGCCTGAGCACCCGGATGACGCGCCGACCGAGCGGAACGTTCAGGCGGAGCGCGACCTCGCAGGCCAGGACGCCGAGCCGTCGCGGCAGTGACGGAGGAGCGGGTGGGGGGATGACCAGCGTGCCATCGCGGCGAACCTTCGTGACGGTGCCGATGACACTGGTCGGGTCGGTGATCGGAGGATCGGGTACGACCTCCGCGTCCCCACAGGTCAGGACCCAGCCCGACGTGTCGGACAGAGTCACGACGCGGTGGACGACGAGGCGATCGGCACGCACGTAGGCGATGATATCGCCGACCTTGGGGCTGGCCGGACACTGGAGCACCACGTCGACACCAGGGGGGATCGTCGGCAGCATGCTCGTTCCCCCGAATTGCGTCGTCACTTCGCGCCCGCTTCGTCGCCACAGTTCAGCGACGGCGCGCAGCCGAGCGCCGTCGAGCTCCATCGCCGTCGTCCCTACCGCCGGATCGGGAATGCCTTGACCGCGTCGATCTCGGCCTGGTTGAAGCCCGCCTCCTGACGCACGTCCTCGTCGACGGGATAGCTCACGATGGCCTCCCCGGCCACGACCTGGAGCGCTCGATTGGCCTGCGAGACCGCGCGCGCCACGTCGAAGGTCGCCTTCGGGCCGCCGTCCTCCGTGAGCTTCCTGACCCAGGTGTTCGCGTAGCGAACGTGCTGCACCTCGTCGGCGAGCTGGGTGTCCAGCAACTCGACCATGTCGACCTCGCCGGCGGCGCGCGCCTCGACGATGCCCGCTTTGATGGCGTCGATGCCCGCGGCTTCGAAACTCCGGTTCTGTACGGCGAGTCGGCCCGCGAGGGAGTCGATCCTCGTGATGATCCGGTACTGGAAGCACAGCACGGGAAACTCGCCGACGTCCCCGCCGCGACGCTCGCACGCGCGCCGGAACACCTCGACGTGACGGGCCTCGTCCCAGCACTGGCGCGCGATCGCGAGCCGCAGCGCCCAGGGGGCGTCGGGGAAGTCGGTGAGGTTGCGCGCGGCCATCTCGATCCCGTTCAACTCCTCGTGCATCTGCCGGTGCAGGAATTCGCGACGGTGGCGCGGATCCTCCGGCGGCAGGTTGGTCATATCGGCCCAGGTCTCCTTCACGCTGAAGCGCGAGTCCCGCACCGGGCTGCCGGCGAAGAGCTGGGGATCGAGGCCGTCGCTCACGCTGGCCTCTCTACCGGCGTCTCCGGCTCGAGCGAGCGGAACCCCGCCTGGCGGAGAATTTCCCGGATCTCGTCGTCGGAGAACTCGGCGAGGCGCCGGTCCTCGATGTTGACCGGCGGAATGCGGTCCGTGGGTGCCTCGAGGAGGGTGCCCACGGCATTGACCTCGGGCCCGCTGGGCAGGAACGCGGCGTTGGTCTCCGCGAGAAAGCGCACGGCCATGGCGACCTTGAGAAGCGCGCGTCGATCCACGGCGGCCAGCGTCTTGATCCAGCGGTTGGCAAATCGGACGTGCTGGATCTCGTCGGTCAGGATCATGTCGAGGACCCGGGCCGTCTCCTCGTCGCCGGCGTCATGGACGGACCTTCGGAGCGCGCCGACCACGTCCATCGCACCCGCCTCCAGCGTCCGGTTCTGCGTCGCGAGCCGCCCGACGAGGTTGTCGATGGCGCAGGTGATGTTCCACTCGAAGACCGAGATGGGGAACTCGCCCTTGCGCCCGCCCATCGCTTGCAAGCGCCGGTGGAGTGCGCCCACGTGCCGCGACTCGTCCCAGCACTGTCGCGCCAGCTCGAGCCGCAGGCCCCACGGGGCTTCGGGGAACTCCGCCAGGCACTGCGCGGCGATGTCCAGACTCGTGATCTCGTTCGACATGTGACGGTGCACCATCTCGCGCCGGGCGACCTGGCCGGCTCCCGCGTGCTCGTGCATGTCGGCGTCGCGATACACGACCGTGAAGCACGGATCGCGAGCCGGATTGGCGCGCAGCCGGATAGTGCCCGCGGTCACGTACCCGATGTCCGTCATACGGCGGTCGCCGTCACCTGGCAGACGTCGGCGATCGCCGCCTCAGTCATTCGGAGCTCGCCAGGGTCGCCGGGCGCTATCGTCAGAGAACGGCGGACCCGGTCGGCATCACGACGCTGGCGCGCAAGGTCGGTCAGTATCCGCTCGACGATCACGATGGAGGGCTCGTCGAGGACGGCATCCGTGAGCTGCAGATATCGCTGGTAGCGCGCCTCGAGACCTGGCAGAACGGCGTCGTACAATCCAGCGAGCCGCTCGACGGTTCCACGGAGCGCGGCGACCTGCGTGAGAACGTTGTGGTAGGGCTCCGTGGGGGGAATCGAGTGCTGCTCCGGCAGCCGGAGCTCGAACGTCCGCTTCCCCAGGGCGTCGGCGTGCTGCGCGAAGTCCCAGATGTGTCGCCCGAACACCTGCTTGACTTCCATCTCCGGCGTGGTCGGCGTCCAACCGGCGACCGTCTCCATCAGACGGACCGCGATCCAGCGGAATGTCGCGATCCGGCGTCCGCGCTCGTCGACGAGGAGCGTCATGCGGCTGCCACTGCCTCTTCGAGACAGCGCGCCGTATCGTCCGGGTCACCGGGCCTGAGACGGTACGCGGCGACGCTGGACAGGAGGCGCGTCAGCTCGAAGACCCGCCGGGTGGCCGCGGCGTTCACGAGCGAGCCGACGACCGGCTGGAGCCGCCGAAGCTCCTCGCGAGTGGGCTCGATCCGAACCAGCTCCGGCTCCGCCGCGAACGGGTCGAGGAACACGACGGTCGTGAGGCGCACCGCTTCCGGGCGCTGGCCAGGTAGGAGGCTGTCGGCGGCTACGCGCACCGCGCCCCGGGTCGTGCTATGCCCCGCGCCGACGAGGGCCCGCTCGATCACCTTCGCGCGCGGTCCGGGCCGGATCCCCACCGCACGCTGGCAGGGTAGCAGCTCGCCCGTCGCGGGCAGGTAGCACGCGGTGTCGTCCCCCAGCAGCGAGTGACCTCGCGCCGCCAGCGCGAGCGCGATGGTGGACTTACCACGCCCGCTCGGCCCGATGAACAGCGCCCCCTGGCCGCGGATCGCGACCGACGACGCATGGAGGAAGATGGCGTCCCGACGCAGCCTCAGCAGACGATTGAAGAGAAACAGCGAGACGGTCGTCCGCCAGGTCGGCGTCAGGCGGAAGAGACAGTGCGCACCTTTCAGCATGAAAAGCGGCTCGCGTTCGCCGTGTATCGCGACGGTCGTCCACGTGGAAGCGCTGACGATCTTGAACAGAGGCTCGGAAGCCGAAAGCCCCAGAAGGAGGTCATCGGGCGAATGGACATCGTCGGTTGGGGCGACCATCTCCAGGTGACCGTAGCCGCCAGGACCTCCACGGCTCCACACCGATGCCCGGCACGTGGCCCCGGCGCCACCGTGAGGCACGACCGGGCCACCGAGGGTTGTCCCGATCTCTACGAGGAGAGCGTCGTCGTCAGCCTCGACACAGATCGACGCGCCCGCCAGCGTGTAGACACCGCGCGACACGTCCTTGTGACTTTTCGCTTGCCACGCCCGCAGAACAGCCTCGAGGCTCGAGTCCTCGTTGCCGCGGATCACGCGGGCAAAGCCCGCGCTAGCACATGGCGGTGATCCACCACACGGCCATCGACTGCGTCACCTGGAAGGTGTTCAGGATGTCCTTCTCGGTCATCTGCTGGATGCGCGGCGCCTCGTAGCGCGGGCGGTCCTGCCGCTGAACCTGCACCGGGATCATCTGCTCGCTCATCTATCACTCTCCTATGTACGATTCGGCCCGCCATCGGCGGTCGTGATCAGGCCGAGCGACACCAGCTCGCTCACGGCCTTCTGCACATCCTGCTCTGCGGCTCCACGCTCGAACTCATCGAACTCTTGGCTCATGACGTCGAGCATCGCCGTGAGCGAGTGCTGCCCGTCGCAGTGGCGCCAAACGAGCGCCATCGTGCGATTCAACACAAAGAACCTGGAGGTGCCCGGGTCGAAGAGCATGAGCTCCGCGGCCAGCGGCGCCTCTTCGATCACCGAACTCTTCACGAACATCGAGAATCCCGCCTTGGCGTCCATGGGGGGTCAACTCTCTGAGACCGCGCGCAAAATTAGCACTGGTCACCTGGACATGTCAACTATCTCGGAGGCCTCCCCCTCCGGGGGCCCGCCCCGCCAAGGCCGCGCGGATATGGGTCAACAGGGTGGGGTGGGGGAAGGCGTCCGGGATGGCTTCGAGGCCCTCCCGTGTCGCCACCTCCAGACCCGGCTGTGGCGGCAGAACCGTGTAGCCGTCGGCCCGGAGGCGGTCGAGGTTCCGGCGTACGGCGGGCTGCCCCCACATCGTGGGGTTGGCGATCGGCACGAAGATGACGGGCGCCGAGGCGGCGAAGATGAGCGCAGAGATCAGCTCGTCGGCGATCCCGTTCGCGACCTTGCCGACCATGCTGACCGTCGCGGGGTACACGAGGATCACGTCCGCCGCGCGCGCCAGCTCGATATGCGGCACGAACACGTCGGGCCCGGTGTCGCTCATCTCCACGTAGACGGGGTGTCGGCTCGCGACCTCCACGGCGTAGGCGGAGACGAGCTTCGCCGCGGGGGCGGAGAGGACCACCTGGACGTCCTCGGCGACGTGTCGAAGCAGGGCCAGAACGAAGCCCGGCAGGGCATAGCATTGGTAGCCGCCGGTCGCGCAGAGCAGGAGCTTCCGGGCCTTCATCGCGAGACTCCTTTCATGAGAACCATCAACCGAACCGCACGTCGAACTGCTCCCGCCAGAGCGCGAGCGCGTAGAGTCTCCAGATCGCGCGGTGGTCGTGGGAGCGCCCGGACTCGAAGTCGTCGATGAGTCTCGCGGCCGCGCGGCCGGACAGGCACGGCGCGTCGAGGAGGCTCCGATCGCGCACGATTTGCGCGACCGCCGGCCACATCGCCCCGCGCAGCATCTGGCCGTCCGGCATCGCGAAGCCCATCCGGTCGGACCGCTCAGTGATCTCGGCAGGGACCAGCCCGCGCGCCACATCGCGAAGAATGCGCTTTCGGTCGCCCTGCCCGACCTTGTAACGGTCCGGCAAGGAAAACGCGAGCTCCACGAGGCGCCGGTCCAGATAGGGCACGCGGGCCTCGACCGAGTGTGCCATCGCGGTCTTGTCCGTGTAGCCGAGGACGATCTTGAGGTTGCCCCACCGGACGTCGTAGTGGAGCTGGCGCTGCACCCGGGAGGGATCGCTCCCGCGGTCCCGCTCGGCTGCGCTCACTTCATCCGGGTCCGCTCGACGGCCGTAGCCGGCCGCGACCCACGGGTGGCGCGCGCGCCAGCGCGCGACCGGCGGCCGGACCAGATAGTCCACGGCAGTGCCCGCGAGCCCGCGCGGGCGCCGGCGGGCCACAGCCCGCAGGTCGGCCAGAAACGCTCGGAGCCGGAGGTGAGCCAGATCGTCGAGCAGCAGCGCGCGCTCGTGGTACTGGTAGCCGGCCAGCACCTCGTCGGCGCCCTCGCCGTCGAGGACGACGGTCGCGCCGTGCTCGCGGGCCAGCTCGAAGACGCGGTCCTGTGCCAGGGGAGGCATCGCCAGCGGCGGCTCCTCGAGCGTGCGGATCACGCGCGGCGCGTTGGCGGCGACCCACGCGGCGTCGAATCCCGTTTGATGATTCTCGAGGCCGTCGCGCCGCACCATCGCGTCGACGTAGCCGAGCTCGGACAGGGCTCCCGCGCCGCGCACGCCGAACGAAAATGTCGGGCACCGGCGTCCGGCCGCGCGGGCCCGTTGCGCCAGGACCGCCGCCAGCGTCGAGGAGTCGAGCCCGCCCGAGAGCAGGCTTCCGACCGTGACGTCGGCCACGTCGTGCGAAGCGACGGCGGTCGCGAGCGCCGCGCGGAACTCCTCCAGCGCGCTCTCGTACGGCCCGCCCGCCCACGCTTCCTCCGGACACCGGAAGTCGGCGAGCCGCCAGTAGGGCCGAAACTCCGGCGCGAGCGGCCCGCTCGTGTCCCACGCCACCTCGAACCACGTGGCCGGCGGCACGCTCCGGATGCCCTCGAAGAACGTCTCCTCGAGGCAGGGGAAGCGCTCGCCGCGGAGGAACATGGCGACGATCGGCGCGTGCGCGACCGGAGACCCGGGGCGCGCGGCGAGAATCTGCCGGATCTCCGAAGCAAGCCAGAGGCGCCGGCCGTCCTCGGCCCAGTAGAGGGGCTTGATGCCGAAGCGGTCACGCGAGCCGACGAGCCGGCGTCGCCGGAGATCGGCGATGACGAACGCCCACATTCCGTCGAGGCGCTCGAGCGCGCGCTCGCCCCACGCGTCCCAGGCCGCGAGCACCACCTCCGTGTCACCCGAGGTGACGAACGTGCGCCCGAGCGCGGTCAGCTCCTCGCGCAGCTCGCGGAAGTTGTAGATCTCGCCGTTGAAGACGATCCACGATAAGCCGTCGGGCGCCGCCATGGGTTGCGCGGCGGCGCCCGAGAGATCGAGGATCTTCAACCGTCGGCTCGCCATGCCGAGCAGCGTCGCGCGCGCGCCCTCCGCGTCGAGGTCGTCGCCGCGGCGGCAGCGGCCCTCCGGCCCCACGAGAAGGAAGCCTTCCCCATCGGGACCGCGGTGGCGGATCGGAGCGTGCATTGCCCGGAGGTCGCGCGGGACGTCGCCCGCCGCCGCGCGGTCGAGGGCGACACTAATCCCGCACATGCCTCGCCGTCGTTCTTGCGTACTGGGCGCTCACTCTCTAGACTCCCTCATGCGGACCGCTTCGCGGCACCGCGATTCTACTCGAACCGCCGCGTCCTCCCGCGCGTCAGTCAGGATCGTACGGGTCCCACGCGGGCGGCGCGCTCTCCAGGAAGGAGACGACGGCACGGGTGAGCGCGTCGAGCGGCAGTGAGCTCTCGCGGGCGCCGACGGGCTCGAGCCGCGCCAGCGTGCTGGCGGCGCCGCTGAAGGCCCACTCGGCGTGCCCACCCTCGGCATCCGTGAGCCCCGTGGCGAGAGGGGTCAGATCCACGCGCGACATCGGGCGCGCCGACACGTACTGGACCCACGTCTCGTATCGGAACTGGAGCTGATAGCGGTGCCCCTGCGCCAGGAGGATGCGGAAGCGGCGCGTTGCGTTGTGCAACGCCATCGGGTGCACGCCGACACGGAAGCCTCGCGGGAGCGCGAACCGGTGGGCCGGGCCCTCGCCGAGGTCCGGCGCGACACTCACCACCGCCAGGTCGACCGAGGGGATCTCCCGGATCGTGATGCGCCCCGACCGGATGCCCGCCTCGCTTGCCGCGAGCCAGGCGTCCTCGGCCTCCCAGTAACGGCGGTAGCGCTCGGGGTGATCCATGACCTCCGGCAACCGCGGGAGCAGCTCCCGATGGAGCGCCGTCGTCAACTCGACATACGGCGGGGCGAAGAGCGCGCCGTCGAGGGGGGAGAGCTCCGGATCGGCGAACGCCGACAGCGTGAAGGCCGCGCGCGCCGCCTCGCGATAGCGGTACGTCGCGAAGTCGCCGGCGGCCGCGACATCGAGCAACAGCTCGCGTCTCCGGCACGCGTCGTCGGGCTCGAGCAGCGCGTACAGCCCGACGAGCCCGTCCTGGTCGAAGTGGTTGTTCGACACGACCGCGGCGTCCACGCGGAGCGCAGGGCTCTCGAGGTAGCGGAAGACGATGCCGGCGGAGAGGTCGCTCTTGAGGCTCGCCGGTGTGCCGCTGCGCGGCCAGTGCGACAGGGTGAGCCGGGTGTCCGACGTCGCGGACCCGTCGACGATGATATTCGGCTCGCGTCCGGCGGCCTCGTAAGAAGCGTAGCGCATGCGGGCTCGATTCTAGCGTGAGGCGCGTGCGGCTCCCCCCTTACCTTCGGCTTGCACTCTCCGGCTGGCTGGCGCGGATCGCCATCCTGGTGACGCAGCTCGTGTCCATCCGGGTGCTGCTGCACCATCTCGGCACGACACAATACGCCGCGTATACCGTGCTCAACGCCGCCGCGGGCTGGTGCGTGCTCCTCGACTTCGGGCTCGGGCCCAGCGTCGAGCTTGCCGTCGCCCAGGCCCGCGCGCGCGGCGAGAGCACGGCCCCGATTCTGCGTGCCGCAAGGCGCCTAATCGTCCTGGCGCTACCCCTGTCGGCGCTGCTCGTCGGGCTCGGCGGGCCGGTGGTGCAGCATCTCCTCCTCCGGCCGCTGGCGGTGGGGCTTCCTCCCCAGCCGCCGCTGCTGCTGGCCGCTGTCGCCGGTCTCGTGGTGCTCGCGACGATCGGCGGCGTCGGTTATCGCGTCTTCTACGCCACCCAGCGGGCCTACCGGCACCATCTCTACACGGCGCTCGCCGGACTCCTGTCGCTCGTCGGGCTCGTTCTGCTCGCGCGGCTCGACCCGAGTCGAGCGCTCGCGCCCGCGCTCGTCGTGGCCGCCGCGCCCGGCGCCGGGCTCGCGCTGCTCGCGCTCGTGGAAGCGCTCCGTGGCGCGGGCACCGCCGCCGGCGCCGGCGATACCGTCGTCGGCCGCGCGCTGCGGGCCCGCGCCGGGCGTCACCTGGTGCTGGCGGTGCTCTCGGCGGCCGTGCTGCAAGTCGACTTCCTCGTCATGTCGCAGACCCTGGCCCCGCGCGAGATCGTCGTGTACAGCCTGGTCTCGCGCGTGTTCGGGGTGATCCTCATGTTCCACGGCGTGCTCCTCGGCGCCTCCTGGCCCGAACTGACGACGGTCTTGACGCGCGGTGACTGGCGCGCGGCCGACGGCATCGTCCGACGCTCGCTGCTGGGCTCGCTCGCGCTTGTGGCCGTCGGCGCGCTCGGTCTCGCGCTCGCGACTGGCCCCGTGACCGCGTTCTTCTCCTCCGACCCCGGGCTGCGGATGCCGCGCACGGTGATTGCTCTCTTCGCGCTTGCCCTTGGCCTGCGTATCTGGTCGGACGTCCACAGCTACGCGCTCCTCGCGCTGAACCGGTTTGGTCCCCTCTGGTGGGCGATCCCCCTCCAGGCCGCGGTGAGCGTCGTCGGGCAGTACACGCTCTCGCGCGCCTATGGTATTCACGGGATCGTCGGCGGGCTCGTCTTGTCGTTCCTGGCGGTCGCGTGGGTGACGCCACTCGCGTACCGGCGCGCGACGCGCGGGAGGGGAGCGGGCCGGCCCGTGGTGATAGATCATCCGAGTGGTCGAGGAGGCTCGACATGATGCGATGCCGTCGGCTGCCCCCTTTGCTCTTGGTGGCCCTGGGCGCTGTCGTCACGCTCGCCTGGGCCGCCGACGACGGCGGGGAAATGGTCCTCGTGCCGGCCGGCGAGTTCTGGATGGGGAGCGCGGCGGACGAGGTTGCCCGGGCGACGGCGCAGTGCCGCGCCGAGGGCGGGGCCCAGGCGGAGTGCGCGTTTCTCGCCGGCCTCGAGCAGCCCAGGCATCGCATCGTCGTGGACGGCTTTCACATCGATCGCTTCGAGGTGACGGTGGAGCGCTTCCGTCGCTTCGCCGTCGCGACGGGCTATCGGACCACCGCGGAGCGCGACGGCGAGTCCCTCGTCTGGGCGCGTCGCTGGTTCCGTCGCCAGTGGACGGACGTCAAGGGCGCGAACTGGCGGAGCCCCGACGGGCCCGGCAGTGTCCCGGCGTCCGAGCAGCAACCCGTGACGCAGGTGTCGTGGTTCGACGCGACGGAGTACTGCCGGTGGGCCGGCAAGCGCCTGCCGACGGAGGGCGAATGGGAGAAGGCCGCGCGTGGGCGCGAGGGGCGGCGCTACCCGTGGGGGGAGGCGTGGGAGCCGGCGCGTGCGAACGGCGGCCGACACTTGACGGCGGCCCGGCCGGTGGGCTCGTACCGTGACGGGGCTAGTCCGTATGGCGTCGCCGACATCGCGGGAAACGTGGCGGAGTGGGTCGCCGACTGGTTCGACAAGGACTACTACGCGAGGAGTCCGGAGCGGAATCCATCCGGTCCGGCAACGGGCGAGGCGCGATCCGTCCGTGGCGGCGGCTGGTACTCCACGCCCGTCAACTTGCGCACGACGGCGCGCACCTTCAAGCCACCGGAGACCCGGAATACGAACACCGGGTTCCGCTGCGCGCGATCCGCGCCCTGACGGCGTCCCAGTCGACGAAGATGAGCAGCTGCGGCGTATTCAGGAACGCGTAGTTCATCGTGAAGAAGATTCCGGCGTGAAACACGACCGCCGCCGGAACCAGCCAGAGTCGAGCTCGTCTCGAGAAGAGCGCCGCGATGAATCCGAGGTCGATTGCGAGCGCGCCGACGCCGGCGAGAAGGCAGAGCGTGGGGCTCGCAGCCACCCAGTGGCCGAGCGCGCCGAAGACCACGGGTTGGACGTCCTGAGCGCCGTGGAGCAGCCAGTTCCGCATGCTGTCGGCCGAGGCCCACGCGAAGCCCGCACGCACGAGCTTGGCATAGCCGCTGAATAAGTACGCCTGACACAGGAAGAGCTGCACCAACCGCAGCGGCCAGCCGTACTCCCATGGGGGCACGTCCTTGCGGCTCGCCCGTCGTGACGGAACGAGGCAGAAGGCGTCGCCGGACCTCCCCAGCGCGAGCACGAGCAACCCCGTCACCGAGAGCGTGAGCCCCTTGATCCACGGCGCGGGGAAATAGAAGAGTGTCTCGAGCGGCCCGAGCCGGTAGAGGAGCAACGCGGCGACGAAACAGCTCGTGCGCGGCCGGAGGCCGACGATTGCCGCCACGAGGGCGGCGATGGCAACGTGCTCGAGTGTCCGCTCCAGATCCGGGTGGCCTTCCCAGATGAGGTAGCGCCAGTGGGCGCTCGCGGGCACGGTGCTCCAGAAGTCGGGCGGGAGTCCCGAGAGAGCCGGCAGGTCTCGCGAGAGAAGCAGCCAGAGTGCGTGGGTCGCCAAGATGATCCGGGCGGCCGCCAAGTTCTGAGGAGACTCCGCGGAGAACCAGAATCGATCCCAAAGGGCGGTGAGGACGTCGCCTCTCACGGCGTCGGATACGCGTACACGAGCGTACGCGTCACCTTCCGTTCGTCCCGCCCGGACACCTCGAGGGGCCAGGCCTCCATGTAGAAGCGGAGCCCCACGAACCGGACTGCGGGGGCGCCGGCGCCGCCGGACCAGAGCTTGGGGTGCAGGAGGAAGTACGGGGCTGTAAGGGGGCCGAGGAAGCGGTCGAAGTAGCCCACACCTTGCCCGAGCCGGGCCTGGAGGCGCGAGCGCTCGGCGAGATCCAGCAAGTATTGCGCGACGCGCGCCTTCGCGTCTTCCTCGAGTCGCGGGAAGACCAACTGGAGCCACGGTGACAGCTCGTCGTACTCGAGCGGCTGCCAGGCGCGATAGTCGACGTCGTGCTCCCGCTGCTGCGCGTCAACGGCGATGATCCGCAGCTTGGCAGTGGTGTCCTTCGCGATTGCGGCGGCAAACGGCCAGCTCGAGAATGGCCACGCATCCCGCTGTCCCAGCCCCGCCGCGCTGCTGACGCTCACCGCGTAGACGAGGAACGCGTTGACGAGAACCCGGCGGGAGGGCCAGCCCGACGACTTCCGTTCGAGCGCGAGGAGGAGGGACGCCAGGACGACGAACCCAGCGAAGCACAGCCCGCTCACGATATTCAGCACCGCGGCAGACCATATCGCCGCCTCTCGGCGGTGTCAACGTGCGCGATCGTCGTCAGGAAAGGACGCGACCTCGGCGCCCCGGGAAACGGCCCGCGGCCGACGCCCATGCGTAGTAGCAGAGAAATGCCAGCCGGCGATCCGTCGCGTCCATGAGCCAGAACTTCCGCCAGAGCCGCAGCGCCGGTCGTGAATCGTGGCCCTTGGGCGGTCGGGCGGGAAGGACCCATCGGTCGAGGAACCGGCGCTCGCGCGGCGTCACCACGGCCGCCATGGCGGCCTCGACCTCCGGCGTCAGGAACTCCGGCAGCGCGCGCGCGGTCTGACGGAGCGCGCCGTAGAAGGCGTGCGCGATGCGCCACTCGCAAGCGCGCTCTGCGGCGGCGGCCACGACGCCCGGCGCCACGTGCGCGAGAAGCCAGAAATCGACGCAACGCAGGAGCGGCACGACGAACTGATCGACCGCCATCGTGAGCGCCTGGTACGCGAGAGCGTCGACGTCGTCGAGCCGCGCGGCCTTGATCGTGGTGGTCTCGAGCGGCACCCGCCGCCGCCAGATGCCGTCGTAGTCCACACGGTGCCGCGGACGCTGGATGAAGCTCTGGTGAACCTCCACCAGGACGTCGTCCATGATGAAGGCCCGCTCGTGATAGCTCCGGACCAGCGTGGCGGGGGCGCCGGGATAGTGCGGCGTGAGGCCCTGGCGCTCGAGGCGCTCACAGACGGCGCGCATCCGGTGGGAGGGCACCAGCAAGTCGAGGTCGTTCATGGGGCGAAGCTCGGGCCGCGGATAGAGCCGGTGCATGAAGTCGCCTCCTTTGAGGAAGACGAACGGCTCGTCCGCGAGCGCCGTGGACAGCTTCCGCTGCGCCTCGATGCGAACCGCGGTCAGCGCGGTGTGAAGGCGCCACCACATGCGCTGCGCTTCCAGGGCCGCGAGCACCGCATCAGGCAGTCCGTCCTGGACGAAGAGGAGCGGAAGGAGATCCTGACGCGCGGCCTCGGCGACGAACCTCTCCGCGCCGGCGCGCGACGGAGGCCAGGACTCCACGGCCGCCACCGCGCGGAGCGCGGGCCAGAGCGATGGAGGAAGAACGAGCGCCACGGCGCTCGTCACGTTAGCACACACGACGGATCAGGGCGGCCAGACCGGCGCGCGTCGCGCGCAGTCTGGATTGCCGCGCCACTGCGACGACGCCGTCGGCGCAGGTGAGCCGCCACAGCCGTCCGTCGCGCTGGACCGTCCCCGCCACCCGCCCGGCGACTCCGCGTGTGTAGCCGATCGCCGCGCCATGCGAGAGCGCGTGGCCGCGCGCGTCGTGCAGGAGCGGACCCCAGCCGCTGCCGAGGCCGGCCAGGACGTGCCAGGCACGCTCGGCGCCCCAGGTCGAGAAATCGAGCCGGCGCGCACCGGCATCCGGTCGCGGTTCGTGGGTCGCCCGTCGTTCGTCCTGGGCCGCGCGCGGGGCGGTCCCCGCCGCGATGGCCTCCACGGACCGGGACAGGAGCGCCGCCCCGCGCGCAGACAGATCGCGGTAAAGATCCGGGACCGGACGGCCCCGGCCGAGAGCGATCGCCTCCTGGAACAGGAGCGGACCGGTGTCCGCGGCCGGGTCCATCCAGTGCACGGTGACGCCGGTCTCCGCGTCGTCGCCGACGTACGTCCAGAAGAGCGGGTCCGGGCCGCGGTGGCGAGGCAGCAGCGACGGGTGGAGGTTGATCGCGCCGCAGGGCGGGACGGCCAGGACCGAGGGCTCGAGCAAGTATGGGAACGTCGCCACGACGACCAGATCGGGCTCGAGCGCCCGCAGCGTCGCCGCGAACCCACGCTGTGCATGCCGCGGGCACTGGAGCACGGGGACCGACCGGACGTGAACGAGATCGAGGAACGACCGGCGCGGGTCGCGGAGCCGCACGAGGTGGAATCTCGAGACCAGCGAGACCCGCGGCACGCGCGGGAGGACGACGCCCACGACCGCGAATCGCGACACCAGCGCGTCGAGCGCGGCGTACGCCGCCGGAGAGCCGGTACCGAAAAAGACGATTCGGGGCCGATCGCGGCGGCGGCCCATAGTCACTGTGGCGGCGCGGGTCGAGTCCGGAGTCGGGCCACCAGCGCCTGAGGCCAGTCGCGTCGCATGAAGGGCTTCTCGAGGAGCAGGAAGATCACGGCCGTCAGGACGACGATCACCGGCGCCATCAGTACCGCCTGGAGTGCGAAGTTCAGCAGGAAGCCGTCGGTGACCGCCAGGCGCGTGGTCCAGGGCTTGAGCAGGGTGATCATCGTCACGTGGTAGAGGTACATCGTGTAGCACATCCCGCCGATCGTGAAGATCATCGGGTGACGCACGACTGCCCGGCAGACCCATCCGCGGAACGTCCCGACGTAGGCGGCGACGATCAGGAACGGTACGAGGACGTTCGCGACCGGCCCGAACCGGAGCAGCACGAGGAACATCGCCGGAACGGCCCCGAGGACGAGGAGGTCCCACGCCGCATGCTGTGGCGGGGCCTCCCGCCAATCGGTCAAATAGAAGTCAGCGAGCAGGAAACCCGCGAGAAAGTAGGCGAGCTGATGCAGAAGGGTCCCGGTGGACGGAAACAGCGCGAACATCGCGGGTTCGAGCGCCCCGAAGAGGAGCATCCCCGCCACCAGGACCGCGCGCCGGGCCGAACGTTGCCGGATGAGAAACACCATCGTCAGGAGGGGAGCCAGGACATAGAACTGCACCTCCACCTCGAGCGACCAGAGCACCGAGCTGAGCGGATCCTTCCAGGGGAAGACGAGATTGTGGACGTAGACCGCCGACGCCAGCGTGTGAGGCAGCACTTCGGCCGCGGGCCGATGCTTGACCAGCAGCCAGGCGAGGGTGAAGACGACCAGGCTGATGAGATACGGAGGCTCGAGGCGCGAGATCCGCCGCATGAAGTAGCGGCGCAGGGAGACCCGTGGGCCGGTGCCGAGATACTGGCGCGCGAACGGCAGGCCCAGAACGAAGCCGCTGATTGCGAAGAACAGCTGGACGCCGAGCCAGCCCTGCTCGAGCACGCCGCGCAGCGGATGCTCCAGCGCGGCGGGCCCGAAGGCGGCGGCCGCGTGTGGGTTCCGGTACGGCGCCGGCAGGCGCGACAGATCCAGGACGAGCACGGCGTAGACGTGATAGAGCACGACCGAGCCGATCGCGAAGAAGCGGAGGCCGTCGATCTCCCGGATCACCGCCGCGCCCGATGTTTCCCGCCCGAGCTTCGCGAGCAGGGTCCTCATGTCCTCGCAGGAATCGTAACAGGCGGGAACGACAGCGTGGCGCGTTATAGAATCGAATTCCGATGAGCATGCTCCGTGCCGCCCGCCTTGGCGCGCTGGTCCTCGGGCTCTTCGCGGGCCTCGAGGGCCTCCTGGATCGCTCCGCCGCGGCCCAGCAGGCCTTCGACGTCCGGACCTACGGCGCCAAGTGCGATGGCGCGACCGACGACACCCCGGCCTTCGCCGCGGCGATCGCGGCGGCTACCGCGCTCAACGGCGGCATCGTCGCCATTCCGCCGTCGAAACAGCCCTGCCAGATCACCCAGCTCTCGATCGACGCAAGCTACCTGACCCTGGAGGGTGCGGGCATGACCGACGACAACGTGAACGCGGTCGGCCCCTCACGCATCCGCTGCACGGCGGCCGCCGGCGCCTGCATCCGTATCGGGAGCCGCGGCGAGGTCAGCAACCTCGTGCTCCGGGATCTCGACATCGTGGGCAATCCAAACCTCGATCACGGCCTGCGCTTCACCGGCACGGGCTCCGGTCGGGCCTGCGTGCGCTGCCGCATCGAGCGCGTGGCCGTTCACGGCTTCACCAAGAACGGGGCCGTCGGGATCTACCACGACAACGGGGTCACCAACACTTTCCGGAATGTCTACGCGTACGGAAACTACGACGGCATGCGGATCGAGTCGGATCTGTCGACGACCCTGCATCTGAGCGGGCTCATCGTGCGCGTGAACAAGCGGTACGGCTTGGTGATCCTGAACGGTCCGCAGCAGATCGTGCTCGACGGAGCGAGCGTCATCGAGACGAACGGCGACGCCGGTATCTTCGTCAACATGGCGGCCAGCCGCTCCTACGGCATCATCCTTCGCGACGCATTCGTCGGCTCGAACAACGCGGCGAGCGGGAACCGCCAGGTGGTCTTCCAGGGCGCCGGCGGCTACGACAGCCGGAACGTGCTCCTCACGGGACTCTACTTCTCGCAATCGGCGGCGGGCGCCACGTCGACCGACATCGACCTCGGCGGCGTGCACGACGTCGTGGTCGCCAACGTCGTCGGGGGGGCCGGGCCAGGCGGGACGATCGTCAAGCTGCAGCCGACCGCGACCGGGGTACAGATCTACGCGGTGCAGTCGTCCGCCGGTGGCGCCGTCGACCCGGACAGCCGGGCGACGATGACCCTCAGCTACGACGGCACGCTCCGCCTCGGGGCGTGGACGTTCTCGCGGCTCGGCGCCGCGCCGAACGGCGCCATCCGCTTCTGTGCCGACTGCACGCTCGGCAATCCTTGTGGGCCCGGCGGCACCGGCGCCATCGCCAAGCGCCTGAACAACGCCTGGAACTGCAACTGACGCGCAGCGGCAGTCTCGACGACGGACGTTTCGGCGCGCGCAGCGCCGCCAACATGGCACGCTGGACAGCCGTACGGGCTTCGTAAGTGCTGATCAGCGTGTGCACACCCGCCGTTGACGCCCTGGCACAGCCATTGCTCTAGGAGTGGCAACTGAAGTATTCTAGATGGACATTTCGCTGAACGCCGTTCCTGGCGTGGGGCTCTAGAGGAACAGGAGGCTGGACATGACGCGAGCGATGAAGTGGTGGGGTGGGGTAGTGGCCAGCGGGCTAGTGCTGCTGGCGGGAGTGACGACGGCGTGGGCGCAGACCAACATGTTCCCCGCCTCGGGCAACGTCGGCATTGGGACAACGAGCCCGAACCGAAACCTGAGCATCGTGGCGCCGGCGGCCGGCGACGCCATCATGGAATTCGCCCGTGACAACGTGAACACCAACGGGCTGTTCCTGATGCGCACAGTGACGGGGAATGTCAACGACTGGCTCTTCGGCACCCGCAACGGGAGCACCGACTTCAGGGTGTTCAGCTACGGGCTCAACGCCGACGTGATGTCGATCAACAAGAGCACCGGCTACGTCGGGATCGGCACGACCTCGCCCGCCAACGCGCTCTCGCTGGACTCGCTGACGCAAACTTCCGACGTGATCCTCCAGATCAACCGCCCGACCAGTTCGTTCAACGGCACGATCATGCTGAAGACGAACGGCACGAATGATTTTCTCCTCGGCGCACGGGGCGGCAGTCCGGATTTCAAGGTCTTCAGCTTCGGCCTCGGCGCCGACGCCCTGACGGTTTCCCGAGCCACCGGTGACATAACCCTGACGAGCAACGTCACCGTGGGCGGGAACATCGCGGCGAAGTACCAGGACGTCGCCGAGTGGGTCAAGACGCCCCGCCCGCTCGCGGCGGCGACCGTGGTGGTCATCGATCCGAGCGCCAACGACCAGGTCCTGGCCTCCACGCAGCCCTACGACACCCGGGTCGCCGGGGTGGTCTCGACCCGTCCGGGTCTTCTCCTCGGCGAGGCCTCCGAGGACAAGGTCCAGGTGGCCCACAGCGGTCGCGTGAAGGTGAAGGTCGACGCGAGCTACGGCGCAATCGGCGTGGGCGACCTGCTCACGACGAGCCCCACTCCCGGCCACGCGATGCGCGCCGAGCCGGTGACGATCGCCGGTGTCGCGATCCAGCGCCCCGGGACCCTCGTCGGCAAGGCGCTCGAGCCCCTCAAGGAAGGCCAGGGAGAAATCCTGGTCCTCCTCACTCTCCAGTAGTCGCGAAGCCTGTTCCTGGGAGGTCCGCCGCCGTGCGCACGGCGGCGGACCTCAGCCCCGCCCGCTACCGAAATTTCCTGCGAGCTCCGGTCCACTTCGACATACAATCCTGACCGCCGCCACGAATTCGCGTCGTTGCGGCGGAGCCTGTAAGTCAAGCGGCGAAGCCCTGTTCGGGAGCGACACCTGGCGATGAGGTTCACCCTCAACAGCAACACCTACTTCGGCCGCGATTCGATGGCGACGCTTCCCCGCGCCCTCTCCGAGAGAGGATTCCGGCGGATCGGCGTCGTCGCCGACGAGTCGGTCGCCAACCTGCCGCCGACCCAGGCCTGCCTCGGCAGCCTCCGCCAGCACGGACTCGAGACCGTCTACGTCTATCGGGCGCTCACGGGAGGGGAGCCGACCTACGACTACCTCGACGAGGCTGCCGGCACTCTCCGCGCACACGAAGCCGACGCGATTCTCGGGATCGGCGGTGGGAGCGCCCTCGACCTCGCCAAGGGCGTCGCGATCCTGACCCGGAACCCGGGGCGGGGGATCGACTATCGCGGGCTGGACAAGGTCGGCCTCGCCGGCACGCCGGTGATCCTGATTCCGACGACGGCGGGCACGGGTTCGGAAGTGACCGAGACGGCGTCGTTCATCGATTCCGTGACCGGTGTCAAGCTCGGGATCAATGGCCGCCACGTCGGCTGCCTCTTCGCCGTGCTCGACCCGGCATTCGTCGCCACCTGCCCCCCGTCGGCGACTGTGTCGGCGGGCCTCGACGCGCTGGTCCACGCGATCGAAGCGGTGACGTGCCGCGCCGCGCACCCGCTCTCCGTCATGCTCGGCGCCGAGGCCGTGCGCCTCATGTTCAAGGGGCTGCCCGCCGCGGTCCGGGACGGTGCGGACCTCGGCGCGCGCGAGGACACGCTCCTCGGCAGCCACTACGCCGGTCTCGCGATGCGGAACGCGGGCGGGGGGCCGGCGAGCGGGATCTCGTATCCGCTCGGCGTCCACTTCGCGGTGCCGCACGGGATGGCGGGTGGGCTCCTGCTTCCACACGTGGTGTCGTTCAACGTCGCCGCCGGTTACGCGGCCGGCTACGCCGCCATCTGGGACCGACTCGTCCCGGGCGACGCCGGAGAACGTGCGGACGCCAGGGCCAAGAGCTTCAGCGACGGGCTCTTCGAGCTCTGCCAGACGATCGGCGCGCCGAGCACCTTCTCTCGGTGGAAGGTCGGGCGGCGGGACGCGGGGCGTCTCACCGAGCTGACCATGAAGGAGCGGAAGGGGAACCTCGACCTGAATCCCGTGCCGTTCGGCGAGCGCGACGTCGCGGCGCTCCTGGCGTGCGTGCTGGAATGACCCGCTGCGTCCACCGGAGAGACATCGATGCCAGGCTTTGAGCTGTTCGGGCCCGAGGAGCGTGCGGCCATCCTCGAGTGGTTCGACTCCAACAACGGCGTGATGTTCGCGCACGGATACGACGGCATCCGCAAGGGTGTCTTCAAGGTCCGCGAGTTCGAGCGCGAGGTCGCGCGCCGCCTCGACTCGCCGTACGCCCTGGCCGTCTCGAACGGCTCCGCCGCCCTCCTGGTGGCGCTCCGGGCGCTCGGCGTGAAGCCGGGCGACGAGATCATCACGTCGGCCTTCACGTTCGTCGCGACGGCCGAGGCGATCATCGAGGCCGGCGCCGTCCCGGTGTTCGCCGAGGTGGACGAGAGCCTCAACCTCGACCCGGCAGACGTGGCGCACCGGATCACGTCGAGAACACGCGTGATCATCCCCATCCACATGGCGGGCGCCCCGGCCGACCTCGACGCCATCCTGGCAATCGCACGCGCGCACGGGCTCATCGTCCTCGAGGACACCGCCCAGGCGTTCGGCGGGACCTATCACGGCCGCTTTCTCGGCACGCTCGGCGACGCCGGCACGCTGAGCTTCGACTTCGCCAAGAACATCACGACGGGGGAGGGCGGCATGATCGTCACCGCGCGGCGCGAGCTGTTCGAAGCGGCGCGCGCCTACCACGATCACGGCCACGAGTACAACCCCACCCTGCCGCGTGGCCGCGACACCCGCTCGCGGCCTGGCTTCAACTTCCGCATCACGGAAGTCCAGGCGGTCCTCGGGCTCACCCAGCTCAAGAAGCTCGACTTCATCCTCGCCAGGCAGCGCGCCAACAAGGCCGTGATCAAGAACGGCATCGCCGATTGCGGCTTCGAGTTCCGGCGACTCCACGACGAGAAAGGCGAGATCGGCGACTCGCTGATCTTCTTCCTCCCGAGCGAGTCGGCGGCGGGCGCCTTCGCGAAGAAGCTGGGCGAGCGCGGCCTCGGGACCAAGAATCTTCCGGACGCCCTCATCTGGCACTACGCGGGTACCTGGCGGCATCTGTTCGGCGACTTTCCAGCGCTGGCGAACTGCGAGCGCCTCTGGCCGCGCACCGACGCCCTCCTCAAGCGCGCCATCGCGCTCCCCATCATGCTGAGGATGGAGGACGCCGATCTGGACCGGGTGGTCACCAGCGTGCGCGAGATTGCGAAACAGCTCTAGATACCTCGGCCTCATCCCCGCCCGTGGCGGCTCGAAGGGGATCCCGCGGAAGAACCTCGCTCCGCTGGGAGACCGGCCGCTCGTCCAGTACACGATCGAGGCGGCGCGTGACAGCCGGCGGCTCGACCGCGTCGTGCTCTCGAGCGACGACGCGGAGATCATCGCCCTGGCCCGAAGCCTGGGCGTCGAGGCGCCGTTCACCCGCCCGGCGGAGCTCGCCACCGACGCGGCGCGTAGCGTCGACGTCGTGCTCCACGCGCTCGACTGGCTGGCGCACCAGGAGGCGTACGTTCCGGACGCCGTCGTCCTGCTGCAACCGACCTGTCCCTTCCGCGACGGCCACGACGTCGACGCGGCCATCGCCGCGTACGAGACGGCCGGCGGCGAGACGCTCCTCAGCGTGAGTCCCGTCCTGCAGCACCCGTGCGAGATGGTGCGCGTGCGCGACGGACGACCCGAGCCCGCGGTGCCCCATCCGGCGCCGGGCGCGGGCCGGCACGCCCTTCCGGCGTTCTACTTCATCGACGGCGCGATCTATATCGCCACGCCCGGCTTCCTTCGCGGGCGGCGCCAGTTCCACGACGACACCTCGGCGGTCCACGTGATCGAGCGCAGCCACGGCTTCGACATCGACGACCCGGAACAGCTCGAGCTGGCCCGGGCCCTGCTGCTGCTCCGCAGCGCGGCCACGCCGGCGGGCAGGGGGAGCGCCTGATGACCTTTAAGCTGGGATCGCGGCTGATCGGACGAGATCAGCCGGTCTTCATCGTAGCCGAGGCGTGCGACAACCACCTCGGCAACATGGACGTGGCCAGGGAGATGGCGCTCCGCGCCAAGCTGGCGGGCGCCGACGCAGTCAAGTACCAGCACCATCTGCCCGACGAAGAGATGCTGCCCGACATCCCGATGTCGGACAACTTCAAGGAGCCGCTGTACGAGTTCCTCAAGAAGTACGCGTTGACGATCGAGCAGCACGCCGAGCTGATGGCGTACTGCCGCTCGATCGGCATCACGTACATGTGCACGCCCTTCAGCTACGCGGCGGCCCGCGAGCTTTCCGGCGCGGGGGACATCGGGGTTTTCAAGATCGGCTCCGGCGAGCTGACCGACATCCCGTCGCTCGTGAAGATCTCCGCGCTGGGCAAGCCCATGATCCTCTCGACGGGGATGTGCACCCTCGAGGAGATCGACGAGACCGTCACGGCGCTGCGCGCGGCCGGGGCGACCTTCGCGCTCATGAACTGCGTGTCCGAGTATCCACCGGTCTACGAGGACATCAACCTCCGCGTCATCCAGACGCTCATGGACCGTTACCCGGAGCTCACGATCGGCCACTCCGACCACACGCCCGACCTCTATACCTGCTACGCGGCGGTGGCCCTCGGCGCGCGGATCATCGAGAAGCACATCATCCTCGACAAGCTGCAGCCGGGTCCCGACCAGAGCGTGTCGATCGACATGCACGACCTCCATGCGCTCGTCGACGGCATCCGGAAGGTCGAGCGCGCCTCCGGCCGCACGAAGCGGGTGCACGATCGGGAGCGGGCGATCCGCGCGTGGGCTCACCGCAGCGTGGTGTCGCTCCGGCCTATTCGCGCCGGCGAGGTCATCGCCGAGGATATGGTGTGGACCAAGCGGCCTGGTACGGGCATCCCGTCCAAGCGCCTCGGCGAGGTCATCGGGCGCACCGCCGCCTCCGACATCCCCGGCAACACGCTGGTCCGCTGGGAGCAGCTCCGGTGAGACGCCGTCGCATCATGGTGGTCACGGGATCGCGGGGGGAGTACGGCTACCTGCGGCGCCTGCTTCGTCTCATCGAGGCGCGCGACGACCTCGAGCACGACCTCGTGGTCACCAACATGCACCTGCTGCCGGAGTTCGGCGCCAGCGTGAATTTGTTCCGGGAAGACGGCTTCAGGATCGGTCACGAGCTCTACATGGCGCTCGACGGGAGCACGACGACGAGCATGTCGAAGTCGCTCGGGATATTCCTGCTCTCGGTGACGGACGCGATCCACAACGGCCATCCCGACATGATCCTCCTCGCCGGCGACCGCGGCGAGCAGCTCATGGCGGCGCTCGCGGGCGCCCACATGAATATCCCGGTGGCCCACATCCAGGCGGGCGAGCGGTCCGGCAACATCGACGGTATGACCCGGCACGCCATCGCCCGCTTCGCGCACGTCCACTTCGCCGCCAATCAGGACGCGATGGAGCGGCTGATCCGGAGCGGCGAGCAGGAGTTCCGGGTGCACGTGGTGGGCGCGCCCCAGCTCGACGAGTTCCTCGCCGGCGAGTTCGCCTCCGCCGACGAGGTCACCGAGCGCTTCCGGCTCGACGCGCGGCAGCCGATCGTGCTGCTGCTTCAGCACTCGGTCACCGAGCAGGCGGAGACCGCCGCCGAGCAGGTGGCGGTCTCGCTGCGGGCCCTCGCCGGGCTCGGTCTGCAGACCGTCCTGATCTATCCGAACAACGACGCCGGCAGCGCGCTGGTCCGGGACACCGTCGACGCGTTCCGGGGCCCGTGGCTCCGCGTCGAACGCAACGTCTCCCGGGCGCTCTACGGCGGCCTCTTGCGCGTGGCCAGCGTGATTCTCGGCAACTCTTCGAGCGGCCTGCTCGAGGCCCCGAGCTTCGAGCTGCCCGCCGTGAACGTCGGGCGGCGTCAAGACGGGCGTGTTCGCGCCGTCAACGTCATCGACGTGCCGCACGACGAGGCGCGGGTCGCCGAGGCCCTCCGGCAGGCGCTCGACCCCGGCTTCCGCGCCGGCCTGCGGGGAATGGCGAATCCGTACGGCGACGGCCACGCCAGCGAGCGGATCGTGGAGATCCTTGCCTCGATGAAGCTCGACGAGACGCTGCTCTTCAAGCAGCTCCGCTACTGACGCCTCCCGTGGTGGACGAGACGCTGCTCGCCAAGTTCGTGATCGCGGCCGACGCGACCATCGAGACCGCGCTGGCCGCGATCGAGGCCAACACGCATCGCAGCGTCATCGTCGTCGACGCCGGCGGCACCGTCGTCGGCACGCTGAGCGACGGCGACATCCGCAAGGCGCTGCTGAACCACCGCCTGCTCTCCACGCCCGTGCGGGAGGTGATGAACCTCAACTTCGTCTGGCTTCCTCCCGAGGAGGCGAGCCGCGCGCCCGAGCTCTTTCAGCGCCACCGCATCTTCCTCATCCCGGTCCTCGGCCCACGTAACAAGCTGGTCGACGTTCTGAGGACGTATTGACGGAGTCGGCGTGTTCCTCGGGCTCACCGGGCTGACGGAGTTCCTGGAGCCCCACGAGCCGATCCTCTTCCTCGGCTCGTGGGGCCTGCCTCCGGGGCGCCGTGCCCCCGACCCGCCGCACGAGGTCATGGCGAGCCCGTGGGACGACCGCAAGCGCTACTACGACGCGGCCCGCTACCTCGACGAGTACGTCGAGCGGCTGCTCGGGGCGCTGACGGACTATCTCAACGCCGCGCACGGCGTCGCGTACTCCCGGCGGTACTGGCGGATCCTCCTGGGACCCTGGCTGATCCACGCGGCCCACGTCGTCTACGACCGCTACACGCACCTCGTGCAGGCGCTTGGTCGCGCCGGAGAGGGAGCGCGGACCATCGTGCTGGACGAGCGGTCCTTTCGCACTCCGACGGACACGCTCGAGTTCATCGACCTCGTGTGCGGCGATCCCTACAACCATCAGATCTTCAGCGAGATCCTGACCAGCCTCGGGATGCGCTTCCCGGCGCGCCCCCGCGCGTCTCAGACCTCGCGGTCGTTCGTGCCTTGGGCGCGCCGCCGGAACTGGACCTTCGAGCGCCTCCAGCGTGTCGCGTTGGCGGCCGTGGGCGGCGTCCGGAGAGCGGGCCCCAGGCGCGGCCGCGTGGCCCTGATGGACCTCGACGGCACCCGGCGGCAGGCGTACCGGCTCGCGCTGGCGACGCGATTGTTCGCCGTGCCCTGGCGCGCCGCGCCTCGATGGGCGTTCGCGCTCGGCCCTCCGAGGTTCGATGCGGCGAGACTCGGGCTCGGGCGTGTGCCGTCGGCGAACGAATTCGAGCGGATCCTGGCGGAGCTGCTCCCCCGACTCCTGCCCACGCTTTACCTCGAGCACTATCGCGAGGCTCGAGGCGCCGCAGTGCCGGCCGTCCGTGCGCTGCCGCGGGTTCTCGTGTCGGCGAACGGCTGGCTCGGTCATGAGCCGTTCAAGTTCCTGGCGGCCGAAGCGTCGGAGCGCGGCCGCCGTCTCGTGGCGGAGCAGCACGGCGGGGGCTACGGGATCTGCCGCGCGATTCCGCTGGAGACGCACGAGGCGCGCGTCGCGGATGCCTTTCTCGTCTGGGGATGGGCGGGCGCCGGCGCGGCGGGACTCGTCGACGTGCCCTCGATCAAGCTGTCCGCGGTCCGCCGCCCGCGCCGGCGTCGGACCGGGCGCGCGATCCTCTACGTCGGCAACGACTATCCGCGGTACCTCTACCGGTTCCAGTCCACGCCCATGGGGAGCCACCTCGAGGAGTACTTCCAGTGGCAGGAGAGGTTCCTGGCGGCGCTGCCGGCCACGCGCCGGCGTGATGTTCTGTTCCGCGGCCACCCGGCGGACTTCGGCAACGACGCGCGCCGCAGGGTGACGCGGATCTTTCCCGAGGTGGGCCGGGATGACGGGACTCCGTTCGGCCGGCGGCTGCGCCAGTGCCGCGTGGTCGTGATCGACAACCTGTCGACCACCTTGCTGGAGGCGCTGGTCGCGGACGTCCCCACGATCCTCTTCTGGGACCCGAACCGCTGGGAACCGCGTGACGAGGCCGTGGACGCACTCGGTGGTCTGCGCCTCGCTGGCGTCCTTCACGACTCGCCCGAGGCCGCCGCGCGTGCGCTCGAGGGGGCCTACGACGACCCTCGCGTGTGGTGGCGCCGGCGCGAGGTTCAGACGGAGCGGAGCCGGTTCATCGGGCGCTACGCGCTGGCGCGCGGGAGCTGGACGCCGGCGTGGTCGCGGGTGCTGGCGGAGCAGGCGGCGCTTGCGCCGTAGGGCATGCGGTTCGTCGCCGCGTTCGTGGCCGCCGCCGCCGGTCTCTCGGCCGTCCTGGTGGGGCTCGCCTGGCTCGTCGATCCGCGCGATGACTTCGGCACCGGTCTCTTCCCCGTGGTCGTGTCGGACGCTCGCCGGGAGAAGGTCGAGCGATTCGTGAGCTATGACCGGGAGCGACCCGTCCAGGGCATCGTGCTCGGCTCCAGCCGCTCGATGAAGCTCGCGCCACGGTCGCTGGAGGCAGTCTTCGGCCTTCGCTTCTTCAACTTCTCCGTCGACAGCGCCCGCGCCGAGGACTACCTCGCGCTCTATCGCTGGACGCGCCGGCAGGGCGGGTCCATCAGGCTGGTGATCGTCGGACTCGACGTGGAAGCGCTCCACGACGACGACACGCCGGACGCGACGCTCCAGAGCAATGCCGCGTTGCGCACCGCGCTGGAGGGGCGGCAGCTCGGCTGGAACGAGCGTCTCATGCAGATCGTGCGCCGGTACAAGGCCGTGTTCACCACCGCGTACGTGAGCGACATCGCATGGGCGGTCAGGCTCGAGCTGAGCCGGGCCCCCGGCGAGGCGCGCGCGGCCGTCTTCGAGGCCGACGGATATCTGCGCTACCCGCGGTGGGAGGGACAGCGGGCGGCCGGCACGTTCGATCTCGAACGCGAGATCGAACGGTGCCTGCCGAAGTACCGGCGCCGCTTCGAGGGCATGACGCACCTGTCGTCACGCCGCCGGCAGGAGCTTCAGACGCTGATCGCCGAGGCGAGGGGCGATGGCGCGAGGGTGATCGTCTGGCTGACCGGCATCCACCCGCGCACGGCGCGCTACCTGGAGACGCGAACGCGGTACGGCGCGCTCCTGGGTGAGGTCCGGGAGTACCTCGGGGAGCTCCACCGGTCGCTCGGCGTCGACGTGCGCGACTACAGCGAGCCCAGCGCCTACGGCGGCACACTCTCCGGCTGGTACGACTGCGGCCACATCGACGAGATCGATGCATCGCGCGTGGCCGCCTCGCTGGCCCGGGACGCTTCCTAGATGGTCTTCAACTCGCACGTCTTCCTGTTCGCGTTTCTGCCGGCGCTCTTCGCGCTGTTCTGGCTCACGAAGACCAGGCAGCACCGGTACGTTCTGCTGACGCTGAGCGGGTACGTGTTCTACGGCTACTGGAACTGGCGCTTCTGCTTCCTGCTGCTCTTCTCGAGCCTTGTCAGCTTCGGCGTGGCGCTCTTGATCGAGCGGGCGCCGACCGCGGGGGGCCGGCGTGGCTGGATGATCGCGGCGATCGCCGTGGATCTCTCGATCCTCGGCTTCTTCAAGTACTACAATTTCTTCGCGTCAACGTTCCGATCGCTGTCGCCCGCCGTGGCGCCGCCGCCGCTCGACATCGTGCTGCCCATCGGGATCAGCTTCTACACCTTCCACACGATCTCGTACATCGTCGATGTCGCGACGGGCCGGGTCAGGGCCGCGCGTAACCTCTTCGAATATCTCACGTACGTGAGCCTCTTCTCCCAGCTCGTCGCGGGCCCCATCGTCCGCTTCCGGCAGATCGAGGAGGACCTGGAGCGCATCGATCGCGGGCCGCGCGAGGACTTCATGGCGCGCGGGATCGGATTCTTCGTGGCGGGCCTCATCAAGAAGGTGGTCGTCGCCGACCAGATCGCCGAGCTCGTCAATCCGCTGCTGGCCGCGCACGCCTCGCTGTCGGCGTCGGCCGCCTGGCTCGCGGCGCTCGGCTACACGCTCCAGCTCTACTACGACTTCAGCGGCTATTCGGACATGGCGGTGGGTCTCGGCTACCTCTTCGGCATTCGCATCCCCCAGAACTTCAACGCGCCGTATCGCGCCGCGAGCGTCGCGGACTTCTGGCGGCGCTGGCACATGAGCCTGTCGTCGTGGCTGCGCGACTACCTCTACATCCCGCTCGGCGGCAACCGGCGGGATCCTGCACGGACCAACGTGAATCTGATGGTGACCATGGGTCTCGGCGGCCTCTGGCATGGGGCGAACTGGACGTTCGTCGTGTGGGGTCTCTACCACGGCGTTCTGCTGGCGGTCGAGCGCCTGGTGGGGACGCGGTGGCGGCCCTGGCCCGAGCCGCTGGCGCGCGCGCGCACGTTCCTCCTCGTCGTGGTCGGCTGGGTGCTCTTCCGCTCCGAGACCCTCCCGATGGCGTTCGGCTGGCTCGGCAAGCTCGTGGGATACGGGGCGGGAGGTGAGGGCGCGTCCGCGGCGCTGCTCGGGTGGGTGATCCTGGGTCTGGTCGCCGTCAACACGCTCCCCGAAACCTGGGACGTTTCCTTCGGTGTCCGCCCGCGGTGGGCGGTGGTCTATGCCCTGGGATTCGTCGCGGCGTACTGCTTCATGAACGGCCGGCAGAGCGTGTTCTTGTACTATCAGTTTTGACCAGAGAGCGCGCGTACGATGACACCTGATTCCCACCGCGTCACCGTCGACTCCGCGGCGGTCGAGGCCTTCCGCCGCGAGGGCTACCACATCCATCGGCGCCTGTTCGATCCGGCGGTCGCGCGCGAGGCGCGCGAGTGGCTCCGGACCCAGGACCCCGCCGCGCTGGTGAAGTCGGAGGGCGAGCAGGAGCCAGGCGTGCCGCTCGCGGTCTTTTCCGTCGTGCACATCGGCGATCACCCGATCGCCCGCGTCGCGCGCGACCCCAGGCTCCTGGAGATCGCCGGCGCGCTGATGGGCGATCCCGTCTACATCTGGGCGAGCAAGGTGAACCTCAAGGCGGCGTGGTGCGGGACGGCCGAGTACTACCATCAGGACCTCGTGTACTGGAAGGATCGCGGCTACCCGCGCGACGAGATGCTGAGCGTGATGATTCTCCTGGATCCACACACGGTGCGGAACGCCGCCCTGCATGTCATTCCCCGCAGCCACCAGCTCGGCGCCATCGAGCACACGCCCTTCATCAACGTGAACGGGCTGGCCAAGTTCATGGTCCCGCCCGTCATGCTGGATCGTCTCCACGCGGAGCACGGGCTCGTCGCGATCGAGGGCGAGCCCGGGGATGCTGTCTTCTTCCACGCGCGCCTCGTGCACGGCTCGTCGCACAACATCTCGCCGCACCCGCGCATGGTGATCCTCTCGCAGCTCAACCTCGTCGGGAACGAGCCGTCCGAGGCCGCCTCGCGCGCCCGTCAGTTCAACCTGCGCCGGGCCGAGTTCGAGCTGCGCGAGGCCGAGCGCCGGCACGCGGCCCTGAAGCGCAAGTACGAAACCCAGTTTGCCTCGGATGCCCCGACCTTTGCGCCGCCGGTGCCCGAGCGCGAGCGGCGGCGGGAGTAGCGCCGGCCCATGTGCGGGATCCTGGCGATCGTGACGAAGGACGGGCGGGTCGACCCGTCGGCTTGCCGGCGCGCGCTCAGCGCCATGTACTGGCGCGGGCCGGACTTCGCCTTCTCGAGCGTCTGGGAGGATCGGCTGTTCCTAGGACAGACCGTGCTCTCCATCACCGGTGATCCCCGGGCCGGCCTCAGCGAGTATCAGCGCTCGCGCTCAGGACGGTACGAGGTGCTGTACAACGGCGAGATCTATAACTTCCGCCGGCTCGAGGACCGGTACCTCTCCTCGCCCGGCCTGGCCGCGCGCTACGGCACCGACACCGAGGTCCTGGTGAACCTGCACGAGGTCCTCGCGCCGGGGGACGTGCCGCCCGCCCTGGACGGAATGTACGCGTACGCGGTCTTCGATCGCGAGGCGCGCCAGCTCCACGTCGCACGCGACGTCCAGGGCGAGAAGTCGCTCTACGTGTACGAGGACGCCGAGCGCGTCGTGGTTGCCTCGGAGATCCGCGCGCTCCACGCGCTG
>JBGQEL010000028.1:0-44416 GCA_041496385.1 Methylomirabilia bacterium | reverse complement strand
GCGTCCCATGGTGCCGCAGGACCTGATGCGCATCCGCTTCGCCGGCGATCCGCAGATGTCTCCGGACGGGAGCACGGTCGCCTTCGTCGTGACGGCGCTCTCCGAGGAGAAGGACCAGTACCTGTCGAGCATCTGGCTGGTGGAGACGGCCGGCGGCGAGCCCCGGCGATTCACGACAGGCCCGCTACGGGACACCGCGCCGCGCTGGTCGCCGGACGGCACGCAGCTCTCCTTCGTCTCCGAGCGGGATCGCGGCAAGAAGGGCCAGCTCTACCTCATGCCGGCCCACGGCGGCGAGCCGACGCGGGTCACCGATCTCAAGAACGGCGTGGGCGCCCCGGAGTGGTCGCCCGACGGCCGGCACCTCGCATTCGTCGCGCGCGTGGGCGGCTGGCAGGAGCCCGAGGACGAGGAGGAGAAGAAAAAGTCTCGGCCCGCGCGGGTCATCACCTCGCTCAGGCACAAGCTGAACGGCGAGGGCTTCACCTACGATCGCCGGCCGCACGTCTTCGTCGTGCCCGCCGCGGGCGGCGAGGCGCGCCAGCTCACGTCCGGTGACTTCGACCACGCGGACGCCGTCTGGTCGCCGGACGGTCGGTGGATCGCCTTCGCGTCGGCCCGGCACGACGACCGCGACCACGACGACGCCGGCGACATCTGGCTCGTCTCGCCGGACGGCGGTGAGCCGCGGCGGCTGACGGCGACCTCGGGACCGGCCGGGCTCCCCGCGTTTTCGCCCGACGGCGCCACGGTCGCCTATCTCGGGCGCGAGACGCGAAGCGAGTTCGGCCGGAACGCGCGCCTGTTCACGGTGCCCATCGCCGGTGGCGCCGCCACCTGTCTCACGCGGGACTTCGACCGCTCGTGCGCGGCGCTCCCCGTCCGGCCGCTCTGGAGGCCGGACGGCGCGGCGGTCACGCTCGCCGCCGAGGACCAGGGCACGCTGGGCGTCTACGCCGTCGGCGCGCGGGGTGGGACGCCCACGCGGATCGTCGGCGGCGATCGCGCGGTCACGGGATACTCGGCCTCGCGCGACGGCCGGCTGCTCGCGTTCACCGCGAGCGACCCGCTGTCGCCGCCGGAGGTCTTTCTCTGCGGCGCGGACGGCGGCGGCGAGCGCCAGCTCACCGAGCTCAACCGCGAGTGGAAGGGCGAGGTCGCGCTGAGCCGGCCCGAGCGCTTTCGCTTCGAGCGGGCGGGCTTCACCGTCGACGGGTGGGTCATGAAGCCGTTCGGTTTCGAGCCGGGGCGGCGATACCCGGGCCTCGTCAACGTCCACGGCGGCCCGCACGCGCAGTACGGGTCCATCTTCTTCGACGAGTTCCAGGTGTACGCGGGCGCGGGGTACGCGGTCGTCTACACGAACCCGCGCGGGAGCCAGGGCTACGGCGAGGCGTTCACGCGCGCGGTGGTGGGCGACTGGGGCGGCGGCGACGCGGCGGACGTGCAGGCGGGGCTCGACGAGGCGCTGCGCCGCTGCGACTGGATCGACGCCGCGCGCCTCGGCCTGATGGGCGGCAGCTACGGCGGCTTCATGACGAGCTGGATCGTCGGGCACTCGAAACGGTTCCGCGCGGCCTGCTCCGAACGCGCCGTCAACAGCCAGGCGAGCATGTTCGGGACGAGCGACATCGGCTACCTGTTCAACGCGGTGGAGCTGGGCGGCGTCCTGCCGTGGGAGGACATGGACACCTACCTCGCCCGCTCGCCCCTCAGCTACGCCAAGGACATCACGACCCCGCTCCTCATCCTCCATTCGGAAGACGATCTTCGCTGCCCCATGGAGCAAGCCGAGCAGCTCTTCGTCGCGCTCAAGAAGCTCCGGCGCGAGGTCGTCCTCGTCCGGTTTCCCGACGAGAACCACGAGCTGACCCGGTCGGGCAAGCCGCGCCACCGCCTCGAGCGCTTCCGGATCATCCTCGACTGGTTCGCCAAATACCTGGCGCCCTAGCCGCCGCGGCGTGACGGTCTTGCGCCGCCCGCCCGCCCGCGCGACTATACGTGGCAATCTCGGAGGAGGCGTCATGGGTGATCTCAAGGTCGTGAGGCTCGAGGACACCGAGCCCGTCAGCTTCGGCCCGCTGTCCGACTACCGGTTGATCATCGGTGACGACGCTGGGACCACGCCGCTCCGCACCGGAATCCAGACGGCGCAACCCGGCTACGTCGCCCCGGTGCACTCGCACCCGTACGTCGAGATCCTGCATATCCTCGACGGCACCGCCGAGGCCTGGATCGACGGGCAGGAGGAGCGCCGCGTCCTGCTCCGCCGGGGCGACACGATCGCGCTGCCGCCCGAGACGCCGCACGCCTTCCGCGTCGTGGGAGACGAGATCCTGCGCCTGCTCGGCACCCACGCCTCCCCGAAGCGCATCGTCGACTACAAGGACGGTGCGCCGAGCGACAGCCGGGGCTACCGCGTCCTCGAGGCCTGAGGGCGGGGACGATGGTGCTCCAGGCGGAGATCGGCGATCCACGCGCGTGGCGGCGTGAGGTCATCGGCCCCGAGGACTGGCTGATCCCGCTCTCGCCCGCCTGCGTCGGCGAGCTCGACGCGGCCGTCGGGCAGCTCCGGCGAGATCCTCTCCCCGAGCTGTTGCGCGAGCCCTCGCAGTTCGCGCTGTCGGCCTGTGCCGGCGTCATGGCCCGGGCGCGCACGATGCTGCGTCAGGGGATCGGCCTGGCCGTGGTCGACGGCGTCCCGGTCGATCGCTATTCGGCCGACGAGTGCCGCGCCGTCGGCTGGCTCCTGTCGAGCCTGCTCGGACGCCCCGTGGCCCAGAAGTGGGACGGCGCCATGATCTACGACGTGCGCGACACCGGGAAATCGCTCGAGTACGGCGTGCGGCGGTCGGTGACCAGTCTCGAGCTGCTCTTTCACACCGACGGACCGTGGCTCGACGCGCCGCCCGAGCTCGTCGCGCTGCTCTGCCTGCGTCCCGCCCGCGAGGGTGGCGTGAGCCGCTTCCTGAGCCTCTGCAGCGTGCACGACGAGATGCGACGGCGCCATCCGCAGCTCCTGCCGCGGCTCTATCGCCCGTTCTGCTGGGACCGCCAGGCCGAGCACGCGGCGGACGCCGACACGTACGCGCGCCAGCCGATCTTCCAGTACGACGGCCGCGCCCTGCTCGCCCGTCTGAACGCGGCGCTCGTCGCCACGGGCCAGACGCTCGCCGGCGAGCCGCTCGACGCCGAGGGCCAGGAAGCGCTCGCCGCCCTGCAGGCCGTCGCCGACTCGCCCGAGCTCGCGATCGAGCTCACCATCGGGCGCGGCCAGCTCCAGGTGCTGGACAACCGCCAGTTCGCCCACAGCCGCACCAGCTTCCGCGATGCCGACGACGCGACCCAGAAGCGCCACATGCTCCGCTACTGGACCCGCGAGGACGGCCGCCGAAGCTTTCACGCCTGAGGGGCCTCGCGCATGCGACTCGCAGGAAAGATCGGACTCGTCACGGGCGCCCAGCAGGGGATCGGGCGGGCGATCGCGATCGCGCTCGCGCGCGACGGCGCCGCCGTCGCGATCAACTTCCTGGACGATCGCGCCGCGGCCGAGCGCCTGGGCGACGAGGTGCGCGCCCTCGGCCGCCGGGCGCTCGTCGTTCAGGGCGACGTCTCGCGCGGCGGCGAGGTCGAGCGCCTGGTCGCGGCGGTCGTCGAGGAGCTGGGGCCGCCGGACGTGCTCGTGAACAACGCGGGCGTCTTTCCCCGCGCGCCCTTCCTCGAGCTGGCCGAGCGCGACTGGGACCACGTCCTCGGCGTCAATCTCAAGGGCAGCTTCCTCACCGCGCAGGCCGTGGCGCGGGCCATGGTCGCCGCGGGGCGCCCGGGCGCGATCGTCAACATCTCCTCGTCGGCCGTGCGCGGCGACGCGCGCGGCGTGCACTACTCGGCCAGCAAGGCCGGGATCGTCGGCCTGACGCGTGCGATGGCGCTCGCGCTCGCGCCGCACCGGATCCGGGTGAACGCGATCGCGCCGGGGCTGACGGACACCGCGCAGCCGCGCTACGGCAACACCGAGGCGGAGCTGGCGCTCAAGGCGCGCGAGGTGCCGCTGGGCCGGATGGCGCAGCCCGACGAGATCGCGCGCATCGCCGTCTTCCTCGCGACGGAGGAGGCGGCGTGGGTCACGGGCGAGCTGATCCACGTCAACGGCGGCGCCTACATGGCCTGACGGCGGCGCCGGGGAGGCGCCGCGCCCGCCCGTTACTCGACGGCGGGGACGTCGGGGAGGCGCTGGCCGGCGACGGGGTTGGCGACGGCGTCCTCGAGCGTGAGGGCCTGCCGCCACTCGCTCGGTGGCCGGACGTCACCGCCCGTGCCGACCTGATCGAGGCCCCAGTAGATCTCCAGATTGTTGCCGTCGGGGTCCCGGAACTCCACGGCGACCTGACAGCCCGCGCGCCGCCGCCCCTCGAAGTGGATGGGCACGCCGTGCTCGCGGAGCCAGGCCCGGGCGCGGAACACCTCGTCGAGGCTTCCCACCTCGAAGGCGAAATGGTTGAGGCTGCTGCGCTCAAGCTTCCGGGCGCCGCCGACCAGCGCGACGCCGTGGTGGTCGGTGTTGCAGCGGAGGAACACCATGCCGCCCGGGACCATGGTGTCTGGGTAGCGGTCGCTGACGCTGAGGCCGAGTACCCCCTCGTAGAAGCGCACGGCCGCGTCGAGGTCGCTGACGTTGAGCACGACGTGACCGATCTTGCGCAGCTGGAACCGCGGTGGAGTGGCCGGCATGGGTCACTCTAACTTGACAGCCACGAACCGAGCGCGAATAATCGCGCGATGGCGCTCCGGACGCACGAGGCGGTCGCGGATGTTCCGGTCGGCGTCGCGCTCCCCCGGCGCCCGTCGTTCGCGCTGCGCCGGGAGGGGCGGCTCGCGTACGCCCTGCTGACGCCGACGCTGCTCGTCATCCTCTTCCTCGTCGCGTACCCGTTCTGCGCGGCCGTCCTCCTGAGCCTCCAGGACAAGATGGTCGGCGCGCCCGGCCGCTACGTCGGTCTGGCGAACTATCTCGAGCTGTTGCAGGACGAGGTGTTCCTCAGAACGGCGTGGAACAGCATCGTCTACACGGTCGTCGCCGTCGCGCTGAAGTTCGTGCTCGGGCTCACGATGGCGCTCATCCTCGACCAGGAGCGGCGCTGGAACAACTTCTTCCGGACGCTGCTCTTCGTGCCCTGGGCGGTGCCGATCGTGATCGTCGCGCTGAACTGGCGCTGGATCTACGACGACCTGAGCGGCTTCCTCAACAACTTCCTCATCACGACGCATCTCAGCCGCAACATCATCTCCTGGCTCTCCGACCCGGGCCTGGCCATGGGCTGCGTGATCGCCGTCGTCGTCTGGGCGGGGACGCCCTTCTACTCGATGACCTTCCTCGCCGGGCTCCAGGCGATCCCCAAGGAGCTGTACGAGGCCGCGGAGATCGACGGCGCGTCGGTCGTCAAGCAGTTCTTCTACGTCACGGTGCCTCGCCTGCGCACGATCTTCCTGACGACCGTGATGCTCTCGACGATCTGGACCGCCACCAATCTGCAGTTCGTGCTCCTGCTGACCCGCGGCGGGCCGGCGAGCCGGACCGAGATCTTCCCGCACCTCGCCTACACGACGGCGCTCGGCGCGCGACGGCTCGGCATGGGGGCCGCCGTCACGCTCGCGTTCTTCCCGCTGCTGGTGATCCTGATCCTGCTCCTGACCCGCCGCATGCTGCGGCCGGCGGACGACTAGAGATGCGCTCCGTCTCGGGCACGCGGCGAGTGCTGCGCCGGATCGGCGACGGGCTGCTGGTGCTGATGCTGGTGTGGACGCTCGTGCCGTTCTACTGGATGATCGTGACGTCCCTCAAGAAGGACAAGGAGATCTACGGCTTCGAGGCCACGCTGATCCCGCGGCAGCCCACGCTCGCGAACTACACGCGGCTCTTCAAGACGACGCCGTTCGTCAAGTACCTCCGGAACAGCACCATCATCGCGCTCGGTACCACGATCACGTCGTTGGTGTTCGGCTGTCTCGGCGCCTACGCGCTGGCGCGGCTCCGGTTCCCGGGCCGGGCGCTGATCGCGCGCGGGCTCGTGTTCACGTATCTCGTGCCCCCGGCGCTGCTCTTCATCCCGCTCTTCGCGGTCATGTCCACGCTCCGGCTCGTGGACACGCACCAGGGGTTGATCCTGGCCTATCTCGGCTTCAGCGTGCCCTTCTGCACGTGGCTCCTCATGGGATACTTCCGCTCGGTGCCGCTCGAGCTCGAGGAGGCGGCGCTCGTCGACGGGTGTACCCGCCTCGGCAGCCTCGTGCGCATCATCCTCCCGATGTCGCTGCCGGCGCTCGCCGTGGTGGCGTTCTTCTCGTTCACGCAGTCGTGGAACGAGTTCCTGTACGCGAACGTCTTCGTGAACAGCGTCGAGGTCCGCACGATCACCACGGGCCTGACGCTCTTCATCGTCGAGGACGTGTTCTTCTGGGGGCCGATGATGGGCGCGTCGTTCATCAGCGCGCTGCCGCCCCTGGTGCTCTACCTGATCTTTCAGCGATGGGTGGTCAAGGGCCTCACCCTCGGCGCGGTGAAGGGGTAGGCCAAAGGAGACGATCGATGCGCGCAGCGCGGATGACGCGACGGCAGGTGCTCAAGGGTGCGGGCGTCACGGCGGTGGTCGCCACGTCGCCATGGTGGATGGTCGGCAAGAGCCAGGCGCAGCGGGCGAAGAAGATCGTGTTCTGGCACGTGCCGAACTTCACGCCGCTCGCCGACGAGCTCCAGAAGCAGCAGGTGTACGAGTTCGCCAAGCAGGCGGGCGTCAAGGAGTCCGAGGTCGAGTACGCGGTCGTGGCCAACGAGTCCTTCCAGCCCAAGCTGGCCGCCGCGATCGAGGCCGGCAACCCGCCGGACGTGGCCCGGCTCTACGAATCCAACGTCCAGTACTACGCCGCGTTGGGCCACCTCCTCGACGTTCACGATCTGGTCGAGAAGATGCGGCGCGAGCCCAAGGGCATTTTCGAGTCGGCCTTGACGTCGGTCGTCTACAAGGGCCGCGCAATGGGCGTGCCCCTGGCCGTCAACCCCTGGCCCGTCCACGCGCGGCTCGACCTCCTCGAGCAGGCCAAGGTCGAGTACCCGAAGACCTGGGACGAGTTCGTCGAGACGAGCAAGAAGATCCAGTCGCCGCCGCGTCTCTTCGCCTTCGGCCTGTGCCTCGGCCTGGTGGAGGACACGACGGACAACGTGATGAACCTCCTCTGGTGCTACGGCGGCAAGATGGTCGAGGCGGACAACAAGACGGTCGTGATGAGCTCGCCGGAGAACGTCGCCGGCGTCAAGATGATCGACGCGATGTTCAAGACGCACAAGATCATCCCGCCCGGCGCGATCTCGTGGGACAACTCGGGGAACAACAAGGCCTACCAGTCCAAGCAGGCCGCGTTCGTCATGAACCCGTCGAGCATCTACGCGTACCTCGACGGCAACGACAAGGATCTCCAGAAGGTGACGGGGCTCTTCCCGGTGCCGGCGGGGCCCAAGGGCACCGTCAACCAGATCGACACCTGGGCCTACGGCGCGTTCAAGAAGAACCCCTATCCCGAGCTGGCCAAGGGGCTGCTCGAATACTTCATGCACCCGGCCAACTACGACAAGATCATCCAGTCCACCGGCGGGCGCTGGGTCCCGGTCTACAAGCGGCTCTTCGACAGCCCGTTCTGGAAGGAGCGGCCCGCGTTCAAGCACTTCATCCAGATGGCGGAGACGGGCGTGCCGGTGAGCTACGCCGGATCCCCGACGCCGGCCGCCGGCGAGGTGCTGAACACGCACGTCATCCCCAAGATGATCCAGCGCGTGCTGGTCGAGAACTGGGAGGCGGCCAAGGCGCTCGACGAGTGCCAGAAGCGGATCGTCGAGATCTACGCGAGGTACGCCAGGGGGTAGCGCGCGCGGCTAGACCTCGGGCCAGCGGGCGAAGCCGGCGCCGATGGGCGAGGCATAGATCGGCACGTAGTCGACGACGATCGCTGGCTTGCCGTCGGCGACCGCGGCGGCCGCGATCCAGTTGCACGTCTCGCGCGTGCCGCCCTCGGGCCCGCCGGGGCGCGGCAGCCCGGTTGTGGGTCCGCCCGCGCCGACCTCCTGGCTCCGGTCACCCGCGGGCGGCGTGTAGGCGTCGAAGTGCCGTGCCATGCCCCGGGCGTCGCCCGCCGTCATGCGGTCGAGCATCGCCCGGTCGAACGCCTCGTCCAGGTGCGCGTCCTTGGCCCGCGGCGTGTGCCAGAGGCCGCCCGAGCCGACGACGGCCACGCGCAGGTCGTCGCGATGCTCTTCGAGAATCTCGCGCACCGCGCGGCCGAGCTGGTAGCAGCGCAGCGCCGTCGGCTGCGGCGCATAGTAGCAGTTGACGAAGAGCGGCACGATCGGCGTGGTCAGGTCGGTCAGCGACTCCGCGGGTCGCAGGAAGGCGTGGCCGATGCCGCGCTCGGCCTTCCCCGCGTCCATGCAGAACGCCGGGTCGAAGCCGCGCCGCATGAGGCCGGTGAGCAGCGTCGCGGCGAGCGCGGGATGGCCCGGGACGCGCGCGCTGGCGCCCGTCGAGAGCCGGCCCTCGAGCGTCGCGCCCGCGTAGACCGCGAAGGCCGGAAAATTGGCGAAGTCGAAGCGCTCCAGCTGGTCGTCGCCGAACACGACGATTACATCGGGGGCGGCGGCGGCGAGCGCCGCGCGCAGCGCGCCGAACGCCGCCGCGATGCGCCGGGCCTTCGCCCGGTTGGCGTCCAGGTCGTCGAGCGGCACGTCCGGCCTGAGCGACCGGCTCGCGCGCACCTCGTTCCACTTCTCGGGCGCCATGTAGCAGAACGGACTGTGCGCCATGTTGAGCACCCCGACCAGTCTCGCCATCGCACGCTCCCCGGCTAGCCCGGATTATTCATGAACGACGATATCGCAGTCGGACGGGTGGCGCCGCGGCTGTGCCCGCGCGGCCGGCGAAGTGGGACCCCCGAGTCCCGTCCGCAGCTCGAAGAGCTGCGCTCGGGCGAGTGGGTGACGGAGCCGGGGGCGCGGGCACAGCCGCGGCGCCAGGACCCGTCCGCCTCGCGTGTTGTCGTTCATGAATAGTTCAGGCTAGGGCTGCCCGCGCTCGGCCCAGATGCGCCGCATCTCCTCGGCGATCTCCGGCGGCTGCCCGGCGTGGAACACCATCGGCCGCGGCCCACCCGGCGGCGCGACGGGCGCCCCGCGGCCCGCGCGCACGCGCGGCAGGGCGAGCCGGTCGTTCTTGACGGGATCGCGGATGACGGCCTTGGGGTCGCCGCCGCGCGCGGCGAGGGCGGCCTCCTCGAGCATCCGCTTGCGGAACAGGATGACGCCCCGGTCGCTCTCGCCCAGGTGCTCCCGCGTGCGGTCGGCGATCGTGCCCTGACCGATCCAGGCGACGAAGTCCTGATTCATGATGTGGCTCGTGATCAGCCGTCCGGTCGTCGGGTCCGTGATGGGGCCGTACCAGTAGGGGATGCGCCGCTGCTCGAACGGCTCGGCGCCAGGCACGGGATCGTTGAACCAGGCCACGTGGAGCGTGGTCTCGTCGTCGATCGGAACGCGCCACTCGAACTTCCCCGTGTAGAGGCAGTTGGGCCAGAGGGAAACCCGGCCGACCGTCCACAGCTCGTCCTCTTCCGTCGTGTCCGCGCGCACGCGGCGGTAGACGAAGCCCCACTCGAACTCGTCGAACGCGAGCTTCACGTGCCGGGGCGCCCGCGCGCCGTCCCCGCGCAGCGCGGCCGACCAGTTCGAGTGGAGCCACTCGAAATGGACCGGGTCGATCGAGTTCTCCTGTCCCTGGAACCAGTTGCAGGGGATCTCGGCGAAGACGATCTGCTTGTAGCCGCGCTCGTGGAAGAGGTCCCAATCGGGGACGAGCGGCGGCGGCGCGGGCCCCAGATAGGCCCAGAGCAGGCCCGCCTTCGCTTCCACCGGGTAGGCCGTGAGCGTGATCTTGTCCTTGAACCGCGCCTCGGGGTGGGCGATCTCCTCGAAGGGCTGCTCGAGGCATGTCCCGGCGCCGTCGTAGAGCCAGCCATGATAGTGGCAGCGCAGGCCACGCGCCTCGACGACGCCGTAGGAGAGATCCGCCCGGCGGTGCGCGCAGTGACGATCGAGCAGGCCGTAGCGTCCGCCCGCGTCCTTGTAGAGGACGAGGTCCTCGCCCATGAGCCGCACGGCCCTGGTGGGGCGCTCGTCGAGCTGCGCCACGGCCGCGATCGGCTGCCAATAGCGCCGCATCAGCTCGCCCATCGGTGTGCCGCGGCCCACGCGGGTCAGGCTCTCGTTGTCCTGCGCGCTCAGCATCGTCCTGGCCCGGTATGATACGACATTGACGGCGTCGGCCCGCGCGCGCACACTCAGACCCTCACCGAAAGAAGACCATGCGCTACCGACGCCTGAGCTATCGCTACGCGATGACCGCGCGCTCCGACCGGACGTGGCCCTTCGGCGACATCTGGCAGAGCGATCGTTTGCGCCTGCTCGTGCAGGCCCACTGGCGGCCCGATGCCGACACGGCTGAGACGGCGACCACCGTCGAGATCTCCGTGGACCTCGCCGGCCTCGACGAGGACGACTTCGAGGTGCAGCTCTTCGAGGACGCGCTGGTCGTCGAGGGGCTCCGCCGGCTCCCGTCGTGCCCGGACGAGACCGTCTACCATGCCGTCGGCATCCGCCAGGGGCCCTTCAGGGTCGAGCTGCCCTTGCCGGCGCCCGTGGACGCCGAGCGCGTCGAGGCGCGCTACGATCGAGGCCTCCTCCGCATCACGCTGCCGAAGCGTGGCGGGGCCGGGTGATGGCGGTCGAGCCCGGCGGCTCCGCGGAGCCGACCATTCCCGATGCGCTGCCCGTCCTCCCGCTCCGGGACGCGGTGGTGTTTCCGATGACGGCGGTCCCCCTCGTTGTGGGGCAGCCGCGCTCGGTCCGGCTCGTCGACGACGTCATGCGCGGCAACAGGCTCGTGGCGCTGGTCGCGCAGCGCGATCCGAAAGCGGAGCCGGCCAAGCCCGAGGATCTCCACCGCATCGGCACCGTGGGCGTCATCCACCAGCTCGCGCGGGCCCCCGACGGCAGCGTGCGCCTCATGGTCCAGGGCCTCGAGCGGATCCGGTTGCTGGACTGGGCCGGGACGGAGCCCTATCTGGTCGCGCGGATCGAGATGGCACCGGACCAGACCGCGGAGGCGACGGAGGTGGACGCGCTCCGGCGCGCCGTGGTGGACATCTTCCGCCGGCTCGTGGAGGCGTCCGCCGAGCTGCCCGACGAGCTGGCCGTCGCCGTGGAGAGCGTCACCGATCCCCGTCACGTGGCCTACTTCGTCGCGTCGGTGGTGCCGCTCGACCTGGCGGTCCGACAGGAGCTGCTGGAGCTGGATCCGCTCACGGCCAAGCTTCGCCGCCTGATCGACCTGCTGCAGCGCGAGCTGGCCGTGCGCGAGCTGGGCCGAAAGATCACCACGGACACCGAGGAGCGGCTCTCCAAGAAGCAGCGCGAGTTCTACCTGCGCGAGCAGCTCCGATCGATTCAACGGGAGCTCGGCGAGGACGGCGAGGGAAGCGACGGCCAGGTGGCCGAGCTCCGCCGCCGGATCGAGGAAGCCCGCCTGCCCGATGAGGCACGGCGCGAGGCCGACCGCGAGCTCGCCCGGCTCGCGAGCATCTCGCCGGCCTCGCCGGAGCACGGCATGGTCGTCACGTATCTCGAATGGATGGCGAGCCTGCCCTGGAGCAAGCTCGGCGGCGGGATCATCGACATGCGCCGTGCCCGTCAGGTCCTGGACGAGGACCACTTCGATCTCGAGAAGATCAAGGACCGGATCCTCGAATACCTGGCCGTCAAGAAGCTCCGGCAGGAGCGCGCAGGCCGGGTGGACGCGGCCGCGGCGCCGCGCGTGACGGGTGACAGCCCGGCCCGCGAGCCGATCCTCTGCTTCGTCGGGCCCCCCGGCGTGGGAAAGACGAGCCTCGGCCAGAGCATCGCCCGCGCGCTCGACCGGCGATTCGTGCGCATGTCGCTGGGCGGGATACGGGACGAAGCGGAGATCCGGGGCCATCGGCGGACGTACATCGGTGCGCTCCCCGGGCGCGTCATCCAGGGACTCCGGCGTGCCGAGACGCGCGATCCCGTCTTCATGCTCGACGAGATCGACAAGATCGGCGCGGACTGGCGGGGCGATCCGTCCTCCGCGCTGCTCGAGGTGCTGGATCCCGCCCAGAACGACACCTTCGTGGACAACTACCTCGGGGTGCCCTTCGACCTCTCGCAGGTGCTCTTCATCGCCACGGCCAACACGCTCGACACCATCCCCGGACCGCTGCGCGATCGGATGGAGATCCTCGTGCTGTCCGGCTACACGGACGAGGAGAAGGTCGGGATCGCGCGCGAGTATCTGATTCCCAAGCAGCTCGCCGCCCATGGCCTGGCCCTCGACGAGCTCGCTTTCGAGCCCGAGTCCATCCGGCAGATCGTGCGGGGGTACACGCGCGAGGCCGGCGTGCGGAACCTCGAGCGGGAGATCGCCGCCGTGGCCCGCAAGGTGGCCCGCCGGCTGGCCGAGGGACAGCGTGAGCCCCTCCGGCTCACTGCTGAGAACGTCGGCGCGTACCTCGGCCGGCCGAAGTTCGTCGACGAGGTGTCCGAGCGGACCAGCCGTCCGGGTGTCGCGACGGGCCTGGCCTGGACGCCGGCCGGCGGCGACGTCCTGTTCGTCGAGGCCACCATGATGCCGAGCGCCGAGGAGCGGCTCGTCCTCACCGGCATGCTCGGCGACGTCATGCGCGAGAGCGCCCAGGCGGCCGTCTCCTACGTGTGGTCCAACGCCGCGGCGCTCGACATCGATCCCAGGCTCTTCGAGGGCAAGACCATCCACGTGCACGTGCCGGCCGGCGCCATCCCGAAGGACGGGCCCTCGGCCGGGGTGACCATCATGACGGCGGTGGCCTCGCTCGCCACCCGGCGCCCGGTGCGCGGCGACCTGGCCATGACGGGCGAGATCACGCTCCGCGGCAAGGTGCTCCCTGTCGGCGGGATCAAGGAGAAGATTCTCGCGGCGCACCGCGCCGGCATCCGCGAGGTGATCCTGCCGCGACGGAACGAGCCCGACATCGAGGACGTGCCGGAGGAGCTGCGCAAGCAGCTGCGCTTCATCTTCGTCGACGACGCCGAGGAGGTGCTGCGCCAGGCGTTGACGCCGTCTGCCGTCGAGACGTCCCGCGAAGCGCGGTGATCGATCCCGGCGAGCTGATCAATCATTGGGGCTACCTCGCCATCGTCATCTTCGTCACCCTGGGCAACGTCGGGTTCCCGGCCCCGGAGGAGTCGATCCTGGTCCTGGCCGGCTACCTGGCCTGGCGCGGTGACCTGAAGCTCCCGCTGGTTCTCGCGGTCGGCATCGCCAGCTGCGTGGTGGGAGACAACATCGGGTTCTGGATCGGACGCCGGTACGGGCGCGCGGCCATCGAGCGCTACGGACACCTCGTGCTGATGACGCCGGAGCGATTCGAATCGGTGTGGCGGTTCATGACCCGGTACGGCGCGCTCGCCGTCTTTGCGGCGCGCTTCGTCCCGGGATTTCGCTTCCTGGCGGGACCGCTGGCGGGAGCCGCCGCCCTCCGCCCCGCCGTGTTCTTCGGGGCGAACCTGGTCGGCGCGACGGTTTACGTGCCGTACGCCGTGGGCATCGGCGTCGCCGCAGGATACGGCCTGGGAGCGTACGTGGAGCGGCTGCGCGCCGTCCTCGGCACGGTCGAGCACGTCGCCCTGATCGTCGCGGCGTGCGCGATGGCGCTGCTGCTGGGGCGGCGCGTGCTGCGCGCGGGGCTGGCGCGGTCGCGGTGATCGGTCAGCGGACCTGGGCCGGCGCGCACGGCGCGACCCCACGCCAGGTCGCGCTGCGATTCCTGGTGCAGCGGTCGTCGCTCTTCGCCATTCCCAAGGCCGGACGCCCCGGGCACACGGCGGAGAACGCGGGCGCCGGCGAGCTCCGCCTGACCGACGCCGAGCTCGCGCTGATCGACGAGGCCTTTCCGCTCGGCTCTCGTCGGCGCGGGCTTCCAATGCTCTAGGCCCGGCAATCCGTGAGGTCGCGCGCGCCTTCGCCGAAGGAGAAGCGATGATGGATCTGAACCGGTTGACCGAGAAGGCCCAGGACGTGATGCGGCAGGCGCAGAGCCTCGCCCAGCGCGGGGGTCAATCCCAGATCGACGTCGAGCACCTGGCCGTCGCGCTGCTCACGCAGGACGGCGGCGTCGCCCCGCGCGTCGTCGAGAGGGCGGGCGGAAACCCCGCCGCACTCGTGCAGCGGATCCAGCAGGCGCTCGCGCGGCTCCCGCGGGTCTCGGGCCCGGGCGCCCAGACCGGCCAGGTCTACATCTCGCCCGGCGTGAACGACCTGCTGGGGCGCGCCGACGCCGAGGCGCAGCGCATGAAGGACGAGTTCGTGAGCGTCGAGCACCTGCTCCTGGCGCTCGCCGACCTCAAGGACGGCGCAGTGGCCGAGACCTTCCGCGGCGCCGCCCTCACCAAGGACAACCTCCTCGCCGCCGTCGCCGCCGTGCGGGGCGGGCAGCGCGTGACGAGCCCGACGCCCGAGGGCACCTACGAGGCGCTCGAGAAGTACGGGCGAGACCTGACCGCGCTGGCCCAGCAGGGCAAGCTCGATCCGGTCATCGGCCGTGACGAGGAGATCCGTCGCGTGATCCAGATCCTCTCGCGCCGCACCAAGAACAACCCCGTGCTGATCGGGTCGCCGGGCGTCGGCAAGACGGCGATCGTGGAGGGGCTGGCCCAGCGGATCGTGCGGGGCGACGTGCCCGAGGGGCTCAAGGGCAAGCGCATCGTGACCCTCGACATGGGCGCGCTGGTCGCCGGGGCCAAGTATCGCGGCGAGTTCGAGGAGCGGCTCAAGGCGGTGCTGAAGGCGGTCCAGGACGCGCAGGGCGAGGTCCTCCTCTTCATCGACGAGCTGCACACGGTGGTCGGCGCCGGCGCAGCCGAGGGGGCCATGGACGCGAGCAACCTGCTCAAGCCCGCCCTGGCCCGCGGGGAGCTGCACTGCATCGGAGCGACGACGCTCGACGAGTACAAGAAGCACATCGAGAAGGACGCGGCGCTCGAGCGCCGGTTCCAGCCGGTCACCGTGGACCAGCCGACGGTGGAGGACACGATCTCCATCCTCCGCGGGCTCAAGGAGCGCTACGAGGTCCATCACGGCGTCCGCATCAAGGACGCGGCGCTGGTGTCGGCGGCGGTGCTCTCCCACCGCTACATCGCCGACCGCTTCCTCCCCGACAAGGCCATCGACCTCGTCGACGAGGCGGCGGCGCGACTCCGGACCGAGATCGACTCGATGCCGGCGGAGCTCGACGAGATCACCCGCCGGACCATGCAACTGGAGATCGAGCGCGAGGCCCTGAAGAAGGAGAGCGACGCCGCGTCGCGCGAGCGCCTGGCGAAGATCGAGGAGGAGCTTGGGCGTCTGCAGGGCGAGGCCAAGACGCTCCGCGAGCAGTGGGAGCGCGAGAAGGCGGCCATCGAGCGTCCGCGGCAGCTCCGCAAGCGCATCGAAGAGGTGAAGCTCGAGATCGAGAAGGCGACGCGCGCCTACGACCTGAACCGCGTGGCCGAGCTGCAGTACGGGACGCTCGCCACGCTCGAGCGCGAGCTGCGCGAGGAAGAGGCGCGCGCGGTCGCCGCGGGCGGCGGGCGGCGGCTCCTCAAGGAAGAGGTGGACGAGGAGGACATCGCCGAGGTCGTCTCCCGGTGGACGGGCATCCCCCTCTCGAAGCTGATGGAAGGGGAGATGCAGAAGCTTCTCCGCCTGCCGGAGGAGCTGCACCAGCGTGTCGTGGGACAGGACGAAGCCGTCCGCGCGGTGGCCGACGCCGTCGTCCGGGCGCGCGCCGGCATCAAGGACCCCAAGCGTCCCATCGGCTCGTTCCTGTTCCTCGGCCCCACGGGCGTGGGAAAGACCGAGCTGGCGCGCGCGCTCGCCGCGACCTTGTTCGACGACGAGGACAACATCGTGCGCCTGGACATGTCCGAGTACATGGAGAAGCACACGGTGGCGCGGCTCATCGGCGCGCCGCCGGGCTATGTCGGCTACGAGGAGGGCGGGCAGCTCACCGAGGCGGTGCGCCGGAAGCCGTACTCCGTGGTGCTCCTCGACGAGATCGAGAAGGCCCATCCCGACGTCTTCAACGTGCTCCTCCAGGTGCTCGACGACGGCCGGCTCACCGACGGTCAGGGCCGCACGGTGAACTTCAAGAACACCGTGATCATCATGACCTCGAACATCGGCAGCCAGCTGATCCTCGAGTCGCGCGGGGCCGACGAGCGGAGCTACCAGCGGATGCGGGAGCAGGTGCTCGAGGCGCTCCGGCGCCAGTTCAGGCCCGAGTTCCTGAACCGCGTGGACGAGGTCGTGGTCTTCCGCGCCCTGACGGAAGCCGAGCTCGAGAAGATCGTCGAGATCCAGCTCGACGGGCTGCGACGGCGCCTGACCGAGCGGCGGATCACCCTCGAGGTCAGCAAGCCGACATACGCCTACCTGGCCCGGGTCGGCTACGACCCCGTCTTCGGGGCGCGCCCGCTCAAGCGCGCGATCCAGCGGGAGGTCGAGACGCCCGTGGCCCGGCTGATCGTGGCCGGCAAGCTCCGGGACGGGGGACGGGTGCGCGTGGACGTCGCCGGCGACGCACTGAGCGTCGACGTCGCAGCCGACCCGCCGCGCGTGGCGTCCGCCCGATGACGCCGTTCGAGGAACTCGTGGTCGCGGAGCTGGCGGGGCTCCTGCGCGCGGGCGTTCCGGCGCGTGGCGTGCGCCTCACGGTGCGCGAGCTGGTGGTCGCGCGCATCGAGCAGGGCCCGCTCGGCGCACGCGAGGTGAGCGACGCCGTCGAGGCGACGGTGCGCGCGGCCTGTCGCCTGGTCCGGGAGCTGGACGCCCCGGACGACCTGGTCGAGACGGTGTGCCGCGCGACGCTGGAGGTGGTGCGGGGCCACGGCGGCGAGAGCGCCCGCTGGTTCGCCGAGGCGACGAGCGCGGCGTACGCCGTGCTCGACGAGGCGGCCCGCGAGCGCGCGGAGGAGCCGGCCTGGCGCTGGCTCGTGCAGCGGCTGGAACGCTGGTAGACCGTCCGTCTACTCGGACCCCGCCGTCAGCGACTTCTTGAGCACCGTACGCTTCATCCCGTCGGCCCGCGCATGACTCGCGATGGCGCCTTGTGGAGCGCGCCGTCCTTCATGATCATGCGCAGCGCGCCGCGGTCCTGGAGGATCGCGATGTCGGCGAGGGGGTCGCCGTCCACGAGCAGGAGGTCGGCGAGCGCCCCCGGCTTCACGAGGCCGAGCTCACCCGGCAGGCCCATGATCTCGCCGCCGAGGCGCGTCGCCGCGACGAGCGTCTCCATCGCGGAGAAACCGAGGATCTTGACGAAGAGCCAGAGATCGCGCGCGTAGGTGCCGTGCGGCGTGTACGGGAAGCCATAGTCGCCCCCCGGCAGCACGCGGATGCCCCGCGCGCGCATGCGGGCGACCGTCTCGACGGACACCTCGAGCTCGCGCTCGAACGCCTTCGACCGCTCGGCGGTGACGCCCCACTGGCCGGCGGCCTGGCTCAGGTTGTAGGCGATGCCGAGCGCGGGACCGACGAAGATCCGCTCGCGCGCGGCCTCGAGCGCGTCCAGCGCGCGCGCGTCGGCCCAGTTCGCGTGGTAGACGACCTCGACGCCGTGGCGGAGCGCCATCAGGACCGACTCCGAGCTCCGGCAGTGCGCCGCCACGCGCAGCCTGGCCGCGCGCGCAACCTCCATGGCCGCGGCCACCTCGCCGTCGGTCATGGGCGTGACCTCGGACGGGTAGCTCGAGGTCCCGAGATCCCCGGAGAGGTTGAGCTTCAGCAGATCCACGCCCTCGCGCGCGAGGAGCCGGCACACGCGGCGAATCGCGTCGGGCCCGTCGGCGACCCACGCGAAGGTCGGCGTGTCGACGTGGGGCAGGTGGAGCAGGTTGGTGTCGCCGAGCCCGCCGGTCACCGTGATCTCCGGCCCGTTGGCGAGGAGCCGAGGCCCCGGAACGCGTCCGGCCTCGATCTCGCGCTTGAGGACGACGTCCAGCCGGGGCTTGGGCGACCCCGCGGAAAACGCGCTCGTGTAGCCGCAGTCGAGCATCGTCTTCGCGTTGCGCACCGTCACGAGCATGTGCTCCTCGGGCGGCAGGCGCGTCAGCTCGTGCGAGGTCATGTCGGCCAGCCCGATATGCGCGTGGGACTCGATCAGCCCCGGCATGAGCGTCGCGCCCGCGCCGTCGATGACGGTCGCGTCGCGGGCCGCGGGCGGTGCCGCCCCCGGCGTCACCTCGACGATGCGATCGGCGTCGACCCGCACGGCTCCCGGAAACGGGTCCCGTCCGGTCCCGTCGATGATCCTGACGTTGGTGATCAGGTAGTCGCCCATCGCCTCAGCCTCCGAGCACGCCCTGCGTGTTCTGCATGACGGCCTCCTCGCCTGCTGGATGGTCTCGGCTGGCGAGGATTCTAGACGAGTTGGTGGTCGACTGCGAGGTGGTGCCGCGTCAGATGGGCGGGGTGCCGGCCGATCGGTCGGCGACGTTCTCGATGGCGAGCTCGCCGGCGAGCACCTGGTCGTCCGGCATGATCTCGGGCCGCGGCCGAGCCGGGCTCTTGCGCGCGAGGATCTTGCGCTCCGTCTTGACCTTCGCGACGGCCGCGGGCTGACGCGACCGTGGCAGCCGCTCGGACTCGGGACCCACGTGAATGTGGGCGCCCGTGGACGAGCCGGGCATGCGCTTGCGGACCGCCACGAACGGGATGCCCGAGTTCCTGAGGTACTCCATCAGCTCGCGCCCCTCGGTGCTGTCGGGGTGGACCGCGACGTCGAACGCGTTGCGATGATCGAGGCGCAGACGGTCATGAAGGGCCGTTTGTCCCCAGGCGCTCACGGGCAGCGGGCGGCCGAAGCGGCTCTCGAAGAAGTCCTGAATCATGTCGGCATCGGCGAGCGACCAGCCTCCGCTACCCCCATAGCGGACCACCGTCGCGAGTCGGGGGCGGGCAGGCCGTGCGATCACAACGCGCGGGCGGACCGCCGGCTCGGCGGCGACGCGCGCGGGCACCGGGCCGTCGCTCTTGGCGCTCTGTGCGAGGGCCGGGGCTGCCGCGACCACAATCGTGCAGACCCCCGCGATCAGGAGAAGGCGCTTCATGAGGGGCCGTGTTGTGCAGCGGAGGTGCCAGGGGAGGAAGGACCTGAAAAGCCACGGGGGATGCGGAGTTAGGCGGCGCCGCCGCGAGGGTCTTCAGGAACAGGATGGCACGGGGGGTGACAAATCCCGTGGTGAGCCGCGAGGTGCCTACATTCCGCCGCCGCCGCCCTTGCCGGTCCAGTCGAACGTGAGCACCTGGACCCGGTATGCCGCCGCCTCGGGCACGGACGCGCTGAAGTACGCGCGGTTGTCCTGGGGGACCACGCCCAGCACCCACGTCGTCGAGCTGCCCACGACCGCGCCGGCCGTGTCCAGGCGATCGATCTTCAGGCGCATGCGCTCGGCGTTCTGCGAGCCCCGGTTGTAGACGTAGCCCTCGATCGCCGGCCCCTTCTTACCCGGCACCACCTGCCACTCGAGCCGGAAGTACCGGTCGAGCGTCTGAGGTGCGTAGATCTGAGCCGACGTCTGACCCGTGCCCAACAAGAGCGCTGCAACCGCGAGGGCCGCGATTCCCTGCCGCATGCTCGTTCCTCCTGCCTCTTTAGAAGCAGGAACTCGCGTCTCCGGTTCCCCGTGAGCGAAAAATCAAAACACCGCCTCGCCCATCCCGGCTACTCGGCGCGCCTGACGGTATACCCCTTCCGCTCCATGCAGCGGTTCAACGTCTCGCGGTCCACCCGCCCGGCGGGAAGAACCGCGAACGCCTTCGGGTCGGTCGCCTCCTGGCGGCAGGTCGCCAGGTCGTGGTCGAGCCGCGTCGCCGTCGCGCCCTTCTTCTCGTACACCCAGTCCCCTCCCGCGCAGGCGGCGAGCGCGAGCGCCAGCGCCGGGAGGGCCGCCGCGGCGCGCCGGCTCACTGCACCACCCGTTGCGCGCGGGCGAGCAGCGCGGGCGAGACCGGGAGCTCGAGCGCCCGCGCGGCTCTGAGGCTGACGTGGAGCTCGGCGCGCGAGACGCGCTCGACGGGCAGCTCGCCCGGCGCGGCGCCCCGGAGAATCCGGTCCACGTACACGGCGACCCGGTCGAACGCCTCGCTCCAGCTCGGGCCATAGGCGGCGAGGCCGCCCGCGTCAACGAACTCGGGCAGTGGATAGACCGCGGGGATCCGGTTGCGCGCGGCGAAGGTCGCGAGCTCGGCGCGCCGCGCGACGGTGACGACGTCGGCGAGCACGACGAGGCCGCCGACCCGCGCGCCCTCCACCGCGCCGAGCGCCGCGCGGCGCTCGGCCTCCGCCGTCATCGGCACGGCGACCAGCTCGACGCCAAGCACGCGCGCCGCGGTCTCCGTCTCGTGCAGCTCGGCGACGTTCGTCGCGTTCGTCGGGTTCCAGAGAACGGCGACACGGACGGCGCTCGGGGCGAGCTCGCGCAGAAGCTCGAGCCGTCGTCGCGCGAGCCCGGGGACCGCCAGCGTGACGCCGGTGAGGTTGCCGCCGGGACGCTCGAGACTCGCGACCAGACGCGCGGCGAGCGGGTCGTCGGTCGTCGCCATCACGATCGGGATCGCGCGCGTCGCCTGCCGGGCCGCCTCGATCGCGGGCGGGCTCGACGCGACGATGACGTTCACGCCGAGGCGGACCAGCTCCTCGGCGTGACTCGGAAACAGCTCGAGCCGGCCCTGCGCGTAGCGGAACCAGACCTTGACGGTCTGACCGTCCACCCAGCCCTGCGCGCCGAGCCGCGCGCGGAGCCGCGCGGAGGTGTCTGGCGTGGGTTCGTTGGCGAGGTAGCCGACCCAGGTCAGGCGCGGCTCGGGCTGCGCGCCGGCCGCGCGCGGCGCCGCGAGCGCGGCGGCGGCGAGCGTCGCGACGGCGGCGGCCCGCGCCAGCGCGTGCGCGGCGCCCGCGGACCTCACGCGCGCCCGAGCGCCTCCCACGCGCACCTGCGGCACGCCCTCTGCGCCGACCGACGCCGAGACCGCCATCGCCGGCGTCCGCCCGCCGCGCCCGCGTCCTCGAGCACGCGCCCGAGGAGCAGCCGCACGCCGCGCTCGTCCTCGACGACCAGGATCCGGAGGCCGCGCAGCATGGGGCGAGCCTATCAAAGCGACGGGGAAATTGGTATGATCCCCGCGGGATGGCGCAGGGGCTGCGGGACCTCGTGGGGCGCGCGATGATCGATCCGGATTTCCTGATCGAGCTCCAGCGCTCGCCCGATGTGCTCCTGGCCCAGTACGAGCTGAAGGACGACGAGCGCGCGACGATCCTCCAGGCGCTCGCCCGGCTCGCCCAGATGCCGGCCGGCCAGCGGCGGCACGCATTCCAGAACGCGCTCATCCGCCGCGTGTCCACCTAGGTCGGGTCGCCGCCGTGCAGACGTCCGCCGATCTCCTCGCGTTCCTGCGGGAGGTTCGCCTGTTCACGGTGTTCGCGGAGACGGACCTGGCCGCGCTCGCCCAGCGGCTGAGCGAGCGGACCCTCAAGAAGAACCAGGTGCTCTTCCGCGAGGGCGACCCCGGCGACGAGATGTTCCTCATCCGCCGGGGCAGCGTGCTCGTCTCGAAGATCATCAAGGGGCGCGTCGAGCAGCTCCTGAACCGCATGAGCCCCGGTGAGTTCTTCGGCGAGATGAGCCTGCTCGACGGCTCGCCCCGCTCCGCGACGATCCAGGCCGAGGGCGAGGTGATGCTCCTGGTGCTCGGCCGCAAGAGCCTCAACCAGCTGACCGAGACGAGCCCGCACGCCGCGGCCGCGCTGTTCCACGCGATGGTCCGCGTCTTCATGGAACGGCTCCGCCTGGCCGACGCGCGCCTCACCGAAGCAACCCGGTGGGGCCTCGAGGCCACGGGGCTCGACGTCGAGCCGCGATGACGCCCCGCGAGCCGAGCTCGTCGACCGAGCGCCCGGCACGCCCGGTGCCGGCGAAGCTCGAGCTGCTCGTGCGGCACGACGACGACAGCTTCGAGCTCCGCGAGATCGGCAGCTCGCTCGGCTTCGTCCAGTCACGCCCCCAGCGGATTCGCGACGGCGCCTTCGAGATCTCCGACGTGCAGTCGCGCGTCGCGGGCGAGCAGTCCAGCATTCTCAAGAATACCGAGACGGAGCGCTTCCTCCTTCTCACCGAGCACGAACGGTTCCTCTGGGAGCTGATGGACGGCAACACCTCGCTCCAGGAGATCGCCACGGCCTACGTGCTCAAGTACGGCGAGTTCGACTTCGACATCATCCCGAACCTGATCCGCAAGCTCCAGCGCGCGCAGCTCCTCACGCTGACGCCGCGCTCGCGACTCCGGAAGGTGCTCGCCCGGAACCGCCGCCAGCGCCTGGCGAAGGCGGTCGAGGCGACGCTGCTCGGGCTGGAGCGCATCAACATCTCGAGCCGCAACGTCCACGGGTTCTTTCAGGCGCTCTACCGCGCGGGCGGCTTCCTCCTGTTCACGCGCGCGACCGTCGTTGCCTGCGTGGCGCTCGCCGTCCTCGGGACCGTCGCGCAGGTCGCGCTCCTCCGCGAGGTCGCCGACGTCTTCTCGGGCTTCGGTGGCCACGCGATCCGCGGGGTCCTGCTCGTGAAGCTCCTTCTCTTCGCGTCGGTCGCCCTCCACCAGTTCGTCCACGGCCTGGCCTGCGTCCACTACGGCCGGCGCGTGCGCGAGTTCGGCTTCACGTTCCTCCACGGCTTCGTGCCGACCTTCTACGTGGACGTCACCGACATCTTCATGGCGAGCCGGCGGGCGCGCGTCGTGACGGCCGTCTCGGGCGCGCTCGTCCACCTGGTGCTCGGCGCGCTCTGGTTCATCGTCGGCGCGAACGCGCCGATGGGGAGCTTCACCCAGGCCTTCGCGACCGCGTCGGGGATCATCCAGTTGCAGGCGCTCGCCGTCGCCCTGTACCCGTTCTGCTTCATCGAGATGGACGGCTATCACGTCTTCGTGGATCTACTGGGGGTCCCGACGCTCAAGCACGACGCGCTCGCCTACGTGAAGGCGCTCGTCACGGGTCGCACGCGGCTGCGCCGCACGCGGCTCGAGTTCCTCTGGATCGGCTACGTGCTGGTCTCGGCGCTCTCGATCGCCGTCTTCATCGCCTCCAACGTCTGGCTCATCCACAGCGCCATCTCCTGACGCTCACGGCGTCAGGTCGTCCAGCAACGCCTCGACGGCCGCCGCGATCTCCTGTGCGCTCCGCGCGTCGCCGGGCGGCGCCGCCTCACCCGCCGCGAGCGCGGCGGCCTGGGCCTCGGGGGCGAGCGCCGCGAGCGCGGCCTGGGCGCGCGCGCGGAGCGCGTCCCCGGCGAGTGCCGCGAGCTCGACGACGGCGGCCAGCGCGAGCGCGGCCCGGGCGCCGCGGCCGCGCGCCGCGCCCAGCGCGTCCACGAGCAGCGCACGAAGCCTCACGGACACGCGGATGCGTCCGGGTTCGACGCTCACGAGCTCCCGGTGGAGCGCGTCCCACTCGAGGCGGGCCTGCCCGGCGGCCGCACGGATCAGCGGCGCCAGGGCCGGCGCGCTGACCGCGGCGATGGCGGCGGCGAGGCCCGTGCAGATTTCGGGACGCATCGCGCGCGCCGGCCCCGCGGTGGGCGGCGGCTCCAGCACGCGCAGGAGCGCGCCTTCGCGCGAGAGCAGCAGGTGATCCTCGAGCGGCCGCCCCAGCGCCCAGAGCGAGCAGACGACGCCCGCGCGCGTGTCACGCACGCGCCGGGGCGTGTGTCGTGCCACACCCTGCCAGTCGGGACGGTAGTAGGCGGTGCCGCGGAAGACGACCTTCTCGACGCGGGTGCGGAGCTGGACGTAGAGCCCCATTTCCGGAAACAGGCGCTCGTGGGGCGCGGGCTCCCACTCGACGCCGCCGGCCATGAACGCCGCGAGCGGATCGGGCGCGTCGCTCACGTAGCGGAACGACTCGAGGAGCGCCGTGAAAAGCTGCTCGGTCGGGTAGGGGCCGGCGTAGGCGAGGCGCTCGACGCCCTGGGCGAGCGCGAGCCCGGCGATCAGGTTCAGCACGGCCGTGCCGCCGCCCGGAGGGAGCCGCGCGGGCTCGGCGAGCGCGGGAATGCGATCCACGCGCGCCCAGTCGAGGGCGTCGAAGACGGTGAGGGGCGCGCGGTCGGCGCTGTCCCGCTCGGGCGCGTGCCAGATCCGGTCCGATACGCCCCAGGGCGCGTCCGAGCTGGCGCGCGGCTCGATCGCGAGCCACGAGCCGTTCGGGATCCTCACCCAGGCGCCCTCCAGCGCGCCCGCGGCGGTCCAGGCGACCTCGGCCACGAGCGTGCCGTGGCGGTCGAAGGCCTTCACCACGCGGAATGATACAATGCGACCCGTCGATGGAGATCTGGTGGTCGGCTCTCGAAGTCGGCGATCTCATCCGGGCAAAGAAGCTCTCGCCGGTCGAGGTGACCGATGCCGTCCTCGCACGCATCCAGTCGCTCGATCCGAAGCTCAACGCCTTCTGCCTGGTCGCCGCGGAGCCGGCGCGCGCGGCCGCGCGCGAAGCCGAGATCGCGGTGATGAAGGGTGAGCCCCTCGGGCTGCTTCACGGCCTGCCGGTATCCATCAAAGACGTCCTCTTCACGCGCGGCCTCACGACCACGGGCGGCTCGCGCCTCTTCGCGGACCACGTGCCCGAGGAGGACGCGATCGCGGTGGGGCGCCTGAAGGCCGCGGGCGCGGTCGTCCTCGGCAAGACCAACACCTCGGAGTTCGGGCACAAGGCGATCACCGAGAACCCGCTCTTCGGCGTCACGCGCAACCCGTGGAATCTCGCGCTCACGCCCGGCGGGTCGAGCGGCGGCGCCGCGGCCGCCGTCGCCGCCGGTCTGGGCCCGCTCGCCCTCGGCACCGACGGCGGCGGCTCGGTCCGCATTCCCGCGTCGTTCTGCGGCGTCGTCGGCCTCAAGCCCTCGTTCGGTCGCGTGCCGCACCGGGGCGGGTTCCCGGGCTTCGCGCACGTCTCGCACGTCGGGCCGATCACGCGCAGCGTGCGCGACGCCGCGCTCATGCTCGACGCCATCGCGGGCGGCGACGACCGCGACCGGCAGTCGCTCCCGCGCGAGGCCGGCTCGTACCTCGAGGCCTGCGACGGCGACGTGAAGGGACTCCACGTCGCCTGGACGGCCGACCTCGGCTACGCCCGTGTGGACCCGCGCGTGGCGGAGATCTGCGGCGACGCGGCGGCCGAGTTCGAGTCCCTCGGCTGCCACGTCGAGGTCGTGAACCCGGGCTGGGAGGACCCCGAGGAGTGGTTCGGCACGATCGTCGCCGCGCAGTTCTACGCCGCGTGGTCCGATCGCCTCCCCGAGGCCGAGTCCCAGATGGACCCGACGCTCGTGAAGTTCATCCGGCGGGGCGGGACCGTCACGGCGCGCGAGTACGTGCTCGCGCTCGAGCGCGTCGAGGCGTACTGGCGCGAGGCGCACGCGTTTCTCGAACGCTTCGATCTGCTGCTGATGCCGACGGTCGCGGTGCCGCCCTTCGCGGCGGGCGCCGCGCCGCCGCGCGAGATCGCGGGCGAGCCCGTCTCGGTGCTCGGCTGGATGCCGTTCGCGTTTCCCTTCAACCTCACCGGCCAGCCCGCGGCCTCCGTGCCCGCGGGCTGGACCGCGGACGGGCTGCCGGTCGGCCTGCAGATCGTCGGCCGCCGGCACGCCGACGCCACCGTCCTCGCCGCCGCCGCGGCGTTCGAGGCGGCCCGCCCCTGGAGCGACCGCCGTCCCACACTGTAAGCGCACCCCCGCCGGCCGATGACGGATCGCGGACGATGGGCGATCGTCACAGGCGTCCTCTTCACGTTGCTCGCGCTCGTGATCTGGCTCGTGACGATCGAGGCGCCGCTGATCCACTGGATGGTCCGGCTCTACCAGGACAAGCAGTTCCTCAAGGACACGGTGCGCGCGTGGGGCTGGATGGCGCCGCTCGTGTTCATGGCGATCCAGGCGCTGCAGGTCATCATCTCGCCGATCCCGGGCGAGATCACGGGGCCCGTCGGCGGCGCGCTCTTCGGCGTGTGGTGGGGTGTCGTCTACTCGACGGTCGGGCTCACGGTCGGCACGCTCTTCTGCTTCTGGGTGGGCCGGCGCTGGGGCGAGCCGCTGGTACGACCCTGGCTCAGCGAGCACAGCTGGAACCGGATGAGCTTCGTCCTCGAGGCCGAGGGCGCGATCATCTGCTTCATCCTCTACCTGATCCCGGGTTTTCCGAAGGACATCGTCTCCTACCTCTTCGGGATCAGCCCCATGCCCTTCTGGCTCTTCGCGGTGATCTCGACGGTCGGCCGCATCCCGGGCACCGTGATCTCATCCTACTTCGGCGCCCACGTTGCCGAGCAGCAGTACATCTACGCGATCGCCTTCATGGCGATCGTCATTGCCGGCTGCCTGCCCCTCTACTACTACCGCGACCGCCTCATCAAGCGCTTCCACAAGCCCGGCAAGAACGGCAAGGAAGAGGCCTAGAAACAGCTTGACGGGCCGCCCGCGCGCCCGGTACAGTGACCGTCACCTATGGGCAGCCCGGCTCGTTGGTCCAGCTTCGTCACCTTCTTTTACTTCGCCGAGGTCTGCCCAGGCACTCTGACCTAGACCCCAGAGAGCCGCGGGCGGACCGAGCGCCCACGGCCATGTCACCGTCGAGGCCGCGGGCCGCTCCCCGCGGCCTTTTGTTTTTCCACGACGGAGGACGAGGAGGCAGCCGGTCATGATCATCGTGCTCAGAGCAGGTTCGTCGGACGCCGAGGTCGAGGACATCTGCCATCGCATCGAGCGGATGGGCTATGCCGCGCATACCATCCGTGGTGAGCTGCGGACGGTCATCGGGGCGATCGGCGACGACCGCGGCAAGGAGCGCCTCAAGAGCCTCGAGTCGCTCGAGTGCGTCGAGACGGTCCAGCCGATCCTCCAGCCCTTCAAGCTCGCGAGCCGCGAGGTGCGCCGGGAGCCGACCGTCGTGTCCGTGAAGGACGTGCGGATCGGTGGCAAGGAGATCGTGGTGATGGCGGGGCCGTGCTCCGTCGAGTCGCGTGAGCAGGTGCTCGAGGTCGCCCACAAGGTGAAGGCCGGCGGCGCGCGGATCCTCCGCGGGGGCGCCTTCAAGCCGCGGACCTCGCCGTACTCGTTCCGGGGTCTCGAGGAGGAGGGGTTGAAGTACCTCGCCGAGGCCACGCGCGAGACCGGGCTGCCGGTCGTCACCGAGGTGATGGAGCCCGACAAGGTGGATCTCGTCGCCCAGTACTCGGACATCCTCCAGATCGGCGCGCGCAACATCCAGAACTTCTCGCTGCTCCGCCGCGTCGCGGAGACGCGGAAGCCCGTGCTCCTGAAGCGCGGCATGGCGACCTCGATCCAGGAATGGCTCCTCTCGGCGGAGTACGTCCTGGCGGGCGGCAATCCCAACGTGATCCTGTGCGAGCGCGGCATCCGCACCTTCGAGACCGCGACGCGCTACACGCTCGACCTCAACGCGGTCCCGGTGGTGAAGAAGCTCTCGCACCTGCCGGTCGTCGTGGATCCCAGTCACGGCACCGGCCACTGGGAGTACGTGGAGGCGATGGCGATGGCGGCGGTGGCGGCGGGCGCCGACGGCCTGATCATCGAGGTGCACCCGCGCCCGGAGGAGGCGCTGTCGGACGGCCCCCAGTCGCTGAAGCCGGAGCGGTTCGTCGGTCTCGTGCAGCGCCTCCGGCGGGTGGCCCAGGCGATCGATCGGGACCTTTAAACTAAAGCGTATAATCGGGAAGATGCGCGCCACCACCTGGGAGCTCTTGCGCAAGCGGCCGTGGGCCGGGATCGCGGGCTCACTCCTGCTCCACCTGCTCCTGATCGGCGGGATTCTCTGGGTCGGCCCGCCGCGAATGGCCGAGGTCAAACGGGGCGAGCCGCTCTTCGTCGAGCTGCCGAAGGCCGACGAGGAGGCCATGCGGGGGATGCCCGCGGCCGAGCCGGCGAAGGCGGCCCCGCCGGCGCCACCGGCTCCGAGGCCCGCGCCGCCGGCCGCGCCCGCGGCGAGGACCCCACCGGCGCCGCGAGCCGAGCCGAAGCCGGCCCCGCCCGCCGCCGTCGCGAAGGCGGCACCTGCGCCGACGCCTCCCGCGCCGAAGGAAGAGTCCGCCGCGGAGGCCACGCCCGCGAAGGCGCCCCCCCCAGCAGCCGCCCCGACCCCGCCCGAGGCCCAGCCGAGGGAGGCGACCCCGCCGGCACCCCGCGTCGCGGCCGGGACCGGGCCGCGCGAGCCGGCGCCCGATCTGCGCTCCGCCCTCCGGCGCGGCGGCCAGGGTCAAGGGGGCGCCGGTGGGCGAGGGGAGGGACGGGCGGGTATCGAGGGGGAGCCCATCCCGCTCGACTCGAAGGACCCGCAGTACAGCGACTACCTCGACCGCATCCGGCGGATGATCAAGGACAAGTGGTCCTACCCGTGCGTCAAGGACTCCGGGTCGGCGCGGTGCGAATACAAGAGCGCGCAGCTCATCATCGAATTCGGGATCCTGAAGGACGGCCGGGTCCCGTTCGTGATCGTGCGGGAGCGTTCGGCCTACGAGGTCTACGACGAGTACGCCGAGCGGGCGATCCTCCTCGCGTCGCCCTTTCCCCCCGTGCCGGAGTCCATGGCGAAAGGCAAGCCGGGCATCCCGATCCTCGCGACCTTCAGCTACATGGTCGAGTCGTCGTTGACGAATCTGCTGCGGTAGGGGTAGCATGGCCGGTACTCTGGATAGGCTCGTAGCTCAGTGGGAGAGCGCCTCTCTGACGCAGAGGAGGTCGGCGGTTCGAAACCGCCCGAGCCTACCATTCACAACTCACAGGGACGAGCGCGCCACTGTCTGAAGAAGAACGCCATCTCAAGCTGATCGGCGAGTTCGACTGCGATCCCTCGCCGCTCGCGACCCTCCGCCACTCCACCTCACACGTCATGGCTCAGGCCGTGACGCGCCTGTTCCCCGGCGTCAAGGTGGCCATCGGACCCGCGATCGAGGACGGCTTTTACTACGACTTCGCGAAGGACGAGCCGTTCACGCCCGAGGACCTCGCCAAGGTCGAAGCCGCGATGCGGGAGATCGCGAAGGCGGACTATCCGTTCGAGCGCCAGGAGCTGGCGCGCGAGGAGGCGATCCGCTTCTTCCGCGAGCGCGGCGAGCCGTACAAGGTCGAGATCCTCGAGGGCATCGACGCGCCGCGCGTCTCGCTCTACCGGCAGGGCGACTTCATCGATCTCTGCCGCGGGCCCCACGTGCCCTCGACCGGCCACGTGCGGCACTTCAAGCTCCTCTCGTCCTCGGGAGCCTACTGGCGCGGCGACGAGCGGAACCCGATGCTCCAGCGGATCTACGGCACGGCCTGGCTCACCAAGGACGAGCTCGAGAAGCACCTCTGGCGGCTCGAGGAGGCCAAGAAGCGCGACCACCGGAAGCTCGGCCGCGAGCTGGATCTCTTCATCTTCAACGAGGTCTCACCGGGCGCGCCCTTCTGGCTGCCCAATGGCTGGACGCTCGTGCGCGAGCTCGAGCGGTTCGTGCGCGAGATGCTCGACGCGAGCGGCTACCAGGAGATCTCGACGCCGATCCTGGTCAACAAGAAGCTGTGGGAGGAGTCGGGGCACTGGGAGCATTACCAGGACAACATGTTCCTCGTGGAGGTCGAGAAACAGGTCTTCGGCCTCAAGCCAATGAACTGCCCCGAGTCGACCCTCGTCTACCGTCACGCGCTGCGCTCGTACCGCGACCTGCCGTTGCGCCTTAGTGACATGGGGCGCCTGCACCGCAACGAGCGCTCGGGGACGCTGAGTGGGCTCTTCCGCGTCCGGCAGTTCACGCAGGACGACGCCCACGTCTACTGTCGGCCCGACCAGATCCAGGACGAGATCACGCACATGCTCCAATCCGTCCGGGAGTGGTACAAACCGTTCGGTCTCGAGCCGTCCTTCAGGCTGGCGACACGCCCGGAGAAGCGACTGGGGACCGACGCGCAGTGGGATACCGCGGAGGCGGCGCTGCACGAGGTGCTGAAGGCGAACGGGCTGGCGTACGAGTTGAATCCCGGCGACGGCGGCTTCTACGCGCCGAAGATCGACGTCGATGTGCTGGACGCGCTGGGGCGGACGTGGCAGCTCGCGACGATCCAGCTCGACCTCCAGCAGCCCCACCTCTTCGGGCTCGAGTACATCGACAGCGATGGGCAGCCCAAGCCACCGGTCATGGTCCATCGCGCGATCTTCGGCTCGTTCGAGCGCTTCATCGGCATCCTCATCGAGCACTTCGCGGGCGCGTTCCCGACGTGGCTCGCGCCCGTCCAGGCGCGCGTGCTGCCCGTGAGCGAGAAGCACGCGGAGTACGCGCGCGCGGTGCACGCGAAGCTCCGCGGCGCGCGCGTGCGCGCGGAGCTCGACGACCGCAACGAGAAGCTCGGTTACAAGATCCGCGAGGCGCAGCTCCGGAAGGTCCCGTACATGCTCGTGGTCGGCGAGCGCGAGAGCCAGAACGGGACCGTCAGTCTCCGGCACCGGACGGGCGACGATGTCGGGGCGATCCCGCTCGACCGGGTGCTGGCCGACCTCGCGCGCGAGATCGGCACGCGCGCGTCCAGTCTCACCGTGGGCCGCTCGTGATCGGGCGGCCGGCCGTTCGCTGTTCCCACGCCGGGCCCGTCGGCTAACCTGGAGGAGCCACACACATCAGCCAAGCGAAAGAAATCCGCATCAACGAGGGCATCAGGGTCCGGGAGGTCCGGGTCGTCAGCGCCGACGGGGCGCAGCTCGGCGTCATGGCGACCCAGGCGGCGCTCGACACGGCCCGGCAGCAGGAGCTGGACCTGGTCGAGGTGGCGCCGGAGGCGCAGCCGCCGGTGTGCCGCATCATGGACTTCGGCAAGTACAAGTACACGCAGGCGCGGCGGCTCAAGGAAGCGCGCAAGAAGCAGACGACGATCCTGGTCAAGGAAGTGAAGATGGGGCCGAAGACGGAGAAGCACGACTTCGACTTCAAGCTCAAGCACGTGCGGCGCTTCCTCGAGGAAGGCCACAAGGCGAAGGTGACGGTGCGCTTCAAGGGGCGCGAGATGGCGCACACCGAGCTGGGCTGGAAGATGCTCAACAAGATGGTCGAGGCGACGCAGGACATCGCGACGACCGAGAACAACCCCAGGATGGAGGGGCGCATGCTCCACATCATCCTGAGCCCCAAGGCGCACAACTAGGAGCGAGGCGAACGATGCCGAAGATGAAGACGAAGCGCGGCGCGGCCAAGCGGCTCAAGAAGACCGGGTCCGGGAAGCTGGTGCGCGCCGGCGCCTGGAAGCAGCACAAGCTGGAGAAGAAGAGTCCGAAGCGGCGGCGCCGACTGCGCGCCAACAAGCTGGTCGACAAGGCGGACGCGGCCAATCTCCGAGTGCTCGTCCCCTATCTCTGATCCGGGAGGACTGGAAGCATGCCACGGGCTAAAGGCGGTTCGAAGACGCGCCAGCGGCGCAAGAAGATCCTCAAGAAGGCGAAGGGGTACGTCGGCGGGCGGCGCAAGCTCTACCGCACGGCGGCCGAGACCGTCCTGCGCGCGGGGGCCTTCGCGTACCGCGGGCGCAAACAGAAGAAGCGGCTGGCGCGGGGGCTCTGGATCGTCCGGATCAACGCCGCGTGCCGCCAGGTCGGCCTCTCCTACTCCGTCTTCATGGCGGGGCTCAAGCGCACGGGGATCCTCCTCGACCGCAAGGTGCTGGCCGAGCTGGCGGTCAGCGACCCGCAGGGGTTCGCGAAGCTCGCCGAGACGGCCCGGCCCCAGCGCGGCTAGTTCGTGGGCCATCCGCGCGTCGACGCGATCGCGCAGGAAGCGCGCGCCGCCGTCGCCGCGGCGCGTACGTCGGCGGAGCTGGAGCAGGTCCGCGTGCGGTTCCTCGGGCGTCAGGGCGCCCTGACCCAGCTCCTGCGCTCGCTCGGGACGCTGGCGCCCGAGGAGCGCCCGCTCGTCGGCGCCGCGGCCAACGAGGTCAAGCGCGAGCTCGAGGCGCTGCTCGAGACACGCCTGGGCGAGGCGACGCAGGGCGAGCGCCGCACGGCGCGCGCGGGCGCCCGCCTGGACCTCACGCTCCCCGGGCGGCGCCCGCCGCGCGGGGCCGTCCACCCGCTGACGCGGGTCCACGACGAGATCGTCGCCATCTTCGCCGGCCTCGGCTTCTCCGTCGTCGAGGGCCCTGAGATCGAGACCGACTACTACAACTTCGAGGCGCTCAACATCCCGCGCGATCACCCCGCGCGGGACATGCAGGACACCTTCTACCTGTCGGAGTCCACGCTCCTCCGGACGCACACCTCGCCCGTGCAGATCCGGACGATGCTCGCGCGGAAGCCGCCCGTCCGCATCATCGTGCCCGGCAAGGTCTTCCGCCGCGACGTCGCCGACCAGTCGCACTCGCCGATGTTCCACCAGGTCGAGGGGCTCGCGGTGGACCGCGGCATCACGATGGGCGACCTCAAGGGCACGCTCGAGCTGTTCGCGCGTGAGATGTTCGGGCCCGCGTCACGGATCCGCTTCCGGCCCTCGTTCTTTCCGTTCACCGAGCCCTCGGCGGAGGTGGACGTCCTCTGCTTCCTCTGCGGCGGCGTGGGCTGCCGGCTCTGCAAGCAGGGCGGCTGGCTCGAGATCCTGGGGTCGGGCATGGTCCACCCGCGCGTGCTCCGGAACGTCGGCTACGACCCCGAAGAGGTCACGGGCTGGGCGTTCGGCATGGGGATCGATCGGATCGCGATGCTGAAGTACGGCATCGACGACCTCCGCCTGTTCTTCGACAACGATCTCCGGTTCGTCCGGCAGTTCGCATGAAGATCCCGTACCGCTGGGTGCTCGAGTTCGTGGACGTGAAGCTCGGCGCCGCGGACGCCGCCGACCGGCTGATCAACGCGGGGCTCGAGGTCGCGAGCGTCACCGCGCTCGCCCCGGCCGATCTCACGGGCGTCGTCATCGGCGAGATCGAGGCGATCGAGCGCGAGCTCGGTGAGAGCCAGGGGCACCGGCTCCTGCTCTGCCGCGTCTCGACGGGGCGCGAGCGGTTCTCGGTGGTCTGCGGCGCGCCCAACACGAAGGTGGGCGCGCGCGCCGCCTTCGCGCCGCCCGGCGCCACGCTCCCGGGCGGCCGGCGCATCGGGGCGGCCAGGATTCGCGGCGTCGAGTCGCAGGGCATGCTCTGCTCGGAGCGCGAGCTCGGGCTCGGCGAGGAGCACGAGGCGGGACTCCTGCTGCTCGACGGCGACCCGCCGCTCGGGCAGGACCTCGTCGCGCACCTCGGCCTCGACGACCACGTGCTCGAGATCGAGATCACGCCGAACCGCCCGGACTGCCTCTCCGTGGTGGGCGTGGCGCGCGAGCTGGCGGCGCTCACGGGCGCGCGCCTGCGCGTGCCGGCGCGGGCGCCGAAGGAATCGGGCGCGGCAGCGCGGCGGCTCGCGCGGGTGCGCATCGAGGCGCCCGACCTGTGTCCGCGCTTCACCGCGCGCGTCATCGGCGGCGTCACGGTCGGGCCGTCGCCGGCCTGGATGGCCGCGCGCCTGCGCGCCGCCGGCCTGCGGCCCATCACCAACGTCGTGGACGTGACCAACTACGTCCTCTGGGAGCGGGGCCATCCGCTCCACGCCTTCGACTACGACAGGGTGACGGACGCGACGATCGTCGTGCGCCGGGCGCGGACGGGCGAGCGCTTCACCACCCTCGACGGCCAGGAGCGCCTCCTCGACGCCGCGATGCTCGTCATCGCCGACCCGGCGCGCGCCGTCGGCCTCGCCGGCGTCATGGGCGGCGCCAACACCGAGGTGACCGATCGGACGACGCGCGTGCTGCTCGAGAGCGCGTACTTCGACCCGGTCTCGATCCGCCGCACCTCGCGCGCCCTCGGCCTCCGGACCGACGCCGCCTATCGCTTCGAGCGCGGCGCCGACATCGAGGCGCTCGTGGACGCCTCCGCGCGCGCCGCGCAGCTCATCGCCGAGCTGGCCGGCGGGACGATCGCGCCCGGCATGGTGGACGTCTACCCGCGCCGCCGGAAGCCCGTGCGCCTGCGCCTCCGGATGTCGCGCGTGAAGCGCGTGCTCGGCGTGGCGCCGACGACCGCCCAGGCCCGGCGCATCCTGGGAGGCCTGGGCCTCCCGACGCGCGTGCGGGGCGCAACGCTCGACGTCGAGGTGCCGAGCTTCCGGCGCGACCTGGCGCTGGAGGACGATCTCGTCGAGGAGATCATCCGGATCTGGGGCTACGCGAAGCTGCCCTCGACGCTCCCCGTGAGCGCCGCGGACGTCGTCCGCCAGCCGGCGAGCCTGCGCCAGGCCGAGGTCGTGCGCCGCGCGCTCGCCGGCGCGGGCCTGGCGGAGGCGGTGACGCACGTGCTCGGCGATCCGGCCCGGGCGGCGCTGCTGCGCGCCCCGGACGCCGCCGAGCCGCTGAGGGTGCTGAATCCGCTCGCCCAGGATGCGTCGGTCCTCAGAAGTCATCCGCTCGAGGGCCTGCTGGGCTCGGTGTCCGTCAACGTGCGACGCCAGCAGCCCGACGTCGCGCTCTTCGAGATGTGCAAGACGTACGAGCGCAGCGCGGAGCCGGCACGCTCCTCGGGCAGGCCACCCGCGGCGGAAGCCGGCCTCGCGGACCCCGCTACAACAGTCGAGCCCCGCTGGGCGGCGCTCGCGCTGACGGGCGCCCGGGCCCCGCACGCGTGGCACACGCCCGACGCGCCCGCGGACGTCTACGACGCCAAGGGCCTCGCCGAGCACGTGCTGGCGGCGCTCGGCGTGGCGACGCGCGCGGGCGGCCCCGGACGGCTCGGCGGCTTCGAGCCCGACTGCCACGGCACGCTCGCCACCGAGGCGGGCCTGGTGGTCGCCGAGTTCGGCGAGGTCGCCGCGCCCGTGCGCGAGGCCTACGGCATCGCGGCGCCCGTGTTCGCCGCCGCCGTGTCGCTCGACGCGGCCGCCGCGGCGCAGGCGCCGCCCCGCGGCTACCAGCCGTTGCCGCGCTTCCCCGCCGTCCAGCGCGACCTCGCGCTCGTGCTCGGCGCCGGGCAGGCGCTCACGGCCGCCGGGATCGCGGATGCGCTCGCGCGCGAGGCCGGGCCGCTCCTGCGCGCCGTCACGCTCTTCGACGTCTTTCCCTTTCCCGACGGCCGCCGGAGCCTCGCCTGGCGGCTCACGTTCCAGGCCGACGATCGCACGCTCACCGACGACGAGGTCAACGCTGTCCTGGAATCCGTGACCCGCCGGATCACCGGAGCGTTCGGGATCACGTTGAGAGGCGCCTGATGGCCGACCCGATTCTCGAGCGTCTGGCCGAGCTGGAGGAGGCGGTGCGCCGCGCGGCCGAGGCGCTGGGGCGGCTCCGCGAGGAGAACGCGCAGCTCCGGCGCGACGCCAAGCGCTCCGCCGACGAGAAGAGACAGGTGCTCTCCCAGGTGGACGCGATCCTGAAGGACATCGCCAAGCTCGATCTGGAGAAGGCGGAATGAGCGAGCCCCGGCGCATCGAGCTGCAGCTCTTCGGTCAGACGCTCACGATTCGTACCGAGGAATCGCCCGACTACATCCGCTCCCTCGCGAAACATCTGGAGGAGCGCGTGACGGCGCTGCAGCGCGCGGGCGTGAAGGACCCGCTCAAGGCGCTGACGCTCGCCGCCCTCGACATGACCGACGAGCTGTTCAAGGCGCGCGAGGACTCCTCGCGCGACCAGAAGGACGTCGGCCGTCGCCTCTCGGCGCTCGTCACCCTGCTCGACCGGGCGACGCCGAAGGAGCCCGGCGCCTAGAACCGCCCGTGGCGGCCTTCGCCAGAGGCGAAGCGCCGCGCGCCCGCCAGGCCCTCGCCCGACGCGAGGGAGCGCATGCCGAGCGCGTGCTCGCGCCGCAGCGAGGTGGTGAAGGTCGCGCCGAGCGACTCGTAGGCGGACTGCCGGTCGCTCTTGACGCAGCTCGGGGGAAAATCCGCGATGGTGCGAGCCAGCGCCTCCGCCTCCTCCCGCGCCCGGCCCTTGGCCACGACGCGGGTGGCGAGCCCGATGCGCTCGGCCTCGCGCGCGTCCACGGGCCGCCCGGTGAGGATCAGGTCGAGCGCGCGGCCCAGGCCCACGATCGCCGGCAGCCGTACGGTGCCGCCGTCGATCAGCGGCACGCCCCAGCGGCGATTGAAGACGCCCAGCACCGCGTCCTCCTCGAGGACGCGCAGGTCGCACCAGAGCGCCAGCTCGAAGCCGCCGGCGACGGCGTGGCCCGAGACCGCGGCGATGACCGGCTTGGAGCCGCGCATGCGCGAGGGCCCCATGGGCCCCTCGCCGTACGCGCGCGAGAGCCGGCGCGGCCGCGTCGCGAGCGCCTTCAGGTCGAAGCCCGCGCAGAAGGTGCCCGAGGCGCCCCAGAGCACGGCCACGCGCGCCGCGCGGTCGCGCTCGAACTCGCGGAACGCCGCCCGCAGCGCGGCGGCCGTCGGCGGGTCCACGGCGTTGCGCCGCTCGGGGCGGTCGAGGATGATCGTCGTCACGGGTCCGTTGCTCTCGCGTCGCACCGCGGGTCCTCCCATCGCTTGCGCCCTCCTCGGACGTCATGGTACACATGCTTCGTCCCTACGCTGTTCGTGATGCCGGGGGAAAGTTTCAACCTCGTAAAAACAAGGGGAGCTGTAAGCGAGGGTGGTGCGCAAGCCCCTCTCGAAGGGGAAGCCTGAAGCCCTCCAATTAACGGCGCCCACCTGGACATGCCAGGTTCGAAACACCGTCGGCACACGGCAGAGGTGGGGATTTGACTCCCTGACTGACTGCCGCCTATACTCTTGAAATGCAAGACCTTTGGCTAGTCCTCGACGCGATCATCGCCGTGCTCGCCCTGGTCATCGGATTTCTCCTGCACAAATGGATCAGCGAAAAGAAAGTCGGTGAGGCCCAGGGCCGCGCCGAGTCGATCATCAGCGACGCCGAGCGCAATGCCGAGACCCGCCGCAAGTCCGCCGACCTCGAGGCCAAGGAGATCGCGCTCAAGGCGCGGACCGAGCTCGAGGAAGAGGCGCGCCGCCGCGAGCGCGAGTTCCAGCAGGGCCAGCAGCGGATCGTGGCCAAGGAGGAGGAGGTCGGCCGCAAGCTCGACCAGCTCGACCGTCGCCTGACGGATTCGGCCTCCAAGGACCGTGACCTCGTCGGCCGCGAGCGGACGGTCGGCGAGAAGGAGAGCCGCCTCGCCACGGCGCTCGAGGAGCAGAGGCGCAAGCTCGAGACCATCGCCGGGCTCACCGCGGAGGAGGCCAAGCGCCAGCTCCTGGCCGGGATGGAGCAGGAGGCGCGCCGCGAGGCGCAGCTCCTGGCCATGCGGCTCGAGGAGGAGGCGCGCGAGACGGCCGAGGTCAAGGCCAAGGAAGTGCTCGCGACGACCATCCAGCGGCTCGCGCCCGACTACACGGTGGAGACGGCCGTCTCCGTCGTGGACCTGCCCTCGGACGACATGAAGGGGCGCATCATCGGGCGCGAGGGGCGCAACATCCGCGCCCTCGAGCTCCACACGGGCGTGGACCTCATCGTGGACGACACGCCCGAGGCCGTGCTCATCTCGGCCTACGACCCGTACCGGCGCGAGATCGCGCGCCGCTCGCTCCAGATCCTGATCGCCGACGGCCGCATCCATCCGGCGCGCATCGAGGAGGTCGTCGAGAAGGTCAAGAAGGAGATGGACGAGCACCTGAAGGAGGAGGGCGAGAAGGCCTGCTTCGAGGTGGGCGTCCACGGCCTCCACGCCGAGCTGGTCAAGCTCGTGGGCCGCATGCGCTACCGGACTTCCTACGGCCAGAACTGCCTGCAGCACTCGAAGGAAGTGGCCTGGCTCGCGGGCATGATGGCGGCCGAGATCAAGGCCGACGTGAAGCTCGCCAAACGCATGGGGCTGCTCCACGACATCGGCAAGGCGCTGACGCACGAGCAGGAGGGGAGCCACCCCGAGCTCAGCCTCCAGGTGCTGACCAAGTACAACGAGTCGGCCGCGGTCATCAACGCCGCGCTCTGCGGCCACGAGAACGTCAAGCCCGAGACGATCGAGGCGGTGCTCGTCGAGGCGGCCGACGGCATCTCGGCGGCGCGCCCCGGCGCGCGGCGCGACGTGCTCGAGTCCTACATCAAGCGCCTGGCGAAGCTCGAGGAGATCGCGATGTCCTACAAGGGCGTGGAGATGTGCTACGCGATCCAGGCCGGGCGCGAGCTGCGCGTGATGACCAAGGCCGACATGGTGTCGGACTTCGACGCGCACCAGCTCGCGCGGGACATCAGCAAGCGCATCGAGGCCGAGATGCAGTACCCCGGGCACATCAAGGTGGTCGTGATCCGCGAGACGCGCGCCGTCGAAGTGGCCAAGTAGCCCGATGAACATCCTGATGGTCGGCGACGTCTACGGCGAGCCCGGCCGCCAGGCGATCGCGAAGCTTCTCCCGCGGCTCCGCCAGGAGCACGCGATCGACTTCGCCGTCGTCAACGTCGAGAATGCCGCCGGCGGCTTCGGCGTGACCGCGCCGATCGCGCGGCAGATCCTCGAGGCGGGCGCCGACGTCATGACCTCGGGCAACCACATCTGGGACAAGCGCGAGATCATCGAGTACATCACCAAGGAGAACCTGCTCCTGCGGCCCGCCAACTTCCCCGCGGGGACGCCGGGCGTCGGTCACGTCACCGTGAAGTGCGGCCCGCACAAGATCGCGGTCCTCAATCTCATGGGGCGCGTGTTCATGCTGCCGATCGACTGCCCGTTCCACAAGGCGGACGAGGTCCTGCCCGAGCTGCGGAAGGAGGCGGGGATCATCCTCGTGGACATGCACTGCGAGGCGACGAGCGAGTCGCTCGCGATGGGCTGGTACCTCGACGGGCGCGTGAGCGCCGTCGTCGGCACCCACCGGCACGTCCAGACCGCGGACGAGCGCGTGCTGCCCGGCGGGACCGCGTACATCACCGACCTCGGCCTCACGGGACCGACCGACGGCGTCATCGGCGTCGACCGCGACCAGATCATCCAGCGCTTCCTCAACCAGATGCCCATCCGCTTCGAGACCGCCAAGGGCCCCGCGGCCCTGCACGGCGTGGTGATCGTGGTCGACCCCGACACCGGCCGCGCCACGTCCATCCGCCGCCTGCGCGTCCCCGCGTGATCCTCGACGGCCGCGCGGTCGCCCAGCGGGTGCTCGGCGAGGTCAAGGCGGGCGTCGATCGCCTGCGCGCGGAGACGGGGACGGTACCGATGCTCGCGGTGGTGCTCGTCGGAGACTTCGCGCCGTCGAAGATCTACGTCGCGAACAAGATGAAGGCGTCGGACGCCGTCGGCATCGCCACGCGCGACCACGTCTTTCCCGACGGCCTCACGCAGCCCGAGCTGCTCGCGCGGCTCGGCGCGCTCAACGCGGACCCCGCGGTGCACGGGATCCTGCTCCAGCTCCCGCTGCCGGCGGGCCTGGACGAGGACGAGGCGATCCGCGCGATCGCGCCCGAGAAGGACGTGGACGGCCTGCACCCCCAGAATCTCGGCCAGCTCCTCGTCGGCGCGCCGACGGTCGTGCCGGGCACGCCCGCGGGCTGCATGGAGATCCTCGACCACTACGGCGCCAAGCTCGAGGGCAAGGAGGCCGTCGTCGTCGGCCGCTCGCGCCTCGTCGGCAAGCCGCTCGCCCAGCTCTTGCTGGCGCGCCACGCGACCGTGACCATGTGCCACACGCGTACGCGGGACCTGGCCTTCCACACGCGCCGGGCCGACGTCCTCTGCGTGGCGGCCGGCCGGCCGCGCATGGTCACGGGCGACATGGTGAAGGAGGGCGCCTGGGTGATCGACGTCGGCATCAACCGGCTCGACACCGGCAAGGTGGTCGGCGACGTGGACTTCGAGTCGGCGAAGGCGCGCGCCGAGGCGATCACGCCGGTGCCCGGCGGCGTCGGGCCGATGACGGTCGCGATGCTGCTCAAGAACACGCTCGCCGCCGCCCGGCGCCGCCTCACGGGACGATGACCGACCGCGCGGTGTTGACCGTCGCGGAGCTGACCGAGCAGCTCCGGGCGCTGCTGGAGGAGCGCTTCCCCGCCGTCTGGGTCGAGGGCGAGATCTCGAACTTCCGTCTCTACGGGTCCGGCCACGCCTATTTCACGCTGAAGGACGCCGACGCCCAGCTCCGGTGCGTGCTCTTCCGGAACCGCGGCCGACGGATCAAGTTCGAGCCGGCCGACGGCCTGCACGTGATGGCCTTCGGCAGCGTCGAGGTCTACGCCCAGCGCGGCGAGTACCAGCTGGTGATCGAGCTGCTGGAGCCGAAGGGGCTCGGCGCGCTCCAGCTCGCCTTCGAGCAGCTCAAGGCGCGGCTGCAGGCCGAGGGGTTGTTCGACGAAGCGCGGAAGCGGGCGCTGCCGAGATTCCCGCGGAAGATCGGCATCGTCACCTCGCCGAGCGGCGCGGCGCTGCGCGACATGCTGCGCGTGATCGGGCGGCGCTTCGGCGACCTGCACATCGTCATCGCGCCCTGCCGCGTGCAGGGCGAGGGGGCGGCGGAGGAGATCGCCCAGTGCCTGCGCCAGCTCAACGGACTCGGCGACGTGGACGTCATCATCGTCGGGCGCGGCGGCGGCTCGCTCGAAGACCTCTGGGCCTTCAACGAGGAGGTCGTCGCCCGGGCGATCGCCGGGTCGAAGGCGCCCGTCATCTCCGCGGTCGGCCACGAGGTGGATTTCACGATCGCCGACTTCGTCGCCGACCTGCGCGCGCCGACGCCCTCGGCCGCCGCGGAGCTGGTCGTGCGCGAGAAGCAGGCCGTGGTGGACGCCCTCGACGACCTCGCGCGGCGGCTCCGGCGCGCGGCGCACCGGCCGCTCAGCGATCTCGAGCGCCGCGTGGACGACCTCACGCTGCGCCTGCGCCGCGGCGTGCACGCCGAATGGCGCCGCGGCGCCCACGGCGTCGAGCTGGCGACCGCCGCGCTGCGCTCGGCGAGCCCGCTGGCGCGGCTCGCGAACGGCCGCCACCACCTCGAGCGTCTCGACGCGCGGCTTCGGAGCGAGATGCGTCTGGCGCTCGGCGGCTCGCGGCGGCGCCTCGGTGAGGCGGTCGGCCGGCTCGACTCGCTCTCGCCGCTGGCCGTGCTGGGCCGCGGCTACAGCCTGACGCTGACGCCGGCGGGCGCCATCGTCCGGCGCGCGCGCGACGTGCGGGCCGGCGACGACGTCCGGGTGCGCCTCCACGAGGGCACGCTCGAATGCCGCGTGGCGGCCACGAAGGAGCGCGATGACCGACCTCAAATTTGAGGATTCGCTGGCGCGGCTCGAGCAGATCGTGGGCCAGCTCGAGGCCGGCAACCTGGCGCTCGAGGACTCGCTCCGGGTCTTCGAGGAGGGCATCGCGCTGGCCCGTCACTGCGCCCGGTATCTCGAGGAGGCGGAGCGGCGCATCGAGGTGCTGACCAAGGACGAGGGCGGCGCGCTCGGCGCCAAACCGTTCGCCTGGGAGCCCGAAGGAGAGGCGTGAGCTTCGACCTCCAGGCCTATCTCGCCGAGCGCCGCGCCCTCGTGGACGAGGCGCTCGCGCAGGTGCTGCCCCCCGAGGAGACGCCGCCGCCCAGCGTCCACGCAGCGATGCGCTACTCCGTGCTGGCGGGCGGCAAGCGCCTGCGCCCGATCCTCGTCATCGCGGGCGCCGAGGCCGTCGGCGGCACGTCCGCCCTGGTGCTGCCCACGGCCTGCGCGCTCGAGCTGATCCACACGTACTCGCTCATCCACGACGACCTGCCGGCGATGGACGACGACGACTACCGGCGCGGGCGGCTCACGAGCCACAAGGTGTTCGGCGAGGCGATCGCGATCCTGGCCGGCGACGCGCTCCTGACGCTGGCCTTCCGCCTCGTCGCTGACAACGCGGCGCGCGTCCCGAACCCGCGCGTGCTCGGTGACGTCGTCACCGAGATCGCCGACGCCGCCGGCACCTTCGGGATGGTCGGCGGCCAGGTGGTGGACATCGAGTCCGAGGGCAAGCCCGTCTCGGCCGAGACGCTCGAGTACATCCACGTGCACAAGACCGCGGCGCTGATCCGCGCCTCGCTGCGCGTGGGCGCGCGGCTCGCGGGCGGCGACGCGCGGGCGCTCGAGGCGATCGGCGAGGCGGGGCGCGACCTCGGCCTCGCCTTCCAGATCGTGGACGACATCCTCGACGTCGAGGGGAGCCTCGAGCAGCTCGGCAAGACGGCCGGCAGCGACGAGCGCAAGCAGAAGGCGACCTATCCGGCGATCCACGGCCTCGAGGCGTCGCGGCGCCAGGCGAAGCTCCTGATCGAGCGCTGCCAGCAGCGGCTCGGCGCGCTGGGCGAGCGCGCGGCGCCGCTCCGCGCGCTCGCCGACTACGTCTTCGAGAGGAAGAACTAGCGTGTCAGCCATATCCGGCGTCTACGCGCGCGAGATCCTCGACTCCCGGGGTAACCCGACGGTCGAGGTGGAAGTGCAGCTCGAGTCCGGCTCCTGGGGCCGCGCGGCGGTGCCGTCGGGCGCCAGCACCGGCAAGCGCGAGGCGGTCGAGCTGCGCGACGGCGACACCCAGCGCTATCGCGGCAAGGGCGTGCGGCAGGCCGTGCGGAACGTCGAGGAGACGATCGCCCCCGAGGTCGAGGGGATGGAGGCCGCGGAGCAGGCCGCGGTCGACCAGGCGCTCCTCGAGCTGGACGGCACGCCGAACAAGTCGGCGCTCGGCGCCAACGCGATCCTCGCCGTCTCGCTGGCCGTCGCGCGCGCGGCCGCCGACGACGCCGGGCTGCCGCTCTACGCCTACCTCGGCGGCGTCGGCAGCCGGCTCATGCCGGTGCCGATGCTCAACGTGCTGAACGGCGGCGCGCATGCCGACAACGGCCTCGACTTCCAGGAGTTCATGCTCGTCCCCGCGGGCGCCGACAGCTTCTCCACCGCGATCCGGATGGGTGTGGAGATCTTCCACACCCTGAAGGACCTGCTCAAGGAGAAGGGGCTCGCGACCGGCGTCGGCGACGAGGGCGGCTTCGCGCCGAACCTTCCCAACAACACCGCGGCCCTCGACCTCTTCATGCAGGCGATCGACCGCGCCGGCTACCGCGCGGGCGAGGACGTCATGCTCGCGCTCGACGTCGCGGCGAGCGAGTTCGCGGAGGCCGGCGGCCGCTACCGGCTGCACCGCGAGGGCGTCACGCTCTCGAGCGAGGAACTGATCGCGCGCTACGAGACGCTCTGCGACCGCTACCCGATCGTCTCGATCGAGGACGGGCTGGGCGAGGACGACGTGGCCGGCTGGGGCGCGCTGACGCGCCGGCTCGGCCGGCGGATCCAGCTCGTGGGTGACGACCTGTTCGTGACCAACCCCGCGATCATCCAGCAGGGGATCAACAACGGCCTCGCCAACGCCGTGCTCATCAAGGTGAACCAGGTCGGCACCCTCACGGAGACGCTCGAGGCGGTCGAGCTGGCCAAGCGCGCGGGCTACGGGACGGTCATCTCGCACCGCTCCGGCGAGACGGAGGACACGTTCGTGGCCGACCTGGCCGTGGCCGTCAACGCGGGCCAGATCAAGACGGGCTCCGTCGCGCGGAGCGAGCGCACCGCCAAGTACAACCAGCTCCTCCGGATCGAGGAGGAGCTGGGGCACGCCGCCTCGTGGCCCGGGCGCTCCCTCTACACGCGCGTGGCCCGGTGAGCCTGCGCACCCTGCCGGCGAGCCGCCTCGTCTGGACGCGCGAGCGCGCCGGCGTCGCCGTCGTCGTCCTGCTCGCCGTCGGGCTCGCCGTCTTCGGCGTGCGCGAGTCGGTGCACGTCTTCCGGATGCGCCAGGAGCTCGGGACGCTCGAGCGCGACGTCCAGGCCCTGGGCGCCAGGCAGAAGAAGCTCGAGGAGCAGGCCGAGCGCCTCCGCAACGACCCCGCCTACATCGAGAAGCTCGCCCGCGAGGAGATGGGCATGGTGCGCGAGGGCGAGACCGTGCTGAAGTTCCCGTCGCAGAAGTAATGGACGCGTTCTGGCAGTGGTGCTGGGGCACGGGGTGGTTCTGGTTCGGCATGTTCTGGGTGGCGCTCCTCGTGAACGGGCGCGCCGCCTTCAAGCTGCTCCTGGACTGGAAGGGCATGCTCACGACGTGCCGCGCCGTCGAGGACGCCTACGCGCGGCTCGACGAGCTGCCCGACGAGGCGCGGCTCGAGCGGGAGGCGGACGCGCCCGTCTTCGTGCACCTGGTGCCGGCATGGGAGGAGCCCGCCATCGCGGCGACGCTCCAGGCGCTGCTGCGGTC
>JBGQEL010000027.1:0-44708 GCA_041496385.1 Methylomirabilia bacterium | reverse complement strand
GCTGCTCGCCGCCCGAGAGCGACCCCGCGAGCTGGGCGCGCCGGTCGGCGAGCACCGGGAACAGGGTGTAGACGTACTCGAGCGTCGCCTCGCGCTCGGCGCGCGCCCGGCCCGCGTGGGCGCCGAGCTGGAGGTTTTCCCGGACGGTCATGAACGGGAAGAGCCGGCGGCCCTCGGGCACCTGGACGATGCCCCGTTCGACGCGGAGGTGCGCGGGCACGGCGGTGAGGTCCTCGTCGCCCAGGAGGACGCGCCCGCGGCGGGGCGTCACGAGGCCGGAGAGCACGCGCAGCGTGGTGGACTTGCCCGCCGCGTTGGCGCCGACGAGCGCCAGGATCTCGCGCTCGCCCACCTCGAACGAGACGCCGGCGAGCGCCTGGAGGTCGCCGTAGAAGGCGTCGATCGCCTCAAGCCTCAGCAAGGACGAACTCCTCGCCGAGGTAGGCGTCCACGACGCGGCGGTCGCGCGTGATCTCGTCGGGGCGTCCCTCCGCGATCTTCTCGCCGTGGTGGAGTACGACGATCCGCTGCGCGAGCCGCATCATCGCCGCCATGATGTGCTCGATGACGATCAGCGTGAGGCCGTCGGCGTGCAGGCGCCGGATCAGGTCCATGATGCCCGTCAGCTCGGTGGGGTTGAGCCCGGCCATGACCTCGTCGAGCAGGAGCAGCCGGGGCCGGGTCGCGAGCGCGCGGGCGACCTCGAGGCGCTTGCGGAGCCCGATGGGGAGCGTTCTGGCGCGCGCGGCGACATGGGACGCGAGGCCGCACGTCTCGATGACGCGCCCGGCCTCGGCGCGCGCGGCGGCGACGCTCGGCAGGCGCGTGAGCGCGCCGATCATCACGTTGTCGAGGACCGACAGGTTGCCGAAGGGCTTGACGATCTGGAACGTGCGCGTGAGCCCGAGCCGGCAGATCAGGTGCGGCGCCCGCCCGCCGACGTCGCGTCCCTCGAAGACGATGCGGCCCGCGTCGGGGCGGTAGTAGCCCGAGATCACGTTGAAGAGCGTCGTCTTGCCCGCGCCGTTCGGGCCGATGATGCCGAGGAGATCGCCCCGGCGCACCTCCACGGACACGTCGCGGACGGCCGTGAGCCCGCCGAAGCGCTTGGTGACCGCCTCGAGCGTGAGCAGCGCCGGGCCCGGCGCCGCCACGCTCATGCGTGGACCCGCGCGAGGTGCGCGCGCAGCCGCCCGACCAGGCCCGCCAGCCCGTCGGGAATGAAGCGCACGACGAGGATGAGCCCCGTCCCGTAGACGATCAGGTAGATGCCGGTGAAGCCGGACTTCACGCCCGACAGCGTCGCGCGCAGGTACGTTTCCAGCGACGTGATGAGGATCGATCCGAGGAAGGGCCCCAGCGCGGTGCCGATCCCGCCGATGATCGCGTTCAGCGCGAACCGCACGGACAGGTCCACGGAAAAGACGTAGAACGGGTCCACGAAGCCGACGTACTGTGCCCAGAGCGTCCCGCACATGCTCGTCAGCGCCGCGCTCAGGGTGACCGCGATCACCTTGAGCCGGCGGGTCGGGATCCCCAGCGCCTCCGCCGCGTCCTCGTCCTCGCGCACGCCGGCCAGCCGGTAGCCGAAGCGGGAATGCTCGAGCCAGACCTGGATTCCCCAGTACAGAACCGCCACCGCCAGCGCCAGATAGACCCACGCGACGTGGCCGAGGCCGAGCGTGCCGAACCCCGGCCGGAAGGGGACGGGGATGCCCTCGGAGCCGGACGTCAAGCCGCGCCAGCGGCTGGCCACGATGAGCAGCACCTGGGAGAAGGCGATGGTGGAGAGCGCGAAGTACGGTCCCTTGAGCCGGTTGGAGAGGTAGCCGAGGGCCGCGCCGGCCGCGAGCGAGACGAGGACGCCGGCGAGCATGCCGAGCCAGGGCGACTGGTGCCAGCGCGTGCCCAGCAGTGCGGCCGAGTACGCGCCGATGCCGAAGAAGGCCGCATGACCGATCGAGACCTGTCCCGCGTAGCCGCCGGCGACGTTCCAGGCGGCGGACAGGGCGCCCCACAGGAGGATCAGCACGAGGCTGTCGAGGAAGTAGGCGTCGCGCACGACGACGGGGACGAGCGCGGCGACGCCGAAGATGACGAGCGCGCCCCAGTGGCGCGCCAGCGCCTGCGCCATCACACGCCGAGGTTCTCGGCGCCGCGCTGCCCGAACAGGCCGGCCGGGCGGAAGACGAGCACCGCGATGAAGAGCAGGAAGTAGAAGATCTCCTTCCAGGCGGTGCCGAACCAGTAGGAGCCCGCCACCTCGACCGCGGCGACGATGAGGCTGCCGATGAGCGCCCCCACCATGTCGCCGAGTCCGCCGAGCACCACCACGACGTAGGAGATGAGGACGAACTGCAGCCCGGCCGTCGGGTAGACCGCGTAGAGCGGCGAGACCAGGACGCCCGCCGCGCCGACCGCGGCAATCCCGAGCGCGAAGGTGATGCGGTACACGCGGTCGGTGTCGATGCCCATGAGGATGGCCGCCTCGCGGTCCTGGGCGGTCGCGCGCATGACCCGCCCGGTATGCGTCCAGCGCATGAAGGCGAACAGCAGCACGGTCAGCGCGATCGCGATGAGGAAGGCCACCACCTGCGAGAGGTTGAACGCGGTTCCGGCCAGGCGGATCGGCGTCAGGGCGTGCCACGGCCGCACCGTGTGGAAGTCGCCGGTCCACAGCACCAGCGCGAGGTTCTGCAGCGCGGTCGAGAGGCCGACCGTGGTGAAGATCTGGACGTTGTGCGACGCGTGGATGACGCCGCGCATGACCAGCACGTAGGTGAGGAGCCCGATGCCGAAGAACAGCGGGATGGCGATGAAGAGCACGAAATAGGGGTCGAGCGAGAGCACGGTGTACGACCAGAACGCCAGGTACATGCCGAGCATCAGGAACTCGCCGTGCGCGAAGTTCACGACGCGCATGATCCCGAAGATCAGGGTGAGGCCCACCGCGATCAGGGCATAGATGCCCCCGAGGAGGACCGTGGAGACGCCGAGCTGCAGGAAGACGTCTATTTGCGCTGGTCCCAGGCGCCGAGCGGGATCCACTTCGCCCGGTTGGTCGTGAACTCCTCCGGCCACACGCTCACGAGCTGGCCGTTCTGCCACTGCAGCATGTAGTGCTGGACGCGTTCGTTCGAGTTCTGGCCCGTCTCCGAGAACTTCACGCCCCAGCCGTTGATCATCGTTCCGACCGGCAGGTCGAGCGACATGACGGCCGAGCGGAACTTCTCGGGATCGTCGCTCTGGGACTTGTCCAGCACGAGCTTGAGCAGCCAGAGGCCGCCGCCGGCGAGCTGATGGGCGCCGAAGGGATAGGAGCCCGTCCGCTTCTGCACGGCGTCACGGAAGTCCTTCTCGATCTTCTGGCCCTCGGGCTTGAGCGAATCGAGCTTGAACCCGGGGCCCGGTTCCAGCAGCGCGAACACGCCGTTGCCGTCGTTGCCCATGGCCTTGCCGAAGTCGCTTCCGCCGTACCCCGTGGCGCCGGCGTGCACGAGCGCCTTGAAGCTGAAGTTCTGCTCGCGCGCCTGCCGCCAGAACAGCGGCGCGTCGTTCGTGTAGGCGATGTGGTGGACGACGTCGGGGTTGAGCTGCTTGAGCTTCACGATGATCGGCGTCATGTCGTTGATCGTCTGGAAGTTGTAGTACTCGGGCGGCGCCACCTCGATGAGGCCCAGCTCCTTGGCCCGCGCCCGGGCCGACTCGGTCACGCCCTGGCCGTACGAGGAGTCCTCCGAGATGAAGGCGATCTTGAGCTGGTTCGGCTTCAGGTTGAAGCGTGGGGCCAGGTGCTTGACGATGAACTCGATGTTGTACCAGCCGAACCCGGTCGCGTCGATCTCGGTCCGGTAGACGTTCTTGAGCCCGCGTTTGTTGAAGCGCGGATCGACGCAGGACGTCTCCCAGTAGATGACGTTGTGGCGCGCCGCCGCCTCGCTCGCCGCGCCGCAGAGCCGCGACGAGAAGGTGCCGGTCACGATCTTCACGCCCTCGCGCGTGATGAGCCGGTTCGCCTCGCTGGCGGCGGCCGTGGGGTCGGGGACGTCGGCCACGGCGAAGACCAGCTTCTTGCCCATCACGCCGCCCCGCTCGTTGATGAGATCGCGGACGATCTCGAAGCCTTCCATGTGCCGCTTGCCCTCGCCGGCCAGCGGTCCGGTGAGCGGCTCGAGCACGCCGATCTTGTACTCGCCGGCCTGTCCCCAGGTGATGGCGGCGAGCCCGGTGGTGAGGACGAGCGCGACGACGGAGACGGCGATGGCGACGGTGCGGTAACGCATGAGAAACCCCCTGGCTCGTGGACGCTGCGCGTGGCTGCGGTGACGCTGGACGGTTTGTATCATCGCGTCGCGCGGAGTGTCAAGACAGGCGGCGGCGCGCGAGGCGAACGAGGACGGTGTACTCGTCCGTAGCTGGTTTAGACTCCTCGCGTGAGCGACGATCCCGGCGCCCGCATCCTCGCCCCGGACACGGCGCGCTTCTGTCCCCTCTGCGGCGCGGCCCTCGCGCGCGAGCCCGTGCCGCCCGACCAGCGCGAGCAGCACGTGTGCTCCCGCTGTCGGTTCGTCTTCTACCTGAACCCGAAGGTCGTCGCCGCCACTCTCCCCGAGCTGGACGGCGCCGTGCTGCTGACCCGGCGCTCGATCAACCCGGGGCGCGGGCTCTGGACGTACCCGGGCGGGTTCGTGGATTTCGGCGAGTCGGTGTCCGACGCCGCCGTGCGCGAGACGCTCGAGGAGACCGGGCTCACGGTGGACCTCACGGGGCTGCACAACGTCTACAGCTATCCGGGCGCGCCGGTGATCGTCGTCTACAGGGCTCGCGTCGTCGGCGGGACGCTCACGACCTGCGACGAGAACGACGCCATCGAGTGGGTGTCGCCGCAGGGCATCCCGTGGGACGCGCTCGCGTTCCAGTCCACGCGCGAGGCGCTGCGCGAGTGGGTGGCCGCGAAAGGCCGGATGCCGGGCGGCTAAGCGCGGGAGGGCAGGGCGACCGTCGCCTTGCCCGTGACGACCTTCTCGCCGCGCTGGTTCTCCGCCCAGATCTCCAGCTCGACCGTGTGGTCGTCGTCCTTCGACGTCCTCGCGAGCACGCGGCCGCGGCAGGTCACGACGTCCCCGAGCCGGACGAGCGCCGCGAAGCGGACGCCGATCTTCCGCACCGCGCCGGCGCCCGCCCAGTCGGTCACCGCCTGGGTGACGAAGCCCATCGAGAGCATGCCGTGGGCGAAGACGCCGCCCATGCCGGCGACGCGCGCGAACGCGTCGTCCTGGTGGATCGGGTTGAAGTCGCCGGAGGCGCCGGCGTAGCGGGTGAGCTGGATCTGCTGGATCGGGCCCTTGACGAGCGGCGGCAGCTCGTCGCCCACCTTCACGTCCTCGACGTAGACCCTGGCGTATTTCATCGTGCCTTCGCTACAGCCGGACGACCGTGATGTGGCGCATGGTGGCGACGATCTCGCCGGCGCGATCGGTGACGGACGTCTCGCGGACGACGAACGCCATCGGGCCGCTCTTGCCGGTCTTCTCGTAGAGATCCACGACGCGGGACCGGCAGAGGTACGTCTCGCCGGGCTGAAGCTGGCGGACGATCTCGAACTCCTGCTCGCCGTGGAGGATGCGCGAGATGTCCACGCCGAGATCGCGGAGCAGCGCGCCCGAGTCGGCGCGGTCGTCGCGGAAAGTGGTCGCGAACGTCGGTGGCGCGATGATATCGCCCCACTCGGAGGCCGCGCCCACGCCGTCGTCGAGATAGAAGGGATTTGCGTCCCCGATCGCCCGCGCGAACTCCTTGATCTTGCCCCGCTCCACCGTGACGGCGAAGGGCGGGTACTCCTTGCCGACGATGCCCTTGTTGATCTGCATCGGCATCAGGCGGACCCCTTCTTCATGGCGCGGCCGAGAAACTTCGCCATGTCGGGAACCACGAACCGTTCGTGACGGCCCTCGGCGATCTTCTCCTTCTCGTCCCAGGCCTCGACGGCGAACAGGAAGCGCCGCCCGTCGGTCTCGAGCAGCGTCGCCGTGGCGCGCACCTTCATGCCGACCGGTGTCGCCGCGAGGTGCTTCATCTCCACCATCGTGCCGACCGTGCCCGCGCCCGCCGGCAGGTGGGGATGCAGGACGGCGCCCGCCGCGCCCTCGAGGAGGCCGATGAGGTGGGGCGTCGCGAGAACGTGGACGCCCTGGTTGCCCATCGCGTGCGCGGTCTTGTCGCCGGTGACGGTGTAGCCGGCCTCGGCGGTCGCTCCGGGCGCGATGTCCATGGGCCATGCTTGTACCGCGAGTGGAGGCGGAAGGGCAAGAGCGTGCCATCATACGGGCCGTGAAATGGATCGCGGCGGCGGGCGCCTTCGTCGTCTCGCTCGACTCCATGGTGAACATCGCGCTGCCGGCGATGGCGGCGACCTTCGACGTCCCGCCGGAGCGCGTGCGCTGGGTCATCATCTGCTACGTCGGCACCTACGCCGTCACGTCGTTCGTCGGCGGCGCGGCGGCGGACCGGCTTGGCCACCTCGCGGTCCTGCGCGTGGGTCTCGTCGTGAGCGCGCTGGGCTTCGGGCTCTGCGCGTGGGCGCCCGCGTTCGGGGCGCTGCTCGCGGGGCGCGCGGTGCAGGGGCTCGGCGGCGGACTCGTCTACGGTACGGCGCCGGCGCTCGTGACGCTCGGGACCGAGCCGGCGGCCCGCGCGCGGCGCGTCGGCTTCCTGAGCGCGGCGATCGGGCTCGGCCTCGCCGCGGGGCCGCTCGCGGCCGGCCTGCTGGTGGATACGCTCGGGTGGCGAGCGGTCTTCCACGCGCGGCTGCCGCTGGCGCTCGGCCTCGCCGGCTGGGCCCTCGTCCGGCGCGCGCGGCGCGCGGCGGGCGCGCCGCGGCTCGTCGCCGCGCGCGACGTGCTGCGCGGCGCGGTCCTGGGGCCGGGCGCCCTGTCCTTCGTCGCGAACGCCTCGATCTTCGCCATCTGGCTCCTGACGCCCTTCTACCTCGTGAGCGCGCGCGGCTTCTCGGCCACGCTGGGCGGCGCGCTCTTCATGCTCACGCCGCTCGGCATGGCGGCCGCCGCGCCGCTCGCCGGACGGCTCGCCGGGCGCCTCGGCCCGCGCCCGCCGATGATCGCGGGACTCGCGCTCGAGGCGCTGGGCCTCCTCGTCCTGAGCCGCGCCGGCGCCGAGACACCCGCGGGACTGCTGGCGCTGGCCCTCTTCGCCGCGGGCTTCGGGCTCGGCGCGTTCCAGGTGCCGAACATGACGCTCGTGTTGGCCGCGTTCCCGGCGGGCCAGCAGGGCGCGGCGGGCGGCTTCACGTTCCTGGCGCGCACGCTCGGCGTGGTCACGGGCGTCGCCGGGTTCGCCCAGGTCGTTGCCCTCCGCCGCGAGGTGGTCGGCTTCCAGGCGGCGCACGGCGAGGCGTTCCTCCTCGCCGCGGCGGCCGTCGCGGCGGGCGCGCTCGCGACGCTCGTGCGCCGCCCCGGCGCGCTTGCTCCCTCCGGCGGGCGGTGGTAGCGTGGCTCGCATCACGGAGGGGCGCATGGCTGCCACGCTCACGTCGAAGCGCTACAAGGTCCCGGACGTCACCGACGCGATCGAGTTCTGCTTCGAGCAGGGCTGGACGGACGGCCTGCCCGTGGTTCCACCGACCGAGGATCGCGTGCGCGCGCTGCTCGAGGCCGCGCGGCTCGATCCCGAGCACGAGCTCGGCTTCGTCACCCACCGCGACGTGTCCATCACCGCCGAGAAGGTCGCGATCAACGCGGTGATGGCGGGCTGCCGGCCGGAGCACATGCCCGTCGTCGTCGCGGCCGTCGAGGGCATCGCCGACCCGCGCTGGGGCTACCACGGCCCCGGGACCTCCACGGGCGGCGCGGCGGTGCTCATGATCGTCAACGGGCCGATCGCGCGCGAGCTCGACATCAACGCGGGCGACAACCTGTTCGGTCCGGGCTGGCGCGCCAACCTCACGCTGGGCCGCGCGCTGCGGCTCGTGATGCGCAACGTCTGCGGCTCGGTGCCGGGCACGCTCGACCGTGGCACGCTCGGCCACCCCGGCAAGCTCTCGTACGTGATCGCCGAGAACGAGAGGGAGAGCCCCTGGGCGCCGCTCCACGTCGAGCGCGGCTTCCGGCCGGAGCAGTCCACGGTCACGGTGATGGCCGCGGAGGCGCCGCACCAGTTCTACAACCAGCTCTCCAGCGGAGCCGAGGGCGTGCTCACCACGCTCGCCGACGACATGCGGGTCTCGGGCAACGTGATGGGGCAGCCCCACTACGCGCTCGTCCTGGCCGGCGAGCACATGCGCACGATCGCCGGCGACGGCTGGGACAAGAAGCGGATCCGGCAGTTCGTCTGGGAGCACACGCAGAATTCCCACGCGCACCTCAAGCGCACGCAGCGCATGCCGGGGCCGATCCAGGCCGGCGACGAGGAGAAGCTCCGGCCCCTCGTGGCCTCACCCGACGACATCCTGGTGCTCGCGGCGGGCGGCCGCGCGGGCGCATTCTCGGCGTACATCCCCGGCTGGGCGAGCGCCAAGAGTTCACAGGCCGTGACCAAGGAGGTCAAGCGATGATGGAGCTGCTCGATCCGCGGGTCGAGACCCGGGCCCAACCGATCGCCTACGTGGACCGGCCGCGCTCGCTCCAGGGCAAGCGCATCGGCCTGGTCGAGAACACCAAGTTCAACTCGGACAAGCTGCTCGTCCGGATCGGCGACATCCTCAAGCGGGAGTACGGCGCGGCGGACTGGAAGATGTTCCGCAAGCACAACTCGTCGGTGCCGGCGCACGACGAGATCATCCAGGAGATCCGCAAGTCCTGCGACGTCGTGGTCGCGGGCATCGGCGACTGAGGGTCCTGCTCGTCGGGCAGTGTGCTCGACGGAATCCTGCTGGAGAAGCACAGCGTGCCCTCGGCCTCGATCGTGACCGACGTGTTCGAGGCGACCGGAAGGGCGATGGCCGAACAATGGGGCGTGCCGACATACAAGTTCCTGATGCTGCCGCATCCGATCGCGAACCTGACCGACGCGCAGCTCGACCAGCGCGCCCGGGAGATCGCGCCGGAGATCGCGAAGCTCCTGCTGCAGGGCCAGGCGTAGACGCGCGCGGAACGCGGCCGCCCTGGTGGTGCCGGGGCGGCCACGCGCAGACCGTCTGGGGCCCCCTCTTCCGGCGCGTCCGCATTCCTCTCCGGCGCGAGCGGATTCCAACGCGGGACGGCGATTTCGTCGATCTGGACTGGGCGGATGCGCCGGCGGCGCCCGGCGGGCCCCTCCTGCTCGTGCTCCACGGCCTCGAAGGCTCGTCGCGCTCGCACTACGCCGTCGGCCTCATGCGCCAGGCCGTGGCGCGCGGCTGGCGCGCCGTCACACTGAACTTCCGCTCGTGCAGCGGCGAGCTGAACCGCGCGCCGCGCTTCTACCACTCCGGTGACACCGAGGACCTCGGCCACGTGGTCGACCTCCTCTGCGGCCGCGACGGGGCGGCGCCGATCGTGGCCGCCGGGGTCTCGCTCGGCGGCAACGTGCTGCTCAAGTGGCTCGGCGAGCGGGGTGGCGCGGCGCCCCAACAGGTGGCCGCGGCCGTCGGCGTCTCGGTGCCGTTCGCTCTCGGTCCGTGCGCGCGCGAGCTCGATCGCGGTGTCAAGCGTCGCGTCTACGGAGAAAACTTCCTCGCCACGATGCGCGCCAAGGTGCGCGCCAAGGCCGCGCGGGACCCGGACTTCGCGCCACGCGTCGACCTCGGGCTCGCGCTCCGCGCGCGAACCTTCGCCGAGTACGACCGCGCCGTCACCGCCCCGCTCAACGGCTTCGCTGACGAGCGCGATTACTGGGTCCGGGCGTCCTGCGGCCCGTACCTGGCGCGCATCCGGCGGCCGACGCTCCTCATCAGCGCGCTGGACGATCCGATCGTGCCGCGCGAGGTGCTGCCCGACCCGGCGACGCTATCCCGCTGGGTACGGGCCGAGTTCCTGTCGTGGGGTGGCCACGCCGGATTCCTCGACGGCCGCTGGCCCTGGCGCGTCGGCTCGTGGGCGGAGCGGCGCGCCCTCGAGTTCCTGGGCGCGACGCTCGCCGCTCAGCAGCGCATCTGCTAGATTGCCCGGGATGCGAACGGACGCGTACGGCCTGCCCCTGACGACGGCGTCGAGTACGGCGCTCGAGACGTACGACCTGGCGGTCGAGGGCCTGCTCGGCTGGGACGCGCGGGCGCTCGACCGCTTCCGCGCGGCGCGCGCGGCCGACCCCGCGCTCGCCCTGGCGCACGCGGGCGAGGCGGTGTGCCTCTTCCTCGACGAGCGCTTCGCCGAGGCGCGCGAGGCGGCGGCCGCGGCGCGCGCGGCCGCCGCCGCCCAGACGCCACGTGAGCGCGCCCACGTCGAGGCGCTGGCGCTCCTCGTGGAGGGCCGGACGCGCGACGCCGAGGCGGCGATGCGCGCGCATCTGGTCGACCATCCGCGCGACCTCGTCGTCTTCCAGCGCCTCTACTACATCTGGTTCTGGCAGGGGAAGTTCCCCGAGATGCTCGACCTCGCGGCGGTGCTGGCGCGCCACCACCCGGGCAGCTCGTTCATGATGGGCATGCACGCGTTCGCCCTGGAGCAGGCGGGACGGTGCGACGAGGCGGTGCGGCTCGCGCAGGCGGCGATCCTGAAGAACCCGATCGACGCCTGGTCCATCCACGCGTTCGCGCACGCGCTCTACGAGATGGCGGCGTTCGAGACGGGCATCGCGCGGCTGCCGTCCGCGATCGAGCCGTGCACGAACCTGAACTGGTTCCGGAACCACCTCCTCTGGCACCTGAGCCTCATGCACTTCGGGCGCGGCGACTACGAGGGCGCCTCCGAGCTGGGGCGCGCGGCGTTCGAGCGCGCGCCCTCGTCGATTGCGGGCGACCTCCACGACTCGATCTCGCTGCTCTGGCGCCTCGGGCTCGTCGGCCGGGACCCGGGCGACCGGTGGCGGCCGTTCGCCGCGATCGCGGCGCAGCGCCTCGACCGCCAGGCGCTGCTCTTCCACGCGGCCCACCTCGCGATGGCCCTGGCGGCCGGCGGCGACTGGGCGACCGCGGAGACCCAGCTGGGGATGCTGCGCGAGCGGCGCGCCAAGGACCGCTCGGGCCTCACCGGCGAGGTCCTGGTGCCGCTCGTCGAGGGCATCCACGCGTTCGCCCGCGGGAACTATCCGGCGGCGGTGGGGCTCCTCGAGCCCCTCGAAGAGCGGATCATCGGGCTCGGCGGCAGCCGCGCCCAGCGCGACGTCTTCCACGACACGTTCCTCGAGGCGTGTTTCCGCGCGGGGGACATGGACCGCGCCGGACGGTACCTCGCGCGGCGCCTGCACCGTCGCCCGGACCACCAGTGGAAGGTGCGCGGACTCAACTGACTGGCACCAGGCCCCGCTCCGTCGTCCGCGCGGCGCTCCTCCTCGCCGCGCTCGTCCTCGTCGCCTGCGCGACGGTTCCCGGCCGCGAGGGGAGCCTCGTCCACGTGACGCTGCTGCAGATCAACGACGTCTACACGCTCGAGCCCGTGGATGACGGCCGCCGCGGCGGGATGGCGCGCCTCGCCACGCTCGCGCGCGCGGCGCGGCGGGAGAACCCGAACACGGTCTTCGTCCTCGCGGGCGACGCCCTCTCGCCCTCCGTCATGTCCTCGTTCCTGAAGGGCGAGCAGATGGTCGCCGCGCTGAACGCGATCGGGCTCGACCTGGCGGTCTTCGGCAACCACGAGTTCGACTTCGGCCCGGCCGTCCTCGCCCGGCGCGTCGCCGAGTCGAGGTTCGCCTGGCTCGCGTCGAACGTCATCGACCGGCGCACCGGCCGCGTGTTCGGCGGCGCCCGGCCGAGCCTCCTGCTGACGTTCGACGGAATCGCGGTCGGCTTCCTCGGCCTGACCATGCCGGAGAGCGCGGTGACCTCGAGCCCGGGACCGGACCTCGTCTTCGGCGACCCGGCGGTCGTCGGGCGCGCGATCGCCGCGGACCTTCGGGCGGGCGGGGCGAAGCTCGTCGTGGCCGTGACTCACCAGGACATGGCCCACGACAAGGCGCTCGCCGCGTCGGACGGCGTGGACGTGATCCTCGGCGGCCACGAGCACGACCCGATGATGGCCGAGGAGGGGCGCGCGCTCGTCACCAAGGCGGGGTCCGACGGCCGCTACCTCGTCCAGGTGGATCTGTGGCTGGGGCGCGATGGCGCGCTCGTCGAGCGCTCCGCGCGCTTCCGCGAGGTGAGCCCGCGCGTCCCCCCGGACCCGGCTGTCGAGGCCCTCGTGCGGAGCTACACGGCGAGGCTCGAGGGGGAGCTCGACGTCACGATCGGCGCCACCGCGGTGCCGCTCGAGGCGCGCTCGTCGAAGGTCCGCACCGCGGAGACGAACCTCGGAGACTTCATCGTCGACCTCGTGCGCGCGCGGCTCGGGAGCGACGTCGCGCTCCTGAACGGCGGCGCGATCCGGACCAACCGCACGGTGCCCGCGGGCCCGCTCACCAAGCGCGACGTCCACGGGCTCCTGCCGTTCACCACTGTGATCGTGAAGCTCGAGATGCCGGGTGCCCGGCTCCGGACCGCGCTCGAGCACGGGCTCGGCCAGGCCGACCACGAGGGCGGCGGCTTCCTCCAGGTGTCCGGGCTCAGGCTGACCTGGGATCCGGAGCGCCCCGCGGGCGGCCGGATCGTGAGCGTCGAGGTCGGGGACCGGCCCCTGGCCCCGGACGCGACGTACAGCGTGGCGATCCCGAGCTACCTGTTCCACGGCGGTGACGGGTTCGCCGAGTTCGCGCGGGCCAGGGTGCTGGTGGACGAGGAGAGCGGTCCCCAGCTCGCCGACCTCGTCCTCGACGCGATCGCCCGGCAGGGAACGATCGCGCCCGTCGAGGACGGGCGGCTGCGGCGCGTCAGCCCGTGAGGCTCACGCCGGCTTCGGCGGGCGGAGATGCGTCCAGGGCCGCGCGGCCTCGAACGCCGCGGCGGCGCGCAGCACGCCGGCCTCGTCGCGCCAGCGGCCGACGATCTGCAGGCCGACCGGCAGGCCCGCCGCGGTGAAGCCGCAGGGAATCGAGATCGCCGGCAGCCCCACCGCCGTGAAGCAGTAGGTCAGCAGCGCCCACTCGATGTAGCTCGTCATGGGCTTGCCGTTGATCTCCTTCGGAGAGACGGTCTCGACGGGGAAGGGCGGGACCGCGGCGGTCGGCGTGACGATGAAGTCGTAGCGTCCGAAGAACTCGCGGACCCCTTGCCAGATCTCCGTCCGCCGCCGTTCGGCACGCCCGATCTCGGCAGGCTCGAGGCTCAGCCCATACTCGATGTTCTTTACCAGGTTCTCCTGCATAACAGATCGCCACTGCTGTAGTTTTTCGCCATGACGCGCGGCCACGCTGAGGCCGCGGCTGACGAGCACGACCTCTCTCACGCCCGTCATGTCGGGATGCTCCTCGCCGACCCGGCAGCCGAGCTTTCTGAAGACCTCGAGGCTCGCGTGGCAGATCTCGAGAATTTCATGATCCACGGGCGTCACGCCGAGGCCGCCGCCCCACGCGACGCGCGCGCCCCGGAGCTTGGGCGCGCGCACCGCCGCGGTGAAGGCGCGCGTGTCGACCTCGTAGGAGAGCGGCGCCCGCGGGTCGGCGCCCGCGATGGCGGCGAGCATCAGCGCGGTGTCGGCGACGGTCCGCGCCATGGGCCCCTGGACGCTCCACGGCTCCCAGGCGAGCGTGGCCGGCCAGACGGGGACGAGGCCGGGCGACGTCCGAAAGCCCACGACGCCGCAGAAGGCGGCGGGGATCCGGAGCGAGCCGCCGAGATCGGACCCCTGGGCGAGCTGTCCCATACCGGTCGCGAGCGCGACGGCCCCGCCGCCCGTCGAGCCGCCGCAGGTGAGCGCGGGGTTCCACGGGTTGCGGGTCGCGCCGAAGACCGCGTTGAACGTGTTGGCCCCCGCGCCGAACTCGGGCGTGTTCGTCTTGCCCAGCACGATCGCGCCCGCCGCCTTCAGGCGCTCGACGACGAGCGCGTCCTGCTCGGGCACGCGGTGCTCGTAGATCTTCGAGCCCTCGGTGGTCCGGATGCCTTTCGTGAGCGTGAGGTCCTTGATCGAGACGGGCACGCCGTGGAGCGGGCCCAGGTTCGCGCGCCGCTTCAGCGCCGCCGTGGCCCGCCGCGCGGCCGCGAGCGCCTGCTCGGCAGCCACCGTGCAGTACGCGTTGAGCGGCGGGTTCACCCGCGCGATCCGCGCCAGGACGGCGCGCGTCACCTCGAGCGGCGAGACTTTGCGGCGGCGGACCAGCGCGGCGAGCTCCACCGCGGGCGTGAAGCAGAGATCGGTGTCGGTCATCGGAATCCCTCTCCGGAGCTAGCGGGCCAGCACCTTGCGTGGATCGAGCGCGTCCCGGAGCCCGTCGCCGATGTAGTTGATGGCGAGGACCGTGAGAAAGATCGCGGTGCCCGGGAAGATCGCCCAGTGGGGCGCGAAGTCGAGGTTGTCCTTGGCGTCGGAGAGCAGCCGCCCCCACGTCGGGACGTCCGACGGGAAGCCGAGGCCGAGGAACGAGAGCGTCGACTCGGCGATGATCGCCGCGGCGACCTCGAGCGAGCCGGCGACGATCACCGGGCCCATCGCGTTCGGCAGGATGTGGCGGATCACCTGCCGGATTGGCCGTGCGCCCAGGCTCCGGGCCGCCTCGACGAACTCCTTCTCGCGGAGCGAGAGGAACTGGGCGCGCACGAGGCGAGCGACGGACATCCAGCGCAGGCTGCCGATGACCGTGACGACCATCAGGAAGATGCCCGCCTCGGGGCCGAACGTCTTCCGCAGGGAGTCGCGGAAGAGGTAGACGATCAGCAGCAGCAGCGGCAGCGACGGCAGCGAGAGACAGAGGTCGGTCAGGCGCATGAGCGCGTGGTCCACGGCGCCGCCCACGTACCCGGACGTGGCGCCGACGATGGTCCCGATCGAGATCGCGAGCAGCATCGCCGTGACGCCGACCGCGAGCGAGATCCGGCCGCCGTAGAGCATCCGCGCCAGGAGGTCCTGGCCGAGGTCGTCCGTGCCGAGCGGGTGCGGCCGCGACGGTCCCTGGAGCTTCGCCTTGAAGTCGATCTCGTCGATCGGCACGCGCCAGACGGCGGGACCCGCGAGGACGCCGGCGATCAGCGCGAGCAGGACCACCATGCCGACCATCGCGAGGCGGTGGCGCCGGAAGCGCCGCGCGGCCTCGCGCCAGAGCGAGGCGCTCGGCTCGGCCGCGGCGACGGGCAGCTTCGCGGCGACGGCGGTTGTCATGGCAGTGCGAGCCGAGGGGCGCCGCGCCGCGAGGCGAGCGGTGAGATGGTTCTTGATCCGAGCCGAGGGGCTGGGCGCCGCCTCATCGGTACGAGATCCGCGGGTCGAGCCAGCCGTAGAGCAGATCGGCCGCGAGGCTGGAGGCGACGACCAGGCCCGAGTAGACGAAGGTGACGGCCATGACGACCGGCGTGTCGTTGGCGAAGATCGAGCTGATCAGCAGGGAGCCGATGCCCGGGACGCGGAAGATCTGCTCGGTGACGATCGCGCCGCCGAAGATGTTCGGGATCTGCAGCGCGACGAGCGTCACCACCGGGATCAGCGCGTTCCGGACGACGTGCCGGATCAGCGTGGTCCGCTCCGACAGCCCCTTGGCGCGCGCCGTGTTGACGTAGTCGAGCCGGATCACGTCGAGGACCGCCGCGCGCATGAAGCGCGTCATCACGGCCGCCTGGAAGAGCCCCAGCACGGCGACGGGCATGATCGCCTGCCGCGCATGCTCCCACCACCACCGCCAGCCGGTCGCGCTGATGTCGGCGCGGTAGATGAAGGGCAGCCAGTCCAGGGTGATGCTGAACAGCAGGATGAAGAGGAGCCCGGTGAAGAAGGTCGGTAACGAGAACCCGAAGAACGCGATGGTCGTCGCGATCTGGTCGAAGGTCGAGTACGGGCGGAAGGCGGAGTAGGTGCCGATGGGCACGGCGATGAGGATCGCGAGAAGCTGCGCCGCGCCGAGGACGAAGAGCGTGGTGGGCAGGCGCTGCAGGATGAGGGTGTCCACGTTGACGCGGCTCACGAAGGAGAAGCCCCAGTCGCCGCGGAGCATGGACCCGAACCAGCGCGCGTAGCGCACGGGCAGGGGGTCGTCGAGGCCGAACTTCGCGCGGAGGTTGGCGCGCACCTCGGACGGCACGTTGGCGTTCGTCGCCAGCTCCTCGAACGGGTCGCCCGGGGCCAGCGCCAGGATCGTGAAGAGGACGAGGCTGATTCCGAGCAGGACCGGGATCGAGATCAGCACGCGCCGGACCAGATACTTCGACATTGCCTATCCCCGCGACGATTCCTGCGTCGGGGTGGGGGCGCCGCGGATGCCCGGCGCCCCCGCCCGGCGCGTCACGCCTGGCGGGACCAGTACGCCAGGGCCCAGAAGTCGGAGTCCCAGCCGCTCTGGACCGCGTCGCGCAGACGGCTGCTGATCCCGGACACCCGCGGCCGGAAGACCACCGGAATGACCACGACGTTCTGGATCACGAGGTCGTTCATCTTGATGAAGAGCGCGGAGCGCTTGACCGGGTCGAGCTCGGCCTCGGAGGCGCGGAAGACCTTGTCGTAGTCCTCGCTGCGCCAGCGCGTGATGTTGCGCCCCTGCCACTTGTTGTCCTTGGACGCAGCCTCCCAGGTGGTGAACTGGTTCATGAAGTACTCGGGGTCGGGCGAGGTCATCGTGGTCGTGTACATCTGGATGTCGGTGTAGAAGTGCCCGTAGGTGTCGGGGTTCGCCGCGTCCGAGGAAAAGTAGACGGACGCGGTCACCGACTTCAGCTCCATGTCGATGCCCACCTTCGACGCCGCCTGCTTGACGATCTGCTGGGTCTTCTGGCGCAGGGGGTTGATCGAGGTCTGGTAGACGAGCTTCAGCTTCTTGCCGTCCTTCTCGCGGATGCCGTCGCCGCCGCGCTTCCAGCCCGCGGCGTCGAGGAGCTGGTTGGCCCGGTCGACGTTGAACTCCCACTTCGTGTTCTTCGAGGCTACGCGCGAGGGCGAGTTGAGGAAGTTCGCCGTCGCGAGCCCGGTGCGCCCGTAGATCTGCTCCTGCAGGGAGCCGCGATCGACGAGGACGCTGAGCGCCAGGCGCACGGCGGCGTCAGTGAGGAAGGGGTGCTTGGTCTTGAGCGACGACCGCTCGCCGTCCACCTCGGTCCACGGGTCGGTGAAGTTGCATTGGATGTGCTCGATGTTGCCGCCGGCCACGATGTCGGCGCGGCCCCGGCCACCCTGTTCGAGACGCTTGAGCATCTCGTCCTCGACCTGCAGGTTCCAGGCATAGTCGTACTCGCCCGTCTGGATGACGGCGCGCGCGGCGGAGGCGGCGTCGCCGCCGCCCTTCATCTCGACCGTGTCGAAGAAGGGCCGGTTCGGGACGTGGTACGCGGGGTTGATCTCTCCGCGCACGACGTCGCCCGGCTTGAAGTCGGCGAACTTGTACGGACCGGTGCCGACCGGCTTGAGGTTGGCCGGCGCCTCGCGCGACTTGTCGCCCTTGAACGCCTGGAACAGGTGCTTCGGAACGACCATGCCGCGCACGCCGCAGAACGCGTCGGCCCAGAACGGCGTCGGCTTCTTGAAGACGAGCTTGACCGTGTGGCTGTCGAGCTTGTCGATGCGCTCGATGCTCGTGTAGGCGCCCTGGGTGACGGCCGCCGTCGCCGGGTCCATCACGTACTCCCAGTTGAAGACGACGTCGTCGGCGGTGAAGGGCTTGCCGTCGTGCCAGGCGACGTTCTTCTTCAGCTTCCAGGTGACCGAGCGCCCGTCCCTGGAGACGCCGCCGTTCTGGACGCTCGGGACCTCGGCGGCCAGGAACGGGATCAGGTTGCCGTCCGGGTCGAAGGAGGCGAGCGGCTCGTAGAAGATGCGCGAGGCGTCCTGGTCCTTGGTGCCGACCGCGAAGTGCGGGTTCAGCAGCGTGGGCGCCTGCCACCAGAGCGTCTTCAGGAGCCCGCCGCCCCCGCGCTTGGTGGGATTGCTGCTCCACTTCGTCTGCGCCTGGGCCACGCCGGCCGAGGCGAGCATCTGGGCCGCCAGCGGGGCGGTGAGCCCGAGGCCGACCATGGTCTGCACGAAGCGGCGACGGGACACCCGCCCCGCCCTCACCTGGGCGATCAACGACCTCAGTCCGTGCTCGTCCATAAACTAGACCCTCCGTGGGGCAATCATGCGGTTTTGTACCAGTGGGACAGGCGCCACATCGTCGAGTCCCAGCCCGTGAGATCCATGCCCCGTAGCCGCGCGCTCGAGGCGGACACGCCGTTGCGCCAGAGGACCGGGATCACCACCACGTGCTGGATCACAAGGTCGTTCAGCTTGACGAAGAGCGCCGCGCGCTTCACGGGGTCGAGCTCGACGTCCGCCGCCTTGTAGGTGCGATCGTACTCCTCGTTCCGCCACCGCGTCACGTTACGCCCCTGCCACTTGTTGTCCTTGGACGCGACCTCCCAGGACGTGAACTGGTTCATGAAGTACTGGGGGTCGGGGGCGCCCATCGTGGTGTTGTACATCTGGAGATCCGCGTAGAAATGCGGATAGGTGTCGGGGTTCGCCGCGTCGGAGGAGAAGAACACCGACGCCACCACCGACTTGAGCTCGAGGTCGATACCCGCCTTCGCCGCCGCCTGCTTGACGATCTGCTGGTTCTTCTGGCGCGGGGCGTTGATCGACGTCTGGTAGAGGAGCGTGAGCTTCTTGCCGTCCTTGGCGCGGATGCCGTCGGCCCCGCGCGCCCAGCCCGCGGCGTCGAGGATCTGGCTCGCCTTGTCGACGTTGAACTCCCAGCGCGTGTTCTTCGAGTAGTAGCGCGAGGGCGCGTTGAGGAAGTTGGCCGAGGTCTGGCCCTGGCGCCCGTAGATCTGCTCGTGGACCGCGCCGCGGTCCACGAGCAGGTTCAGGGCCTGGCGGACGGCGGGATAGCCCAGCACCGGGTGCGTGGTCTTGATCGACGCGCGCTCGCCGTCGACTTCCTTCCACGGGTCGGTGAAGTTGCACTGGATGTGCTCGGGATTCCCCGTCGGCCAGATGTTGATCCGGCCCTTGCCGCCCTGCTCGAGGCGACGGAGGATATCGTCCTCGACCTGCATGTTCCAGGCGTAGTCGTACTCGCCCGTCTGGAGCACCGCGCGCGCCGCGGAGACCGCGTCGCCGCCCCCCTTCATCTCGAGGGTATCGAAGAAGGGCCGGTTCGGCACGTGATAGCTCGGGTTCAGCTCGCCACGGACGACGTCGCCGGGCTTGAAGTCCGTGAAGCGGTAGGGGCCGGTGCCGACGGGCTTGAGATTCGCCGGCGCCTCGCGCGACCGGTCGCCCTTGTAGCCCTGGAAGAGATGCTTCGGGAGGATCATGCCGCGATAGCCGCAGAAGGCGTCGGCCCAGAAGGGCTGCGGCCGTGCGAAGACGAGCTTGACCGTGAGGCCGTCGAGCTTCTCGATCCGCTCGATGTCCCGGTACGAGCCGGCGGTCACCGCCGAGGTCGCCGGGTCGACGACGTACTCCCAGTTGAAGACGACGTCGTCGGCGGTGAACGGCTTGCCGTCGTGCCAGACGACGCCGGGCTTGAGCCGCCAGGTGACCGAGGTGCCGTCCTTCGCGAGGCCGCCGTTCTGGAGCGTCGGAATGTCCGCGGCGAGGATCGGGACCAGGTTGCCGTCGGGGTCGAAGGAGGCCAGCGGCTCGTAGAAGATTCGCGCCGCGTCCTGGTCCTTGGTGCCCGTCGCGAAGTGCGGATTCAGGAGCGTGGGCGCCTGCCACCAGAGGACCTTGAGCTGGCCGCCGCCGCCGCGCCGGGCGGGCGCGAACGCGTCCGCCCGGGGCTGGGCCTGGGCGGGGCCGGCGGCGCCGAGCAGCTGCGCCGCCAGCGGCGCGGTGAGCCCGAGACCGACCATGATCGTCGTGAACGCGCGGCGTGAGAGGCGTCCGGCGCCGACGTCGCGGAGGAGCTCGCGGATCGCGTGTTCGTCCATGGGGTGGTGTCTCCCTCGGCGCCGCCGTTAGACGGTCGCCCGTGACGTCACGCGTGCTCCAGCATGCGCACCGCGACGTCGAGCGCCTCGATCATGCTCTCGGGGTTGGCGATGCCCCGCCAGGCGCGGTCGAACGCCGTGCCGTGGTCCACCGAGACGCGCAGGAAGGGCAGCCCGACCGTGACGTTCACGCCCGAGAGGCCCACCCAGCGCTTCGTCGCCTCGTCGTAGGTGAAGCCGAGTGTCTTTACCGGAATGTGCCCCTGGTCGTGATACATGGCGACGACGATATCAAATTCGCCGCCGCGCGCGCGGGAGAAGAGGGTGTCCGCGGGCAGCGGGCCGGTGACGTCGAGGCCGCGGGCGCGCGCCGCCTCGATCGCGGGCGTGATCGCCGACGTCTCCTCGTCGCCGAACAGTCCGCCCTCGCCCGCGTGCGGGTTCAGGCCGGCCACCGCGATCCGGCCGCCACCGAGCCCGAGGCCGTCGAGCGTCTGCTGCGCGAGCTCGATCGTGCGGAGGACCCGCTCGCGCGTCACGAGGTCGGGCACGCGGCGCAGCGCGACGTGCGTGGTCACGTGGATCACGCGCAGCTCTCTACCCAGGAGCAGCATCGCGAAGTCGCGGGTGTTCGAGAGCGCCGCCAGGATCTCGGTGTGGCCCGAGTGCGTCATGCCCGCGGCCGCGAGCGCCTCCTTGTTGACCGGCGCCGTCACGATCCCGTCGATCACGCGCGCGCGCGCGAGGCCGACCGACGTCTCGATGTACGCGTACGCCGCGCGTCCGGCGGCGGCGCTCACCCGGCATCGCGGCAGCGTCGTCATGTCCACGTTGCCCAGGTCGAGCACCTCGAGCGCGCCCTCCTCCCAGCGGCAGTCGGCCGCGCCCTTCACGGCGTGGAGCGCCAGCGGCGACTCGACGAGCGCGAGCGCGTCCTTCATCGTCGACGCGGCGCCGATCACGAGCGGCCGGCAGCGCGCGCGCACGTCGCGCTCGGCGCAGGCGCGCGCGATGATCTCGGGACCGACGCCGGCGGGATCGCCCATCGTGACGCCGAGGATCGGATTCTTCACCGGCCCGCCGCCTCGAAGAGCGAGACGAGGAGGCCGGCGGGACCGAAGCCCCCGGCCTTGGTGAGCACCGCCAGGTCGGGCCGCCCGGGTGCGCGGAGCCGGCCCAGCGCCAGACCGGGCGCCGGGGCGCCGATCAGATCGATGCGCGTGGCGCCGAGCGCGCGATAGAGGGCCAGCGCGGTGTCGCCGCCCGTCACGACGACGAGGTCGGCGGGCTCGGCCGCGAGCGCGCGCGCCGCCTCGGCGGCGAGCTCGGCGGTGGCCCGCACGGCGTCGCCGTGATCGACGTCGGGCGTCGCGAGCACCGCGAGCCCGGCGCGGCGCGCCTCGGCGATCTGACGCCGCGTCACCGCGCTCCGGCTTCCGGCGACGATGAGCCACCGTCCCGCCGGAAGCGCGGCGCGTCCCGCGAGCAGCCCGAGGTCCCGGGCCAGCGGCCGGGCGAGGCCGGCCGAGCCGGCGAGCAGCGGCGCGGTGGTCGCGGCGAGCGCCGCGCCGACGAGCGCGTCGAGATCCGCGTCGGTCTCGGCGTCGGCGACCGCGATCGTTCCGGCGAGGCGCGCGACGCGCGCGGTGAGGGCCGCCGCGCCCGCGCGCACCTCGCCGAGCGGGATCCAGGCCATGGGCCGGTCGCTCTCGGGGCGGATGAGCTCCACGACGTTGCCGCGCGCCTCGCCGTCGACGAGCAGCCGGCGATCCACGACGACGCGCCCCTGGGCGGGGAAGGCCGGGCACGCCACCGCGCTCGCCAGGCCCGTCGCCCGGAGGAGGGCGGCCAGCTCGGCGCCGACGTGACCGCGCAGCGTCGAGTCGATCTTCTTGAACCAGGTCGTGGTGCCGTCGCGCGCCATCCCCTCCGCGGCGCGCCGCACGCGCTCGGCCGCGTCGCCCGCGGCGAGGTCGCGCGACTCGGTGTCCACGGCGCGCACCGGAGCGGTGACGGGCGCGTCGGGCCAGACGGTGACGGGAACGGGGAACTTGCCGGCGAAGAGCGTGCCCGCGTCGCAGGCGCCGGTGAGATCGTCGGCGACTATGGTGACGGTCATCGAAGTCCGCCTACTATAACAAGGACTGCCATCAAGGGTGTCCCGGCGTTCACGGAATGTCGCGGTATACTTTGCGTGCTCGACGCGTGATGAATGCCACCGGCGCCCCAATGCGCGTGTCTCGCAAGCTCGTCGTGATCGTCGCCGCGGCCGCCGCCGGCGTCGCGGGCGCGGGACTCTACGCGGCGGTCGGTCGCGGCCCCGAGCGTTCCGGGAATGCCTCGACACCCGAGACGCGCCCGGCCGAGGGCGCCGCCGCCGCCGCGGTCACGCTCAAGCCACGGACCGGCCGCACGCTGAGCGTCGGCGACGCGTCGAAGGAGCTCGAGCTCATCCGGCCGACGCGCCCGAAGCTCGCCGAGGACTTCACGCTGCCGCTGGCCGACGGCAAGAGCTTCAGGCTCGCGGACCATCGTGGCAAGGTGGTCCTCATCAACTTCTGGGCGACGTGGTGCGGGCCCTGCCGCGAGGAGATGCCGGCGATGGAGCGGCTCTGGCAGCAGCAGAAGGACCAGGGGTTCATGCTCGTCGCCGTCTCCGTGGACACCAACGCGAAATCGGTCAACCCCTACCTGACCAAGCTCGGGCTGACCTTCCCGGTGGCGCTCGATCCCAAGATGGACCTCGGCAACACGTACGGCGTGCGCGCGCTGCCCTCGAGCTTCATCGTGGACCGGGAGGGCCACGTCGTCGCGCTCGCCCTGGGCCCGCGCCCGTGGGACAACGATGCGTCCCAGTCCCTCATCGAGGGGCTGCTCAAATAGCCATGGGCGAGTCGCTCGGCGTGGCGGTGTCGTTCAGCGCGGGGCTCTTTTCGTTCCTCTCCCCCTGCGTGCTCCCGCTCTTTCCCTCGTACATCTCGTTCATCACCGGCATGTCGGTCGCCGACCTCACCGCGGACCTCGGCGCCGCGGCGCGCCGCCGCGTGCTCCTTCACTCGGTCGCCTTCATCGTCGGCTTCTCCGTCGTCTTCGTCGGCCTCGGGGCCTCGTTCAGCGCGGCCGGCCAGCTCCTGTTCGACTACCGCGACTGGATCCGGCGGATCGGCGGGCTGATGATCATCGTGTTCGGGCTCTACATCGTCGGGCTCCTCAAGATCGGCTTCCTGGGCCGCACCCAGCAGCTCCATCTCCGCCAGAAACCCGTGGGTTACATCGGATCGTTCCTGGTCGGCGTCACGTTCGCGATCGGCTGGACGCCCTGCGTGGGGCCCATCCTCGGCGCGATCCTCTCGCTCGCGTCCACCGCCGAGAACGTCGGGCGTGGCATCACGCTGCTGGCCGCCTACTCGGCGGGCCTCGGCGTGCCGTTCCTGCTCTCCGCGCTGGCGCTCGGGCCGTTCCTGCGCGCCTTCCGTCGGTACCGGCCGTTCATCCCCGTCGTCGAGCGCGCGGCGGGGGCCCTCCTCGTCGTCGTCGGCGTGCTCGTCCTCACCAACTACTACGTGTTGCTGAACGCGTGGGCGGTGTCGTTCACCCCCGACTGGCTCCTCAAGCGGCTCTGAGGAGCGTGCGCGTCCACGTCAGCGTCCCCGCGACGTCCGCGAACCTCGGGCCGGGGTTCGACGCCCTCGGCCTGGCCCTCGCCCTGCACAACGAGGTCGTCGCGGAGGAGGCCGACCGCGTCGCCGTGAGCGTGCAGGGCGAGGGCGCGGATCGTCTCGCCACGGACGCCGGCAACGTGGTGGCCCGCGGCGTCCGGCTCGCGTACGAAACGGTGGGGCGCGCGTTCCGCGGCGTCCGGCTCGAGTGCGTGAATCGCGTGCCGACCGCGCGCGGGCTCGGCTCGAGCGCCGCGGCCTGGGTCGGTGGCCTGGCGGCGGGCAACGCGCTCCTGGGCGGGCCGCTGTCCAGGGACGCGCTTCTCGGACTCGCGGCGCGCGCCGAGGGCCATCCGGACAACGTCGCCGCGGCGATCTTCGGCGGCCTCACGGTGTCGTGTGCGGCCGGCGAGGGCGTCACGGCCATCGCCCTGCCCGTGCCGGCCGCGCTCCAGTGGATCGTGCTGATCCCCGACGTGACCAGCGCCACCGCCGAGGCCCGGGCCGTGCTCCCCGCCTCCGTGTCCCGCGCCGACGCCGTCTTCAACGTCCAGCGGGTCGCGCTGCTGCTCGCCGCGCTCCAGGCCGGGCGTCCGGCGGCGCTCGCCGCGGCGCTCGACGACCGCCTCCACCAGCCGTACCGCCTGGCACTCTTCCCCTGGATGCCCAGGGTGGTCGCCGCGGCGCGCGCCGCCGGGGCGCTGGGCTGCGTGCTGAGCGGGGCCGGGCCGGCGCTGCTCGCCGTTGCGACGCACGGGGCCACGGACGTGGCGCGCGCGATGGAGGGCGCGATCCGCGCGGCGGGCATCGGCGGCGTCGCGCGCGACCTCGCGGTGGACTCGCAGGGCGCCGTGGTGCGCGTCGCCTGATTGACGCGCCCGAGCCCAGGATGCTAAGTGGAGCCCCATGAGTGACGGGGTGCTGTCCGATCACGAGCTCCGGGCGGCCGCCCGCGAGGGCTGGATCGGCTCGGCGTCACCGATCGCGGACGAGCAGTTCCAGCCCGCGAGCCTCGACCTCCGGCTCGGGCCGTTCGCCTGGCAGCTCCGCGCGAGCTTCCTGCCGTTCAGCGAGACGGTCCAGAGCCGCCTCGGGCGCGATCCCGCCGAGGGCGATCTCGTCATCGACCGCGTGCCGCTCGAGGGAGGCGCGACCCTCCAGCGCGGCTCGGTCTACCTGGTGCCCCTGCTCGAATCGCTGCGCCTTCCGCCCGACGTGCGGGGACGCTCCAATCCGAAGAGCACGACCGGACGGCTGGACATCTTCACGCGCGTGATCACCGACCGGAGCCCGCGCTTCGACGAGGTCCGCGCGGGCTACGCCGGGCCCCTCTACCTCGAGGTCTCCCCGCAATCCTTCCCGGTGCGCGTCCACGCGGGGCTCTCGCTGAACCAGCTCCGCCTGCTCGTCGGCTCAACGTCCATCTCGGACGTGAGCCTGGGGCGCGTCTACGACGAGTCGCCGCTGCTCTATGACGACGACGGGCGCCCGATTCCCCGCGAGCGCGTCGTGTTCAACGACGGGCTCTGCATGGGGATCGACCTCTCCGGCCGGTCGACCGGCGGGGTCATCGGCTATCGGGCGCAACCGAACCCGCCCGCCGTGGACCTCGCCCGCGTCGGCGCGTACGACCCGGCGGAGTTCTGGGAACCCATCAAGCGCCCGGCGCGCGACAGCTACATTCTCGAGGCGAACCGCTTCTACATCCTGGTGTCCAAGGAGCGGATCCGCGTGCCGCCGGAGTTCGCCGCCGAGATGGTCGTGTACGACGCCGGGGCCGGGGAGATCCGGACCCACTACGCGGGGTTCTTCGACCCGGGCTTCGGCTACGGGGACGGGAGCGTTTTGGGCACGAAGGTCGTTATGGAGGTGAGGGCCCGGGAGGTGCCGTTCATGGTCTACGACGGCCAGACGTCGTTCAAGGTGTGGTACGAGCGTCTCAGGTCCCGCCCCGAACGCGTCTATGGGGTCGGGCTCGGCTCGTCCTACCAGCAGCAGACCCTGACCCTCAGCAAGCAGTTTCGGCGGTAGGCCGGGGCACGCGATGCTAGAATGCGCCAAGGGAGGGTCAGATGGCTGAGCAGAAGAAGAAGGAAACCCGGCCCACCAAGCCCGCCGAGGGCGGCGACGGGGCGCAGGCGAGCCCCGAGCTGGCCAAGAAGGGCAAGAAGATCAAGGAAGACATCGACAAGCTCCTCGACGAGATCGACGACATTCTCGAGGAGAACGCCGAGGAATTCGTGAAGAGCTACGTGCAGCGCGGAGGGGAGTAGCCGGTGCCGATCTACGAGTATCGCTGCAAGGGCTGCGAGAAGGACTTCGAGAAATACGTCGGCTCGGCCGCGACCGCCGTCGCGTGCCCGGCGTGTTCGAGCCCCCAGGTCATGCGCAAGCTGTCGGTCTTCGGTCTGAAGACCGCGCCGGGCGTCGCGTCGTCCGCGATGCCGATGGGCGGGGGCGGTTGCTGTGGCGGCGGCTGCGCCTGCCACTGATCCGCTTCATCCCCGTTCCCGTCACGGAATCCGTCCGGCTCCAGCCGCCGTCTGAATCACCACGATGACCGAACACACGCACACGGAGATCCGGCTCACCTCGTACGCCGCCTGCGCCGGCTGAGCGTCCAAGATGGCTCCTGGAGATCTCCAGGAGGTGCTGGCGGCGCTGCCGCGCGGGACGTCGCACCCCGACCTCCTCGTGGGGCTCGGGGCGGCCGACGACGCCGCCGTCTGGCGGCTCGGTCCGGAACTCGCGATCGTCGAGACGGTCGACTTCTTTCCCCCGATCGTGGACGATCCGTGGACCTGGGGCGCGGTCGCGGCGGCGAACGCCATGTCGGACGTCTACGCGATGGGCGGCGAGGTGCTGTTCGCGCTCGCCGTGGCCGGCTTCCCGCGCGAGATGTCGAAGACGATCATCACCGAGGTATTTCGCGGCGGGAGCGAGAAGGTGGCGGAGGCCGGCGGCGTGATCGCGGGCGGCCACACGGTGGTGGACGCCGAGCCGAAGTACGGTCTCTGCGTCACCGGCCGGGTGGATCCACGGCGCATCCTCATCAAGGGGGGCTTGCGGCCCGGTGACCGGCTCTTCCTGTCGAAGCCGCTCGGGACCGGCGTCATCACGACCGCCGCGAAGAACGGGCAGGCGAGCGCCGACGTTCTCGCGGGCGCGGTCGCGAGCATGCTCCGGCTGAACCGAGTCGCCGCCGAAGTCGCCGTCGAGTCAGGCGCGCGGGGCGCCACGGACATCACCGGATTCGGCCTCCTCGGGCACGCCGGCGAGATGGTCCAGGCCTCCGGCGCCGGTCTCGCGATCGCCGTGTCCCGGCTTCCGCTGCTGCCGGGCGCCCGCGCGCTGGCCGAGGCCGGCCAGTTCAGCGGCGGCATGAAACGCAACCGGGGCCACGCGGACGCGCTCTTCGGCCGGGCCCTTCAGATCGACCCGGCCATCCCCGCCGCGCTCGGTTCCCTGCTGACGGAGGCCGAGACGTCGGGCGGCCTGCTCTTCTCCGTGGCGTCCGAGCGCGCCGGCGGCGTGGGGGCGGCCTTCGCGCGCCGCGGCGGCGAGTGCTGGGAGATCGGCGAGGTCCTGCGCGAGCCGCTGATCCGCGTCCTGCCCTAGTCCGAGGGCGGTTTGCCTTCGCGGCTGAATCCCTGTAGCGTCTGCCACCATCCGAAAAAGACATTGCCACCTCGCCGAGCCAAAGGAGCACACGACTCATGAACCGAAGGGAATTCGTCAAGGCAGGCATCGGTGCGTCGGCCGTCCTCGGAGGTCTCGCCCAGGCCCCGCGGTCGGCGGGGCAGGACGCGTCCAAGTGGCGCACGTTCGAGGTCACGACCCGCGTGGAGATCGTCAACCCGGCGGGCGTCGCGCGCGCCTGGTTGCCGCTGCCGCTCACGCTCGACACGGACTACCAGAAGAACCTCGGACAGCGCTCCGCGGGCAACGCGAAGGTCGCGCGCGTGTACCAGGACCAGAAGTACGGGGCGGGGATCTTCTACGCCGAATGGGCGGCGGGCGAGATCGCGCCGGTCGTCGAGGTGACGACGCGTCACGCGACGCGTGACCGCGCCGTCGACCCGAAACAGCCGGCGACCGCCGGGCGGGAGGACCAGCGCGCGCTGGCCAAGTACCTCGGGTCCACCAAGCTCATCCGCACCGACGGGATCGTCCGGGCGACCGCGCTCGAGATCACGCGGACGGCGAAGTCGGACCTCGACAAGACGCGCGCGATCTACGAGTGGATCGTCGAGAACACCTTCCGCGACCCCAAGGTGCGCGGCTGCGGCGTCGGCGACATCAGCGGCATGCTGGAGACGCGCAACCTCGGCGGCAAGTGCGCCGATCTCAACGCGCTGTTCGTCGGGCTGGCGCGTGCGGTCGGCATCCCCGCCCGTGACATCTACGGCATCCGGGTGGCCGATTCGGCGGAGTTCAAGAGCCTCGGCAAGAGCGGCGACATCACCAAGGCCCAGCACTGCCGCGCCGAGTTCTACCTGCCGAGCCACGGCTGGTTCCCGGTCGATCCCGCCGACGTGCGCAAGCTCGTGCTCGAGGAGAAGGGCGGGCTGCCGCTCAACGATCCGATCGTGCAGAAGGGACGCGCGAAGCTCTACGGCGCCTGGGAGATGAACTACCTGGCGTACAACTACGCGCACGACGTGAGGCTGCCGAACTCCGCGGGCGATCCGGTCACGTTCTTCATGTACCCGCAGGCGGAGACCTCGGAGGGTCGGCGCGACAGCCTCGACCCCGATACGCTGCGCTACCGGATCACGTCGCGGGAACTCGGCGTCTGATAGGTACCCGGTGCCGGGCGGTGTCGGGCCGGCACCGCTGCGCCGCACGGCGCCCGGAGGTCGCTACGCGCGCGGACCCTGCGAAGCGCGCTGGCCGCGGAGGACGGCGAGAAGCCGCTTCTTGAGCTCGCCCGGGATGTCGACGTCCTGGAACTTCCTCGCCGCGTCGATCGTGCCCCGGTAGGTATTGACGAAGGCGACACACGGCGCGCATCCCTCGATATGCCAGTCGAGCAGCTCGCGCGTGTGCCGGGGGAGCGTCCCTTCGAGATAGTCCCCGAGGAGCTCGGCGATCTGCCGGCACTCGATCGATGAGGGGCCGCTCGCGCCACAGTCAGACATCGGCGTCATTATATGAAGATGCGCCGGCCGGTGCGAGGGATTCCGGTCCCCGGGTCCGCCGGCTGGACCGCGCCGGACGATCCCCGTATCCTCGCGCCCATGCCGCTGCGCGTCGCGCTCCTCGCCCCCTTCGCCTACCCCTCCGTGCGCGGCAACGCCGTGACCGTGACTCGGATCGCGCACGGCCTTCGCGAGCGCGGCGTCGAGCTGACGGTCTGGGATCTCTCGGTGACGCCCGAGGCGCGGGTCGCGGCCGAAGTGGAGGCGTACGCGCCGGCCCTGCTCCACGCCTTCCACGCCCACGCCACGGGCCCCCTCGCGGCGAGCCTCGCGCGCCGCGCCGGCCTTCCGCTCGTGGTCACGCTCACCGGCACCGACGCGAACCACGATCTCGTCGACGCCGGGCGCGCCCCAACCGTCCGGCGCGTCCTCGCGGGCGCCTCGCGGGTGAGCGTCTTCCACGAGTGCATCGCCGAGCGGGTCGCGGGCGTGCTTCCAGGCGTCCGTGGCCGGCTCGTCGTCGTGCCCCAGGCCGTGCGCTTCGAAGCCGGCGAGCCGCTCGATCTCCCGGCACGCGCGACGCTCCCGCGGGACGCCGTGCTCTTCGTCTTTCCCGGCGGGATCCGGCCCGTCAAGCGGCCGCTCCTGCCGCTGGGTCCGCTCGGCCGCGTCGCCGCGCGCCACCCGCGGGTCCGCCTCGTGTACGTCGGTCCCGTGCTCGACCGCGCCGAGGGCGACGCGCTCCTCCGGGCGCTCGCGACGCGGCCGTGGGCCGTCCACCTGGGCGCGGTGCCGCACGCGCAGATGCCATCGCTGCTCGCCCGCGCCGCGGTCGTGCTGAACTGTTCGATCTCCGAGGGTGGCATGGCCAACTCCGTCCTCGAGGCGCTGGCGCTCGGCCGCGCGGTGCTCGCCGCCGACATCGAGGGCAACGGCACGCTGATCGAGGACGGGCTCACCGGGCTCCTCTTCCGCGACGTGGACGAGCTCGAGCGCGCGGCCGAGCGTCTGGCGACCGATGCCGCGCTTCGCGCGCGGCTCGGCGAGGCGGGCCGCGCGCTCGTCGAGCAGCGCTACCCGCCGGCACGCGAGACAGAGGGATATCTGGACCTGTACCGCAGCCTGGTCCCCGTCTCGCCGTGATCCCGCGCTGCGGCGGCGGATGCCGATCGCGCGGGCATCGTGCTCCCCACGCTGCCAGCGTGGCGGGCAGTGGACCTCCGCCGGACTGGAACGATGCGTCAACAACGGTCCGTGCTTGGCCGGAGGGGAAACCGGACACCGATTGGCCCCTGCCTTGCACGCCTGATCGAGTAGTATGAGGGCGAGTCGGCTTGACGGCTCCGCCATAATGACGGCGTGGAATCCCGGCCGAAAGAGGAGAGCTCGATGAGTCAGGAGTCGCGGGTCCGCGAGTTCGTCACCGCGTTCGAGGCGATGCGGGCCGAGGTCGAGAAGGTCATCGTCGGCCATCGCGAGATCATCACGCACGTCCTCATCGGCATGTTCGCCGGTGGCCACGTGCTGCTCGAGGGTGTGCCCGGGCTCGGCAAGACGCTCCTGGTCAAGACGCTCTCCGAGGGGCTGGAGCTGTCGTTCTCGCGGATCCAGTTCACACCCGATCTCATGCCCGCCGACATCATCGGCACGAACATCATCGTGGAGGACGTCGACGGCCGGAAGCACTTCCAGTTCCAGCACGGGCCGATCTTCGCCCACATCCTCCTGGCCGACGAGATCAACCGGGCCACGCCGAAGACCCAGTCGGCGCTGCTCGAGGGTATGCAGGAGGGCTCCGTCACCGTCGGCGGCGCCTCGCGCCCGCTGCCCGCGCCCTTCTTCGTGCTCGCGACGCAGAACCCGATCGAGATGGAGGGCACGTACCCATTGCCCGAGGCCCAGCTCGACCGCTTCTTCTTCAAGCTGCGCGTGCGCTACCCGGCGATCGACGAGCTGAACGCGATCATCGACCGGACGACGCAATCGCGGCAGGTCGCCGTGAGCCGGGTCATGAGCGGGCCCACGGTGCTCGCGTTCCGCGAGCTGATCCGTGAGGTGCCGATCGTGTCGCACGTCCGCGACTTCGCGTCGACCATCATCATGGCCACGCACCCCGCCTGGGACGGCGCGCCCGAAGTCTCGCGGCGCTTCGTCCGGTACGGCGCGAGCCCCCGCGGCGCGCAGGCCCTCGTGCTGGGCGCCAAGGTCAAGGCGCTCGCGGAGGGCCGGTACAACGTCAGCGCCGAGGACATCAAGCAGCTGGCCATGCCGGCGCTGCGCCACCGCGTCATCCTCAACTTCGAGGGTGAGGCCGAGGGCGTGGATTCCGACACGCTGATCGGACAGGTCGTGGAAGCCGCCGAGGCGATCACCCTTCAGGGCAAAGAACCCATTCTCCGCTGATCGCGGGAGGATCTGATGGCCCAGCCACCGGCGATCGACGTCCTCGTCAAGCGCGTCGCGCGCCAGATCCGGCAGCGCCGCGCGGAGCACTTCGCCGTCCGCGGAGCCTTCTGGGGCTCGCTGGTCGCGGCCCTCCTGCTCGCGTTCAAGGCGTCGCTCGGATCCCTGGCCCTGCTGGGTGGTCTGGCGCTCGTCGCCGTGGGCGCGCTCGCCGGCGCCCTCTGGGGCGTGTTCCGGCGCGTCGGCGCCGTGGACGCGGCGCGGCTCGCCGACCGCGCGTTCGGCCTTCACGACCGGGTCGCGACCGCGCTGGAGTGGGCGGAGCGCCCCGACCGGACGCCCCTCGTGGACGTCCTCGTGACCGACACCGCGGCGCGCGTCGCGACGCTCGAGCCGAAGCGCATCGTGCGCCGCGTGCTCCCGCGCGAGGCCCGCTGGCTTCCCGTGCCGGTGCTCGCGGCGCTCGTGCTGGCGTTCGCCCCGCCGATCCCGCTGCCGTCGGGCCGGCTCCCCGACTTCCTGCCGTCCGGCGAGGCCGAGCGGGCCGAGGAGCGGACCCAGTCCACGCTGCTCGAGGAACGCTCGCGGCCGCTCGCCAAGGACCCGCTCAAGCGCCCGAACCTCGAGGAGCGCGACTTCGCCCAGCGGCAGGGCGGCGGCGCCGCCGCGGCGGGCGATCTGTCGGCGATCTTCAAGGACACCTCGCTCTCGGGCCAGCGGCCCGACTTCAACAGCTTCCTCAAGAAGGGCGACGAGCGCCTGAAGATGCTCGAGCAGGTGGACCGGCTGCCCGACCTCCAGTCGGACTTCACGAACACGCAATACAAGATGGTCTTCCGCAAGTCGAAGTCGCTGACCCGCGGGCTGAGCCCGGACATCTCTCCGCAGAAGCTCCGCGAGCTGCTCGAGGAGATGGAGCGCCTGGGCCGCAAGGGCGGCAACTGGAGCGGCGACGCGTCGGAGGGCATGGAGGCGCTCGAGGGCGGCCAGACGGACAAGGCGCTCGAGGCGATGCAGCGCGCGCTCGACAAGATGCGCGCGCAGGACGAGGCGCAGCGCTCCGGGAAGAACCTGCGCGGCGGCCGTGAGAGCGACCGCGCCGGGCGCGGCCGCGAGCGCGGGCGCGGTGGTGAGGGCGGCGGTCCGGAGGACCAGGACTTCGGCGAGGGAGAGGGGCTGCTGCCGGGCAAGGGCAAGTCCGGCTCGCCCAAGGGCGAGGCCACCGCCCGGCTCCGGGCGAGCCCGTTCGACGTGGGCGTCGAGGGCGAGTCGCGCCGCGGGAAGAAGGACGGCTACGACACCAACATGACGGGACGCGGCGCCTCGATGGCCTCGCGCCTGCAGTATCTGGGCGTGATCGGGCAGTACCGGAAGATGATGGAGGATGCGATCACGCGCGAGCAGGTGCCGCGCGACTACCACGACCAGATCCGAAACTACTTCCAGTCCCTCGACGAGCGCTAGGATGCCGGCGACGCGCGACGCGCTGCTGAGTCCGGAGTTCCTGACGCAGCTCGAGCGCCTGTCGCTCGTCTCGCGCCGGGTGTTCCGCGGGCGCGTGAGGGGCGAGCGGCGCAGCCCGCGCAGGGGCCACAGCGTCGAGTTCTGCGACTATCGCGGGTATGGCGCCGGTGACGACCTGCGCTACGTCGACTGGAACATCTACGGACGCCTCGATCGCCTCCACGTGAAGCTCTTCGTGGACGAGGAGGAGCTGTGCCTGCACCTCCTCCTTGACGCCTCGGCCTCCATGGAGTTCGGCGCCCCCACGAAGCTCGAGTACGGCGCCCGCCTGACCGCGGCCCTCGGCTTCATCGGGCTCGTCGGGATGGAGCGCGTGGGCGTGGGCGTGCTGCGCGAGCGCGTGGCGGAGGGCTGGGCGCCGACCCGGGGGCGCGGGCACGTCGTGAGCCTGCTGGACTTCCTGGGCCGCGTCACGCCCGTCGGCGGCACGCGGCTCAACGACGCGCTCCAGAACTACGCCCAGCGGGCGCGCGACCCGGGGCTCGCCGTCGTGGTCTCGGACCTGCTCGATCCCGCGGGCTACGAGACGGGCGTCCGCGCGCTGCTCGAGCGGCGCTTCGACGTCCACCTCGTCCACGTGCTGACGCCGGAGGAGCTCGACCCCGAGCTCGCCGGCGACCTCCGCCTCGTCGACAGCGAGACCGGCGAGATCCGCGAGCTCAGCGTGGACGGCGACGCGATCCGCGCGTACCGGAGGCGGCTCGCTGAGTTCCTCGAGCGCGCCGAGGCCTTCTGCCGGACGCAGGAAATCGGCTATCACCGCGTGCGGACGGACACGCCCGTGGAGGAGTTCGTGCTCTCGCAGATCCGGGGCCGGCTGCTCGCATGAGCCTGCTCTCGCCCCTCGCGCTCGCGCTGTTCGCGCTGGCGCTCCCGCTCGTCCTCCTCTACTTCCTCAAGGTCCGCCGCCGCGAGCGGCGGGTGTCGAGCCTGCTCCTCTGGGATGCGTCGCTTCGCGACCGGGAGGCCTCCGCGTTCTTCCAGCGCCTGCAGCGCGATCCGCTGCTGATCCTCCAGCTCCTGGCGCTGCTCGCGCTGTCGATCGCGCTCGCGCGCCCCGCCGTCACGATCATGGGCGACGGCGCGCGCAAGGTCGTGGTCGTGCTGGACACCTCCGCCTCGATGAAGGCCCGCGACGTCGCGCCCTCGCGCTTCGAGGCCGTGCGCGGCGAGGCGCTCCAGCTCGTGCGCCGGCTCGGCGAGGGCGCCGAGGTGATGGTGATCGAGTCGGGCGTCCAGCCCAAGGTGACGGCCGCGCTCGCGCGCGACCGCGAGCGCGCGCTGGCCGCCATCCGCGCCGCGCAGGCGCGGGACCTCCCGAACCGGCTCGTCGAGGCCGTGCGCACCGCGCGGGCGCTCGTGGCTGCCGACCCGCGCGCCGAGATCCACGTCTTCACCGACGGCGCCTACACGCTGCCGCAGGGTCCCGAGACGAGCGACCCGCGCGTGCGGTGGGTGGGCGCGGGACGGCGCAGCCAGAACGTCGGCATCACGAACCTCTCGATCCGGAAGAGCCACTACGGCTCGTTCGACCACCAGGCCTTCGTCTCGCTCGTGAACTACACGGCCGAGCCGCGGACGTTCACGTTCACGCTCGAGATCGACCGCCAGCTGATCGCCGAGAAGCAGGTGACGCTCGAGCCGACCGTCCGGCGCTCGGTCGTCGTGCCGTTCAGCCACGGCGGCGGCGGGACGGTGACGGCCCGCCTCCAGATCGACGACGACCTCGCAGCGGACGACGTCGCCTACGCCGTCCTGCCGCCGCCCCGGAAGATCGCCGTCCTGATGGTGAGCCAGGGCAACCTCTTTCTCGAGAAGGTCCTCAAGACCGACCCGCAGGTCTCGCTCGAGGTGAAGACGCCGGACCAGTACCAGGGCGGGATGGCCGAGGCGGACGTCGTCATCCTCGACTCCGTCACGCCGCCGCGGGTGGGGCCGGGACGGTTCGTGTTCGTCAACGCCGTGCCCCCGGACGTGCCGCTCGAGGTGCTCGGCCGGATCGAGCGTCCGACGATCATGGACTGGGACCGGGCGCATCCGGTCATGCGCCACGTGGAGTTCGCGAAGGTCGCGATCGAGGACGCGATGCGGGTCCGGCCGCTCGCCGCTGGGCGCCCGCTGGTGGAGGCCGTCGGCGGACCGCTGATCTACGCGCTCGAGGAGCGCGACCGCAAGGCGATCTTCATCGGGTTCGATCTCTTCAAGAGCGACCTGCCCCTGCGGGTCGCGTTCCCCCTGATCCTGTCGAACGGTCTGCGCTGGCTGCACCCCGCGGGCCTCGACCAGTCGAGCCTGCAGCTCGCCACGGGCCAGCCGATCCTCCTGCCGGTCGCCCACGGCGTGACGAGCGTGACCGTGACGACCCCGAGCGGGCGCAGCGTCAAGGCCCCGGTCACACGGGGCGTCGTGAGCTTCACGGAGACGGACGAGGTCGGCGTCTACCTGCTCGCGACGGCGCGCGGCGAGACCCGCGTCGCCGTCAACCTGATGGATGCCGACGAGTCGAACCTCGAGCCCCGGCCGCTGCCGGTGGCCGCCGGCGTCGCCGCCGGGCCGCCGGCGCCGGTGCCGATCCAGCGCGAGCTCTGGCCGCTCTTCGTGGCCATCGCCGCGGCGCTCCTGGTCGCGGAAGGGCTGCTCTACTGGCGGCGGCAGACCGCCGGCCGCCTGCGCGCGCCCCGGGGGACGGGCGACCGCTGGGCCCTCGCGATGCGCGGCGCGCTCGTGGCGGTGCTCGTGCTCACGCTGGTCCGGCCGACCGTGCCGCGCTGGGTGGACCGGATGAACGTCGTCTTCCTCCTCGACATGTCCGACAGCGTGAGCCTGGCGGCCCGCGAGCGCGCCTATCGCTTCGTTGCCGAGGCCGCCCGCGCGATGAAGAGCGGCGACCGCCAGAGCGTGATCGTGTTCGGCGAGTCTGCCGTGGTCGACCAGGCGCTCGCGAACAAGACCGTCGTCGACCGGCCGAAGGCCCAGGTGGACGGCCGCGGGACCAACATCTTCCAGGCGATCCAGCTCGCCCTGGCGATGGTGCCGCCGGGCCAGGCCAACCGGATCGTCATGCTCACCGACGGCCGCCAGAATCAGGGCAACGCCCTCGCCGGCGCGCAGGCGGCGAAGGACGCCGGCGCCGATCTCCACTACGTCGCGGCGCCGCTGACCTTCACGCAGGAGGTCGTCGCCGAGGCGCTCGTCCTGCCCCAGGAGGTCAAGTACGGCGAGCCGTTCCAGGCGAGGGTCGTGGCGTGGAGTCACAGGGAGACGCAGGGCCGGCTCTCGCTCTTCCGGAACGGCGAGTTCCTCGGCTCGCAGCTGATACGGCTCGCCGCGGGCAAGAACGTCTTCAGCTACCGCCAGGCGCTCGACGCGAGCGGCATCCACGTCTACCAGGCGGCGATCGAGGTGGAAGGCGACACGATCGAGGAGAACAACCGCGCGGTCGGCACCGTCGTCGTCCGCGGCCGGCCGCAGGTGCTCCTCGCCGAGAAGGACAGGACCCACGCGCAATCGATCGCCGGCGCGCTCCGGTCGCAGAACATCGAGGTCACGGTCGTCGAGCCCGGCGGGGTCCCGGCCGACCTCGCGGGTCTCCAGAAGTACGACGGCATCGTGCTGTCGAACGTCTCCTCGCTCAAGCTCACGCGCGCCCAGATGGGCTACATCCGCGACTACGTGCGCGACCACGGCGGCGGGCTGGTGATGCTCGGCGGCGAGGAGAGCTTCGGCCTCGGCGGCTACTACCGGACGCCGGTCGAGGAGGCGCTGCCGGTCACGATGGAGGTCAAGCAGAAGGTCGAGATCCCGAGCCTCGCCGTCGTGCTCTCGATCGACCGGTCGGGCTCCATGGCGATGTCGACGGACGAGAAGGTGACCAAGCTCGACCTCGCCAAGGAGGCCGCCCACCTCGTCGTGGACCTGCTCGACGAGCGCAACGAGGTCGGCGTCATGAGCTGGGACACCGAGTTCATCTGGGACGCCTCGGTGCGCACGGCCAAGGACCGGCAGGCGATCCACCACGCCATCGCCACGATCAAGGCGGGCGGCGGCACCGACGGTTACCCGGCGCTCAAGGAGTCGTACTCGGTGCTCTTCGAGCGGCCCGCGCTGCTCAAGCACGTCATCTTCCTCTCCGACGGCCAGATGACGCGCGGCGACTTCCAGGGGTTGCTGCGCCGGATGGCGAAGGACAAGATCACCGTGTCCACCGTCGCGATCGGCAAGGACGCGGACGTCCAGCTCATGGTGGACATCGCCAAGTGGGGGAGGGGCCGCTTCTACTACACCGAGGACTCGCAGACGATTCCGCGGATCTTCACGCTCGAGACGCAGCTCGCCTCGAAGGCGTCGCTCATCGAGCAGCCCTTCAAGCCCCAGCTGACGTCGCCGAACCACGAGGCGATGCAGGAGATCGACTGGAAGAACGTGCCGCCGCTCGGCGGCTACGTCGCGACGACGCTCAAGTCCACGGCCGAGCTCGTGCTCATGAGCCATCAGGAGGACCCGGTCCTCGCGACCTGGCGCTACGGCCTCGGGCGCTCGGCCGCGTTCACGTCGGACGCCAAGGCGAAGTGGGGCGTCCTCTGGCTCCGCTGGCGGGACTTCAACAAATTCTGGTCGCAGCTCGTCCGCTGGACGCTGCGGAGCGGGACGCGTAGTGACACCGTCGCGCTCGTCGAGCGGCGCGACAATGTCGGCGAGATCACCGTGGACGCCGTGGACGCCAAGGGTGACTTCATCAACTTCCTCGACTCCCAGGTCGGCGTGGTCGCGCCCAACCGCGAGCGGACGGTGATCGACCTGGAGCAGGTGGGGCCCGGGCGCTATCGCGGGCGGTTCCCCGCGTCCCAGGAGGGCGTGTACCTCGTCGGAATGTCGCAGCGGCGCGCCGACCGGGTCATCGGCTCCCAGCTCGCAGGCCTCGTGGTGCCCTACGCGCAGGAGCTGCGCGACCTCGGCGTGGACGAGACGCTGCTCCGGGAGCTGGCGGAGCTGACGGGCGGCAGCGCGCTCGAGGCGCCGCGCGACGCGTTCCTCAAGGGCCGGCGGCAGTCACGCATCGCGGTCGAGATCTGGCCGTGGCTGGTCTCTCTGGTGGCGGCGCTGCTGATTCCGGAGATCGCGCTGCGGCGGATCGGGCCCGGCGCGTTCAGCGGAATCGGCGCGCGCCTTCGCCGGCGAGGCGGCCAGAAGGAGGTCTCATGATGAGCGGACTCGGACGGCGGTCCCGGCTCGGGCTTCTGGCACTCGCGGTCTTCCTCACGACCGGCGCGGCGTCGGCGAACGCCAAGCCGCGTGCGCTCCTCATCCTGCCCTTCGACGCATCGGCGCTCGGGCGAGAGGAGCAGTGGCTCGGCGAGGGAGTCGCCCAGCTGGTCGCGCTCGGGCTGGCCCAGCACTCGGCCCTCGTGCAGATCGACCGCGCGCGCCTCCGGACCCCCGGACCGCCGGAGGCGCTGAGCGAGGCCGCCGTGCTTCCCCTCGCGCGAGACGCGCGCGCCGAGGCGGTCGTCTTCGGTCGCATCGAGCGGCGCGACGCCGACTACGTCGTGCTGGGGCGGCTGCTCGAGGTCAAGGGCACGGGGGGCGACGTGACCGCGCTCGAGCCCGTCGCGGCGCCCGAGGGCGAGCTCCTCGCCCGGCTCTCCGGCATCCCGCTGGCCTACGCGAGGGCCCTCCGCGTCCCGTTGACGGACGCGGACGCGGCGCGGATCGACCGCGCGGCGCGGCCGACGAAGTCACTGCGCGCCTTCGAGCTGTACGCGCGTGGCCAGGCGGCCACGCAGCGCGGCAGCCAGGAGGGGAACGAGGCCGCGGTGGATCTGCTCGCCCGGGCGATCGAGGCCGACCCGAACTTCGCCGTGGCGCAGTACATGCTCGGCGCCGTCCACCAGACCCTCGGCAACCGCTGGAAAGCCGCCGCGCAGTATCGCGCCGCGACCCAGCTCGACGCCGCCTATCCGGAGCCGTACAAGGCTCTCGGCGACCTCTTCCTGGCCGCGCCGCGCCGGCTCTTCGACCAGGCGGTCGAGGCCTACAGCAAGGCGATCGAGCTGCGCCCGTTCTTCGCCGACGCCTACGTCGGGCTCGGTGACGCTCGGGCCGCGAAGGGCGAGGTCGACGGGGCGATCAGCTCGTACCAGAAGGCGCTCGTCTTCAACCCGGTGAACCCGCGGGTCCACATGAGTCTCGGCAAGATCTACTACGCCGAGAAGAGCCTCTACTACGAATCCGTCAATGCCTACAAGAAGGCTATCGAATTCGATCCGCAGCTCGTCGAGGCGCGCATGGGCCTCGGCGAAGTCTACGAGGAGAAAGGGCTCTACAAGGAGGCCATCGAAGAATACAAGCGGGTCATCGAGGCCGACGCCAAGCACACCGGCGCGCTCTACAACCTGGCGCTGGTGTACGAGAAGGTCGATCCGCGCGAGGCGATCGCCCACTGGGAGCGCTACATCCAGCTCGCCTCTCCGCTGCAGTCGGAGAAGGACTGGGTGGACGTCGCCCGGCAGCACCTCAAGAAGCTGAAGGGGCAGGTCAAGGAGTAGCCGAGCGGCCTCCACGCGAATCTTGTGACGGACGCGCGCGCGGCCACGGGTATCATACGTGGCATGCCACGATCGGTCCGTCGCTCCGGGAGCGTCGCGTGGACGAGCTGAGAAAGGACCCTACGCGGAGCCACTGGGTCCTCGTGCGGCCCAAGGCCAAGCCTCCGCAGACGACCGACTGCCCCTACTGCCCCGGCGCCGAGCATCTCGCCGGGCCGGAGATCGCGGCCTACCGCGAGGAGGGCTCGCCGAACGGCGGAGGCTGGTCCGTCCGCGTGGTGCCGGAGGGCGACGCGTACTTCCGCATCGAGTGGGAGCTGGTGCGCGAGGGCGTGGGGATGTTCGACATGATCACGCCGCGCGGCGCCTCCGAGCTGATCCTCGAGTCCCCACGCCACGCCGACACGTTCGCGACGATGGCGCCGGAGGCGCTCGAGCGGGTGCTCTGGATGTATCGCGACCGCCTCGTCGACCTCAAGCGCGACGGCCAGATCCGGGACATCCTGATCTCGCGACGCCACAAGAAACCCGGCGTGGCGCCGCACCACCCGTACTCGCGCGTGACGGCGATCCCGATCGTCTTCGACGAGACGCGACGCGAGCTCCGCGAGGCGCGCGAGTATTACCAGTACAAGCGCCGCTGTCTCTACTGCGACATGCTGCGTCAGGAGATCGGCGCCGAGGTGCGCGTCGTGCGGCTCACGCCGTTCTTCGCCGCGATCGTGCCCTACGCCGCACGCACGCCGCTCGAGACCTGGATCCTCCCGCGCCAGCACGCGTGCTCCTACGAGGACACCCTCGGCCCCGAGAGCGCACGGGACCTGGCGCGGCTCCTCGCCGAGTACTTCCGCGTGCTGGCGCGCGGCTTCGGCGATCCGGGCTACGAGATGGTGCTCCACACGGCGCCGAACCTCCGGTCGCGCATCCTGCAGGGGGACTGGGCGACGATCCGAGACGACTACCACTGGCACATCGAGATCGTCGCGCAGCCCGAGCGCGCCAACCGCGTGGGCGGGATCTTCGTGAACGAGGCGGCGCCCGAGGTCTCCGCGGCGGACCTCCGGCGGGCGTGGTCCGGCGGCGCTCCCGAGCCGTCTCAGGGATAGAGTCCCCGGACCCTGTACCCCTCCGCCACCCGGCCGATCCCCTCCATGAGCGCGGCTGTCCGGAGATCCGTGCCCTCCTTCTCGCCGAGCGTCCAGACGCGATTGAACGCGCGCGTCATCACCTCCTGGAGCCGCGCGGTGATCTCGCTCTCGCGCCAGAAGTAGTACTGGAGGCCCTGCACCCATTCGAAGTAGGACACGATCACGCCCCCCGCGTTGGCGAGGATGTCGGGAATCACCGTGACGCCGCGGTCGCGCAGGATCGTGTCGCCCTCGGGCGTCGTGGGACCGTTCGCGCCCTCGGCGACGACCGACGCCTTGATCCGGTCGGCATTGTCCTCGCGGATCTGGCCTCCGGTCGCCGCGGGAATGAGGATGTCGCAGGGTTGCTCGAGCAGGTCGGCGTTGGAGACGAGATCGGTGCCGGGAAAACCGACGACACCCCCGCTCTCGGCGACGTGCGCCTCGAGCTGGCGCACGTCGATCCCGCTCGGGTTCCAGATCCCGCCCTTGACGTCGCTCACGCCCGCGATGACCGCCCCCTCGCGCCAGAGCAGGCGCGCGGCGACGGCGCCGACGTTGCCGAAGCCCTGCACGACGACCTTCCGCCCCTTGAGCTCCATGCCGAGGTGGCGGACCGCCTGGTAGAGCGCGTAGACGATGCCGCGGCCGGTGGCCTCGCGGCGGCCCGCGGAGCCGCCGACGATGAGCGGCTTGCCCGTGACGACGCCGGGGACGCTCTTGCCCTGGGTCATGGAGTAGGTGTCCATCATCCAGGCCATGGTTTGCTCGTCCGTGCCGAGGTCCGGCGCGGGAATGTCGAGGTCGGGACCGATCAGCAGGATGATCTCGGTCGTGTAACGGCGGGTGAGGTGCTCCAGCTCCCGCTTGGACAGCTCGCGCGGATTCACGGTGACCCCGCCCTTGGCTCCCCCGTAGGGAAGGCCCATCAGGGCGCACTTCCAGCTCATCAGCATGGCCAGCGCCGTGACCTCGCCCAGGCTGACGTCCTTGTCGTAGCGCAGGCCGCCCTTGGTCGGGCCGAGGACCGTGCTGTGGTGCACCCTGTAGCCGAGGAACACCTTGGTGCCGCCGTCGTCCATCCTGACCGGGATCGAGACCACCAGGGCTCGACGCGGGAGTCGCAGGCGCTCGTGGACCTCCGGCTCCAGATTCAATTTGGCCGCGACCCGGTCCAGCTGGGCCAGAGCCGTGCGGAACATATGGGAGTCGAACTCAGATTTCTCTGTCATCTCGGTTCTTTCCCTTGACAGACCCCCTCGGGGGTGTCAAACTCCGACCAGATAGGTCGCCGATAGATTGGGTCGCCACTAACAAGGAAGGTAACAAAGAGGTTAGCGAGGACAATGCTCAGATTCACCAAGCGCGCCGATTATGGGTTGATGGCGATTCATTATATCGCCGTCCACGACAGCGTCGGCACGGTGAGCGGCAAGCGGATCGCCGAAGAGTTCGGCATCCCACCCGAGCTTCTCGCCAAGGTCCTTCAGCGCCTCGCGAAGCGCGGTCTGATCGTCAGCCAGAACGGTCCCAAGGGTGGCTACGTCCTCGCCCGCCATCCGAACGAGATCTCCGTGGGCGAGGTGGTCCGCGCGCTCGAGGGCCCGATCAGCATCGTGAGCTGCCTGGACCACGGCGGATGTCCGCAGGAGCAGCGCTGCAACCTGAAAAGGCCGGTGCAGAAGCTCCAGGCGGCGATCAGCCAGATGCTCGACACGATGAGCCTGGCCGAGCTGACGAGCGACGACATTCCCGAGATGCTCTCGATTCGAGCGTGACGGCAGTGCGAGCCGAGCGGCGGTAGAGGAGGCCCGAGTCATGGCCCTGAAGTTTCCGATCTTCATGGACGCGCAGTCGACGACCCCGGCGGACCCGCGGGTCGTGGACGCGATGCTGCCCTACTTCACGGAGAAGTTCGGTCATCCGGCGAGCCGCAACCACCCGTTCGGCTGGGAAGCCGAGGCCGCCGTCGATACCGCGCGCGGCCAGATCGCCAAGCTCATCGGCGCCCGCGATCCCAAGGAGCTCGTCTTCACGTCGGGCGGGACCGAGGCCATCAACCTGGCGATGAAGGGTGTCGCCGAGATGTACCGCGAGAAGGGTAACCACATCGTCACGACCGTCATCGAGCAGCGCGCAGGCCTCGATGTCTGCAAGCGGCTCGAGCGGCAGGGCTTCGAGGTCACCTACGTCCCCGTCGGGCCCGACGGTCTCGTCGACGTCGAGGCCATCCGCCGGGCGCTGACCGACAAGACGATCCTGATCTCCGTCATGTTCGCCAACAACGAGATCGGCACGATCCAGGACGTCGCCGCGATCGGCAGGCTCGCCAAGGAGAAGGGTGTTCTCTTCCACACCGACGCGACGCAGGCGGTCGGCAAGATCCCGGTGGACGTGGAGGCGATGGGCATCGACCTGCTCTCGTGCACCTCGCATCTGATCTACGGGCCGAAGGGCGTGGGCGCGCTCTACGTGCGGCGCAAGGCACCGCGCGTGCGCCTCGCGCCGCTCCTCGACGGCGGCGGCCACGAGCGCGGCATGCGGCCGGGCACGCTCCCGGTGCCGCTCATCGTCGCCTTCGGCCGTGCCGCGGAGCTCTGCGGCGAGCTGATGCCCGAGGAGAGCCGGCGCCTCGCGGCGCTGCGGGACCGGCTCCAGGACGCGATCCTGTCGAAGGTGGACGAGGCGTTCCTGAACGGGCATCCCGAGCGGCGCCTCCCGCAGAATCTGAACATTTCCTTCGCCTACGTCGAGGGCGAGTCGCTCCTGATGGGACTCAACAAGGAGACGGCGCTCTCTTCGGGCTCCGCCTGCACCTCGTCGACGCTCGAGCCCTCGTACGTGATCGCGGCGCTCGGCGCGAGCGCGGAGCTGGCCCACTCGTCCATCCGGTTCAGCCTCCACCGCTTCAACACGGAGGAGGAAGTTGATCACGTCGCGAAGCGGACGATCGAGGTCGTGATGCGGCTGCGGGACATGTCGCCGCTCTACGAGCTCGCCAAGGAAGGCGTCGACATCAAGTCCATCCATTGGAAGGCTGAGTAAGGAGGACGGGCATGGCGTACAGCGACAAGGTCGTCGATCACTACAACAACCCGCGCAACGTCGGGTCGTTCACCAAGGACACGCCCGGCATCGGGACGGGACTCGTGGGCGCGCCGGAGTGCGGCGACGTCATGAAGCTTCAGATCAAGGTGAATCTCGAGACGGGCATGATCGAGGACGCGAAGTTCAAGACGTTCGGGTGCGGCAGCGCGATCGCTTCCTCGAGCCTGGCGACCGAGTGGCTCAAGGGCAAGACGGTCGACGAGGCCGCCAAGATCAAGAACACCGACATCGTGAACGAGCTGAAGCTGCCGCCGGTGAAGATCCACTGCTCGGTGCTCGCCGAGGACGCGATCAAGGCGGCGCTGGCGGACTACAAGGAAAAGTGGGCTGCCGCCGAGGGCGCGGCGGCCGACTCGAAGTAGGAAGGGGAGGCGAGGCTCCATGGCAGTCACGTTGTCCGAGGCCGCGGCCAAGCAGGTCAAGGAACTCAAGCAGGCCCAGCACCTGCCCGATACCGTCTTCCTCCGCATGGGCGTGAAGGGGGGCGGGTGCTCCGGGCTCTCGTACGCGCTCGAGTTCGACAGCGAGAAGGGGCCGCACGACAAGGAGTTCGAGATCGACGGCATCAAGGTCGTGGTGGACAAGAAAAGCTACATCTACCTGAACGGCACGACGCTCGACTACGTCCAGCAGGGGCTGACGGGAGGCTTCACGTTCGTCAACCCGCAGGCCAAGTCGAGCTGTGGATGCGGCACGTCCTTCACGGCGTAGCCGGGGTGACCGAACGACCGAGAACGGGCCCCGCGGGGGGCCCGTTCTCATTTTGAGGAGCTCGGCGAGCGTCATGGACTACTTCGAGATCTTCGCGCTCCCGCGGCGGCTTCGGCTCGACACGGCCGAGCTGCAGCGGCGCTTCTACGACCTCTCGCGGCACTGCCACCCGGACTTCCACCAGGCGGCGCCGCCCGCCGAGCAGGCGCGGGTGCTGGTGGTGTCCGCACGGCTCAACGCGGCGTATCGGGCCCTGCGCGACCCGATCGCGCGCGTCGAGTACCTCGTCCGCCTCGAGGAGGGGCGCGAGACGAACGAGGGTGGCGCGGCGAAGCCGGAGGCGCCGCCCGAGCTGCTCGCCGAGATGTTCGAGATTCAGGAGGCGCTCGAGGAGGCGAAGGCGGGCGGACTCGACGCGGCCGGCCGCGAGGCCCTGACCGCACAGCAGGAAGCGCTGGGTGCGCGCGTCCGCGAGATCG
>JBGQEL010000026.1:0-45384 GCA_041496385.1 Methylomirabilia bacterium | reverse complement strand
TGCGCCCCGGTCACGATGGAGCTCAGGTACCCCACCACCAGTGCGATGACGCCGAGGTGATGGAGATAGAGCCAGCGACTGAGGCGATAGAGGAGCACGGCGTGCAGACCCGGATTGAAGAACATCTGGCCCACGCGGGTCATGGCACCGTGGTGCTGGTCGATCGCCTGCCGGATGTCTTCCCGCACACACTCGGACATTCGCTGGCTCCCGTTACGGTTTCCGGAACTCGGGATCGCGGCTCACGAAGAATGACCGAGCAAGGACTGCGCCACCGGCAGATCGAAGCTGAGCCGCTTCGGAAGTACCCGCGTTGCCGGAATTCTCGCCACCGAGCGTGGGACATGCCGAGGTACGGGCGCAGGCCAATTCCTGGTCATCTGGCCAGGACCTCGCCGCCGGCGGGCGCCGGCGCAGGCCCGGCTCGAGGATTACGCGCGGTGGTCCCCCCGCGAGAGCACGCAGAAGCCCTGGGCTTCGATGCCGAGCGCGACGTTGAACTTGCTCCTGAAGTTCTCGAGCGCGATCGCGGCGGTGAGCTCCACGACCTGGGGCTCGGAGAAGTGGGCACGGAGGCGGCCGAAGAGCTCGTCGCTCACGCGACGGCCCGTGACCGTCATCGTCTCCGCGTACTCGAGGGCGACGCGCTCGGCCTCGCCGAACAGGTCACTCGTGGCGGCCTGGGTGACCCCCGCCACCTTCTCCTGCGAGGCGCCCGCTTGCATCCCACGGGATGCGTTGATATCGATTCAGAACGGGCAGCCGTTGATGAGCGCGACGCGGAGGTAGACGAGCGCCAGGAGCTGGGGCTGCAGGAGGCCCGAGCGCTCGACCGCGACGGAGAGCTGCTTCGCGGCCTTCATGATGCCGGGCGTGTGCGCCTGGATCTTCGTCGGGTTCAGGACGAAGCCGAAGACGTCCTTCTCCTTGCCGAAGATCTCCCTCAGGGTCGGATCGTCGCCGGGCTCCTCGATCTCGCGTACGCGCGGCATGACGCGATTATACCGCCGTCACCAGAGCGCCTCGCCGACCCGCCGCTTCAGGGGCGGGTTCCTCCCAACGAGCGCCCGAGCCGCTCCTCGACCGCGGGCAGCGCCTCGAGCAGGACGTTTCCGACGATCGCGAGGCTTCGCGCCGAGACCTTGTCGAGCGTGTCCTCCGCGGTGTGCCAGGGAGGGTAGTCGAAGTCGATCAGGAGCGCAGACGGGACGCCCGCGCGCAGGAACGGCGCGTGATCGTCCTCGACGGCCATCGCCTCCGGCAGGAAGTGGACGGCGTCGCCCCGACGGGCGGCCGCGGCCCAGATGAGGTCGGTGAGCCACGCGGTGGAGGAGGCCTCGCGGCGGATGCCGAGGTCCTTATCGCCGATCATGTCGGCGACGATGAGCGCGCGTGGCAGCCGCCCGGTACGCGCCAGCTCCCGCGCCATCCACCGGGAGCCGTAGAGGCTGTCGGTGGAGGTCCACGTCTCACGCGCCTCCTCGCCGTCGAACCAGACGACCCAGTAGGTGTACTCGCGCGGCCGCGCGGCGAGCCGTCGGGCCAGCTCGAGCAGCAGCGCGGCGCTCGAGCCGCCGTCGTTGGCGCCGACGAAGCGGATGTCGCGGAACCACTTGGTGTCGTAGTGACCGGCGAGCATGATCACGTCGGGGCGCCGACCCGCGAGCACGGCGACGATGTTGGCCATCTTGAGACGGCCGTGCGGCGTGTCGGCCTCGAACGGCTCGACGCGCGTCTGGACGCCCCCCGCGCGGAGCTCGCCCACGATGTACGCGCGCGCCTTCACCGCGGCCGCGGAGCCCGCCGGGCGCGGCCCGATCGCGACGAGGCGCTCGACGTGGCGGAGGGCCGCCGCGCCGTCGAAGGACGCGTCGGCCGCCGCCGCCGCCGTGACGAGGAGCGCGAGTCCGGCCGCGAGGAGCCTCACGGCTTCACGCCGACGGCGCCGTAGTAGTTCATCGTCAGCACGAACGCGCCCCGCGCGACGAGCGCCGTGAAGCCATCGAGCCAGCGCTGGGCGGTCGGCGCGTCCACGATGCCGAAGCGCACGGCGTTCTCCGCGCGCCGCTCGAGGAAGGTCTTCGTGAAGGGCTCGAGGGCGGTGTCCTGGTAGACGTCGGTGAGGAGCCGCACCCGCTCGAGCCCGGCGTCGAGCAGGAGCCCGGGGAGCCGCCGGCCGCTGTGGGGCTCGGCGTAGATGCTCGCGGCGACTCCGCTCATGATCCGGTCCGTCAGCGACCGGTCGGGATGCGCCACGGCGACGACGCCGAAGTCCTGATCTTGAAGTCCGACCCGCCCGCCCCGTGTCACGGCGCGCGCCATCTGCGCCACGACCCGCTGCGGCTCGGCCACGTGAAGGATGACCGTGATGGCGAGCGCCGCGTCGAAGCGCCCGGCGCCGAGGGGCAGGCGCGCGCCGTCTCCCCGGCGCAGGATGATCCTCCCGCCCTTCGCTCCGCGGCAGAGCCGCCTCGCCATCCGGAGGATCGCGGCGCTCGTGTCCACGCCGACGACCTGCCCCCGCCGACCGACCATCGCCGCGAGGTCTCGCACGACCACCCCGGTCCCGCAGCCGACCTCGAGGACGCGATCGCCGGCGCGGACCGGAACGAAGCGGAGGAAGCGCCGCCGCAGGCGCGCCTGGCTCGCGGTGCGCCCGCGCAGCTCGAGCGTGCGGCCGAGCGTCGCGACGTTGGGCTGGGCGTCGAGGTTACGCCAGGGATCGGGGTAGAGCGCCTCGCCGCCCAAGAAGGCTCAGGCGCGGCGCGCGCACTCGTCGCTGCAGAAATACCGAGCCTGGCCGCCGGTCGTCCGGCTCACCGCGCGTGATTTCACGATGTACGTCCGGCAGACGGGATCCTTGACCAGCTCGTCGGGAAGCGACGCGCGAGCGCGACGCACGGGCGCGGCCAGGCGGCGCAGCAGCGACGTCATGAGGACCGCGGCGATGACCACCCAGAGCAGGAGCGTCACCAAACGCACGTGCGCCTCAGCGGTCCGGCTTGATGGAAACGGCCCTCAGGAACTCCTTGTCCCGCGAGGTGAGCTCGGAGGAGAACTCGCCGCGGCGCTCCTTGCCGGCGAAAAATATCCCGGTGTCGGCGCCGCGCCGGAGGATCTCCTGCACCGCGTCGCGCCCCGCCTCCGTGGCCTGGAGCGAGGCCTCGACGGCCTGCAGGAGGCGCCTCATGAGCAGGTCCACGTGACGTTCTCGCGGCATCGCGTCCCATACGATACCATACCGGCGCGATGCCTCCCGGCTGGACGCGCCTCGCCTCCTCCCCGCGCTACACGCGCGGCAAGCTCACCCTGCGCGAGGACGTCTGGCGGCTTCCCGACGGCCGGCAGGTAGTCTATCCGGTCCTGCACGTCGGCGTGGGCGTCGCGATCCTGCCGTTCCTCGACGAGCGCCGCGTTCTCCTCGTCGGCCAGTATCGCCATCTCCTCGGGGCGATGTCCTGGGAGCTGCCGGGCGGTGGCGCGCTTCCGGGCGAGGAGCCGCTGGCGGCGGCGCAGCGCGAGCTCAGGGAGGAAGGTGGCTATCGGGCCGCGCGCTTCGAGCTCCTCACGCGGTTCCATCCCTCGAACGCCTATCTCGACGAGACCGCCTACTGCTACACGGCGTGGGGACTCACCGAGGATCCGCTGCCCGCCGACGACGACGAGTTCATCGAGCGGCGCGTCGTGGAGCTGGAGGAGGCGATCCGGATGGCACGCGAGGGCGAGATCACCGAGTCTTTCTCGAAGATCGCGCTGCTGCAGTACGCCCTCGATCGGCGACCGTCCTGAGCGTCGAGGATCAGTAGGTCGCGCGGCCGCCCGAGAGGTCGTAGACCGCGCCGGTCGAAAAGGAGCACTCGTCCGAGGCGAGCCAGGCGACCAGCGCCGCGACCTCCTCGGGCCGCCCGATCCGTCCCATCGGAATCTTCGCGACCAGCATATCCACGGTCTCCTTCGACATCTGGCGCACCATGTCCGTGCCGATCACGGCGGGCGCGACGGCGTTCACGAGGATCCCCTTCGTCGCCACCTCCTTCGCGAGCGCCTTGGTGAGGCCGATGACGCCCGCCTTCGCGGTCGAGTACGGCACCAGCGTCGGGTTCCCCTCCTTGCCCGCGATCGAGGCGATGTTGACGATCCGGCCGCTCCCCTGCTCGAGCATCACGCGCACGGCCGCCCGTGAGACGAAGAAGACGGCGGTGAGGTCCACCGCGATCACGCGGTGCCACTCCTCGTCGGTGACCTCCCAGGTGAGCTTCGACCCGCCCGTGATCCCGGCGTTGTTCACGGCAATGTCGAGCCGGCCCCACCGCTGCCGGACCGCCTGCACGGCGCGCTCGACCTCGGCGGCCTGGGTCACGTCGGCCGCAAGCGCGAGCCCCGCCTCGCCGAACGGCGCCGCGGCCGCGGCCACGGCGGTCGCGTCCAGATCCACGAGGGCGACGCGGGCGCCGTCCCGCACGAAGCGTCGCGCGATGGCGAGCCCGATGCCGCGGGCGGCGCCGGTGACGAGCGCGGTCTTCCCCTGGAGCGTCATGCGCGTGTCCTCTCCCTCAGGCGAGCGCCCGGTCGAAGTCCTCGATCAGGTCGTCGGCGTGCTCGAGTCCGATGCTCAGACGCAGCAGGTTGTCCGGCGTGCGCGTCCCCGGCCCCTCGATCGAGGCCCGGTGTTCGACCAGGCTCTCCGTCCCGCCGAAGCTCGTCGCGCGCGTGAACACGGCGAGCCTCGCCGCGACGGCCATCGCCCGCTCCCGGCCGCCCTTCACCTGGACCGAGACCATGCCGCCGAACGCCGACATCTGGCGGCGCGCGACGTCGTGGGCCGGATGGGCCGCCAGGCCGGGGTAGTGAACCGTCTCGACCCGTGGATGGCGTTCCAGGAAAGTCGCCACCCGGAGCGCGTTCTCGGAATGGGCGCGCACGCGATACGGCAGCGTCCGGATGCCCCGGAGCACGAGCCAGCAATCGAAGGGTGACGGCACCGCGCCGCCCGAGACCTGGATGGCGCGGACCCTGTCGAAGAACGCGTCGTGCGCCTTCGTCACCACGGCGCCGCCCAGCACGTCGCTGTGCCCGCCCAGGTACTTGGTCGTGGCGTGCAGGATCAGGTCGGCGCCCAGGCGGAACGGCGACTGGAGAACGGGCGTCGCGGTCGTGTTGTCGCACACGAGTCGCGCGCCGGCCGCGCGCGCGATCTCCCCGGCGCGCGCGATGTCGGTGACCTTCCAGAGCGGGTTCGACGGCGTCTCCAGCCAGACGAGCCTGGTGCCGGCCCGCACAACCTTCTGCACGGCCGCGAGATCGGTCATGTCGACGAACGTCGTCTCGAGCCCCCAGCGGGTGAACGTCTCGCGCAGGAGCCGCGCGGTGCCGTGGTAGGCGTCCACGGGCGCGACGACGTGGTCGCCGGGGTCGAGCGCCTGGAAGATCGCCGACGTCGCCGCCGAGGCCGACGCGAACGCGGCGCAGGCGGCGCCGCCCTCGAGCGCCGTCAGGCACGCCTCGAGCGCGTCGCGGTTGGGGTTGCTGTTGCGCGCGTAGAGGAAGCCACGGGAATACGCGCCGTCGGGGTCGCGCTCGAACGTGGTGCTCGGGTGGATGGCCGGCGTCACCGCGCCGGTCCCGGGATCGACGCGGGCGCCCGCGTGCACCGCGATGGTCTCGATTCTCATCTCAGCTCCCTCCCCTGATCTTCTCGCCCGCGGCGTCGTACAGCGGCTCGCGCGCCACGGTCGCGGCCACCGGCTCGCCGAACACCTCGACGAGGAGCGGGGTGCCGGGCGCCGCGTGCGCGGCCGGAACGTAGCCGTACGCGATGGACCGACCGACCGTGTACCCGTAGCCGCCGCTCGTCACGCGGCCCAGCGCCTCGCCCTGACGCATGATCGGCTCGCCGCCGAACGCGATCGCGTGGGGATCGGCGAGCGTCAGGCAGACGAGGCGGCGCGTCACGCCCCGCGCCTTCTGCGCGAGCAGGGCCCCCCGGCCCATGAACTCGCCCTTGTCGAGCTTGACGCAGAAGCCGAGCCCCGCCTCCCACGGCGTGTCCTCGGGCGTCAGGTCCGCGCTCCAGTACCGATAGCCCTTCTCGAGCCTGAGCGAGTCGATCGCGCGGTAGCCCGCGGCGCGGAGCCCGAGCGGCTCGCCCGCGCTCCAGAGCGCGTCCCAGAGCGCCTTGCCTCCGGCCGTCGGCGCGTAGAACTCCCAGCCGAGCTCCCCCACGTAGGTCACGCGCAGCGCGAGGACCTCAACGCCGGCGACCGAGAGGCGGCGTGCCGTCATGTACGGGAACGCCGTGTCCGACACCTCGTCGCGCGTCGCGCGCCGGAGGATGTCCCGCGCGCGCGGTCCCCAGAGCCCCAGACACGCGTAGCGGTCGGTCACGTCCTCGACGGCCATGCCGCTTCCGGTGTCCGCGTGCGCCTCGAGCCACGCGCGATCGTGCGGGCCGAACGCCGAACCGGTCACCAGCAGGAACCGCTGGGGATCGAGGCGCGTGACGGTCAGGTCGCACTCGATGCCGCCCTGCGCGTTGAGCATCTGCGTGTAGGTCACCGACCCGGGCGGCCTGTCCATCTGGTTGTCGGTGAGGCGCTGCAGCGTTGCGAGCGCGTCCGGGCCCGAGACCTCGAGCTTGCTGAACGAGGTCTCGTCGAAGAGCGCGGCGCGCTCGCGCGCCGCCGCGTGCTCGGCCTCGATCGCCGACGACCAGTGGCGCCCGAGCCAGCCGCGCGCCGCGTAGCGCCCGGGTGCCGCGTCGCGGTTCGCCTCGAGCCAGTTCGGGCGCTCCCAGCCCGCCTTCTCGCCGAACGCGGCGCCGAGCGCCTGGAGACGCGCGTAGGCCGGCGAGCGCTTGAGCCCGCGGCCGGCGCGCCGCTCCTCGCCGGGATAGTGGATGTCGTAGTACGTGGCGTAGACCTCGGTCGACTGGGCCACGGCCAGGTCGAGGTCGGCGTACTGGGCACCGAAGCGGCGGAGGTCCATCCGCCAGAGGTCGATCGGCGCGCGTCCATCCATGATCCATTGCGCCATCACGCGGCCCACGCCGCCGCCGCCCGCGATCCCGTGGGCGCAGAAGCCGGCGGCCACGAAGAACCCGCGCGGCGCCGGCGCCTCGCCGAGGATGAACTCGCCGTCCGGCGTGTAGGCCTCGGGCCCGTTGATCATGCGGATCACCTCGGCCTTGCCGACCGCCGGCACCCGCGCGACGGCGCCCTCCATCAGCTCGCCGAAGCGCTCCCAGTCGGGCGGCAGCAGTGAATGGGTGAAGCCCCCCGGGATGCCGTCGAGCCCCCAGGGCCGGCAGCGGCGCTCGAAGCCACCGACGACGAGCCCGCCGACCTCCTCGCGGAAGTAGACGAGCCGATCGGGATCGCGCATCGTGGGGCACTCGCGCCGCACGCCCTCGATCGGCCGCGTGACGAGGTACTGGTGGGCCATCGGGACGACGGGGACGTTCACCCCGGCGAGCCGGCCGACCTCGCGCGCCCAGATCCCGGCGGCGTTGACGACGACCTCGGCGGCGATCGTGCCGTGATCGGTGACGACCGCGGCGACGCGGCCCCGCGCGAGGGTGAACCCCGTCACGGTGACGCCCGTCTGGAACCGGACGCCCTGCCGCCGCGCCGCGTCGGCGAGCGCGCCGGTCAGGCCCGCGGGATCGACGTGGCCGTCGGTGGGCAGGTAGAGCGCGCCCTCGACGCCGGCCGGATCGATCAGCGGGAAGAGGTCGCACGCCTCGCGCGCGGTGATCAGCGTCATGTCGAGGCCGAAGGTCCGCGCCCAGCCCGCCTGCCGCCGGAGCTCGAGGAGCCGCTCGCGCGAGGACGCGAGCCGGAGGCTCCCGACCGGCCTCCAGCCCGGATCACGGCCCTGCTCTTGCCGCGCCGCCTGCGCCAGACGCGCGTAGAGCTCGACGCTCGCCATGTTGATCCGCGTGAGCGCGACCGAGGAGCGGAGCTGGCCGACGAGACCCGCGGCGTGGAAGGTCGAGCCGCCCGTCAGCTCGCCGCGCTCGAGCACGACGACGTCGCGCCAGCCGCTCTCGGCCAGGTGGTAGGCGATCGAACAGCCGGCGATGCCGCCGCCGACGATGACGACGCGCGCGGCGTTAATCGGCGGCGGTTCCGATCGCGGAGATGACGACGGCGTCGCCCGGCGCCCACGCGAGCACGACGGCCGTCTTGCGCTCGAGCGCCCCCGCCTCGCCCGCGGGCAGGTCCACCCAGAAGGGCTGGCCCCGGACCGCGACCTGGAGGCGGACGATGGGGCCGAGGAACGTCACGACCTCCAGGACGCCGCCGACGCGGTTCCGGCCGTCGGACGGGCCCTCGCCGACGAGCGCGAGCTTCTCGGGGCGCACCGAGAGCAGGACGCGGTCGCCGTCCCGGACGTCCTGCAGCGCCACGCGGAGGCGTTCACCTTCCCACTCGACGGCGCCGTCGCGCGCGGAGACGACACGGCAGTCGAGGATGTTCGAGATGCCGATGAAGTCGGCGACGAAGTCGGTGCGCGGGTGTCCGTAGATCTCCCGGGGGCGTCCGATCTGCTCGATGCGCCCGGCGCGCATCACCGCGATGCGGTCGGCGATCGAGAGCGCCTCCTCCTGGTCGTGCGTGACGTACACCGTCGTGATGCCGAGGTCCTGCTGGATCTTGCGGATCTCGCTGCGCAGCCGGAGCCGGATCTTCGCGTCGAGCGCCGACAGCGGCTCGTCGAGCAGCAGGATCTCGGGGCGGCGCGCGAGCGCGCGCGCCAACGCCACGCGCTGCTGCTGGCCGCCCGAGAGCTGATTCGCGTACCGGCCCTCGAAGCCCTGGAGGTGCGTCAGCTCGACCATCTCCCCGACCCGCTCGCGGACCTTCGCGGCCGGCCACCGGGCGACCCGCAGGCCGAACGCGATGTTGTCGGCGACGGTCATCGTCGGGAAGAGCGCGTAGGACTGGAAGACGATGCCGACGCCGCGCCGGCGCGGGGGGACGTCGGTCACGACGCGGTCCCCGAAACGGATCTCGCCGGTGTCGGGCCGCTCGAAGCCGGCGATCATGCGGAGCGTCGTGGTCTTGCCGCACCCCGAGCCGCCGACGAGCGAGACGAGCTCCCCCTGGCCGATCTCCAGGGAGAGCCCGTCCACGGCGAGAGAGCCGCCGAAGCGCTTTGTCAGACGGTCGAGGACGATGCGCACGCTATCTCGAGTACTTCTCGAGCCAGCGCTTGACGAGCCGGTCCTTGTACTGCGGGTCGCCGGCCTTGACGAAATCGACGTTGATCAGGTTCATCTCGGTGATCTTCTGGCCGGCCACGCCGGCGTCCGGCCGCGCGACGCCGCCGCCCCGCCACTCGCCGTAGGCGGCCATCGCCGACTTGGACACCGCCCAGTCGAGGAAGCGCTTGGCGTTCACGGGGTTCTTCGCCCCCTTGACAAGCGCGTTGCCCTCGAAGGTCCACGCGACGCCGTCGGAGGGGTAGATCACGTCGATGGCCGCGCCCTGCTTCTTGGCCACCTCGACTTCGTATCCGAGCGCGACGCCGATCGGCGTCTCGCCCGACGCCGCCATCCGGCCCGGGGCGCCGCCCGACTTAGTGATCTGCGAGAGATTCTTGTCGAGCGCGTCGTAGTACGCCCAGAGCTTGTCCTCGCCCAGGCGCGCCGCGTGGCTCGCGAGCAGCAGGTACGCCGTCCCCGAGGTCGACGGGTTGGACATGACGATGTGGCCCTTGTACTTCGGGTCGAGGAGGTCCGACCAGGAGCGCGGAGGCTGGAGCTTCAGCTCCTCCATCTTCTTCTTGTTCATGGCGAAGCCGACCGCGAGGAGCGTCACGCCCTGCCAGGCGTTCTCCGGGTGCTTGAAGCGCGCGGGGATCCGGTCCGACTCCTTGGCGGCGTAGGGCTCGAGGAGGCCCTTGATCGCGGCGCCGGTCATGTAGTCGTTGAAGACGCCCCAGATCACGTCGGCCTGGGGGTTCGCCTTCTCGGCCTCGACGCGCGCCATGATCGGGCCCGTGGATGCGCGGATGTACTGGGCCTTGGCGGCGAGATCGGGCAGATCCTTCTTGAACTGCTCCCAGAACGTCTTGAGCTCGTTCTCCTCGAAGGCCGTGTAGATGACGAGCTTGTCCTCGGAGGCCGGCGCGACCGACGGACCGAGAGGGAGCAGCAGGGTGAGGGCCAGCAGCAGGGGAAGCAGACGGCGCATGGACGTGTCTCCTTTCGCTAGAGCTTCAGGACGGCGACCCGGTCTCCCCCGACCAGCGCGCGGAGGAGCAACACCGAGCCGATGACCAGTCCCAGGATGATGGTCCCCAGGGCGCACGCCGCGCCGGGATACCCGTTCTCGACCTGGTTCAAGATCGCGACCGATCCCAGGTTGAACCCGGGATAGATGAGGAAGATCACCGCGCTGACGGTGACCATCCCGTTGATGAAGAAGTAGACGAAGATGGAGAACGCGGTCCCCGTGAGCAACGGCAGCACCACGCGCCGGAACGTCGTGAGGCTGCTGGCGCCGAGGCTCACCGCCGCCTCCTCGATCCCGGGGTCGATCTGCTTCAGCGCGTTGATGCCGGCGAGCGCGGCCACCGGAAGCTTCCAGAACACCACGCTCGCCACGAGGATCCAGATCGTTCCCGTGAGGTACACGGGCGGCACGTTGAACGCCAGGATATACCCGAGGCCGACGACGGTGCCCGGCAGCGCCGCGGGCAGAAGCACGAGCGCCTCGAGCGCGCGCCGCGCGGGCGGGCGCTTGCGCTCGATGACGTACGCGGCGACGAGCGCCACCGCCGTTCCCACGACGCCCGCGACGGCCGCGAGCTTCACGCTGTTCCAGATCGGCCACGCGCCCTCGGCGCTCGAGACGAACGCGTAGTGCCGCAGCGAGAGCGACCAATCGCTACCCCAGAGGCGCACGAACGAGCCGATCGGGATCAGCGCGTAGATCACGAAGATGAAGAGCGCCGCGCCACCCGCGAGCGCCAGGAGCGGCCACCGGACGGCGGGCGGCGTCGGCCGGATGGCCGTCCGCGCGCCGGCGGAGACCGTCACGTACGACTTCGTCCCGACCCAGTAGGCGTTCACGAGGTAGGCCACGAGGCACGGCACGATCAGCACCACCGACATCGTCGCGCCGGCGGCGAAGTTGCTCATGCCGATCACCTGCGCGTAGATCTCCGTGGCCAGGACGTTGTAGCGCCCGCCGATGAGGATCGGGTTGCCGAAGTCGGTCATGCAGAGGATGAAGACGATCAGGGCGGCGGAGGCGAGCCCCGGCCGCGCGAGCGACAGCGTGACGCGGCGAAGCGTCGTCAGCGGTCCGGCCCCGAGATTCTCCGCGGCCTCCTCGAGCGAGGCGTCGATGTTGCCCAGCACGTTCGCCAGGAGGATGTACGCCTGGGGCAGGAACGTGAACACCTGCGACACCACGATGCCCGTGAAGCCGTAGATCGACCAGTCGAGACCGAGCCCGCGCGTGACCACGCCGTTCCGACCGAAGAGGAGGATGAAGGCCAGCGAGACGAGGAACGGCGGCGAGATCAGGGGCAGCAGGCTCATGAGGGAGACGAAGCGCTTGCCCGGGATGTCCGTGCGCGTGACCGCGTACGCGAGCACCAGGGCCGCGGTCACGGTGATGGCGGTCGACGCCGCCGAAACCGCGAGGCTGTTCAGGAGGATCCGCAGCAGCCGCCAGGAGCTGAAGAACTCGGCGTAGTGGCCCAGCGTGAGGCCGGACGGCCCCGCGAGACTCGCCGCGAGCACGCGCAGAACGGGCCAGACGACGAAGACGAGCAGCAGGAGCAGGACCGCGCCCGCCGTGGCCGTGACGACGAGGTCGAGATGCCGCAGCGCGGGCCGCGCGGCCGGCGCCGCGGCGGGCGGCCCGACAAGGGAGCCCGTGGCTCCGGACGGTGTGCTCATCCCGTCGGCCTCGCTACCCGGCGGTGAAGCCGCCGTCCACGACCAGCTCGGCGCCGGTCATGAACGAGGAGTCGTCGCTGGCGAGGAACAGGGCGACGGTGGCGATCTCGCGCGGGTGGGCGATGCGGCCGAGCGGAATCCCCGTCTCGAACTCCTTGCGGATCTCGGCGGTGAGGTAGGGGGCCTGCAGCGGCGTGTCCACGATGCCCGGGTGGATGATGTTGCACCGGATCCGGTCCTTCGCGAACTGGATCGCGAGCGACTTGGTGAGCGAGATCAGCGCGCCCTTGGCCGCGGTGTAGGCGTCCTGGGCGCGCGTGAAGCCGGCGAGCGCCGAGACCGAGCCCATCATGATGATCGAGCCGCCGCCGGCCTTCCGGAGCTCCGGGATCCCGTACTTGGTCACCCAGAAGACCGATTTGAGATTGATCGCCATCACGCGGTCCCACCACCGCTCGTCGGTCTCGAGCACCGAGCGGTCGCGGTCCTTCCAGAGGACGCCCGCGTTGTTGTGCAGGACGTCGAGCCGGCCGAAGCGCCGCACCGCCTCGTCGACCATGCGCTTGACATCCGCCTCGACCGCCACGTCGCCGACCACGGCGAGCGCCTGGCCGCCGGCCTTCTCGACGAGCCCCGCGGTCTCCTTTGCCGCGCCGGCCTCGATGTCGGCAACGGCGATCCGCGCGCCCTCCTCCGCGAACAGGAGCGCGGCCTCGCGCCCCATGCCCATGCCTGCGCCCGTGATGAACGCGACCCTGCCCCTCAGGCGCTCGCCCATCAGCGGAACTCCTCGAGGCACGCCGCGAAGGCGGCGACCACGTCGGCCATGTCCTTCGGCGTGAGCGTGCCCATGTTCGCGACGCGGAACGCGTACGTCCGGATGTCCCCCTGGCCCGCGTAGACGATGAAGCCGCGCCGCTTCATCGCGTCGTGGAGCGGTTCGTAGCGGAGCCCGGGGAGGAGCCGGAAGGTCGTGAGGATGCTCGAGCGGGCGCCCGCGGGCACGAGGATCTCGAAGCCGAGCCCGGCCATGCCCTCGCGCAGCACCCGCGCGTTCTCGGCGTAGCGCGCGATGCGGGCGGCGACCGTCTCGGCCTCCAGCTCGACGAGCGCCTGCTCCATCGCGTGCAGCACCTGGACGGCCGGCGTGAAGGGCGTGTTGTCCTGCTCCTGGGTCGCGAAGTGGTTGTAGAGGTCGAGATAGACCGAGCGCGGCGGCCGCCCCCGGAGCGCCTCGAGCGCGCTCCGGCGGGCGAGGACGAACGCGATGCCCGGGACGCCCTGGAGGCACTTGTTGGCGCTGGCCGTCACGGCGTCGATCCCGTCCCGCGTGACGTCGAGCGGCTCGCCGAAGAGCGAGCTCATCGCGTCCACGAGGACGCGGCGGCCGTGCCCGGCCGCGACGCGCGCGACGTCCTCGACGGGGTTCAGCAGGCCCGTGGTCGTCTCGTGGTGGACGACCGCGACGTGGCTCACCTGGGGATGCGCGGCGAGCGCCGCGCCGACGTCGGCGGGCTTCACGGGCGTGACGTTGTCGTACGCGAGGGTCTCGGCGTGGATGCCGTGCGCGCGCGCGATCCTGAGCATCCGCTCGCCGTAGACGCCGTTGCTCACGACGAGCACCGACCGGTCGGGCGGCACGAGCGAGGCGAGCGCCGCCTCGACGGCGGCCGTCCCGGACCCGGCGAACAGCACCGCGCTCCACGCCGGGCCGGCGCCCGCGAGGCGGACGAGCCGCTCGCGGCAGCGCCGCATCATGTCGAAGAATTCGGGCTCGCGATGGCACAGATCCGGCATCACGAGCGCGCCGCGGACGGTCAGGCTCGTGTTCGCCGGCCCGGGGTTCAGCAGGACCCACTCGCGGTCGGTCATCAGATCCTCTCGAAGTTGCGCATGAGCTCCCAGTCGGTCACCGCCTGGTCGAAGGCCTGCTGCTCGAGCCGCGCCGTGTGTAGATAGTGCTCGACGACGCGCTCGCCAAAGGCCGCGCGCGCCGTCTTCGAGCGCTCGAGCCCGGCGATCGCCTCGCGCAGCGTCTTGGGGACCTGCGGCAGCGTCGCGTCCTCGTAGGCGTTGCCCTCGTAGAGCTTCGGCGCCTTGAGCCGGGCCGCGATTCCGTGGAGCCCGGCCGCGATCGTCGCGGCGAACGCGAGGTACGGATTGGCGTCGGCGCCGGGGATGCGGTTCTCGACGCGGTAGCCGTTTCCCTCACCGCAGAGCCGAAACCCGCAGGTGCGGTTGTCCCAGCCGGCGACGAGGCGCGTCGGCGCGAACGAGCCCGCCTGGTAGCGCTTGTACGAGTTGACGCTCGGCGCGTAGAAGTACGCGAGCTCGCGCGCCAGCGTGAGCTGGCCGGCGAGCCAGTGGCCGAGCAGCGGGCCCGAGGTCCGCTGCGCCGCGCCGCGGCCCGTCGTGGCGAAGAGGGCCTTGCGGCCGCTCCGGTCCCAGAGCGAGGAGTGGACGTGGAACGAGGAGCCCGCGGCGCCCACGTCGTACTTCGCCATGAACGTGACCGCGCAGCCGTGGAGGTGGGCGATCTCCTTGGCGCCGTGCTTGTAGAGCGCCGCACGGTCGGCCATCTCGAGCGCCTCGGCGTAGCGGAGGTTGATCTCCTCCTGGCCGCGCCCCCACTCCCCCTTGGAGGTCTCGACGGGCACGTCGGCGCCCTCCATGCCGTTGCGGATCGCGCGGATCAGCGGCTCCTCCTTCGTCGTCTGGAGGATGTGATAGTCCTCGAGATAGCCCGCCACCGGCGTCAGGTGCTGGTACCGCCGGGCGCGCGCATCCTCGAACGATTCGCGGAACACGTAGAGCTCGAGCTCCGCCGCGGTTTTCACCGTGAACCCCTGCTTCGCCGCGCGCTCGACCTGACGCCGGAGCATCCAGCGCGGCGCCTCCTCGATCGCCGCGCCCTCCTCCGTGTAGACGTCGCAAAAGACGAGCGCCGTCTTCGCGAGCCACGGGACCAGCCGGAGCGTCCCGAGGTCGGGGACCAGCTTCATGTCCCCGTAGCCGCGCTGCCAGGAGGTCAGCTTGAAGCCCGGGAGCGGCTCCATCTCCATGTCCACGGTGAACAGGTAGATGCAGGCGTGCGCGCCCTCCCCGGCGACGTGGTCGAGGAAGTAGCTCCCGACCACGCGCTTGCCCATGAGGCGGCCGAACGTGTCGGGGAAGACCGTGAGGACGGTGTCGACCTCGCCCTTGCGGATCAGCTGCTCGAGCTGCTTCAGGTCGAGCCGGCCCGGCATGACGCGGGGATAGTAGCGCAGCCGAGCCGCCTGTGTCATCCTCCCGGCCCACGGTGCGTGCCGCGTGAGCAATCGCCGAGAGCGGGTCGGCTGGTACTTCTACGACTGGGCGAACTCCGCCTTTCCCACGACGGTCGTCACGGTGTTCCTCGGCCCGTGGCTCACCACCGTGACGAAGGCGGCCGCCGACGCGGAGGGCTTCGTGTATCCGCTCGGCATCCGGGTGCACGCCGGCTCGTTCTTCCCGTACGTCGTCTCGCTCTCGGTGCTCGCGCAGGTCGCGGTCCTGCCGGTCCTCGGCGCGATCGCGGACTACTCGCACCGGAAGAAGCAGATGCTCGCGCTCTTCGCGTACGTCGGCGCCGCCGCCACGACCGCCCTCTACGTCGTCGACGGGGCGCGTTATCTGTCGGGCGCGGCCCTCTTCCTCGTCGCCAACGTGAGCTTCGGCGCCTCGGTCGTCGTCTACAACGCGTTCCTCCCCGACCTGGCCGCGCCCGACGAGCGGGACGCCGTCTCGTCGTACGGCTGGGCGCTCGGATACCTCGGCGGCGGCCTGCTCCTGGCGCTCAACCTGGCGCTCTTCTCCCAGGCCCCGACCCTCGGTCTGAGCCCCGGCGCGGCGGTTCGCATCAACCTCGCCTCGGCGGGCCTGTGGTGGGCGGCGTTCACCCTGATTCCCCTCGCCCTGCTCCGAAACCGGCGCGCCGAACGCCGCCTCGCCGCCGGCGAGCACTATCTAACCGTCGGCCTGCGGCAGCTCGGGCGCACGCTCCGCCGGGTCCGCCACTACCCGCAGACGATGCTCTTCCTCGCCGCCTACCTCCTCTACAACGACGGCATCCAGACGGTCATCGCGCTCGCCGCGCAGTTCGGCCAGGAAGAGCTGGGGCTGCCGGTCTCGACGCTGACCGCGGTGATTCTCATGGTGCAGTTCGTCGCGTTCGGCGGAGCGCTCCTCTTCGATCGGGTGGCGGCGGTGCTCGGCGCCAAGCGCGCGATCATGCTGAGCCTCGTGATCTGGACCGGGACCGTGACCTACGCGTACGGATGGCTCCGGACCGGAGGCGAGTTCTTCGCCCTCGCGGCGGCGATCGCGGTCGTCCTCGGCGGCAGCCAGGCGCTGAGCCGTTCCCTCTATTCCCTCATGATCCCCAAGGGACAGGAGGCGGAGTACTTCGGCCTCTACGAGGTGAGCGATCGCGGCACGAGCTGGCTCGGGCCCCTCCTCTTCGGCTTGGCGCTGCAGTTCACCGGCAGCTACCGGATCGCGATCGTCTCGCTCTCGACGTTCTTCCTGCTGGGCCTGACGCTCCTGGTCTTCGTGGACGTCAGGAAGGCTGCGCTGGAGGCGGGCAACGAGCCGCCCGCGCGCGTCTGAGCCGGCGGCGTGAGGCGCGGCGCCGACCGAGAACGACGCGAGGCGACGCGAGCCGGCGAGCGCTAGTCGGATCGTGAGCGCCGCGCGAGGGCAGCGCCGCCGGATCGCGAGCATCGCGAGGCCCGAGGGAGGCGCTGTGCCGAGCGTACGCGGTTGTACCTGAGGCGCGGCGCCGACCGAGAACGACGCGAGGCGACGCGAGCCGGCGAGCGCTAGTCGCCGATCGTGATGGGGATCGGCGGGACGAGCAGCACCAGCAACCCCAGGCACACGATCCCGAGGACGCGCCGGCGCGCCGAGAGCGGCGTCACGTCGTCGAGCGGCGGGCTGTGGTGGAAGCCGATCAGGAAGAAGACGAGCCCCGCCCAGATGAACCAGTTCGAGGCCCCCGTGAGCACGCCCATCGCGACGAGGCCGGCGACGGTCGCGATCCCGAGCGTCCGGTGGTGGCGGCCGATGAGCGCGTAGGCGATCCGCCCGCCGTCCAGCTGGCCCACGGGGAAGAGGTTGAGCGCGGTCACGAGGAAGCCCGCCCACGCCGCGTCGGCGATCGGGTGCGTGTAGAGCATGAAGCCGTCGGGAATCGGTCCGAACTGCAGGCGAACGAGGAGCCGTAGCAGCAGCGAGTCGCCGAAGATGATGCGGCCCCCCGGCGGGATCGGCACGACCTGCGACCACAGGAGTCCCAGGACGATCGCGGGCAGCGCGACCGCCAGGCCCGCCAGGGGCCCCGCGGCGGCGATGTCGAAGAGCGAGTTCCGGTCACGGGCGGGCGAGCGCATCCGGATGATGGCGCCCATCGTCCCGAAGAGGAAGATCGGCGGCGGTGCCGGGATGAAATACGGCAGGCTCACCTGCGCCTTGTAGTGGCGGGCGGTGAAATAGTGGCCGAACTCGTGGACGCCCAGGATGGCGAGCAGCGTGGCGGCGAACGGCACGCCCGAGAGGAGCCACACGGGCAGCGGTCCCGCGCGGAACGCATCGAAGGTCGGCGAGCCCGAGAACATCGTGCCGGCGAGCAGCGTGGAGGCGCACGTCAGCACGAACAGGACGACGTTCGGCAGGACGCGCTGGCGCTCCACGACCTCGACGAGCGGCCACGCCTGCACGAGGACGCCGCCGGGCTCCCGGCGCAGGAAGGGCGTGTAGCCGAACGGCCGCAGCCGCTCACGCAGCACGTCGAGCGCGCGCGCCGGCGCGACGAGCAGCTCGCCGCGGAAGCTCACGATGCCTCCGCGGGTCAGGCGCTCGCGGACCATCAGGAGGTCCTCGATGTTGCGGCGGAGCAGGTCCTCGGTGACGAGCTGCTCGTCCGCCGAGGGCGGCGCGGCCGGAGGACGGCCGCGGCGGGGCCAGAGCCTCATGCCGTCAGCCTACCATGGGGCCAGCCCGCCGACGGCGGCGCGCACGGCGGCGACGCCGCCCTCGAGATAGATGACGCCGAGGATCGCCTCGAGCGCCGTCGCGAGGATCGACTCGCGCTCGCGCCCGCCCGTCTGCTCCTCGCCGCGCCCGAGCCGCAGGAGCGGGCCCAGGTCCAGCCCGACCGCCCAGCGTGCCAGGCGCTCGCCCGAGACCAGCTCGGCGCGCCGCGGCGTGAGGACGCCGACGGGGGCGCCGGGATCGGCCGCGATCAGATGCTCGGCGACGACGAGCGCGAGCGCCGCGTCGCCCAGCAGCGCCAGGCCCTCGTGGCTCGCCTCGGGAGGGTGCTCGTTGGCGTACGAGGCGTGCGTGAGCGCGCGCTCGAGAAGCGCCGCGTCACCGAAGCGATGGCCGAGCCGCCGCTCGAGGCCGGCGACGCCGGCGGGATCCACCTACGGGAGGTACTTGCGGAAGGCGAGCGTCGCGTTCGTGCCGCCGAACCCGAACGCGTTCGAGATCGCGACCTCGACGTCCTGCTTGCGCGCCTGATTCGGAATGTAGTCGAGGTCACAATCCGGATCGGGCGTCTCGTAGTTGATCGTCGGCGGCAGGATGCCCTGGTGGAGGGCCAGCACGGTCGCGATCGCCTCGACGCCGCCGGCCGCGCCGAGCAGGTGTCCCGTCATCGACTTCGTGGACGACACCGCGAGGCGCCGGGCGTGGTCACCGAAGACGCGCTTGATCGCGATCGTCTCGAACTTGTCGTTGTACGGGGTCGACGTGCCGTGCGCGTTGACGTAGCCGACCTCGGGCCCTTCGAGCGCGGCGTCGCGGAGCGCCGCTTCCATCGCGCGCGCCGCGCCATCGCCCTCGGGGTCGGGCGCCGTCATGTGGTGGGCGTCGCCCGTCATCCCGTAGCCGACGATCTCGGCGTAGATCCGGGCGTCGCGCCGCAGCGCGTGCTCGAGCGACTCGAGCACGACCACGCCGCCGCCCTCCCCGCAGACGAACCCGTCGCGGTTCGCGTCGAAGGGCCGTGAGGCCTTCGTCGGCTCGTCGTTGCGGGTGGACATGGCCTTCATGGCACAGAAGCCCGCGATCGTCAGCGGGATGATGATCGCCTCCGAGCCGCCCGCGATCATGAGATCGGCGTCGCCGTGCTGGATGATCCGGAACGCGTCGCCGACGGCGTGGTTACCGGTCGCGCAGGCCGTGATCACCGCCGAGTTCGGCCCCTTGGCGCCGAAACGCATCGAGACGAGCCCCGACGCCATGTTGACGATCATCATCGGAATGAAGAAGGGCGAGACGCGGTCCGGCCCCTTCTCGCGGAGCGTGTCGTACGTGCTGAGCAGCGTCTGGATGCCGCCGATGCCCGAGCCGATGAGCACGCCGAAGCGCGTGCCGTCCACCTTGCCGGTGTCGAGTCCGGCGTCCTCGACGGCCATCACGCTGCAGGCCATCGCGTACTGGAGGAACGGGTCGAGGCGGCGCGCCTCCTTCTTGTCCACGTACTTCAGCGGGTCGAAGTTCTTCACCTCGCCGGCGATCCGCGTCGCGTACTTGAACGCGCCCTGCGCGTCCTTCTCGGAGGTGTCGAACTTCGTGATCGGGCCGATGCCCGAGCGACCCTCCCTGAGCGCGGACCAGAGCTCCTCGGCCGTGTTGCCGACCGGCGTGAGCGCGCCGAGCCCGGTGACGACGACCCGCCGCCTGTCCATGCGGTTCGTTACGAATTCTCCTTGATGTACTGGATCGCGTCGCCGACGGTCACGATCTTCTCGGCGTCCTCGTCGGGGATCTGGATGTCGAAGTGCTCCTCCAGCGCCATGACGAGCTCCACCGTGTCGAGCGAGTCGGCGCCCAGGTCCTCGATGAACTTCGCGTTCGGGTTGACCTCGTCCTCCTCGACCCCGAGCTGCTCGACGATGATCTCCTTCACCTTCTCCTCTACCGACTTCGCCATGAACCCGTCACCTCCGCGAGTAGGATGCGCTACATGTACAGGCCGCCGTTGACGTGGAAGACCTGGCCCGTGATGTAGGCCGCCCCGTCTCCGGCGAGGAATCGTACCATTTCGGCCACCTCGCGCGCGGTCCCGATGCGCTTGATCGGCACCTGGGCGAGCAGCGCCTCGCGCGCGGCCGCGGGGATCGCCGCCGCCATGTCCGTCTCGATCAGCCCCGGCGCGACGGCGTTGACGAGGATCGACCAGTGGGCCAGCTCGCGCGCCGCCGCCTTCGTGAAGCCGATGAGCCCCGCCTTGGCCGCGGAGTAGTTCACCTGGCCCGCGTTGCCCATCACTCCCGCGGTCGAGGCCATGTTGACGATCCGCCCGCCGCTCTTCTGCCTCACCATCGCCTTCGACACCGCGCGGGTCATGAGGAACGCGCCCCGGAGGTTCACCTCCATGACGCGGTCCCAGTCCTCGTCCTTCATGCGCAGGAGGAGCCCGTCGCGCGTGATGCCGGCGTTGTTCACCAGGATGTCGACGCGTCCGAAGCGGGCCTTCGCCGCCTCCACGAGCCGCTCCGCGTCCTCGCGCGTCGCCGCGTCGGCGACGACCGGGAGCACGGCGTGACCCTGCGCCTCGAGTTCCTTCACCGTGCGCTCGAGCCGGTCGGCGTCGCGGCCAGAGACTACCACGGCCGCGCCGTCCTCGGCCAGCAACGCGGCGATCGCCGCGCCGATGCCACGGCTCCCGCCCGTGACGATCGCCACCTTGCCCTCGAGCGGGAGCTTCATCCGCGATCGGCCGCCAGCGCGCGGTCGAGACCCGCCGGGTCCTCGACCGCGAACCCGCGCGGGCCGTCCACGATGCGCTTCAGGAGTGCCGTCAGCACGCGGCCGGGCCCGACCTCGACGAAGGTGGTCGCGCCCTCCGCGGCCAGCCGCGTCACGCAGTCGGTCCACCGCACGGGACTCGCGACCTGGCGCAGCAGGAACGGCCGTACGTCGGCCGCCGTGCGGGTCACCCCCGCGTCGACGTTCCGCACGACGGGGATGCGCGGATCGGCGACCGCCATCGCGTCCAGCTCGGGGCGGAGCCGGTCGGCGGCGGGCGCCATGAGCGCGCAGTGGAAGGGCGCGCTCACGGGCAGCACCACGCTCTTGCGGCCGCCGCGCTCACCGGCGAGCGTGACGGCACGCTCGACCGCGGCCCGGTGGCCCGCGACGACGATCTGCTGTGCCGAGTTCACGTTGGCGACCTCGACGACCTCGCCCCGCGCCGCCTCGGCGCAGACGCGCTCGACGGCGGGGAGCTCGAGCCCCATGATGGCCGCCATCGCGCCGGTCCCGACCGGCACCGCGTCCTGCATGAACTCCCCGCGCCTGCGCACGACCCGCACGGCGTCGGCGAAATGGAGGGCGCCCGCGACCACGAGCGCCGCGTACTCGCCGAGGCTGTGCCCCGCCGCGATCGCCGGCGTCACGCCGCGCTCGGCGCACGCCGCCGCCGCCGCGACCGAGGCGGTGAGCACGGCGGGCTGGGTGTTCGCGGTGAGTGCCAGCTGGGCCTCCGGGCCCTCGAAGACGAGCGTGCGCAGGTCGAACCCGAGCGCCTCGTTCGCTTCCTCGAACACGGCCTTGGCGCCGCGCGACGACTCGTAGAACGCCCGTCCCATGCCGACCGCCTGCGAGCCCTGGCCGGGGAAGAGAAACGCGGTCGTCATCGCGGAGCCGGCCCGCCACGCGCCTCGGATGGAGGGGGCGCTACCACCGAATCAGGGCCGCGCCCCAGGCGAAGCCGCCCCCGAACGCCGCGAGCAGGATGAGATCGCCCGGCTTCACCCGCCCCGCGGCCACCGCCTCCTCGAGCGCGACGTACACGGACGCGGCACCGGTGTTGCCGTACCGGTCCACGTTCACGAAGACACGCTCCATCGGGAGTCCGGCGCGCTTGGCGGCGGCCTCGATGATCCGGAGGTTCGCCTGGTGCGGGATGAACAGGCTCACGTCGTCCGGCGTGAACCCGTTGCGCGTCAGGATCCGCTCGGCGCAGTCCACGAACATGCGCACGGCGACCTTGAAGACCTCGCTCCCCTTCATCTTGGCGTAGTGCATCCGGGCGTCCACCGTCTCGTGGGTCGCGGGATTGCGCGAGCCCCCGCCCGGCATGTAGAGCAGGTCCCAGTACTGGCCGTCCGAGTAGAGGTCGAAGTCGAGGATGCCGCGGTCGCCCTCGTAGGCCTCGAGCACCGCCGCGCCCGCCGCGTCCGCCAGGAGTACGCACGTGCCGCGGTCGGTCCAGTCGGTGATCTTCGAGAGCGTCTCGGCGCCGATGCAGAGGACGCGGCGGTACTTGCCGGTCTGGATGAGCTGGGAGCCGAACGCGAGGCTGTAGACGGAACCCGCGCAGGCGGCGAGCAGGTCCACCGAGCCGGCGCGGCCGCAGCCCAGGCGGTGCTGGACGATGTTGCCGACGGTCGGGAAGATCATGTCCGGCGTCGTCGTCCCCACCGCGATGAATTCGATGTCCTCGGGGACGAGGTTCGCGCGCTCGAGCGCCTGCTGGGCGGCCTTGAACGCGAGATCGGAGGTCGCCTCGGTCTCGTCGGCGATGTGGCGCTCGCGGATACCGCTACGCTGGACGATCCACGCGTCGTTCGTCGCGACCATCTTCTCGAGGTCGGCGTTGGTCACGACCCGCTTGGGCGCGTACGCGCCGACCCCGATGATCCTCGCTCGCGTCATTCGCGGCCTCCCTCCCGGCCCCCCCGCGCGACCTCCGCCTCGAGCGCGGCCTTGACGTGCTCGTTGAGACCGGCGCTGGCCCACTCGCGTGCCACGCGCACCGCGTTCTTGATCGCCTTCACCGGCGAAGCACCGTGACAGATGATCGCGGCGCCGTCAATGCCGAGCAGCGGCGCGCCACCCACTTCCGTGTAGTCGATCCGGCGGCGGAAGCGCTCGAACGCGGGCAGCGCCAGCGCGGCGCCGATCTTCGAGCGCGTGTCGCGCGTGAGCTCCTCCCGGATCATGCTGCCCAGCATGTCGGCGAGGCTCTCCGAGATCTTGAGCGCCACGTTGCCGGTGAAGCCGTCGGTCACCACGACGTCGCAGCGTCCGTTGTAGATGTCGCGCCCCTCGACGTTGCCGGCGAAGTTCAGCGACGACCCCTTGAGCAGCTCGTAGGCCTCCTTGGTGAGCTCGTTCCCCTTGCCCTCCTCCTCGCCGACGGAGAGGAGCCCCACGCGCGGGTTGTCGAGGCCGAGAATGTCGCGCGCGTAGACGTGGCCCATGACGGCGAACTGGAGGAGGTGCCAGGGCTTCGGGTCCACGTTGGCGCCGGCGTCGAGGAGGATCGTGAACTTCCGGAGGTTCGGGAGCACCGCGGCGATGGCGGGGCGATCCACGCCGGTTAGGACGCCGATGACGAACATCGAGATCGCCATCGCGGCGCCGGTGTTGCCGGCCGAGATGAAGCCGGCCGCCTTGCCGTCCTTGACGAGCTCGGCGGCGACCTTCAGCGAGGAGTCGCGCTTGCGCCGGAGCGCGTGCGACGGGCTCTCGGCCATCCCGACGACCTGCGAGGCGTGGCAGATCTCGACGCCGAGGCTCTGGGCCTGGAGACGGAGGACCTCGCGCTCGATCGCCGCCCGGTCGCCGACCAGGATGACGGAGGCGCCGAACTCCCGCACCGCGGCGACCGCTCCCTCCACCACGACGGCCGGACCGTGGTCGCCACCCATGGCGTCAACGGCGATCTTCATCGCGCCTGGCGCCGGAACGCTTACGACCCTTCGACGGCGACGATCTCCCGGCCCTTGTAGTATCCGCAGTGCGGGCAGACCCGGTGCGGGAGCTTGACCTCACGACACTGGGGGCAGAGCGAGCGCGCCGGCGCGAACAGCACGTAGTGCGTCCGGCGCTTGCGCCCGCGCGTCTTCGAGTGGCGTCGCTTCGGCAGCGGCATTGGCGTGTTCCCTTCTAGTGTGAGGGTCGCGCGACCAGGTCCTTGAGGACGGTCAGCCGCGGGTCCGGCGCGCGATCGCCGCACGCGCAGGCGACGACGTTGCGGTTGCCGCCACAGACGGGGCAGAGCCCCCGACAGTCATCGCGGCAGAGGGGCTTCATCGGGAGCGCGAGCCCCGTCTCCGCCTCGACGAGCGCCGAGACGTCGAGCTCGTCGTTCTGGTAGAAGTCGACGTCCAGATCGTCGGGGGCGAGCTCGATGTTGTCCGCCGTCGCCGGGCGCGGGATCACGCGAACGTCCACGTCGGCGTGCACGGCGACGGGGAACGGCTCGAGGCAGCGACCGCAGACCCGCGGCACCGTCGCGCGGATCTCGCCCGACATGAGCAGGTCACGGTCGTCGCATTGGACGCGGAGCCGGACGGCGTCGAGCCGCCACGCGGGGTCGGCGAACGGGCCGATGGCGGCCGCATCGTCGACCGTCACGCCCTCTTCCCGGATGTCGGACACCTTGATGATCATGATCGCTAAATCTCTATCAATAAACGAGTTTTTCACGAATCGCGGCCAGTATATCGGCGCCGATCTAGCAAGTCAAGGCATTTGACCGCCCGGGGCCCCTTTGTTACCCTTCAGCCATGTCGAACATTTTCAAGACCGCGATGCTCCTCGCCGTGCTCACGGCGATGCTGGTGCTGCTCGGCGGCGCGTTCGGCGGCCGCCAGGGCATGCTCGTCGCGTTTGTGCTGGCGCTCCTCATGAACTTCTTCAGCTACTGGTTCTCCGACAAGATCGTGCTCGCCATGTACGGCGCGCAGCGGATCGAGGAGGCCCAGGCGCCGGTCCTCCACGCGATCCTCCGCCGGCTCACGACGCGCGCGGGCATCCCGATGCCGCCGGTCTACCTCATCCCGACCGATACGCCGAACGCGTTCGCGACCGGGCGCAACCCGAGCCACGCCGCGGTCGCCGTGACCGAGGGCATCCTCCGGATCCTCGACGAGGAGGAGCTCGAGGGCGTGCTCGCGCACGAGCTCTCGCACGTGAAGAACCGCGACGTGCTCATCTCGACGATCGCGGCGACGCTCGCGGGCGCCATCACCTACCTCGCGCACATGGCGCAGTGGGCGGCCATGTTCGGCGGGCGCTCCGGCGACGACGAGGACCGGGGCGGAAACCCGATCGCGCTGATCCTGATGGCGGTGCTGGCGCCGATCGCCGCGATGCTCGTGCAGCTCGCGGTCTCGCGCGCCCGGGAATTCCAGGCGGATGCGGCGGGCGCCAGGATGGCCGGCAAGCCCTGGGGCCTCGCGAAGGCGCTCGAGAAGCTCCAGATGGCGAACGAGGCGGTGCCCATGGCGGTGAACCCCTCGACGGCGCACCTCTTCATCGTCAATCCGCTGAGTGGCAACGTGCTGATGCGCCTCTTCTCGACGCACCCGCCCCTCGAGGAGCGGATCGCCCGGCTTCGCGCGATGCGGACGTAGCGTCCTCTGGCTCCTTCGCACCCCTCGAACGACGAGCTCGTCGATCGCGCGCTGATCCGGAACTGGCTGGGCTGGGGGCTCGTCTGGCTCCTCGTCTTTCCGACGATCGGCGCGCTCGTCTCGACCAAGTTCAACGCGCCCGACTTCCTCGGCGGCGTCTCCTGGCTCTCCTTCGGGCGCCTCCGGCCGCTCCACGTGAACGGCGTCATCTGGGGCGCGTTCTCGACGCTGTTCATCGGCCTCTGCCACTGGATCGTCCCGCGCCTCTGCGGCGTCCCGCTCGCCGGCGGGCGCTGGTCGCCGCTCCTGCTCTGGAGCTGGAACCTGAACCTGGTCGCCTCCGCGGCCCTGATCGCGCTCGGCTGGAACCGCGGCTGGGAGGCGGGCGAGTTCCCGCTCGTCAACGTGCTCGTGATCTTCGGCGCGCTGCTCGTCTTCACCGCGCAGTGTCTGCTGACGATCGCCCGGCGCCGCGAGCCGCCGCTCTACGTCTCGCTCTGGTACCTCATCGCCGCGCTCGTCTGGACGGACGCGAACCTCGTCCTGTTGATCCTCGGCCCCGGCCACATCCCTGGCATCAACAACGCCGCCTGGCACGGGCTCTTCATCCACTACGTCGTCGGGCTCTGGATCACGCCGGCGGGCTACGTGCTGATCTACTACTTCCTGCCGGCGAGCGTCCGGAACCCGATCTACAGCCACAAGCTCTCGCTGATCGGCTTCTGGTCCCTCGCGTTCTTCTACCCGTTCGTCGGCATCCACCACTATCTCTATTCGCCGATCGCCGACTGGGCGGAGACCATCGCGATCGTCTCCTCGATGATGCTGATCATCCCCGTGTGGACCGTGCTTCAGAACTTCTTCGGCACGATGGTCGGGCGCTGGGCGGAGTTCGGCGGCAACCTCCCCGCCAAGTTCCTGATCGTCGGCTCGATCATGTACCTGATCGGCTGCACCCAGGGCGCGCTCCAGGCCCTGCGCTCCCTGCAGGAGCCCACGCACTTCACGGACTTCGTCGTGGCGCATTCCCACATCACCGTGTTCGGCACCTTCATCCTCTGGGCGCTCGCGGGCACGCTCTACGTCTGGCCCCGGGTCAGCGGCGCGCCGCTCGCGAGCTTCCGCCTCGGCAACTGGGGCTTCTGGCTGATCACGCTCGGGATCTCGGCGATGAGCCTGATCCTGGCCGCGCAGGGCCTCCAACAGGGCTACATGCTCATGGCGGGCGCGGCGTGGCTCGACACCGTCGCCGCGATGCGGCCCTCCTGGTGGCTCCGCACGCTGGCCGGCATCTCGATGGACGTCGGCATGTCGCTCCTCGTCATCACCCTGATGCGCGGCGCGCGCGCCGGGCGCGCGGCATGAAATCCGCCAGCGCCATCGCGGCGGGCGCGGGCTTCTTCTTCGTCACGCTCGCCATGTTCGTGCAGGGCGTGCTGCCCTCGCTCATCCCCGAATCGCGGACGACGCGGGTCTCGCGCGCGGTGCGGACCGAGCTCGGCGACGTCAAGTGGGTGCGCTACGACGCCACCGACTACACCGCGCTCGAGCGGCTCGGCCGCGGCGTCTACATCCGGGAAGGGTGCTGGTACTGCCACAGCCAGTACGTGCGTCCGGTCGCCGGTGAAGACTTCCGCTGGGGCCCGGTCTCCGAGGCCGGCGAGTACGCCTACGACCAGCCGCACCTCTTCGGCACGCGGCGGATCGGGCCCGACCTGACGCGGATCGGCGGCAAGTACGACGACGACTGGCACTACGCCCACTTCTGGGACCCGCGGATGCTCCAGCCGGAATCGATCATGCCGAGCTTCCCCTGGCTCTTCGAGCAGGTCGTGGTGCCCGTCGACGTCCGGGACGGCGTGCCGGCGCTCCGAGCGACCGCCGGGCTCCGGCGCTACTTCACGTTGCGCGGGGAGCGACCGATCGTCCTGTTCCCGAACGCCGACGGCGTCGCCTTCGTGCGTCCCCCCGAGGCGGGCGCGTTCCCGCTCGACGGCGTGCCCGTGCTCGACGTCCGTGGCGGCGTCCCCGGGCTGCCGCCCTCGGCGAGCGCGCCGGGGGTCTCCGCCCTCAGGCTGCTGGTCCCGACGCCCGAGCTCGTCGGGCTGGTGCGCTACGTCCAGAAGCTCGGCATGAGCCGCGGCGCCTGGCGCGAGGTCTTCGAGCCGCAGAACGTCGCCGTCGCGGCCATGACGCTTCCGGCGAGCGGGGACCTGGTCGATCGCGGGCGCGACGCGTACGGCGATCACTGCGCCGGCTGCCACGGCGTCCGCGGCGACGGCAACGGCCCTGCGGCGACCTTCCTCTCGCCGCGGCCGCGCGATTTCACCGCGGCGGTGTTCAAGTTCCGCTCGACGCCGTCCGGCGCGCTGCCCACCGACGGCGACCTCTTCCGCACGCTCACGCGCGGCGTCCGCTGGACCGCGATGCCCCCGTGGCACGACCTGCCCGAGCGCGAGCGTCTGGCGCTCGTCGCCTACGTGAAGAGCCTCTCGCCACGCTGGACCGAGGAGCCGGCCGAGCCCGTTCTCGTGCCCGGTGCGCCGCCGCGCGCGACGCCCGCGCTCCTCGCGCGCGGCACGACGCTCTACACGAGCGCGAAGTGCTGGGAGTGCCACGGCGAGTCGGGCCGGGGCGACGGGCCGTCGGCGGCCCAGCTCAAGGACGACCACGACCTTCCGAATCGCCCGACCGATTTCGTTCGCGGCCGGCTCAAGGGCGGCGCGAGCGTCGCCGACGTCTTCCGCGCGATCACCACGGGGCTCGACGGCACGCCGATGCCCTCGTTCGCCGACGCGCTCCCCGCGGAGGACCGCTGGGCGCTGGCCTACCACGTGCTGTCGTTGTCGGCCTGGGGTGATCCGCTGACGGGGGAGAAGCTCACGCTCTCGCCGGCGGCGAAGGCGGCGCTGAACGGCGCGCCCGCCGGCCACCCGCGCGCCGCGCTCGATCCCCTCACGCTCGGGGACGGCGTCGCCAGGACCGACGGCGGCCGGCGCAAGACGCGCTATCCGGGGATCACGGAGTGAGGCGATGCTCGAATATCTGACGCTCGGCCAGTTCGCGGTCGCCGTCCTGATGGGGCTGGCCGCGCTCTGCGCCTTCTGCTGGGGCGTGGCGAGCGGGGCCTTCCGGGATGCCGAAGCGGTGAAGCGTCAGGTGCTCGCGGCGGAGGAGGAGCCGGACCATGACTGAGCCGGGCGGGCGCGCGCGGCGCGAGGACGAGCTCCACGAATACGCACAGGGCGAGCTGCAGGTCAGGCGCGGGCGCGTGAACCGCTGGCTCATCGTCGTCTATATCGCGCTCGCGGCCTGGGGGGTCTACTACCTCGTCACGTACTGGGGCGGCCTCGGCCCCGGCCTCGCGGTGGGCCCGTGAGGCGGCCGCGGTGAGTCTCGAGCGCGCGCTGACGTCGCTCGCGATCCTGAATCTCGCGATCCTCGGGCTCGACCTCCTCTACAACGTGCTCTCGGGGCTCCTGGCCCTGCGCTGAGACGCCGGCCGTGGCCTGGAGCCGACGCCCGGAGATCGTCCTGCCGCTCGCGACGCTCGCCGTTCTCTACGGCGCGGGGTGGATCCGGCTCTCGCACCGCGCGCCCGGGATCGGCGCGGGGCTCGTCGGCCGGCTCGTCCTCGCGTACGGAGCCCTGGCCGCGCTCGCGGTCGCGCTCCTCTCGCCGCTCCACGACCTCGCCTACGCGCGCTTCTCCGCCCACATGCTCCAGCACATGCTCCTCGTCGCCGTGGCGGCGCCGCTGCTGCTGCTGGCGGATCCGTTCCCGGTCCTCCTCTGGGCTCTGCCCGCCCGGGCGCGGGCCGCCGCGGGCCGGCTCGTCGTCGCCGGCGCGCCCGCGCGATCGGTCTGGCGCTTCCTCACACGGATGCCCACGGCGTGGCTCGCGCACGTCCTCGTCCTCTGGCTCTGGCATCTGCCCGCGCTCTACGATGCCGCGCTCTCCCGTCACCATCTGCACGACCTCCAGCACCTCACCTTCTTCGCGAGCGCGACACTCTTCTGGTGTCCCGTCGTGGACCCCGCGCCCCGCGTCGCGCCGCCAGCGCATCCCGGCTGGCGCATCGCGTACCTGCTCCTCGCGGCCTTCCAGGGCGGCGCGCTCGGCCTGCTGCTCGCGTCGCGTCCGACCGTCCTCTACGCCGCCTACGCGCGTGGCGGCGCGGCCGCGCTCGACGACCAGGCGTGGGGTGGCATCATCATGTGGGCGCTCGGCGGCGCGGTCGAGATGATCGCGGTGCTGACGCTCGTGTTCGCCTATCTCGCCCGCGAGGAGCGGGTCCATTCCTTGACCGTGTCGCGACACTAAGGGACAATTGAGCGGTTTCAGCATGACCGCCGAGCCCGTCGTCTCCATCACCGGTCTCCGCAAGGCCTTCGGCGCCCACCGCGTCCTCGACGGTGTCACGCTCGCGGTCCGCGGCGGCGAGGCGGTCGCGCTGCTCGGCGCCAACGGGGCGGGCAAGACGACGCTCCTCCGGATCCTGGCGACGCTCGCGCGCCCGACGCGCGGCGCCGCGACGATCCTCGGGCACGACTGCGCCCGGGAGCCGGAGCGCGTGCGCCCCCACATCGGCCTCGTCGCGCACGGCGCCTACGTCTACGAGGATCTGACCGCGCTCGAGAATCTGACGTTCTGGACGGCGTTCGCGGGGCTCGCGACCGACCGCGGCGTGCTCGCCGGCGCGCTCGCCACCGTCGAGCTCGAGCGCTTCGCCGGAGAACGGGTGCGCACGTTCTCGGCGGGCATGAAGCGGCGGCTCTCACTCGCGCGCTTCGTGCTCACCCGCCCGCGCGTCCTCCTGCTCGACGAGCCGTTCGCGGGGCTCGACCAGCGCGGCAAGAAATGGCTCGAGGAGTACCTCGAGTCGTTCAAGGCCGGCGGCGGCGCGATCGTGATGGCCACGCACAGCTTCGGCCGTGAGCTCGCGGTCGCCGACCGGATCGCGATCCTCGCGGGCGGCACGCTGGCGCTCGACACTCCCCGCGGCGCGATGGGCGCCGACGAGATCGCCCGGCTCTACCGGCTGCACACGGAGGACGCCTCCTGATCTACGCCCGGCGCGCGTGGGCGGTCGTATGGAAGGACCTCCTCGTGGAGCGGCGCTCGAAGGAGACGCTCAACGCGCTCGTGTTCTTCTCGCTCCTGCTGCTCTTCGTCTTCCAGTTCGCGCTCGGGCCCGACCGCGAGCGGCTCGCCGCGGCCCTGCCCGGCATTCTCTGGCTCGGCTTCGTGCTCGCCGGGCTGCTGGGCCTCGGGCGGACGTTCGTGCTCGAGCGCGAGAACGACTGCTGGGATGCGCTCGTCCTGGTACCGGGCGACAAGTCGGCGATCTACGTCGGGAAGCTCGCGGGGAACCTGCTCCTCATGCTCACCGTCGAGGTTCTGCTCCTCGCCCTGTTCACCGTCTTCTTCAACGTCGATCTGGTCCCCGCCCTGCCCGGCCTCGCGCTGGTCGTGGCGCTCGGCACGCTCGGCCTCGCGGCCGTCGGCACGCTCTTCGCGGCCATGACGGCCCAGGTGCGCGCGCGCGAGCTGCTCTTCCCCGTCCTGCTGCTGCCCGTCCAGGTGCCCGTCCTGCTCGCGACGGTGAAGGCCACCGAGGCCGTGCTCCTCGGGGAGCCGCTCTCGGCGGTCGCCCACTGGCTGAAGCTCCTCGTCGCGGCCGACGTGGTCTACGTGGTCACGGGGGTGCTCACCTTCGACGTCCTGCTCGAGTCATGACCAGAGCGCTCGGCGGGCTGGCGGCGGCGGGTCTCCTCGCGGGTCTGGTGATGGCCTTCGGCGTGGCGCCGCGCGAGGCGACGCAGGGCAACGTCCAGCGCATCATGTACCTCCACGTGCCGAGCGTCTGGGTCGCCTATCTGGCCTTCGCCGTCGTGTTCGTCGCCTCCGTCGTCTATCTCGCCCGGCGCGCCGAGGCCGCCGACCGCCTCGCCCACGCCTCGGCCGAGCTCGGCGTTCTCTTCACGGGCCTCACGATCGCGACGGGCTCGATCTGGGGGAAGCCGACCTGGGGCACGTGGTGGACGTGGGACGCCCGCCTCACCAGCGTCGCGATCCTGTTCGTGATGTATGTCGGCTACCTCCTGCTCCGGGGGATGATCGACGAGCGCGAGCGCGCGGCCCGCTCTGCGGCCGTGCTCGGCGTGGTCGCGGCGCTGAACATCCCGCTCGTGCACTTCTCGGTGTACTGGTGGCGGACGCTGCACCAGCCGCCCTCGCTGATGAAGCCGGGCGGGAGCAGCATGCCGCCGGTGATCGTCGCGGCGCTGCTGGTGAACTTCGCGGCGTTCTCGCTCCTCTACCTCTATTTCCTCGGGCGGCGCGTGCGCCTGCTCGGGCTCGAGGCGGAGGCGGCGCGCTGATGCCGGACAACTGGGGCTTCGTGCTCGCCGCCTACGGACTCGCCGCCGCGGTGCTCATCGGCTACTGGCGGCGCCTCGCGCGAAAAGAGCGGGACCTGGAGCGGAAATGAGGCGGCACGCGAAGTTCGTCGTCGGGGGCGCGGTGATCGCCGCGGCGCTCGGCTACATGATCTACGCCGGCGTGACCCAGTCCGCCGTCTACTTCGTCACGCCGAGCGAGCTCCGCGCGGCACCGGTGGCCGGCAAGGCCTATCGCCTCGGCGGGATGGTCGAGGCCGGCTCGCTCCGGTGGGAGCCGCGCACGCTCGACCTCAGCTTCGCCCTCGGGGACGGCAAGACGACTGTCCCGGTGCGCCACAAGGGGAGCCCACCCGACCTCTTCGGCGAGCGCCGGGGCGCCGTCGTCGAGGGCAGCTGGACCGCCGAGGGCTACTTCAAGGCCAGCCTCATCCTGGCCAAGCACTCCGAGGAGTACAAGGCGCCGCACGACGGAGGCCAGCCGGGTTACAAGGAGCTCATGCGGACACTCAAGAGCGACGGGCGGTGATCCCCGAGATCGGCGGCGCGGCGGCGATGGTCGCCCTGGCCCTCGCCGTCTGGGGGGCGGTGGCCGCGGCCGTCGGCACGCGCACCGGGCGTCCGGCGCTCGTGCTCTCGGCGCAGCACGCGGCGCTCGGCGTCTTCGTGCTCGTGACCGCGTGCTTCGCGCTCCTCACCTATGCCTTCCTCACCTTCGACTTCTCCCTCCGGTACGTCGCCATCAACACCAACCTCGGCACGCCCTTCTACTACCGGATCACGGCCGTCTGGGGCGCCCTCGAGGGCTCGATCATCCTCTGGGCCTGGATGCTGTCGCTCTACACGCTCATCGTGATCCTCCGGCACCGCGAGAGCGCGCAGGAGCTGTACCCGTGGGTTCTCACGGTGATGCTCGCGGTCATGGCCTTCTTCCTGCTCGTCATCACGGTCGCGGCGCCGCCCTTCGAGCGCCTGGCGCCCGTCCCCGCCGACGGTCGCGGGCTCAACCCGCTGCTCGAGGACACCGGGATGATCACGCACCCGGTCGCGCTCTACCTCGGCTTCACGGGCCTGACCGTCCCCTTCGCCTTCGCGCTCGCCGCGCTCATCAGCGGGCGCGTCGGCGACGCGTGGATCACGATGACCCGCCGCTGGACGATCATCGCGTGGTACTTCCTCTCGCTCGGGCTCCTCATCGGCGGCTGGTGGAGCTATCACGTCCTGGGCTGGGGCGGCTACTGGGCCTGGGACCCGGTCGAGAACGCGGCGTTCATGCCCTGGCTCACGGCGACCGCGCTGCTGCACTCGGTGATGATCCAGGAGCGGCGCCGGATGCTGAAGCTCTGGAACCTCTCGCTCGTCATCCTCACCTTCGGGCTCACCCTGTTCGGCACGTTCCTCACGCGCTCGGGTGTCATCGCCTCGGTCCACGCCTTCACCCAGGGCTCGATCGGCGTCTTCTTCCTGAGCTTCCTGGCGCTCGTGCTCTTCACGGCGCTCGGCCTCCTGGCGTGGCGCTGGGACGCGCTCCGGGCGCAGGGCGCGCTCGATTCGATCCTCTCGCGCGAGTCGGCCTTCCTGCTGAACAACGTGCTGCTCGTCGCGGCCGCCTTCACCGTCTTCTTCGGGACGGTCTTTCCGCTCCTGTCCGAGGCGGTGCGCGGCGTGAAGGTCTCCGTCGGCGCGCCCTTCTTCAACCAGGTCAACGTGCCGCTCTTCCTCGCGCTGATGTTCCTGATGGGCGTCGGCCCCCTCATCGCCTGGCGCCGCGCCTCGCTCGACAGTCTGCGGCGCAACTTCGTCTGGCCCGTCGCGCTGGGCGCGCTCTCGGCGGCACCGTTCTTCGCCCTCGGCGTCCGCGGCGCGGTCGCGCTGCTCGCGTTCGTGCTGACGGTCTTCGTCGCCGCGACGATCAGCGTGGACTTCGTCCGGGCCACGCGCGCGCGCAAGCGCATGGGCGAGCGAGTCCTGCCCGCCATGGGCGGGCTCCTCCTCCGCCACAACCGGCGCTACGGCGGTTTCGTGGTCCACCTCGGGATCCTGATCGTCGCGCTCGGCGTCACGGGCTCGCAGGCGTGGTCGGTGCAGACCGAGACGACGCTCCGCCGTGGCGAGGCCGTCGAGCTCGCCGGCTACCGGGTGCGCTTCGAGGGGCTCTCGGCCAGCGAGGAGTCGAACCACTTCAAGGTGACGGGCGCGTTCACGGTGTCGAACGGCCGGGCGGTCGGCGTGCTCCAGCCCGCGAAGAAGTTCTATCCCCAGGAGACGTCGCCGATCGCCGGCGTCGACTACCGGCTCGGGCTCCGCGAGGACGTCTACCTCGTCCTCGGCGACTTCGCCCAGGACGGCTCGCAGGCGACGGTGAAGCTCCAGGTGAATCGGCTCGTCAGCTGGATCTGGATCGGCGGCGCCGTCCTCACCCTGGGCGCCATGCTCGCGATCCTGCCGGAGCGGAAGAAGCCCGCGTGACGCGGCGGCCCGTGCGCTGGCTCCTCCCGCTCTCGGTGGTGCCCCTCCTCGCGCTCCTCGCCTACGGCTTCCGCGTGAACCCGCACGAGATCCCCTCCCCGCTCGTCGGCCGGCCGGCGCCCGGCTTCGCGCTGCAGACGTTCGAGGGCGCGCCCTTCGCGCTCGAGGCGCAGCGCGGGAAGGTCGTCGTCCTGAACTTCTGGGCGTCCTGGTGCCGTCCGGCCTGCTACGAGGAGGCGCCGGTGCTCGAGCGCCAGTGGCGGACCTACCGCGAGCGCGGTCTCGTCGTGATCGGCGTGGACATCCAGGATCGGGACGAGGCGGCGCGGACCTTCGTCCGCGAATTCGGCCTCTCCTTCCCGAACGGCCGGGACACGGCGGGCAAGGTGTCGGTGGACTACGGCGTCTACGGCGTGCCGGAGACCTTCTTCATCGACCGGCAGGGGCGGATCCGCGCCAAGCACGTGGGCGCAGTCACCGACGAGGCCTTCCGCACGAACGTCGAGAAGCTCCTCGCGGACACGACCGGATGAGCGCGCGGCGCGGCGCCCTCGGGCTGGCGCTGCTCCTCGCCGCCGCCGCAACGGCGGCGGCGCAGGCGCCGCGGGCCGGCGAGCAGCAGGTGCACGAGGTGGCCACGCAACTCCGGTGCGTCGTCTGCCAGAACCTCTCCGTCGCCGACTCGCCCTCGGAGATGGCGGGCCAGATGCGCGCGATCGTCCGCGAGCGGCTGGAGGCCGGCCAGACACCCGAGCAGGTCGTCCGGTACTTCGTCGACCGCTACGGCGAGTGGATCCTGCTCTCGCCGCCGCGCCACGGGTTCACGCTGCTCGTCTGGGTCGTGCCCGCGGTCGCCGCCCTCGCGGGCCTGGCGCTCGCGGGTCTGCTCCTGGTGCGCTGGACGCGGCGGCCGTCGGGCGCGCCGGCCGCGGGCGCGGGCGTGGACGCGGCGATGCGGGAGCGCATCCGGCGCGAGGTGGAGCGCGAGCCGTGACGGCGACGCTCGTGTCGGTCCTGGCGATCGGCCTGCCCGCGCTGGCCTTCGCGCTCTGGCCGCTCTTCGGCCGCCGGGCGCAGGCGGGCGCGCTGCTACCGCTCCCGCCCGACCGCCGTCAGCAGCTCGAGGAGGAGAAGCGCGCCGCGCTCGCGGCGCTGCGCGAGCTCGCCTTCGAGCACGACGCCGGGCACATCTCGGACGAGGACTACGCCGGGCTGCGCGCCCGCTACGAGGGCGAGGCGGCTGAGGTGCTCACCGAGCTCGATCGCCTGGGCCCCACGGCGCCCGCGCGCACGCCGCCGGCCGAGGTCGCGCCGCCCGCCCGCTCGGCCTGGCGTCATCCCGTCGCGCTCGGCGCCGCCGCCGTCCTGCTCATGGCGTTCGGGGTCGTGCTCGGCGCCGGCATCATGCGCCACACCGCGCCAGACGGGCCGGCGGCGGCCATGCCGGGCTCGCGCCCGCTCGCGACGCTCGGGCCCGAGCCGGGCGCCGGCGCCCCGCGCCGGATGACGCCCGAGATCCTCCAGGGCATGCTGAGCGCCGCGCGCCAGAGCCTCTTCGCGGGGCGCTACGGCGAGGCGATCCAGGCGTATCAGGCGATCCTCAAGCGCGATCCGAAGAACGTCGACGCCCTGACGCACCTCGGGCTCATCGTCGCCATCGGCGGCCACGCGGACTCCGCGCTCGAGACCTTCGACAAGGCGCTTGCGATCGATCCGAAATATCCGCCGGCGCTGCTCTATCGGGGCCAGGTGCTCTACGATGCCAAGAAGGACGTCGCGGGCGCGATCAGGTCGTGGGAGAAGTTCCTGGCCGTCGCGCCGCCGGGAGAAGACCGCCAGCGCGTCGCGGCGCTGATCCAGAACGCCCGCGCGGGGCGCTGACTAGCGCGCGCCGCCCGGGTTGAACGACCTGTCGTACGAGATCGGGATCGACACGTAGGCCTCGTTGTTGTACACGATGACCGGGCGGGTCCAGCGGATGAGCACGCGCAGCACCGAATTTTCCTCGGTGACCATCACGTCCCGCTCCTCGAGGTTGATCCCCGCGGCGGAGGACTTCCTGAGGATGTCGTCCTTCACGCGGCCCGGACGCTCGTACCGGTCGAGCCGCGAGCGCTCCTGCACCGACTCCTCGACGACGTCCTTGACCTGCATGTACTCGTAGACGGCGACCGCGCCCGAGTAGAAGCCGTAGACGAGCCCGATCGCGAGGAGGAGCCAGAGAAGCGCCTTCATGCCGCCGCCAGGTAGACCCAGATCTTCGCCGCCGCGCGCAGCCCGAGCGTGATCGTCTGGCCCTCGCTCGCCGCGGTGATGGTCTCCGCCGGCAGCGCCACCTCGGTGATCTTGAAGCGCCGGCCCGGGCGCACGTCGTGTTTCCAGAGGTGCTCGAGCAGCTTCCGGTCCGCCTCGGCCTCCTCGGTGATCCGCTCGACCACCACGGTCGTGCCCTCCTTCGCCTGCGCGAGCGGGAACGGCTCGACGCGCGAGGGCTTCGCCATCCCCGGGATCGGGTTGCCGTGGGGGCAGGTGCTCGGCATGCCGAGCAGCTCGGCCAGGCGGGCCTCGACGCGCGGCGAGATCGCGTGTTCGAGCCGGTGGGCTTCCTCGTGGGCCTGGGTCCAGTCCAGCCCCAGGATGTCCGTGAGCCAGCGCTCGAGGAGCCGGTGACGGCGCGCCATGACCTCGGCGATCTGCCGTCCCTTCGGGGTGAGGCCGAACTCCTTGCCCCGGCCGACCTTGACGTAGCCGCCACGCATGATGCGCTGCATCGCCTCGGTGACCGCGGGCGCGGAGATGCCCATGTGCTTGGCGAGCCGGGCGCCGATGACGGGCCGGCCGCTCGAGCCGAGGTCGTAGATGGCCGCCAGGTAGTCCTGGACGGACGCGGTGGTGTCGCGCGATCCCTGGCCCGATTTTAGGCTTGACGATTTCTTCATATTAGGTGACCCTAAGACCTCCGCCGCTGGGGGCGAGCCAAGTATAGCGTCAGTCCGCTGCGGGCGGCAAGACTTCGGGTGGCAAGAAAGGAACAGCCATGCCCACGACCCGGTTCCTCGGCGCCGCGCTCGTCGCGGCGTTCGCCGCACTGGTGCCCTCCCCCGGGGGCGCGCAGCCCGGCGAGGTCGTCATCTATTCCGCCCGGTCGCACTACAACCAGGAGCCCGCGTTCGACGCCTTCACGAAAAAGACCGGCATCCAGATACGGACCTTCGGCGGCAACGCGCCGGAGCTCTTCGAGCGCCTCCGCGCGGAGGGCGATCGGACCCCCGCCGACATGCTGATCACCGTGGACGCGGGGTACCTCTGGAACGCGTCGCGGGCCGGGCTGCTCTCCAAGGTGGACGCGCCCGAGCTCCTGCAGAACATCCCGGCGCACCTCCGCGACCCGGAGCACCGGTGGTTCGGCCTCACCACGCGCGCGCGCACGATCATGTACAACTCGAAGAAGGTGTCGCCGGCCGAGCTCTCGACCTACGAGGCCCTCGGCGACGCCAAGTGGAAGGGGCGCCTCTGCCTCCGTACCTCGAGTCACGTGTACAACCAGTCGCTCCTGGCCACCATGGTGAAGCGCCTGGGTGAGGAGAAGACCGAGGCGATCGCGCGCGGCTGGGTCGCGAACCAGCCGGTGCTCATCAACAGCGACACGAAGATCCTCGAGGCGATCGCGGCCGGCCAGTGCGACGTCGGCGTCACGAACACGTACTATCTCGGCCGCATCCTGGCCAAGGATCCGGCCTTCCCGGTGGCCGCCTTCTGGGCCAACCAGCAGACGACCGGGGCGCACGTGAACATCTCGGGCGCGGGCGTCACGGCGCACGCGAAGAATCGGGCCAACGCCGTCAAGCTGCTCGAGTTCCTGTCGAGCCCCGAGGCGCAGCAGATGTTCGCCGACGCGAACTTCGAGTATCCCGCGAACCCGCAGGCGGCGGTGAATCCGGTCGTCCTGAAGTGGGGCAAGTTCAAGCAGGACGACGTCAACGTCGCGGCGGCGGGCGAGTTCCAGGCCGCGGCCTTGCGGGTGGCCGACCGAGCCGGCTACAAGTAACACCGCCGGATGCGCGCGCGGGTCTCGCCGTGGACGCTCGCCGCTGTCTGCGTGGCGTCGGTCCTGGCGGTGCCGAGCCTCGCGGTGCTCGCCTCGCTGGCCCGGCCCTCCTGGGACGTCTGGGTCCACCTCTGGCGGACGCAGCTCCTCGAGGTGCTGGGCGCCACGCTCGCGCTCGTCGCCGGCGTCGGTGCCGGGACGTTCGCCGTCGGGACCGGACTCGCGTGGCTCGTCGCGGGGTACCGCTTCCCGGGCCGGAGCGTCTTCGAGTGGGCGCTGATCCTCCCCATGGCCGTGCCGGCGTACGTGATCGGCTTCGCGTTCCTCGGCCTCTTCGAGTACGCGGGCCCGCTGCAAACCTGGCTGCGCCGGCACCTGGGCGGGGAGGTCGGCCTTCCCGAGCTGCGCTCCTACTGGGGCGTCGTCCTCGTCATGACGCTCGTCTTCTACCCCTACGTCTACCTCCTCGCGCGCACCGCGTTCCGCGAGCAGGGTGCCGCGACGCTCGAGACGGCCCGGAGCCTCGGCCGGAGCCGCGTCGCCGCCTTCCGCGAGGTGACGCTGCCCATGGCGCGCCCGGCGATCGTCGCCGGCGTCTCGCTCGCGATGATGGAAGCGCTCGCCGACTTCGGCACGGTCGCCACCTTCGGGTATCGCACGCTCACCGAGGCGATCTACCGCGTCTGGTACGGGATGTTCGACCGCGCCGCGGCGGCGCAGCTCGCGAGCCTCCTGTTGTTGTTCGCCGTCTCAATGCTGACGCTGGAGCGGAGCCTGCGCGGGCGCGCGCGATTCGTCCAGAGCCAGCGGCGTGGCCCGTCGCCCGCGCCCGTCGCGCTCGCGGGCTACAGGGGGTGGGCCGCGACCGCCGCCTGCGCGGGCGTGCTCGCGTTCGCGTTCGTGCTGCCCCTCGGTCAGCTGCTCTTCTGGGCGCGCGACGCGGTGGGTGGTTGGCGCGCCGCCACCTTCCTGACCCTGCTGGGGAACACGCTCGCGCTGGCCGGCGGGGCGGCGCTCCTCGCGGCCGTCCCCGCGCTCGTCCTCGCCTACGCGGTCCGCCTGCATCCCTCGCCGGGCGTCCGGCTCTGCGCGCGCTCGGCCTCCATGGGCTACGCGCTCCCCGGCGCGGTCATCGCGGTCGGCGTCCTCGTGCCCATGGCCTGGCTCGACCACGCGTTCGCGCGCGCCGCCGCCGCGCTGGGTGGCGGCCCCGTGGGCCTGCTCGTCACGGGATCGGCCGCCGGGCTCCTCTTCGCCTATGTCGCGCGCTTCCTCTCGGTGAGCTTCCAGACGCTCGAGGCCGGCCTCGGGCGGGTCCCGCGCAGCATGGACGACGCGGCGCGCTCGCTCGGCGCCTCCGTCGGCGCGACGCTCCGGCGGGTCCACGTGCCGCTGCTGCGCGGCTCCCTCCTCACCGCCTGCATCCTCGTGTTCGTCGAGACGATGAAGGAGATGCCCGCCACGCTGCTGCTGCGCCCGCTCGGACTCGACACGCTGGCGATCGAGGTGTGGGAGCGGACGTCGGAGTCCATGTGGGCGGACGCGGCGGCGCCTGCGCTCGCGATCGTCGCCGCCGGCCTCGTGCCCGTCTTCCTCGCGATCCGCTGGAGCGGCCGCCGCTTCTGATATCCTTCGACCCATGAAGCGCGTCGACGCGCGGCGGCGGCTGGCCGAGCTGCGCGAGCAGATCCACCAGCACGACTACCTCTACTACGTCGACGCCCGGCCCGAGATCTCCGACGTCGAGTACGACCGCCTCATGCGGGAGCTGCGCGACCTCGAGGCGGCCTTCCCCGACCTCGTCACCGAGGACAGCCCGACGCAGCGGGTCGCGGGCGCGCCCACCGACGTCTTCAAGCCCGTGGAGCACCAGGTCGCGATGCTCTCGCTCGACAACGCGACGAGCCCCGAGGACCTGCGCGAATTCGAGGCGCGTCTCGGCCGCGCGCTGCCGGGCGCGCGCGTCGGCTACGTCTGCGAGCCGAAGATCGACGGGCTCGGCGTCGCCCTCCTGTACGAGCGCGGCCGGTTCAAACGCGGGGCGACGCGCGGCGACGGGCGCGTGGGCGAGGACATCACGCCGAATCTCCGGACCATCCGGAGCATCCCGAGCGTGCTCCGGGGTCCGCTCGCCGCGCTCGACCAGCTCGAGGTCCGGGGCGAGGTCTACATGCCGCGCGACGCCTTCGCCACGCTGAACCGTGAGCTCGAGGAGGCGGGCGAGACGACCTTCGCGAACCCGCGGAACGCGGCCGCCGGCGCGGTGCGCCAGAAGGACCCGGCGGTGACCGCGCGCCGGCCGCTCGACATCTTCCTCTATCACATGAGCCGCGGCGACGCGCTGGGCTTCGCCTCCTACTGGGAGACCCTCGAGGCGATGCGGGCCGCCCGGCTCCGAACCAACCCGCTCGCCGAGCGCTGCGAGACGTTGGAGGCGGTGCTCGGGTACTGCGCGCGGCTCGAGCGGGAGCGCGAAGGGCTCGGCTACGACGCCGACGGCGCGGTCGTGAAGGTGAACGCGCTCGACCAGCAGCGGCGCTTCGGCTCGACCACGCACCACCCGCGCTGGGCGATCGCCTTCAAGTTCGCGGCGCGCCAGGCCACGACCGTGGTCGAGGCGATCGAGGTGGGCGTGGGCAAGACCGGCATCCTGACGCCGGTCGCCAAGCTCCGGCCCGTGGAGCTCGCCGGCGTGGTGATCCGCAACGTGAGCCTCCACAACGAGGACGAGGTCCGCCGCAAGGACGTCCGGGTCGGTGACACCGTGCTGATCGAGCGCGCGGGCGACGTGATCCCGTACGTCGTCCAGGTCGTCGCGGGCCGGCGCCCGGCCGACTCCGCGCCGTACGAGTTCCCGAGGGCGTGCCCGAAGTGCGGCGGCGCCGCCTGGCGCCCGGAGGGCGAGGCGTACTGGCGCTGCATGAACAGCGCCTGCCCGGCGCAGCTGAAGGAGCGCCTGCGCCACTTCGGCTCGCGCCGGGCCATGGACATCGAGCACCTCGGCGAGAAGGTGGTCGAGCAGCTCGTCGACAAGGGGCTGGTGCACGACTTCGCCGACCTCTACACTCTCAGCGTCGAGCAGGTCGGCGACCTCGAGCGGCAGGGCGAGAAGTCGGCCGAGAACCTGATCCGGGCGATCGCGGACTCGCGCGGACGCGGGCTCGCGCGGCTCCTCAACGCGCTCGGCATCCGGCTGGTCGGCGAGCGGGTCGCGCAGCTCCTCGCGGCGCGCTTCGGCAGCCTCGAGCGCGTCGCCGCGGTGTCCGAGGCCGAGCTCGCCGAGGTGCACGGCATCGGCGACACGATCGCGGCGTCGGTGCACGCGTTCTTCGCGGACGGAACGAACCTCGAGCTGATGGGCAAGCTCGCGCGCGTGGGCGTCGTGACCGAGGCGCCCGCGACGGCGCCCGAGCCGAAGCCGCTGGCGGGCAAGACGTTCGTGCTCACGGGCACGCTGGCCGGGCTCGGCCGCGAGGCGGCGCGGGAGCTGATCGAGCGGCGGGGCGGGCAGGTCAAGACCGCGGTGTCGAAGAAGACCGACTACGTCGTGGTGGGCGAGGCGCCGGGCGGCAAGGCCGACGACGCGCGGCGCCTGGGGGTGACGATGCTCGACGAGACGCAGTTCCTCGAGCTGGTGAGCTCGTGATGCGGCGCCTCTGGCCGGCCGTCGCCGCGCTGGCCCTCGCCGCCTGCCTCGGCCGGGCCACGGATTCGTCGGCGCCGGTCGACATCAAGAGCCCGGGAGGCTGGACCGCGCTGGCGCCGATGCCCACGGCGAGGCAGGAGGTCGCGGCCGCCGCGCACAAGGGCCGCCTCGTCGTCGTCGGGGGCTTCGGCGCGAACGCCGAACCCGTCGCCACCGTCGAGGTCTACGATCCGGCGGCCGACCGCTGGGAGACGTGGGCGCCGCTGCCCGCGCCGACGCATCACGCCGCCGCGGCGGTCGTCGACGGCCGGCTCTTCGTCGTCGGTGGCTACTCCGGACGCGTGAGCTGGACGCCGCTCGCCACGCTCTACGAGTACGACGAGGCGCGCAAGTCGTGGTCCACGCGCGCGCCCCTGCGCACGCCGCGCGGCGGCCTGGCGCTGGTGGCGCTCGGCGGCCGGCTCCACGCCGTCGGCGGCAGCGGCGACCGTGTGAGCGGGGCTCACGAGGTCTACGACCCGGCGGCCGACCGCTGGTCGGAGGGGCCGCCCATGCCGACGCCGCGCGACCATCTGGCGGCCGTCGCCTTCCAGGGACGTCTCTGGGCCATCGGCGGGCGCGACTCATTCGTGGGCAAGCAGCACACGGCGGTCGAGATCTACGAGCCCGCGACCGACAGCTGGTACGCGGGCGTCCCGCTCCCGACCGGCCGCGGCGGCCTGGCCGCCGCGGCCATCGGCCCCCGCGTCTTCGTCTTCGGCGGCGAGGCGCCGCTCCGCATCTTCAGCGCCAACGAGATGTTCGAGGTCGCGGGCAACCGCTGGATCGGCAAGGATCCCATGCCGACGCCGCGCCACGGCGTCGGCGCCGCCGCGATCGGCGACCGGATCTACGCGGCCGGCGGCGCGACCGAGCCGGGCTTCGCGCGGACGGGCGTGACCGAGGCGTACACTCCGTGAGGACGGCGGCCCTGGCGCTCGCCCTCGCGCTCGCCATCGCCGCCGTCGCGCCGCGCGCCGCCGCGCAGCCGACACGCGACGAGGCGCTCGAGGCGCTGGTGTCCCCCCACGACGTCGAGATCCGCCGCCGGGCCGCCCTGGTCCTCGGGCAGAACGGACGCATGGACGACGTGCCGGCCCTCGTCCAGGCGCTGCGCGATCAGGACCCGCTCGTCCGCGCGCTCGCCGAGAGCAGCCTCTGGCAGGTGTGGAGCCGCTCGGGCGACGGGGAAGTGGACCGGCTCCTGGCGATCGGTATCGAGCAGATCGGCGCGCGCCAGGGCGACGCGGCCGTCGAGACTCTCACGCGCGTGATCGAGCGGAAGCCGGAGTTCGCCGAAGGGTGGAACAAGCGCGCGACGGTCTACTACCTGATGGGCGAGTACCAGAAATCGCTGGCCGACTGCGACGAGGTGATGAAACGCAACCCCCACCACTTCGGCGCCCTCTCGGGCTACGGCATGATCTATCTGCAGCTCGACCAGCCCGCCCGCGCCCTCGAGTACCTCGAGCGCGCGCTCGCCGTGAACCCGAACCTCTCGTCGGTCGCCGAGACCATCGAGACGCTCAGGCGCCTGCTGATCCAGCGTGGAAAGGACACGACCTGATGGATGCGATCGACGCCCTCCGGAAGATCTCGAGCCCGAGCATCGCCAACGGCATCGAGACGTTCAACGTCCGCCCGCGGAACCAGGGCAACATGTCCTCGGAGATCCGCACCCTCTTCCCCGAGCTCGGCCCGCTCGTCGGCCACGCGGTGACCGCGCTCATCCGCGCCGAGCCCGCGCCCATCCAGGGCCATCGCGCCTCCACCTTCGGCTGGTGGGACTACGTCCTCTCGATCCCCGCGCCGCGCGTGGTCGTGGTCCACGACCTCGACGAGCCGCGCGGCCAGGGCGCGCAGTGGGGCGAGGTCCAGGCCAACATCCACAAGGCGCTCGGCTGCGTGGGCGTGATCACGGACGGCTCGGTGCGCGACCTCGACGAGGTGCGCGCGCTCGGCTTCCAGTTCGCCGCGGCGCACGTGTCGGTCTCCCACGCGTACGTCCACATGGTGGACTTCGGCATCCCCGTGAAGCTCGGTGGGCTCTGGGTGAAGCCCGGCGACCTCGTCCACGCCGACCAGCACGGCGCGGTGACCATCCCGGCCGACATCGCCGCGCGCGTCCCCGACGCCGTCCGCCAGGTCGAGGCCGACGAGCGAACGATCATCTCGTTCTGCCAGGCAAAGACCTTCTCGGCGGACGGGCTGAAGGAGCTCTACAAGAAGGTCCGCCCGGGAACCTACTGAGCGCCGGGAGGCGGATGAGCTGACATCACGATCAGCGGTGGGCGCCGGCGAGCGGCAGGTCGAGCTTGAAGTCACGGTTCGGGTTCGGCGTCGCCAGGTCCTTCACGAAGTCGCTCACCCACGCGTTGCTCTTCGTCACCTCCCGCCCCCGGTCGTCCCGGTCGTGGTCGGCCCAGTCGATCTCCGGCTTGCCCTTCGGCCCGCACGCCGGCTCCGGCTTCGGCGCCGGCCCGTCCGTGTAGAGCACGCGCTCCGATGGCTGCCGGTCAGTCAGCTTGTCTCGCGTCTCCGCGATGAACCAGTCCTGCCCCGCACCCCCCGTCAGCGTGTCCACCGCCCCGTCGTTCTTCACCGTCCCCGCGTTCAGCCTGATACTCCCGTTCAGCCCCCCGCCGTTCTGCAGGTGCTCCACCCGTGTCGTGTAGCTCACGCACTCCCGCACCCACTCGTCCGTGAGCGCGCACAGCGCCCGACGGTCGTCGTCGTAGATGGTCGCCCCGCCGATCAGGATCGTGTCCCCGGGACCGCCCACCAGCCGGTCCGCGCCGGCGCCCCCGATCAGGATGTCGCGCCCGCCGCCCCCGCCGTTCAGCTGGTCGTCCCCGGCGCCGCCCACCAACAGGTCGTCGCCCTTGGCCCCCTGTAGCCGGTCGTTCCCCGCTCCCCCGTAGAACTCCGCCGTCAGCGTCAGGCTCGCCGCCATCTCGATGTCGTCGTTCCCCGCGAGCCCGTACACCACCACACGCCCCGTCGGGTGGAAGACGCCGAGCGACTTGCCGTTGAGCCAGACCTCGACTGCGCCCGCGCCGTGCCCGTCCCGGTCGTCGTCGTGGTCCCGGCTCCGGCCGTCCTCGTCGTGACCCTTGTCGCGCGCGTCCTTGCCGCGGCTGTCTTTGTCGTGGTCGCTCGTGTCGTGCTCGCCGCGGTCGTGGTCGTCCCGCTCGTGGTCGTCGTCGTGGTCCTTCACCGCTACCGGCACGATCCGGATCGTGTCATTCCCCGCCGTGCCGAAGACCACCAGCTCCGTCTTCCCCGGCTCGCAGATGTCCGGCTCCAGCACCACCGCCCCGATCACCACCTTGGCGCTCGCCGTCCCCACGCCCCCGTCGTCGTCCCGCACCCGCACCGTCACCGTGTACGTCCCCGCCGTCGTGTACACGTGCCCCGGCGTCAGCGCTGCCGCGTCCGTCGTGGCGTGGAACGCGACCGTGCTGCCGTCG
>JBGQEL010000025.1:0-45579 GCA_041496385.1 Methylomirabilia bacterium | reverse complement strand
CCCGATCGCAGCTCTTCGAGCTGCGGACGGGACTCGGGGGGCCCACTTCGCCGGCTGCGCGGGCACAGCCCCCGGCGCCACCCGTCCGACCTCGGTATCCGCGTTCATGAACAATCCAGGCTAGGCGCGCGTCCGCGCCAGGCTGCGGAGGCTGACGGCCGCGCGGCGCCCCTCGGCCTCGAGGGCCGTGGCGAACCGGAGCGCGACCGGGTTGCGCCGCGCGGCCGGGCGGCTCACGAGCTTGACCGGCAGCGGCGTCACGTCCGCGGCCTCGATCCGCAGCCGCTCGCGCGCGACGTCGCGGAGGGCGAGCGCCGGAACGAGGCCGATGCCGATGCCCCCCGTGATGTAGGCGAGCATCAGCGAGACGCTCGTCACGTCGATCGTGGACACGGGCCGGACGCGCCGCCGCTCGAGGAACTCGTCCAGCAGGCGCCGCCCGTGACTTTCCGCGCCGAGGCGCAGCAGCGGCTCGCGGGCCAGGCGCGCGAGGAGCGGCTCGCGCCGGGCCCGGGCCCGCCGCGGCCCGACCCAGACGAAGGCCTGGTCGAACAGGTGGCGCGCCTCGAGGGGGGCGGGCACCGCGATCGCGCTCGCCACGCCGAACTCGATGTCGCCGCGCGCCACGCGGGCGATCGCGTCCGGCGAGTGCGTGGTCACGATCTCGAAGCGCACGGGGACGCGCGCGTCGAGCAGCTCGCGCAGCACGGGGACGAGCAGGCTCTTCCCGAGGTAGTCGCTCACCGCCACGCGGACGGTCGTCACCGGCTGTCCCGTGAGCGTCGCCAGATGCCCGAACAGCGTCTCCGCCTCGGTCCACAGCCGGCGGATCGCGGGCAGCGCCGCCTCGCCGGCGGGCGTCAGGCGCACGCCGCGGCCGGCGCGCTCGAGCAGCGTGACGCCGAGGTGCGACTCGAGCCGCCGGATCTGCTGGCTGATGGCCGAGGACGTCCGGTGGCGGGCGCGGGCGGCGGCGCCGACGGAGCCGGTGCGCGCCACGGTCTGGAGGCTGAGGAGCGCCTGGAAGAGCGAGGGCTCGATCATGAAGCGCATCTTACCAGTCCGACCAGAACGTTTCACTGGACGCGACCGGCCACGAGACGGCAGAGTGGGCGCTCATGGCCCTCGCCTGGATCCCCATCACGCTCGTCGCGGCGGCGTCGCAGGCGGCCCGCACCGGGCTGCAGCGGCACCTGAAGGGCCGGCTCTCGACCAACGGCGCGGGCTTCACGCGCTTCGTCTTCGGCCTGCCGTTCGCGATCGTCTACCTCACGGCGCTCGTCGCGGGAGGCGTCGGGCGCCTGCCGGCGCCGGGCGCCCGCTTCTGGGCCTGGGTCCTGGTGGCGGCCGTCAGCCAGATCGTCGCCACCTCGCTCCAGATCCACGTCATGGCGGCGCGGAACTTCGCGACGGGCGTGGCGTACGCGAAGACCGAGGTCGTGCAGGCCGCGCTGTTCGAGGTCGTCTTCCTCGGCGCCGTGCTCACGTGGCTCGGCGGATTCGGCATCGCGCTCGCGACCTTCGCGGTCATGCTGATGTCGCTCGTCCGGACCCAGCGGCCGCTGCGGGCGTTCCTCGCGGGCTGGTCGGAGCCGACGGCGCTGCTCGGTCTCGCGGCCGGCGGCCTGTTCGGCATCGCCGCGGTGGGCTTCCGCGGCGCCTCGGTGTCGCTCGGGCATCCGAGCCCCTTCGTGGCGGCGGCCTTCACCCTCGTCGTCGCGACCGCGACGCAGACGGTGATCATGGGCGCGTATCTGGCGCTGCGGGAACGCGGCGAGCTGCGGCGCGTCTTCGATCACGCGTCCGCCGGGGCGCTCGTCGGCGCCGCCTCGGCCCTCGGCTCGGCGGGCTGGTTCACCGCCTTCACGCTGCAGATCGCGGCCTACGTGCGCACGCTGGGCCTGGTGGAGCTGGTCTTCACGCTTCTGATCTCGCTCTACGCCTTCCGCGAGCGGCCCTCGCGCGCCGAAGTGGTGGGCCTCGGTCTCCTCGGGCTCAGCATCGCGATGGTCCTGAACGGCGGACGCTGACGGCGCCGCGCCGCCCCGGCGCTTGACCGCTTTCGCGACTCCGCCTAGACTCCGCTCGGCCCCCGACGCGCGTCCGCCGCGCCGAGCGGTGCCCGGGCGACGACGCCCCCGACCCCACAGGAGAGACCGAGATGCAGGAGGGACCGAGATGAATGCCCGCAGAGCTCGAACCGCGCCGACGGCCGTCGGCGCGCTGCTGAGTGCGCTCGCGATGCTGGGACCGCTGGTGAGCACGCCCGCCGTGGCGCAGCCGACCCGGTTCAAGGAGGCGCCCGCGCTCGCGGAGCAGGTCAAGGCGGGCAAGCTGCCGCCGGTGGAGAAGCGTCTGCCCGAGAACCCGCTCGTCGTGCCCGTCGTCGAGCGCGCCGGGCAGTACGGCGGCGTCTGGCGGCGCGGCTTCCTCGGCCCCGCCGATTCCAACAACTACGTGCGGGTCGTCTACGACGCGCTCGTGCGCTTCTCGCCCGACGGCGCCAAGATCGAGCCGAAGATCGCGGCCGGCTGGGACTCGTCGAAGGATTTCAAGACGTGGACCATCAAGCTGCGGAAGGGCGCCCGCTGGTCCGACGGCGCCCCGTTCACGGCCGACGACATCCTGTTCTGGTACAAGGACGTGGTTCTGAACAAGGATCTGACGCCCGTGGTGCCCGCGTGGATGCGGAACGGCGACGGCACGCCGGCCTCGGTCGAGAAGGTGGACGCCTACGCCGTGCGGTTCACCTACAAGCAGCCCGCGACGCTCTTCCTGGTCGCGCTCGCCAACCAGGATGGCGGCGACCGGACCTACGCGGCCTTCCTGCCGGCGCACTACCTGAAGAAGTTCCATCCCGCGTACGCGAAGAAGGAGGACGTCGAGAAGCTGGTGCAGGCGGCCGGCTTCAAGACGTGGACCGAGCTGTTCGCCGCGCGCAACGCGCCGCCCGAGAACCCGGAGCGCCCGACGATGGCGGCCTGGGCGCCGGCGACGCGGGTCAGCGACCAGGTGTTCACGCTCCGCCGCAATCCCTACTTCGTCGGCGTCGATCCCGAGGGCCACCAGCTGCCGTACCTCGACGAGGTCCGCTTCACGTTCTTCGCCGACGTCCAGGCGCTCAACCTGGCCGCGATCGCCGGCGAGCTGGACATGCAGGAGCGGCACATCCAGATGACGAACTACCCGGTCTTCAAGGAGAACGAGAAGACCGGCAAGTACCGGGTCATCACCTGGCCGACCTTCGGCGGCTCGGACGCCGTGATCGCGTTCAACCTGTCCTACAAGGCCGACCCGGAGCTCGCCCGGCTCCTCGCGTCGAAGGAGTTCCGCGTCGCGCTCTCCTACGCGGTCAACCGCGACCAGATCCGCGAGTCGGTCTTCCTCGGGCTGGGCGAGGCGCGCCAGGGCGTGCCCGCGCCGTGGCACCCGTACTTCCCGGGCGACGAGTGGGCGAAGAAGTACACGCAGTACAAGCCCGACGAGGCCAACAAGATGCTCGACGTGCTCGGCCTCACCAGGCGCGACGCCCAGGGCATCCGGCTCATGCGGAACGGCAAGCCCGCGACGATCGAGCTGAGCGTGGTGCCGGCGTTCGCCGCCTGGCCGGACGTGGCGCAGCTCGTCGCGAAGGACTGGGAGAAGGTCGGCGTGAAGATCGTGGTGCAGATCCGCGAGCGCGCGCTGCACTTCAAGATGCGCGACGCCAACGAGCTGCAGACGGAGATGTGGAACGAGGACACCACGGCGTTCCCCTTCACCGGCAACGCCAAGGTCGACCCACGCAACTCGCCCATCCTGACGCTCGGGCCGCTCTTCGGCCAGTGGGCCCAGACCAAGGGCAAGGAAGGCATGGAGCCGCCGGCGACGATCAAGCGCATCATGGAGCTCGTCGACACGGCGCGCACCGTCGGCCCCGAGCAGCAGGCGAAGGCCGCGCAGGAGATCTTCCGCATCTGGGCGGACAACGTGTTCGAGATCGGGACCGTGGGGCTGACGCCGATGGTGCAGGGCGTCGTCGTCGCCAACACGCGCTTCCGCAACGTGCCGCCCACGCTGGGCAACGACTGGCCCCTCCGGAGCCCGGGCAACGCCCGCGCCGAGCAGTTCTTCTTCACGAGGTGACGTAGCGCGGCGCGCCGACGGTCGAGGGGAGGGCGGCCCTGGACATCATCCTGCAGCTCGTGCTCAACGGCCTCGCCGTCGGCTGCATCTACGGGCTGGTGGCCCTCGGCTTCGTGCTCATCTACAAGGCGACCGAGCTCGTGAACTTCGCCCAGGGCGACCTCATGATGCTGGGTGCGTTCGTCTGCTACATGTTCGTCGTCTGGTACCACGTCGGCTACTGGGCGGCGTTCGCCCTGGCCATCCTGTTCGTCGCGCTGTTCGGCGCCGTGCTGGACCGCGTGGTCCTGCGCCGGGTCATCGGCCAGCCGCAGTTCGCCGTGGTGATGCTGACGATCGGCCTGGGCGCGATGTTCCGGAGCTTCGCCTCGATCACCTGGGGCTCGGAGATCTACACCCTGCCCACGCCGTTCAGCGCGCGGGCGACGCGGATCGGCGGCGTCAGCGTCAGCCACGAGTACGTCTCGATCATCGTCGGCACCGTGCTCCTCTGCGCGGTGCTGTACGTCTTCTTCACCCACACGCGGGTCGGCGTGGCGATGCAGGCCGCCTCCCAGAACCAGCTCGCCGCCTACTACATGGGCATCCCGGTGAAGCTGGTGTTCTCGCTGATCTGGGCGATCTCCGCGGGCGTCGCCACCATCGCCGGCGTGCTCCTGGCGCCGGTCTCGCTGATCGACGTCAACATCGGCTTCATCGGGCTCAAGGCCTTCGCCGCCGCCGTCCTGGGCGGCTTCGGCTCGTTCCCGGGCGCGCTCGCCGGCGGCCTCACGATCGGCCTCATCGAGCTGCTCTCGGGCGCCTACCTGCCGCAGGGCTTCAAGGACGTCGCGGCCTACGTGGTGCTGCTGGTCGTCCTCGCGGTCCGGCCGCAAGGCATGTTCGGGACCGTGGGCCGGAAGAAGGTCTGAGGCGCGATGCGCTTCACCTTCAAGACCACCTACGCGCAGGACCTCCGGCTCTTCCGCGACGGCTTCCAGCGCAACTGGTACCTGGTCCTGCTCGCCGGCCTGCTCGTGCTGCCGTTCCTGGTGCGGGACTATGTCGTCGACATCAGCCTGGTCTTCATCTACGGGCTCTGCGGCCTCTCGCTCATGGTGCTCGCGGGCTACACGGGCCTCGTGAGCCTCGGCCACGCCGCCTTCCTCGGGATCGGCGCCTACGCCCACGTGTATTTCACGCAGGACCTGGGGCTGCCCTGGGTGGTCTCCGTGGCGCTGGCCTCGGCCGTGACCGCGGCCGCCGGCGTGCTGGTCGGCCTGCCGGCGCTGCGCATGATCGGTGTCTACCTGACGATCGCGACGCTCGCCTTCGCCCTGATCATCCAGGAGGCGCTGACGCGGTGGGAATCCGTCACCGGCGGCCTCAAGGGCAAGGCGGTCGCGAAGCCCGTCATCTTCGGCGTCTCGTTCGGCGGCAACGAGGCCTTCTACTTCCTCTGCCTCGCGGTCCTCATGGGCGGCCTCTGGCTCACGCGCAACCTGCTGCGCTCGCCGACGGGCCGGGCCTGGGTCGCGATCCGGGACAGCGAGATCGCCGCGCAGTCGATGGGGGTCAACCTCGCCGCGTACAAGACGCTCGCGTTCGCGTACTCGGCCGGCCTCATGGGCGTCGCCGGGGCGCTCTTCGCGCACAAGATCGGCTACCTCGCCCCCGACATCTTCACCGTGCTGCTTTCGATCCAGTTTCTGTTGATGGTGGTGGTCGGCGGCCTCGGGAGCCTGCACGGGGCGCTCTTCGGCGCCGTCTTCGTCGCGATGCTGCCGGTGCTCATCTCGGAGGCGCGTGACTCCGTGCCGCACTGGGCCGGCGGCGCCGCCTCGTTGTTCGGTGGCGACGCCGGCAACGCGGTATCCCTCGCGGTCGACCGCTTCGCGAAGCAGCCCGGGCTGGAGCCCGGCGTCTTCGGTCTGGTCCTCGTCCTGTTCATCCTGTTCGAGCCGCTCGGCATCTACGGCCGCTGGCTGAAGCTCCGGCTGTACTTCTCGATGTTCCCGCTCTACAAGCGGGCGACCTTCCGGCGCCAGAAGTCGTACATGCGGTCGGAGCGCCTGCGATGACCTTCTTCAAGGCGGAGGACCTCGCCATCAACTTCGGCGGCATCATGGCGGTCGACGGCGTGAGCTTCGAGGTCGAGCCGGGGCAGGTGTTCACGATCATCGGTCCGAACGGCGCCGGCAAGACCACCATCTTCAATCTCGTCTCGCGCATCTACGACGCGACCCAGGGCCGGCTGATCTTCCTCGACGAGGAGATCACCCGCGTGGCGCCGCACGAGATCGCGCGGCGGGGCATCGCCCGGACGTTCCAGAACATCGAGCTGTTCGAGCACGCGACCGTGCTGCAGAACCTGCTGCTCGGCCGCCACGCGCACAAGCGCTCGCGCTTCTTCGAGGAGCTCCTGTTCCTGCCCCGGGTCCGCGCGCTCGAGCTCGAGCACCGCGAGGCGGTCGAGAAGGTGATCGATCTCCTGGACCTGCAACCGTATCGCGACAGCCTGATCGTCAACCTGCCCTACGGCGCCCGCAAGGTCGTGGAGATGGCGCGCGCGCTCTGCACCGAGCCGAAGCTCCTGCTGCTCGACGAGCCGTCCTCCGGCCTGAGCGTCGAGGAGACCGAGGACATGGCGTTCTGGATCAAGGACGTCAAGAGTCTGCTCGGGATCACCGTGCTCATGGTCGAGCACGACATGAGCCTGGTCAGCGCGGTGTCCGACCGCGTGCTGGCGCTGAACTACGGCCGGCCGATCGCGCTGGGCTCGGCCCGCGAGGTGCAGGCGCATCCCGACGTGGTCAAGGCGTATCTCGGGGGCTGACGGCATGGGCGAGGCGCTGCTCACGGTTAGTAACCTCGAGACCTACTACGGGCCCATCATGGCGATCCGCGGGATCAGCTTCGCGGTGCCGGCGGGCGCCATCGTCACCATCCTCGGCGCCAACGGCGCCGGCAAGACCACGATTCTGAAGACCGTGTCCGGCGTGATGGACCCGCAGAAGGGCACGGTGACCTTCGACGGCCGGGAGATCCAACGGCTCGATCCGGACCGCGTGGTGCGCCTCGGCCTGAGCCACGTGCCGGAGGGGCGCGAGGTATTTCCCTTCCTGTCCGTCCGCGAAAACCTGAGAATGGGTGCCTACACCCGGAAGGACGCCGACGGCGTCGCGCATGATCTCGAGATGGTCTACGGCTACTTCCCGGTGCTCAAGGAGCGGGCCGAGCAGCGCGCGGGCCAGCTGTCCGGGGGCGAGCAGCAGATGCTGTCGATCAGCCGCGCGGTGATGGCGCGGCCGAAGATGATGCTGCTGGACGAGCCGTCTCTCGGCCTGTCGCCGAAGCTCGTGAAGGAGATCTTCGAGATCATCGTCCGGATCAACCGGGAGCGCGGAGTCACCGTGCTCCTGGTGGAGCAGAACGCCAACATGGCGCTGCACACCGCCGACTACGGCTACGTGCTGGAGGTCGGGCGCATCGTCATGGAGGGCGCGTGCGCGCGGCTCCTCGAGAAGGACGACATCAAGGAGTTTTACCTCGGCCTGAAGGAGAGCAGCGTCCGCGGCACGCGGCGCTGGAAGAGGAAGAAGACGTGGCGTTGACGGCGTCCGACGATCGGGCCTGGACCGTGCACGGGCAGGACACCCTGCCGAAGCTCTTTCGCCACGTGGTCCGCGAGCGCGGCGACCGGGTGGCCATGCGCGAGAAGCACCTGGGCATCTGGCGCGCCATCAGCTGGCGTGAGTACGGCGAGCGGGCCCGGCGCGTCGGGCTCGGCCTGGTGGCGCTCGGCCTCCGGCCGAAGGACGTGGTCTCCGTCCTCGCCGACAACTGCCCCGAGTGGCTCTACACCGACCTGGGCACGATGTCGGTCGGGGGCGTGACCAACGGCGTCTACACGACCGACTCGGCGCGCCAGGTCGAGTACATCGTCAACGACAGCGGCACCCGCTTCTTCTTCGCCGAGAACGACGAGCAGCTCGACAAGATTCTCGAGGTCCGCGCCCGCTGCAGGCACCTCGTGAAGATCGTCGTCTACGACATGGAGGGGCTGCACGGCTTCGCCGACGACCGGGTGATGTCGTTCGACGCGCTGCTCGAGCTGGGCGCCGCCCACGACCGCGAGCATCCCGGCGCCTTCGACCGCATGGTCGAGATCGCCCGGCCGAACGACCTGGCGATCCTGGTCTACACCTCGGGCACGACCGGGCCACCCAAGGGGGCGATGCTGAGCCACCGCAACATCCTGTTCCAGCTCGACTACTCGGACGTCATCATCGACCTGCGCGAGGGCGACCAGCAGCTCTCGTTCCTGCCGCTCTGCCACATCGCCGAGCGGACGTTCACCGTCTTCAATCCGCTGCGATCCGGCGCGACCGTCAACTTCGCGGAGAGCATCGAGACGGTGCCGGAGAACATCCGCGAGGTGGCGCCGGCGCTGTTCTTCGCGGTGCCGCGGATCTGGGAGCGCTTCTACTCCGCGGTCGCCCTGCGCATGCGCGACGCCACGCTGCCCGGCAAGCTCGCCTACCACTGGGCGATCCGGATCGGCACGCGCGTGGCGGAGCGGCGGATCGCCGGGGTGGCGCCGGGCCTCGGGCTCCGGCTGCTCTATCGCGCGGCGGACTTCCTGGTGCTCGACAATCTGAGGCGGTCGATGGGACTGCACCGGGCCCGCGGCGTCGCGACCGGCGCCGCGCCGATCGCGCCCGAGCTCATCAAGTGGTACATGGCGCTCGGCCTCGACCTGCGCGAGGTCTACGGGCAGACGGAGAACTGCGGCCTGGCGACCGCGATGCCGGCCGACCGCATCCGGCTCGGCACCGTCGGCATCGCCCGGCCGGACACCGAGGTACGGCTCTCGCCGCAGGGCGAGATCCTCCTCCGGGGACCGCACGTCTTCCTCGGCTACCACGACAATCCCGAGAAGACCGCCGAGACGGTCGTCGACGGCTGGCTGCACACCGGCGACGTGGGCGCCATGGACGACGAGGGCTTCGTCAAGATCACCGACCGGATGAAGGACATCATCATCACCGCGGGCGGCAAGAACATCACGCCGTCGGAGATCGAGAACTTGCTCAAGTTCTCGCCGTACATCTCCGACGCGGTCGTGATCGGCGACCAGCGGAAGTTCCTGTCCTGCCTGGTCATGATCGACCACGAGACCGTGGCGCAGTTCGCGCAGGAGGGGAACGTCCCGTTCACCGACTTCGCCTCGCTCTGCCGCGCGAAGGAGGTGCAGGACCTCATCGCGGCCGAGGTCGAGCAGGTGAACCGGCAGCTCGCCAGGGTCGAGACGGTGAAGACCTTCCGGCTCATCGAGCAGGTCCTCACCGCGGAGGACGAGGAGCTGACCCCAACCATGAAGCTGAAGCGCGCCTTCGTGAACCGGAAATACAAGGCGCTGATCGACGGCATGTACGCGGGAGCGTAGGGGTGGCCTCACGCGTGAGGCCCAACCATGAAAGGAGCCTGGGGATGAAGACCTTGCTGACAATGGGCGTGCTGCTCGGCGCCGTGGCGCTGGCCGGCGCGGCGTCGGCGCAGATGGCGGAGACGCGCGGCGTCACGAAGACCGAGATCGTGCTCGGCATGCACACGGACCTCTCCGGACCGGCCGCGACCTACGGCGTGTCGTCGTCGAACGCCGTGCGGATGCGGTTCGACGACGTCAACGCGGGACCGGGCATCAACGGCCGCAAGGTCAAGATCATCGTCGAGGACACGCAGTACCAGGTGCCGCGGGCGGTGCAGGCGGGCAACAAACTGATCAACCGCGACCGCATCTTCGCGATGGTCGCGGGGCTCGGCACCCCGATGAACAACGCGCTCTTCAAGGACCAGTTCGACGCCGGCGTGCCGAATCTCTTTCCGCTGTCCGCGGCGCGCTCGATGTTCGAGCCGTTCCACCGGCTGAAGTTCTACGGCGCCGCCACCTACGTCGACCAGATCCGGGCGGGGATCAACTACTTCGTGTCGAAGAAGGGCAAGAAGGCGCTCTGCGCGATGTACCAGGACACCGACTTCGGCAAGGAAGTGCTGGACGGCGTGCACATCCAGGCCGAGAAGATGAAGCTCCGGGTCGTCGAGACGGTCACGCACAAGCCGACCGACCAGGACTTCACCGCCCAGATCACCAAGCTCAAGGCGGCCGGCTGCGACCTCGTCGCGCTGGGGACGATCGTGCGCGACTCGATCGTGCCGTACGCGACCGCGCGGAAGATCGGCTGGACCGACGTGGACTTCCTCGGCTCGGCGGCCACGTACGATCTCTTCGTCGCGGCCGCCCAGGGCGGGGTGACGGAGGGGCTCTACGCGATGGGCCTGACCGACATGCCCTACCGCGACACGCTGAGCCCGGTCGCCCAGGCCTGGTTCGACAAGTACAAGGACCGCTTCAAGGTCGAGCCGAACATCGGCGCGGTCTACGGCCACGTCGCCGCCGACCTGACGGTGGTGGCGCTCGAGAAGGCGGGGCCGAACCTGACGCTCGACAGCTTCGTCAAGGGCCTGGAGTCGATCAAGGGCTATCGGGACATCTTCAACGGGCCGGAGGCGACCTTCGGACCCGACAAGCACCAGGGCGCCAGCTCCTCGTTCCTGGCCGTGGTCAAGGGGGGGCGCTGGGTCCGCGCGACCGATCCGCTCGGGTTCTGATCCGAGAGATCGGCCATGAGCGTCACTGACCGGCGGGGCGGCGACACCGGCACGGGCTACGGGCGCCCGCGGCCCACTTTCATCCGCGAGCTGACCGAGGTCGGCGCCGGCACCCCGATGGGCGAGCTGCTCCGGCGCTACTGGCATCCGGTCGGCCTCGCCGGTGACGCGACCGCCACGCCGTCGGCGCTCCGCGTGCTGGGGGAAGACCTGGTCCTGTTCCGCGACGCGCAGGGCCGTGCGGGTCTGGTCTACGCCCGCTGCGCGCACCGCGGCACCACGCTGTGGGAGGAGCTGACGCCGGCGGAGCATCAGAAGTTTCCGGGCGACTACGAGGCCCAGGTGGGCCAGGGCGCGATCACATTCCATTCCGAAGAACACCTGGTCTCGAGCGACAAGGGCGTCGCGATGGTCCGCCGCATGCTCGGGCGGGAGACCGGGGTCTCCTTCGACGAGTCGGCGCCGCCCGTCCGATTCGAGGCCGGGAACTTCCTCGTCGAGGGCACCGCCGGCTCGTGACAGGCGACGTCCTCCTGGCCAGCACCGTCGCCTTCGTCGCGAGCTTCTGCACGCTGGTCATCGAGCTCGTCGCCGGCCGCATCCTGGCCCCGTACGTCGGGGTCTCGCTCTACACCTGGACGAGCATCATCGGCGTGGTGCTCGCGGGCATCAGCCTCGGCGCGTTTCTCGGGGGCAAGCTCGGGGATCGCTGGCCCAGCTACGCGACGCTCGGCTGGCTGCTGTTCTGCTCGGGCCTGGCCGCGCTCACGATCGCGCCCCTGGCGGACATGATCGGCGCCGCCGACGTGCTGATCCACCGGGTCTCGCTGATGTCGCGCATCCTCCTCATCACGCTGTTCGTCTTCTTCGTCCCCGCGCTGATCCTCGGAATGATCTCGCCCGTCGTCGTCAGGCTGACCGTGAAGGATCTCGAGCGGACGGGTAACGTCGTCGGCAAGATCTACGCCTTCTCGACGCTCGGCAGCATCCTCGGGACCTTCGCGACCGGCTTCTTCCTGATCGAGGCGATGGGCACGCGCACGATCCTCTACGGGGTCGGCGCGGTCCTCGTCCTCTGCGGCCCGATCTTCGGCCGGCTGCTCGCCCGGCGCGCGGCCGCGCGGCGGGGCCTCGTCGCCGGCTGCGTCCTGCTCCTGGGCGCCGCGCTGAGTCTCCTCTGGGTGGAGCGCGTGGCCATCGCCCGCCCGCTCACGCTCACGCGCGACGACAAGGGCGTCCTGACCATCGAGCGCCTGGATCCCGACACCTTCTACAAGGAGACGAGCTACTACACGCTCCGGGTCTACGACAACCCCTGGTACCAGGACAGCCGGTCGAAGGACTACGTGACCGTGCGGACGCTCTACCTCGACCGCCTGATCCATTCCTACACGAACATGAGCGACCCGCTGTACCTGGCGTACGACTATCTCCGCATCTACGAGGAGCTCGTGGCCTGGCGCGAGAGCCGCCGGGGCGGCGCGGGCGCGCGGCGCGAGTTCCTGTTCATCGGCGGCGGCGGCTACACCCTGCCGCGCTATCTCGACGCGAAGTACCCGGACATGACCGTCGACGTCGTGGAGATCGACCCCGGGGTCACGGCGGTGGCGCGCGAGCAGCTCGGCATCGACCGGACGCGCGTCAACTCGTTCAACGCGGACGGCCGCGCGTACGTGATGAGCTGCCGCAAGACGTACGACTTCATCGTCGGCGACGCCTTCAACGACCTGTCGATCCCGTACCACCTCACGACCCGGGAGTTCGACCGGCACATGAAGCACATCCTGCGCGAGGACGGCCTGCTCATGGCCCTGGTCATCGACAACGTCGGGGCCGGGCAGTTCCTGCCGACCTACATCCGGACGCTGCAGGACGTCTTCGGCGAGGGCAACGTCCACCTCATCACGCTCGACACCGACGACGTGACGGAGATCGGCACCGAGACCGCCATCGTGCTCGCCTCGCCCCGGCCGCTCGACATGGCGGACTTCAAGCGCTTCCTCGACGCGCGCGGCCAGCCGGCCGTCTCCAACGTCATCCCCACCGAGCGCCTGCGGGTGTACATGCGGACGCGGGCGCGCACGCCGTTCGTGCTGACGGACGACTACGTGCCCGCGGACAATCTGGTGGCGCCGATGTTCGAAGCGCGCTACGGCTACCGGAAGAAGGGCGACTGACGCGGCCCGCGCCGGAGGACTGGCAGCGGAACGTCTGGGCGCTCGCCCTCTGCGTCTTCATCGCGTTCGTCGGATTCCAGTTCTTCTCGCCCTTCCTTCCGCTCTATGTCCGCGAGCTGGGCGTGACGGACCCCGCCCGGATCGCGCTCTGGTCCGGCCTGCTCTCGGCCGTCACGCCCGCCGTGTCGGGGCTCCTGTCGCCGCTCTTCGGGCGCCTCGCCGACCGCTTCGGGCGGAAGCTGATGCTCATCCGATCGCTCGCCGGGTTCACCGTGATCATCGCGGCGATGGGCCTGGTGACCTCCGTCAAGCAGCTCTTCGTCGCGCGGCTGCTCCAGGGCCTGTTCGCGGGGTTCTCGCCGATGGCGATGGCCGTGGCGAGCGTCTCGGCGCCGCGCGACCGCGTGTCGGTGGCGATCGGCCGCGTGCAGGGCGCCCAGCTGCTCAGCGTCGCCGTCGGGCCGGTCGTCGGCGGCCTGGTCGCCTCGCGCTTCGGGACCCGCGCGGCCTTCTTCGTCACCGCGGGGATGTGCGCGCTCGCGCTGATCGCGCTGATCTTCCTCTTCCAGGAGGCCCGGCCGCTCGAGCCGGGGGAGGCGCGGCGGACGTCGCGGGCGACGCCCCTGCGCGTGTTCGTGCAGGTCCCGCACTTCGTGCTGGTCACGGTGCTGCTCCTCGTCACGCAGTTCATCGACCGCGGCCTGGCGCTCGCGATCCCGCTCTCGGTCGCCCATCTGCCGGGCGTCGAGGCGATCGCCGCGACGTCGGGCCTCATCATCTCGGTGGCCGCCGTCGGCGCCGCCCTCTCGGCGAGTCTCGCCGCCCGCCTGTCCCAGGCCGTTCCCGTGGGACGGATCCTGCTCGCCGAGTTCGTCGCCGGCGGCCTCCTGTGCGCCGTGATGGCGCTCGCCGAGAACTGGATCGTCCTGCTGGTCCTGCGCACCGCGGTCGCGCTCTGCCTGGGGGGAACGCTCACCCTCGCGTACTCGCTGGGCGGGATGATCGTGCCCGCCGAGACGCGCGGCGCGGCCTTCGGCTGGCTGGCGCTCGGTGTACAGATCGGAACCGCCACGAGCCCGCTCGTGACCGGGGCGCTCGCCGCGATCAGCCTCCGGGGCGCGTTTGTCATGGACGCGGGCCTGGCGTGGATCGCCGCGGCGCTGCTCGTGTTCGCCGGGCGCGGCCTGATGACCCGGCGCGCGCGCGGTGAGGGCTAGGGCGGGGAGGGCGTCAGGCGCCGAGGTAGGCGCGCTGGACCCGCGCGTCGGCCAGGAGCGCCTCGCGGGGGCCGGCGAGCACGACGCGGCCGGTCTCGAGGACGTACCCGCGGTCGCACAGCTCGAGCGCTTCCACCACGCGCTGCTCGACCAGGAGGATGGTCAGCCGCCGCTCGCGCCGGATGCGGTCGATCGTCTCGAAGATCAGCTCGACGATGCGCGGGCCCAGGCCCTGCGACGGCTCGTCGAGCAGGAGCAGGTCGGGCTGCGCCATCAGGCCGCGCCCGAGGGCCAGCATCTGCTGCTCGCCGCCGGAGAGCGAGCCGGCCGCCTGCCGGCGGCGCTCGCGGAGAATCGGGAACAGCTCCAGCACCGTCTCCAGCGACCGGGCCCGGTCCGGCCGGGCGCCGCGGCGGTACGATCCCAGCTCGAGATTCTCCATGACCGTCAGCGAGGGGAACACGCGGCGCCCCTCCGGCACGTGGGCGATCCCGAGCGCGGCCCGCTCGCTCGCGCGCAAGGGCCCGAGGTCGCGCCCGCGATAGACGACACTGCCGGCCTCCGACGGCGCCGTCCCCGAGATGGCCCTGAGCAGCGTCGTCTTGCCGGCGCCGTTGGGGCCCACGATCGTCACGAACTCGCCCTCGCCGACCTCGAGCGAGACGTCGACGAGCGCCCGGAGCCCGCCGTGCGACACGCCGAGCGAGGTGATCGTCAGCACGGACGCGCTCCGGTCCGGGCCAGCCACCGCTTGCCCAGGTAGGCCTCGATCACCGCCCGGTCCTGCGTCACCTGGCCGGGCGCGCCCTCGGCGAGGCGCCGCCCCTGATCGAGCACGACGAGCCGGTCGGCGAGCTTGAGCAGCGCCTGCATCGTGTGCTCGATGATCACGACGGTCACGCCGGCGGCCCGCACGCGGCGGATCATGGCGATCATGACCTCGACGCCGTCGGACGAGAGTCCGGCCAGCGGCTCGTCAAGCAGCACGAGCCGCGGCGCCGTGGCCAGGCAGCGCGCCAGCTCCATGAGCCTGAGTTCGAGCGTGGTGACGCCGCTCGGGAGCGCCGCGGCGCGGTCGGCCAGCCCCACCTGGCCGAGGGTCAGGAGCGCCTTGGCGCGCGCCCTCTCCACCGCGCGCTCGCGCGCGAAGGCGCCCACCATGACGTTCTCGAGCACGGTCAGGTGCGGAAACGTGCGGACGACCTGGAACGTGCGGCCGACACCGCGCCGGCAGAGCGCGCTCGGCCGGAGGCCGGTCACCACCTCGCCGACGAACCGGACCTCACCCCGGTCGGGGACGAGGAAGCCGTTGAGCACGTTGAAGAGCGTGGTCTTCCCCGCGCCGTTCGGCCCGATGACGCCGAGAATCTCGCGCTCGCGCACGTCGAAGCTCACATCGGAGAGCGCCTGGAGCCCGATGAACGACTTCGAGACGCCGCGCACGTCGAGGAGCACGGCCCCCGTCGCGTCGACCACGTGCGCCGGCGCATCGGGCATGGCGACGGGAGCCGCGCGCGCGGCTTCGCCGCCCCGGGCGCCGCGCCCGCGCACGGCCTGGCGAACCCACCAGTAGAGCCCCTCGGGCGCGAACATCATGATGAAGATGAGGGCCGCGCCGTAGACGATGCCCTGGATGCCCGGCAGGCGATCGCCGACGGTCGTGTCGAGGATCTCGCTGACCGGCACCATGAGGGCGGCGCCGATCAGCGGCCCCCAGAGCGTGCCCGTCCCGCCCACCAGAGACACCACGAGGGTCTGGGAGATCACGAGCAGGCCGAAGACGGCCTCGGGGGTCACGATGAACAGGATCGCGTGGATGTACACCGCGCCGACCACCGCCGCCGGCGCCGCGCTGAGCATGTAGGCGACCATCTTGCAGCGAAAGCTGTCGACGCCCATGGCCTCGGCCGCCTGCTCGTTCTCGCGGATCGCGCGCAGCCAGTAGCCCAGGCGCGAGGTCTCGATCACGTGCGACAGCGCGAGCGAGGCGGCCAGGACGCCGAGCGCCACGAGGTCGAAGCTCCGCGGCTCGGTGAACTGCATGAACCAGCCCTGGTGCTCGCGCTTCATCGGGATGGCGACCTCCTGGTAGCCGAGCCAGTCCATCACGATGCGGAAGATCAGCGGGTAGGCGAGCGTGGCGAGGCCGAAGTAGATGCCGGCCAGGCGGAACGTCGGCAGCCCGATGAGCACGGCGGCGAGCACCGCGACCGCGACGGCCACGCCCATGCCGAGCCACGGCGTGAGCCCCAGCTTCACGACGAGCAGGACCGTGACGTACGCGCCGATCCCGAAGAACGCCTGGTGCCCGAACGAGATCTGGCCGGCGTAGCCGCTGATGATGTTCCAGGCGAGCCCCATCGAGGCCCACAGGAAGACCAGCGTGAGGACGCGGTGGTGATAGCGCTCCTGGATGGCGAATGTCGCCACGAGGCCGGCGGCGACGACGGCCCCGATCGCGAGCCAGCCCCGCGATCTCGACTGCACGCCTACCGCCTCGTCGGTGACATCACGTCGGCGTTCATGCGGCGTGGCCCGCGGGGGCGTGCGACGGGGATCGCGGGACCACGCGGCGGGCGTGCGCTGCTCCGCTGTGGCTGGGCTCCATCCGGGCGCATCGCGTCCGTCGCCGCGCGACGGGAACGAGTCCCGCTGACCCCCGTCGCACGCCCCCGCGGCCCACGACAGGCGAGCCGTGCGACGGGGGCCGCGGGACCACGCGGCACGCGTGCGCTCGCATGCACCCGAGGGTCCCGCCGCGGGCGCGGCGATCGCGGGGGCGCCGGGCGTGTGGGGGAGGGTTGACAGGACCCGTTCCCGCCGACGCGGTAGCGGACGTTTCGCGCCTAGATGGAGCCCAGACGTGCGGGGCAGCGAACGCGTGCCGCGTGGTCCAGTCGGCCCCTCCCGCCCACGCCCGGCGCCACCACTAGACCGTGCGGGCGCGGCGGCCGAAGAGGCCTTGGGGCCGGAGGTAGAGGACGAGCAGGAAGGCGACGAAGACGCCGGTGTTCTGGAGCTGGAACGGCAGGACCAGCAGCGTGAGCGACTGCACGAGCCCGATGACGAGGCCGCCGACGAATGCGCCCGGAATGGACCCGAGGCCGCCGAGGACGACGGCGACGAACATCAGCACGATGAAGTTGCCGGCGACGTTCGGCTCGATCGGGTAGTAGGTCGCCAGCAGGCCGCCGGCCGCGGCCACGAGCGCGATGCCGGCGCCGAAGGCGAGGCCGTGCATCGTGCGCACGTCGATCGCCTGGTAGCTCGCCGCCTCGGGATCGTCGGCGGCCGCGCGCAGCGCCTTGCCGAGGTCGGTGCGCGTCAGGAAGAGATAGACGACCCCGGCGAGCACCAGGGCCATCACGAAGGCGTAGGAACGCGCCTGGTTCAGCAGCACCGGGCCGAGCGCGAAGGCCTGCGTCGCGTAGGTCGTCCGGATGCCCCGCGGGGTCGGGGTCAGGATCATCGTCGTGGCGTTGGTGATCACGAGCGAGAGGCCGAGGGTCAGGACGAGCTGGGCGTCTTGCTGGCGGCCGGGGTCGCCGCCGGTGACGCGGGCGAGCAAGAGGCGGTGCACGATCCAGCCGAGCGCGAAGAACGGCGGCAGCGTCAGGAGCGCGCCCGCGAGCGGGTCGATGCCACCCGCCACGGCGTAGAAGAACGTCAGGTACATGCCCAGCATCATGAAGTCGCCCTGCGCGAAGTTCACGACGCGCATGACGCCGAAGATGAGGGCGAGGCCGATGCTCATCAGCGCGTACACGCCGCCGACGAGCAGCCCGGTGGCGACGTACTGGACGAGCTCGGCGAGGACCAACGGCCGGGGCGCCGACCTCGGTTACTTGTGCCAGGCGATGGGACGCGTGGCGACGGCGGTCGGGACCACCGTGAAGGGCTCACCGTCCTGCCACTGCACGATGAGCGGCGTGGCGCCCACGCGCCGGCCGCGCTCGTCGAACTTCACGCGCGGCGGATAGAACGCGCTGACGGCCGGGCCGGACGAGATGTCGATCTTCGCCAGGACGTCGCGGATGGCCTTGGGGTCGGCCGACTTCGCCTGCTCGATCGCTTCCTTGATGAGCCAGACGTGGGCGTAGGTGCAGAGCGGGTCCTGGGTCATGAACGGCTCGCCCGTCCGCTGCTTGAATTTCTTGACCAGCTCCTCCTGGCCCTTCATCGGGTGGGAGGCCACGACCGTCTGGATGTTGTCGAGCGTCTCCTTGCCGAGCGTCTTCACGTACTCCGGCGTCACCAGCCAGGCGCCCACGCCCTGGATCGGCGTCTTCACGCTGAACTCCTTGACCTTCTGGAGCACCTGGATCGAGTCGGGGAAGTTCGTGCCGCCGTAAAACATGATGTCGGGCTGGGTGGCGCGGAGCTTCTGCACGATGGCCGTGGCGTCGGCCAGGGGCGGCGTCCACACCTCGTCCACCACCAGCTCGATCCCCTTGGCGGCCAGCAGCTTCTCGCGCAGCGGCTTGAAGAAGAAGACCGTGGCCGCCGTGTTGTCACCCACGATGCCGGCCTTCTTGATCGGGCGGTTGTTCTTCTTGGCCAGGTCGGTCACGAGGTCCAGCGCCTGCTCGGCCTGGAGCGACGACACCGGCGAGGTCTGGAACGTGTACTTGAAGCCGCGCTCGGTGATGCTGTCGGCGTACGAGAGCGTGAGCCACGGCACCTGCAGCCGCTCGGCCACCTCGGTCACGCCGAGCGTGAACGAGCTGAGCCAGGAGCCGATGCCGGCGCTGATCTTCTCGCGCGTCAGAATGCGCTGCGCGGCGCTCACGGCCTTCTCGACGCTGTCGCCCGCGTCGCCCTCGCGCAGCACGATCTTGGCGCCGCCGAGCGCCTTGATCCCGCCCTGGCTGTTGATCTCCTCGATGGCCATCTCCGCGCCCATCTTCTTGAGCTGGCCCTGCCGCGCCCAGCGGCCCGAGAGCGGGGCAATGAGCGCGATCTTGACGTCGTCGGCCGCGGGCGCGGGCCCCACGACGAGCCCCGTGGCGACGAGGGTGAGGGCGAGGACCACCGTGAGCGTGCGCGCGAGAGGCCGCATCGAAGATCTCCTTCCGTCGGGAGGCACAGGGGTTCGGCGCAACGACAGCGACTATAGCACTCGCACGGATGCCGATCCATAATGCGGTTCCGGCAGCCTCCGGACCCAGGGGGATCCGGCCGCGGCGAGCCTGACGACAAGGAGAGCGACATGACGACGGACAAGAAGGGCACGGGGTTGCTGATGGTCTGGGCCGATGTCCCGGCGGACAAGGAAGCGGACTTCACCCGCTGGTACAACGAGGAGCATCTGCAGGAGCGGCTCGCCGTGCCCGGATTCCTGAACGGCGCCCGCTACGAGGCGGTGAAGGGCGGGCCCCGGCATCTCGCCGTCTACGAGCTGGAGAGCGCCGCCGTGCTCGAGAGCCCGGCCTACAAGAAGGTGCAGGCCAACCCGACGCCGTGGACCAAGCGCTGCTCGCCCGAGGCCATCGGCACGACGTACATCCGCAACGTGTACACCCTGATCCATCCGGGCGCGCTCAGCCCGGCCGCGGCCGCCAGCGACATGGCGCCGGCGCTGCAGCTCGGACGCATGGCGGTGCCGGCCGAGGTCGATGGCGAGTGGAACGACTGGTACAACACGATCTACGTGCCGAACTACGAGAAGGTCCCGGGCGTGATCCGCGGCCGGCGCTATCGTGCGGTCGCCGGCTCGCCGACCTATTTGACGTTCTACGAGTTCGAACACCCCAAGGTTTCGGAGGGCGCGGCGTGGCTCGCCCAGCGCGACGCCGTCGCCGCGTCCACCCGCATGCGGGAGCACATGCGGCACGCGGCGGGCTCGCCCGGCGTCTACGTCAAGACGTTCCAGCCGGGACGCTGAACGGGAATCCGATGCGCGCCGCCGTCATGCGCAACCGCGCGCTCGTGGTCGCCGAGGTCGCCGCGCCGGAGCCGGGCCCGGGCGAGGTCCTCGTGCGGACGCTCGCCTGCGGGATCTGCGGTTCGGACCTGCACGCGCTCAAGCACGCCGACGCGTTCGTCGAGACCTCGCGCCGGGCCGGCAACCCGTTCGTGATGGACCTCGACCGCGACGTCGTCATGGGCCACGAGTTCTGCGCCGAGATCGTCGAGCACGGGCCGGACACGACCCGGGCGCTGAAGCGTGGCACGCGCGTGTGCTCGCGCCCCACGCTGCTGCGCGCCACGGGGCCTCAGAACATCGGGTACTCGAACGACAACCCCGGCGGCTACGGCGAGTACATGCGCCTCAGCGAGGCGCTGCTGCTGCCGGTCCCGAACGGCCTTCAGACCGAGCACGCCGCGCTCACGGAGCCGATGGCCGTCGGCGTGCACGCCGTCGCCAGGGCGCGCCTCGAGCCCGACGACGCGCCACTCGTCATCGGCTGCGGCCCCGTCGGACTGGCGGTGATCGCCGCGCTGCGCCTGCGCGACGTGCGCCCGATCGTGGCCGCCGACTTCTCGCCCCGGCGCCGCGAGCTCGCCCTGGCGCTCGGCGCCGACGTGATCGTGGATCCCGCGCGGACGACGCCCTGGCAGAGCTGGCGCGAGGCCGCGGTCTATCGCGACCCGAGCCGGGCGCCGCGGCTTCCGCCGTGGATCGCCGGCCCGGCGGTGCGCCCGGCGGTCGTCTTCGAGTGCGTGGGCGTCCCCGGCGTCCTCGATCAGCTGATGGCCGCCGCGCCGCGCGGCACGCGCATCGTCGTGGTGGGAGTCTGCATGGAGGCGGACACGATCCACCCGCTGTTCGGTATCGGCAAGGAGCTGAATCTGCAGTTCGTGCTGGGCTACACGCCGGAGGAGTTCGTCGCCACGCTCCACCACATCGCCGAGGGCGCGATCCCGACGGCGCCGCTCGTCACCGGCACCGTCGGGATCGACGGCGTGCCCGAGGCGTTCGTGGCGCTCGGCTCACCCGAGCGCCATGCCAAGATTCTCGTCAAGCCCTGACGGCGGGGATCAGAGCGCCCGGTACACCTCGGTCTCGAACGTTCCGAGCAGATCGATCGCCGTGTGGTCGTAGAACGGCAGGACCTGCGAGAGGAAGACACCGCACACCTGCTTGGCGCGGTCGATCCAGAAGTAGGTGTTCGCGAGCCCGGCCCAGGCCAGGCTGCCGGCCGAGCGGCCGGCCGGCACCGGCTGCGTGTTGATCAGGAAGCTCAGACCCCACTTCTTGGACATGCCGGGGAACAGCTCGACGTCGTTGGACAGCGGCGGGATCGCGGTCTTCATGGGGCCGATCTCGAGCGGGCCGATGTGGTTCTGCGACATGAGGTCGACGGTCTCGCGGCGCAGCACCTGCGCCCCCTTGGCGCTGCCGCCCCGCATGATCATCTGCGCGAAGGCCATGTAGTCACGCGCGGTGCCGTAGAGTCCGCCGCCGCCCATCAGGAACTCGGGATTCTCGGGCAGCCCGAACTCGATCGGCGCCAGCACGCCCTTGTCGTCCCGCTGGTGCACGGCCGAGAGCCGCGCGCGCTGCGAGGCCGAGATCTTGAACGACGTGTCGGTCATGCCGAGCGGGCCGAAGATGTTCTGCTGGAAGTAGGCGTCGAGCTTTTGACCGGAGGCCGCTTCGACCATCTTGCCGGCCCAGTCGATGCTGATGCCGTACTCCCACCGGTCGCCCGGATCGAAGAGCAGCGGCGTCGTCAGCGCCGCGTTCATGCAGGTCGTGATCCCCGGCGTGTTGGTGACTTGCTGGTAGCGGGCGATGTCCGGCTGCCAGATCTCGTACGCGTAGCCGGCGGTGTGGGTGAGGAGGTGCTTGAGCGTGATCGGCCGCTTGGGCGCGCGCAGGCGCGGCTGGCCGGCGCAGTCGAAGCCGTCGAGCACCTTGGCCGCGGCCAGCCCGGGGACCACGTCGGTCGCGGGCCGATCGAGGCCGAGCTTGCCCTTCTCGACGAGCTGCATGACGGCCGTGGCGGTGATGGCCTTCGTCATCGACGCGATCCACACGACGGTGTCGAGGGCCATCGGCGCGTTCTTGCCGATCTCGCGCGTGCCGAAGGCACCTTCGTAGACCGTGCCCTTGTCGGTGGCGGCCAGGGCGACGATACCCGGCATCGCCTTCGACTCGACGGCCTTGCTGAAGAGGGTGTCGACGTTCTTGAGGGTTGGCATGACGTCCTCCTTCTGGGCGGATTCTACGCCCGGGCGTGCAGGGCGCGCCAGACGCGCTCCGGCGTGGCCGGCATCTCGATGTGCTCGACGCCCAGCTCGGCCAGCGCGTCGACGATGGCGTTGACGACGGCGCCGAGCGCGGGCGTCGTGCCGCCCTCGCCGCCGCCGCGCAGCCCGATCGGGTTCGACGTGGAAGGCACCTCGCTGAGCTCCGTCGTGAACGAGGGCAGCGCGTCGGCGCGCGGGATGACGTAGTCCATGAACGTCGCCGCGCCCATCTGACCGTCGGCGTCGTAGGGGCAGAGCTCCCACAGCGCCTGGCCCACGCCGGCCGCGATCCCGCCGTGCGCCTGACCGTGCAGGATCAGCGGGTTCACCGCGCGGCCCACGTCGTCGACCGTGGTGTGGCGCACGATCTCCACTACGCCGGTCTCCGGGTCCACCTCGACCTCGCACACCGCAGAGCCGTAGGGATAGGACGGCACGCTCATGGTCTCGTCGCTCACCCCCGCCAGCGGGCCGCGGAGCGTGTCGGGCGCGTCCGGGCGAAGAGCGGCCGCGGCGACCTCGAACAGATCGACCGAGCGATCGGTGCCCTTCACTCTGAAACACCGCCCGGCGAAGTCGATGTCGGCCGCCGCCGCCTCCAGCAGCCACGCGGCGATCCGCGCGCCCCTGTCGACGATCGCGTCGGACGCCTTGGCCATCACGACCGCGCCGAGCCGCATCGAGCGGCCGGAGTGCGAGCCGCCGCCGGCCGGCATGAGGTCGGTGTCGCCGGTGATCAGACGCACCTGCCCGAGGTCGACGCCGAGCCACTCGACGATGAGCTGCGCGAAGCTCGTCTCGTGGCCCTGGCCCGCGGAGAGCGTGCCGAGCACCACATCGATGCGCCCCTCGGGCTGGACCGTGATCTGGGCGCGCTCGCGCGGCATGCCGGTGTTGAGCTCGACGTAGTTGGCCAGGCCGATGCCGCGATAACGGCCGTGCCGCCGGGCCTCGGCGCGGCGCGCCTCGAACCCCGCCCAGTCGGCCAGCGCCACCGCCCGGTCCTGGGCCGCCGCGTAGTCGCCGCTGTCGTAGACGAGGCCGAGCGGGTTGCGATACGGCATCGCGGTGGCCGGCACGAGGTTGCGGCGGCGGAGCGCGACGCGATCGAAGCCGTGGCGGCGGGCGGCCAGGTCGATCAGGCGCTCGATGACGAAGATCACCTCGGGGCGCCCGGCCGCGCGGTACGGGGTCGTCGGCGAGGTGGTCGTCAGCACGGCGCGCCCGCGAATCGACGCCGCCGGGATGTGGTAGACGCTCGGCAGCACGGCGATGCCCTTGGCGAGCGGGATGAAGGAGACCGCGTGGGCGCCGACGTTGCTGGTGTTGGTCGCCCGCAGCGCGAGAAACCGGCCGTCGGCGTCGAGCGCCAGCTCGGCGTGGCAGACGAGGTCGCGGGCCTGGTAGTCGGTGAGCAGCGCCTCGCGCCGGTCGCACGTCCACTTCACGGGCCGGCGCAGTCGCCTGGCCGCCCACGCGACCAAGGGGAACTCCGGATAGCAGGAGTTGCGCGTGCCGTAGTTGCCGCCGACGTCGCGCGCGACGACGCGGACGGCAGTGGGCGGCACGCCGAGGACGCCGGCCACGTCGCCCTGGATGCGCCATGAGCCCCCGGAGCCGGCGTAGATCGTGTAGCGGCGGCTGACCTCGTCGTAGGTGGCGAGCACGGCGCGCGGCTCCAGCGGCACGCCGGTGACCCGGTTCACCCGCGTCTGCAGTCTCACGACGTGTGCCGCCTGCCGGAAGGCGTCGTCGACGGCGGCCGCGTCGCCTGCGTGGGACTCGACGCAAACGTTGGTGCCGGCCTCGTCCCAGAGGAGCACCGCACCGGGCGTCGTCGCGTCGGCAGCCGTGACCACGGCGGCGAGCGGTTCCCAGTCCACGCGCACGGCCTCGGCACCATCGCGCGCGGCCGCGGGGGTCTCGGCGACGACCATCGCGATGGCCTCACCCACGAATCTCGCGCGATCGATAGGCAGCGGCGGATGGGGCGCGACGAAGAACGGCGCGCCGTCGGCGCTCTTGAGCGGGACCTCGTGCGGGTTCGTCGGCACCGGCCGGTGCGGAATCGGCTGCAGGCCGTCGGCGCTGGCGTCGGCGCCGGTGAGGATTGCGATCACGCCCGCCACCTTCTGCGCAGCGCCGCCATCGATGAGCCGGATGCGCGCGTGGGCGTGCGGCGAGCGCACCAGGCTCGCATGGGCCTGGCCCGGCACATTGACGTCGTCGGTGTAGCAGCCGGAGCCGGTCACCAGGCGCGCGTCCTCCTTGCGCGGCACCGGCCGACCGAAGCCCTGGGGCGCTGAGCGGGTGCGTGAGTCGAGGAACGACGCCGCGCGCGCGGACATCTATGGAGCGAGCTCCTCGACCTCGCGCATGAGGGGCGAGGACTCGAGCCCGGCTCGCAGGGCGGGATCCTGGGTGCGCGCGCGCAGGTCGGCGATGATGTTCTGCGCCGCGCGGTAGCAGCCGAGCGCGTCCTCGCGCCGGCCGAGCGCCGTATACAGGCGTCCGAGCGCGGCATGGCTGAACCAGGTCTGGCGCGGCTGGCCGATGGCCTCGGCGACGGCGAGCGCGTGTCGCAGGGCCCCCTCGGCCTCGCCCCAGGCGCGCCGCGCCGTCGCGCTCTCTCCCTTGAGCCGCCACGCCCAGCTCTCGTACTTGCGTGAGTGCGTGGGCGTGGCGATCTCGAGGCTCTGTTCGGCCATGCGGCGCGCCAGCTCGATGTCGCCGCGCAGGAGGGCGAGCTGTCCCTGGCTCGCGTAGCAGTGCGTCGCGTAGCGCCAGGTCATCCAGCGTGACGGGGGCGGATGCTGGACGGTGTGGTGGGCTTCCGCCAGGGCCTCCGCGGCGCTCGAGAAGTCTCGCTGGGCCATGAAGGCGTCCGCCTCGTTGAGGCGGATGAACGCGCGGCGCTCGGCGCCGGTGCCGTGGCCGCCGCGGGCGGAGCGATTGGTGATCTCGTAGGCGCGCTCGGAGAGATCGACGCCCCGGCCGAAGTCGCCGCAGTCGATGCTCAGCCAGCCGAGGGTGTTCAGGTAGCGGGGAATGAACGCATCGTCGCCGACCTTCTCCGCCAGACTGAGACCCTCGGTCAGCGCGGCGAGCGCGGCGTCGTAGCTGCCCATCTCGCTCCAGGCGAGCGCCTGGTTCCAGATGCACCGGAGCAGCGGGACCACGAGCCGGTGCTCTCGTCCGAGGCTCGATCCCTCGCGGCCGAGCTCGAGGCCTTCCGCGTACCGTCCCCGCCAGGTCCGTCCCAGGGCGAGGAGGTAGAGCGCCATCCCCTGGCGGGCCACGTCGCCCACCGCCCGCCCGATGCCGAGGGCGCGTCCGACGTCCTCGTCCGCCTCGTCGAGCCGCCCGCTGACGCCGCGGACGTAGCCCCGGACGTACAGGCCTCCGGCCAGCGGCGCCTGCGCACCGACGCTCTCGGCGATCTCGATCGCCTCCTGCGCGTGCTGCAGGGCGCCGGGGAAATCTTCCGCCCACTGCAACGCCGAGGCGAGCTGGACCAGGCCGCCGGCCTCCGCCGGGCGATCGTGGACGCGCCGGGTCACCTCCACGAGCGCCTCCGCGGCTTCCCGCGAGTGGACGAACTCGCCGATGCCGAAGAAGAGATCGGCCCGCGCCCGGTGAATGGCCATCACCGTCGCCACCGGGATGTGCTCGCCGAGCCGGCCGGCGACCTCCAGCGCTTCCCCGAGAAGCTCGAGGGCCTGGCGCAGGCCGAACGCGCTGGTGGCCTTGTCCGCGGCCTTGAGCAGGTACTCGAGCGCCTTCGGCCAGTCCTCTGCGCGCGAGAAGTGGTGGGCCAGCATCTCGTAGTGCTCGGGCAACCGCTCCGCGTACAGCTCCTCGATCGCAAGCCCGACGAGGCGGTGCAGCTCTTTGCGCCGCTGCACGAGGAGCGAGGCGTAGGCGACGTCCTGGGTGAGGGCGTGCTTGAACATGTAGGCCAGCTCGGGGAAGAGGTGCCGCTCGTGGATCAGCTCGAGCGCCGTCAGCTCGCGCAGGAAGTCGTCGGTCCGCTCCCGGATCTCGTCCAGGCGATCCACGAGGCGGCGCGTGAACTCGCGCCCGATCACCGCGGCCAGCTGCAGCGTGCGCTTGGGCGCCTCCTGGAGACGGTCGATCCGCGCGGCGATCACGTCCTGGATGGTGCCGGGGACGGCCAGCTCGGTCACGGAACGAGCCAGCTCGTAGCGCGTACCCACGCGCCGGAGCGCTCCGCTCTCCTCCAACGACTTGACGAGCTCCTCGACGTAGAACGGGTTGCCCTCCGCCTTACGGCCGAGGAGCGAGCGCAGCTCGTCCGGCAGGCCGTCGGTGGCGAGGACGGCCAGGGCCATGCGGGCGCTGTCCTCGGCGGACAACGCGGCCGGCACGACGCGGGTGACGTAGCTGCGTTCCCCGAAGGGGTTCGTATAGCCCGCGCGGTAGGTGAAGACGAGCAGGACCCGGAGCGCGGGAACGCTGTCCACGAGCGAGGCCAGGAACTGCTCGCTGGTGCTGTCGATCCAGTGCAGATCTTCGATTACGAGGACCTGGGGCCGGCGCTCGGCCGCCCGCCCGAGCAGACGCCGCAGGGCCTCGAACGTCTCGCCGCGCCGCTGCCCGGGACTCATGGCCTTGACGTCGGCGTCGCCCGGGTCGATGGACAGCAGCACGCGCAGATACGGCACGATCGCGACGAGGTCCTCGCCGACCTCCGCCGCCCCGCGCGCGAGCTTCGCGGCGATGACCGCCTCGCCGTCGGTCTCCTCGACGGCGAACTGACGGCGGACCAGGTCCACCAGCGGGTGAAAGGCCATGGCGCGGCCGAAGGACAGGCAGTGACCCTCCAGCCAGTCGGCGTCCTCGCCGATTCGCCGGCGCAGCTCGAGCAGCAGACGCGACTTGCCGATCCCGGCGTCGCCGACGACGAGCGCCACCTGACCCTGGCCGGATCGCGCCCGCGCGAACGCCTCGACCAGCAGGCCGAGCTCGCGCTCGCGCCCCACGAACGGCGTCAGTCCCTGGTCGCTCTCCACCTCCAGGCGCGTGCGGGCCTCGTGCGCGGCCGTGACCTCCCACGCGGCGACGGCCGCGGCCTTGCCCTTCAGCGGGATCTCGCCGAGCGGGCGCGCGTCGAAGTACCCGCGGACGAGCCGGTGGGTGGCCTCCGAGATCGTCACGCGCCCCGGCTCGCCCGCCTGCTGGAGGCGCGCCGCCACGTTCGTCGTGTCGCCCACCGCGGTGTAGTCCATGCGCAGATCACTGCCGATGCTGCCAACGACGACGGGGCCCGTGTTGAGACCCTGCCGGGCGCGGAAGGCGATGCCGCGGGGCGCCAGCTCCCGCTGGTAGTCCTCGAGGGTGCGGGCGATCCCGAGCGCGGCATGCACGGCGCGGCGCGCGTGGTCCTCGTGAGCGATGGGCGCGCCGAAGAGCGCCATGATGCCGTCGCCCAGGAACTGGTTGACCGTGCCCTCGTAGCGGTGCACCTCGGCCAGCATGAGGTCGAAGGCCCGGCTCATGAGCCGGTGGACCTCCTCGGGGTCGAGACGCTCGGACAGCGAGGTGAATCCCGAGACGTCCACGAACAGCACGGTCACTTGCTTGCGCTCGCCCTTGAGCGCGCTCCCGGTCGTGAGGATCTTGTCGGCCAGGTGCTTGGGCGTGTAGGCGCGCGGCGAGGCGAACTGGTCGGCGGCCGCACCCGGTGCGAGCGCGCCACCGCACTGGTTGCAGAAGCGATTGCCCGGTGGATTCGGTGCCCGGCAGGCGGCGCACACCGCCTCGAGCCGCCCGCCGCAGCCGCCGCAGAAGCGGGCGTCCGCTGGATTGTCCTGCGCACAGCTCGGACAGGTCATCTCGCGGGCCGCGGGCGGCCCTCCTACCAGATCTGCTTGTGCACGAACTCCACGATCTTCTCGATCGCCTGCCGGGCGCCCGGCGAGGTCGGATTCCGGTTGACGAATCCCTCGGCCTCGCCCTCGTAGAGCTCCAGCTCGACCGCGCCGCCCGCCGCCCGGTACCGCGCCACGAAGCGGTCGAGATCGGGGCGGGGATGCGCGACGTCCTTGGTGCCCTGCAGGTAGAGCGCCGGGGGCAGGAGAACCCGCTCGCCACGCTCGAGCGCCAGGACCGGGTTGCCCTCGGCCATGGCCTCCTCGGTCCGCCAGTACTCGTCGTGGCAGGGCAGCACGCGGTCCACGATTTCCGGGTACGGCGCGCCGCCCGCCTTCAGCTTCTTGACGTAGCGGTAGCGCGCCAGCGGGTCGATGACGGGCCAGCAGAGGATCACGCAGCGGACGCTGGCGTCGACGGCCGGCGCGCCGGCCGGGAGCGGGATCGCCTCGTAGCGCGGATCGTGCGGCCGCATCGCGTTGAGCATGGCCTGGTGCCCGCCGCTCGAGATCCCGAGCGCGCCGAGCATGTTGGGGCGGCTGCCCAGGTCCGCGGCGCGCGTCTTCAGCCAGCGGATCGCGTAGTTGATGTCGGCCATCGACGCGGGGTAGCCGGCCTCGGGCGGCATGCGGAAGTCGAGCGCCGCGACGACCACGCCGCTCTTCGCGAGCGGCTCGTTGATGGCGACGTCGCTCAGGCGGTCGCCCCGGCACCACGCGCCGCCGTGGAGGTCGACGATCAGCGGGAACGGCCCGGTGCCGCGCGGCTTGAAGAGGCGCGCGAGCAGCGGCTTGTCCCCGTGGCGGACGTACTCGACGTCTTCGATGTCGATGTCGTAGGTCATCGGGTTCTCCTTGGAGATCACGCCACCCGCGGGATCGGGCGCCCCCGCATCGCGGCGATACTGCGCCCACGACGGCCGCGCCGTCAAGCGGCGTGGGCACCCCGGGCGCCCGGCGCGCGTGCGCTACGGCGTCACGTGCCGGAGGAACTTCTCCGGCGGGTCCTCTCCCCACTGGCTCACGAACGCCTCGTGCGCCGCGAGCAGGTTCGATCCGCTCTTCACGTTCAGGCGGTCGGTGTCCGCCCACCGCTCGTGCACGCGGCGCCAGGGGTCGCACCAGTAGTCGTAGACCTGGCTTCCCAGGAGGTGCCGTCCGACGCCCCACATGTGCTCGTACTTGCCGAGCCGGGTGAGGTACTCGTGGTCCTTGAACACTGCGTCGACGTCCGGGACCTCGAACGACATGTGGTTCAGCCCGGCCCGCTCGTTCGTGACGCAGAAGAGGGTGTGGTGGTCGACGTACTCGTCACCGCAGTCGCAGCGGTTGAACGACCCGATGATGTTGTCCTTCTCGCCCGCGTAGACGTCGTCCGAGCAGATGAACCCGAGCGTGTCCCGGAACCACTGCACGGTCTCGCGGACCTTCGGCGTGCCCATCACTCCGTGCCCGATCCGCTTGATCGGCGCCGGCGACTTCGTCAGCCGCATCAGCGTTCCGGCGCGGCGCAGGGGCTCGGGACCCGTGTTCATCAGGTCGCGCGCGACCGGGATCGCCGGGGGCGTCTCGATCCCGTGCACGACCTCGATCTGGTAGCCGTTCGGCTCCCGCAACCGGACCCGCTTGCCGCCGCCGGGCTCGTCGATCGTCTCCACCGCGGACGCCCCCGGCGCCTTCGCCACGCGCCGCAGATCGTCCTCGCTCGCGGCGTAGTACGCGAAGCCGACGAACCCGGAGTCGCCCTTCTCCGTCACGTGGAGGTGGTGGCGCGGGTCGGTCCCGCGCATGTAGAGCGCGGTGGGCGTTCGCGCCGCCCGCGCCATCCCGAAGTGGGTGAGGAACTCCTCCATGACGTCCAGGTCGGGCGCCCGCAGCCGCCCGTACGCGAGGTCTTTCACCTTGATCAGGGGCATGGTCATGCTTCCTCCTTACACGCCAAGATACGCTTCCCGGATGCGCGATTGCTGCCGCAAGACGGCCGGCGGGCCCTCGGCGACCACGCGCCCCTCCTCGAGCACGTAGGCGCGGTCGGCGAGCTCCAGCGCGCGGACCACGTTCTGCTCGACGAGCAGGATCGCCACGCCCTCGTCGTGGATCGCGCGGACGATCGCGAACATCTGATCGACCACCGCGGGCGCCAGGCCCAGGGACGGCTCGTCCAGGAGCAGCAGGCGCGGCTGGGCCATCAGCGCGCGGCCGATGGCCACCATCTGCTGCTGGCCGCCCGAGAGCGACCCCGCGAGCTGCGCCCGCCGCTCGCGCAGGATCGGGAACAGATGGTACACCCGCTCGAGCGTTGCGCGCCGCGCGCGGCGCGCCTCGCCCCGGTAGCAGCCCATGTCGAGATTCTCCTCGACGGACATCCGCGCGAACAGCCGGCGCCCCTCGGGCACGAGGGCGATGCCCTGGCGGCACACGAGATGGGGCGCGACGGCGGCCAGGTCGGCGCCCGCGAAGCGCAGCTCGCCCGACCGGGCGCGGTGCAGGCCGGCGATGGTGTTCACGAGCGTGCTCTTGCCCGCGCCGTTCGGCCCGATCACGCAGACGACCTCGTTCGCGCCCACCTCCAGCGACGCGTCCCAGACGGCGGGCGCGTCGCCGTACGCGATGGCCAGGTGGCGCGCCTCAAGCAACATGGGCTCGGCCGAGATAGACCTCGACGACGCGCGGTGCGCGCATCGCCTCCTGCGGGCTGCCGGCGGCGATGACCTCGCCCTCGTTGAGCACCACGACCCGATCCGACAGCTCGAGGACGGCGCGCATCACGTGCTCGACGAAGAGAATGGCGACGCCGCGCCCGCGGATCTCGTGGATCAGGCGGATCGCGCTCGCGATCTCGGCCGGGTTCAGCCCCGACAGGACCTCGTCGAGCAGGATCACGCGCGGCCGCCCCGCGAGCGCCCGCGCCAGCTCCAGGAACTTGCGCTCGTGCAGGTTCAGCTCGTGCGGGAGCGCGGCCGCGCGCCGGCCCAGGCCGGTGAACTCGAGCCACGCGCGCGCCTCGGCGCGGGCCGCGCCGGGCGTGGCGCGCGCGGCGCCGAACGTCGCGGCCAGGGCCACGTTCTCCAGCGCCGTGAAGTGGGCGAAGGGCCGGGGGATCTGGTACGTGCGCGAGACGCCCATCCCGGCGATCTCGTGCCCCGCGCGTCCGCTCAGCGTCGCCGTCCCGAGGTCGATCCGGCCCCGGTCAGCCGCGTCGTGCCCGCTGATGACGTTGATCAGCGTCGTCTTGCCCGAGCCGTTCGGTCCCACAAGGCCGACGATCTCCCCGGGCGCGACGGTGAGGCTCACGCCGCGCAGGGCCTGGATGCCGCCAAACGCCTTCCAGACGTCACGACACTCGAGCGCCGCCGCCGCCGCGTCGTGGCGCCAGTCGCTCGTCACGAGCGCGGGCGCTCCCGCGTCGTCGCCGGCGCGCGGACGCCGCCGAGCGCGCCCGCGGCGGAGGATCGCGGGCACCACGCCCTCGGGCAGCAGCAGGATCACGAGGATGAGCGCGAAGGCGACGACCGCGCGCCCGAGCACGGCCTGCTGGCCGCCGGTGAAGGCATAGAGAGAGGCGGCGATGATCGTGGCGCCGACGGCCGGGCCCAGCCAGTGGCGCGCGCCGCCCAGCACGCTCATGAGCACGACGTAGAGCGGCACGGTGATCGAGAACGTCTCGCCGACCGTGACGTAGCTCACGTAGATCGCGTGGATGCCGCCGGCCACGCCCGCGATGCCGGCCGAGAGCGCGAACGCCGCCAGCTTGTAGGCGAGCGTCGGCACGCCCTCGACCTCGGCCACGTCCTCGTCGTCGTGGATGGCGAAGAGGCCGAGGCCCAGCCGCGAGTGGGCGATGGCATAGGCGGCGGCCACCGTGACGATGGCCAGCGCCAGGCCGAGCAGGTAGAGCGTGCCCGTCGGGGACGCCAGCAGCCGGGGGAGGGGGACCGCGCTCAGGTAGACGCCGGGCCCGCCGTCGATGGGCGTGTTCAGCACGATCGTCGCGAGCACGAAACCGATCGCGAGCGTCAGCAGGCCGAACAGCTCGCCCCGCAGTCGCTTCACCCGGAACACGACCGCGCCGATGCCCGCGCCGAGCGCCGCCGCGACCGCGCCGGCGGCGGGCAGCGTCCAGAGAAAGGGGACACCGAGCGCGGTGGTGAGCGTCGCCGTCGTGTACATGCCGGCGCCGAAGAAGGCGCCGTGGCCGAAGCTGAAGTAGCCCGCGTAGCCGCTCAGGAGGCTCCAGCTCGTGGCGAGCGCGATCCAGGAGAAGATGATGTAGAGGAACGACTCGTAGAAGGCGGGCAGTCCCACCACCGCCAGCGCGCCGAGCGCGAGCCCGGCGACCGCGAGCCCCGCGGCGACGCGCCGGCCGGCGGCGCTCACACCCGGCCCGGCCGGACGATCAGGATGACGATGAGCAGCGAGAAGGAGACCAGCGGCGCCCACGCCGGCGTCACGACGGCCATGGTGACCGACTCGCTCACGCCGATGAGCAGGCCGGCCAGGAGCGCGCCGATCGGGTTGGCGAGGCCGCCGATGATCACCACCGCGAAGACGACGCCCACCCACGCCCAGATCTGGGCCGGCGCGAGCGTCGAGATCAGCGCGATGAACGCGCCGGCGACGCCGGCGTACGCGGCGCTCACGCCCGAGAGGAGAAAGGCCTGCGCGCGGTGATTCACCCCGAACGCGGCGGCGATCGCCGGGTCCTCCGCGCTCGCGCGCAGCGCCTTGCCCACGTAGGTGAAGCGTAGCCACGCCCAGGTCGCGATCGCCAGCGCGGCGGCCGTGAGGCAGGCGAGCATCTCGAGCGTCGGCACGAACAGCGGCCCCACGCGCAGGGAGGCGGTCGTGTACGGCGTTTCGTATCGGCGGTAGTCGGCGGTCCAGAACCACTGGATCAGCGACTCGAGGATGACGGCGACGCCGAAGGTGACGAGCAGCGAGGTGAATTCGGTGACGCGGAAGTACGCGAAGACCGCGTGGAACGCGATCCCGAGCACGAAGAACGCGGGCACGACGGCGGCCGCCGCGAGCCAGGGCGGCAGGTGAAACGCGGTGCCGAGCTGGTAGGTGAGATAGGCGCCCAGCAGGGCGAGGGCGAAGTGCGCGAGGTTCACGATGCGCAGCAGCCCCCAGGAGAGACTCAGCCCGAGCGCGAGGAGTCCGTAGACGCCGCCCGCCAGCAGGCCCGAGACGACCGCCTGCCCGAGGAGCGTCAGGCTCGGCATGCGATCAGGGCGGCAGCAGGCGCGTGCCCGGCGCGGCGAACTCCCTGGGCCACACCACGACCCACTTGCCGTCCTGGACCTGCTTCACCTTGAAGAGGTCGTCACCGTAGTTGTTGGGTCCGTCGAAGCGCAGCTTGCCGATGATCGTGTCCACGCGGTTGGCGCGCAGCCACGCGCCCAGCGCCTTGTCGTCCAGGCTCTTCGTCGCCGTCACCGCCGCCTCGAGGAGCTGCCAGGCGGCGAACGAGCCCGCCGCCTGCGTGTCCACATAGGGGTAGGGGACGTTGGCCTTGGTGGCGCGCTCCCGGAACAGCGGGATCAGCCGCGCGGCGCCGGTGTTGTTCAAGAACGGCGGGTGCTCTTCGAAGACGGTCGAGGAGAGCGCGAGCTTGCCGTCGGGCGCCAGCGCCAGGGGACCCGGCGCGGGGAAGAGGTGGAAGTGGCGCGGCGGCAGGTAGTCGAGCTTCTTCATCGCCTCGAGCAGCTGGTTGCCGTCGAGCCCGAGCGCGCCGATCCAGAGGAAGTCGGGGTTCGCGTCCTTGATCCGCGCGGCGATGGCACCGAAGTCCCGCGTGCCGAACTCGTACTCGAGGTACAGCAGGACCTTGAGACCACGCTTCTCCGCCACCTCCCGGGCGCCGTTGGACTGGAACTGCGCCGACGGGAACTTGCTGGTGACGATCGCGATCGACCGGGGCGGCTTGGTGGTCGCGGCGAGCGCGTTGAAGACGGTGGTGGGCAGCGTCACGTTCGGCTCGGGGCCGAAGGCCGCGGTGGGGAAGTGCATCTCGTACTTCGCCAGGTGCGGCATGCCGAACGAGTGGTGCACGAAGACTTTCTGATAACGCTGGGCCACACCCATCGCGGCCAGGATGCCGCCCGTGGCGTACGGGCCCATGAGCAGGTCGACCTTGTCGACGGTGATGAGCTTCTCGTAGAGGCTGCGGGTGACGTCGGGCTTGGACTGGTCGTCGAGGAGCACCCACTCGACGGGCCGGCCGAGCAGACCGTTGCCCTTGTTCAGCTCCTCGACGTAAACCTCGCCGGCGATCTTGTGCAGCAGCGCCGTCGGCGCGAGCGGGCCGGTCAGCGCCAGCGTGCCGCCGATGCGGACCGGCGGGCCCGCGGGCGCTGCGGCCGCCGTCGCGGTGAAGGCGAGGAGAACGAGCCCGACCAGGACGCCACGGCACCCGAATCTGCGCATGGAGCTCATCATGTTCCCTCCGCGATGAGGGTGAACCTCGAATCGTGGGCGCAGAGTAGAAGCAGGGCATGGGTTTGTCAAACGGCGCCGCTGCTTGACACGGACCCGGCCGGACCCGCAGAGTCTTCCCCGTGCTCGACGCCACCCGCGACCTCGTCCTGCCCACGAGCATCACGGGCTCCTACCCCCGGCCGCACTGGTTCACCGAGGAGCTGCGCGGCCGCGAGTTCAAGGACGCGCTCGGCGACTCGCGCTTCCGCGAGCAGTACCTCGACGCGGTGGCGTGCCTCGTGCGCGAGCAGGAGATGGCGGGGCTCGACATCGTGACCGACGGCGACTCGCGCTTCGATCTCACGGTGGGCGGCAAGTCGTGGTTCTTCTATGTCATCGAGCGGCTGCGCGGGATCACCGGCCACGTGGACCGGTCCGCGGCGGGCGGCTGGCGGGGGTTGTCGCCGGGCCACATCCTGCGCGAGGTGATGGAGGCGTATCAGCCCGCGGTGGTGGGCGAGGCGATCGGGGGCGGCGCGCTGCAGTACGCGGCGCTCTTCAAGATGGCCCAGCGGATCAGCCCGCGGCCGGTGAAGTTCGGCGCGATCACGGCGCAGTCGCTCGCCAAGATGCTGGTCAACCGTCACTACGCCTCCGACCGCGACCTGATCCTGGCGCTCGCGGACGTCTTCAACGCCGAGCTGAAGGAGGTCGCCGCCGCCGGCTGCCGCGTCATCCAGGTGGAGGAGCCGCAGCACCACATCGCCGGCGCCAACGGCACCGCCACCGACAAGGACCTGGAGTTCTTCACCGAGGTCGTCAACCGGGAGATCCGCGGTGTCGACACGGAGATCTGGCTCCACACCTGCTGGGGCAACCCCAACCAGCAGCCGCTGCACTGGGAGCGGCCGTCCTACGAGCGTTCGCTGCCCTATCTGCTGCAGACCAACGCGGACGTGCTCACGCTCGAATGCGCGTCGACGAACGGCCGGGACCTGCCGCTCCTCGCGAAGCACCGGACCGACAAGAAGATCGCCATCGGCGTCGTGAACCACTCGACCGCCGCCGTCGAGCCGCCCGAGTTCGTGGCGGCGCTCATCCGCCGGGCGCTCGAGTACGTGCCCCCGGAGCGCCTCGTGCTGTCGACCGACTGCGGCTTCGGCCGCGAGGGACTCTCCCGCCGCATCGCCTTCTACAAGTGCGTGGCGATCAACCTCGGCGCCAACATCGTCCGTCGCGAGCTGAAGCTGCCCGAGGTCGAGATTGCCGCCGCCGACCCGCGCTGGACGTTCGCGGGATGAGGAGCGCCTGACATGCGTTTCGGCCTGTTCACGAGCATGGGTATGCAGACCTGGTCCGGCGTGCTCGACCTCTGGCGTCACATCGAGGCCACGGGGTGGGACGTCGCGTGCGTCACCGACCACTTCATGCCGAACACGAAGGAGCGCGAGGGCGCGATGCTCGAGTCCTGGAGCACGCTCAGCGCGCTGGCCGCGCTGGTGCCGCGCCTGCGCGTGGGCACCATCGTCCTCGGCAACACCTACCGGCACCCGGCCGTCGTCGCCAAGATGGCCGCGCAGGTCGACATCATCTCGGGCGGCCGCCTCCTGCTGGGCATGGGCGCCGGCTGGCAGGAGAACGAGCACGAGGCGTACGGCATCCCGTTCTACACGATGAAGGAGCGGCTCGCGCGGCTCGATGAGGCGTGCGAGGTGATCCGCTCGCTGTGGACGCAGAAGCGCAGCGACTTCAAGGGGCGCTACTACCAGCTCTCCGACGCCCCGCTCGATCCCAAGCCCGTGCAGACGCCGCACCCCGAGCTGATGATCGGCGGCGGTGGCGAGCGCGTGACGCTGCGCATCGTGGCCAAGCACGCCGACCACTGGAACGTCTGGGGCGGGCCGCTGGTGCTGGCGCGCAAGGGCAAGATCCTCGACGAGCACTGCGCCGCCGTGGGCCGCGATCCCAAGACCATCACGCGCTCGGTCAACATGGTGCTGCTGATCACCGACAAGAAGGACGAGGTCGAGCAGCTCGCCAAGACCATCGAGACGCGCATGGGGCGCCACGCCGCCGACGCGCGCGACACCTGCCTGGCCGGCACGATGGACCAGATCCGGGAGCGGCTCCAGCAGCTCCGGGCGGCCGGCGCGGGCACGCTGTTCATCCCGAGCATGTTCCGGCCCTTGCCCGAGCTGCGCCGCGACCTGGACCGGCTCATCACGGAGATCGCCCCGGCGTTCCGGTAGGATGCCGCCCCGCCATCTCCCCATGACCCGCGCCGAGCTCGACGCGCGTGGCGTCGGCGCGCCGGACGTCGTGCTCGTCACCGGCGACGCGTACGTCGACCATCCCTCGTTCGCCATGGCGATCCTCGGGCGGTGGCTCGAGTCACTGGGCTTCAGCGTGGCGATCCTGGCGCAGCCCGACTGGCGGAGCGCGGAGCCGTGGCGCGCGCTGGGCCGGCCGCGGCTGTTCTACGGGGTCAGCGCCGGCAACATGGACTCGATGATCAACCACTACACGGCGGGCCGGAAGCCGCGGAGTGACGACGCGTACTCGCCCGGCGGCCGCACCGGGCTGCGCCCCGATCGGCCGACACCGGTCTACTGCCAGCGCTGTCGCGAGGCGTTTCCCGGCGTGCCCGTCGTCGCGGGCGGGGTGGAGGCCTCGCTGCGGCGGCTCGCGCACTACGACTACTGGTCGGATACCGTGCGACCCTCGATCCTGCTGCCCAGCAAGTGCGACCTCCTCGTCCACGGCATGGGCGAGCGCGCCATCCGGGAGATCGCCGAGCGGCTCGCCGCGGGGGAGGACGTGAAGCACCTGCGCGACGTGCGGGGCGTGGCCTACCTCCTGGGGGCGAGCGAGGAGGCGCCGGCCGACGCCGTCGAGCTGCCGAGCTGCGAGACGGTGGCGGCGCGCACGCCCGAGGGGTTTCGCGCGTTCGCCGACGCCACGCGCCTGATCCACCGCGAGACCAACCCGCTCAACGCGCGGCGCCTGGTGCAGCGCCACGGCGAGCGCGTCGTCGTGGTGAACCCGCCCGCCATGCCGCTCGACGAGCGCGAGATGGACGCGGTGTACGGGTTGCCGTATCTTAGGTCGCCGCATCCGTCATACCGGGAGGCGATCCCGGCCGACGCGATGATCCGCGACTCCGTCACGATCATGCGCGGCTGTTTCGGCGGCTGCACGTTCTGCTCGATCACGACGCATCAGGGCCGCATTATCTCGTCGCGCTCGAAGGCCTCGGTGCTACGCGAGGTGAAGGCGCTGGCGGCGTCGCCGGCGTTCAAGGGGACCGTGAGCGACCTCGGCGGCCCGACGGCCAACATGTACCGGATGCGCTGCACGCAACCCGAAGTCGAGCAGGTCTGCCGCCGCCTGTCGTGCGTGCACCCGAAGGTGTGCAAGCTCCTCGGGACCGATCACGGCCCTCTCATCGACCTCATGCAGAAGGCCCGCGCGGTGGAGGGCGTCACCCGCGTCAACATCGCGAGCGGGATCCGCATGGACCTCGCCCGCCTCGCCCCGCGCTACGTCCGCGAGCTGGCCGCGCACCACGTCGGCGGCCATCTCAAGGTCGCGCCGGAGCACACCGATCCCGTCACGCTGGAGCTGATGAAGAAGCCGGGCGTGGAGGACTTCGACGCCTTCGCCCGCGAGTTCAAGGCCGCCTCGGTGGCCGCCGGCAAGCCCAAGCAGTACCTGGTGCCCTACTACATCGCGAGCCATCCGGGCTCGACGGTGGAGGCGATGATCGATCTGGCGCTCTACCTGAAGCGCAACGGCTATCGCCCGCGCCAGGTGCAGGACTTCATTCCCGCGCCCATGGACATCGCGACGTGCATGTACTACACGGGCCTCGATCCGATCAGCATGAAGCCCGTCGCCGTCGCGCGGGCGACGACCGACCGGAAGATGCAGCTGGCACTCCTGCAGTTCTTCAAGCCGGAGAACTACTTCGAGACGCGCCGGGCCCTGCTCGCCGCGGGCCGCGGCGATTTGATCGGCGAGGGTTGCGACGCGCTCATCCCGGGAACACCACCGCGCGAGGCGATCGAGGCGCGGCGGGCGGCTGCGCGCGCCACCGCCCCGACGGTGCCCGGCGCCGACCTCGACCAGGGCGGCTATCACCACGCGCCGCCGCCGCCGAAGGCGGTGGGCTATCGTCCCGGCCGCTCGACCGCCCGGCGCCGCAAGTAAGATTGGCGCTGTCGCCGCGGCGGTGGCGCCGGGCCGGGCCCGCTCGCTCGCCGCTCCGGTCAGCGCCGGACGGTGATCGAGCCGGGCCCGGCCGGCATTGGACTAGTCGCGGTCGTGGTGTCCCCGCTCGTGCTCGTGGCGGACGTGGCCGCGGATCTCGCCGGGCGGAAACAGCGTGGAGTGGACGTTGGCGTAGGTCGCGCCGGCGCGAATCGCGGCGAGGAGCTCGTCGAACTGCCCGGCGTCGATCCCCTGTCCGGTGACGGTCAGCACCTGGGCGGGAGTGATCGTTCCGGTCACCGTGCCTTCGCTGGGGCAGAAGGGCGTCGCCGCGGCGACCGCCGCCGGCGCCGGCGTACCCGTGGTCTGGCAAAGCCAGACCACGATCCCGCCGACCGTGTGACGCTGGCCGAAGTGGATGTGGGACTGGGTGACCGGTGCCTCCAGGCCCTGGAAGGTGAGCTCGTAGCTGATCATCTGTGCCTTGTCGTCGATCCGAAGCTTGAACCTCCCGCTGGCCGCGGTCGAGACCGCCCCGCGGAGCGCGGGCGTCGGCGCGGCGATGAAGTGAACCTCGTTGTAACCGGAGAGCTGGGCGCCGAACGCCTGACCATGATCGTCATCGCCGGCCAGGGCGGCGGCGGGGACCATCCCGACGGCCGTCAACAGGGAGAGCAGAAAGACGGAAATCCTCATCGCGCGGTTCCTCCATTGATTGAGTTGAGGGTGAGCCGAGATCGTAGCCACGCCACCACTGCGTCGCCACCCGCTAAACGCGGCGTCCACCCTTCGGGTTCCCGGCGCGCGGGCCCTTCGCAATTTCACAACGGCGGCCGGCCGGGGTCTCAGCAGGCGTAGCCAGACTGTCGAGACCGGGGGGACCCATGAGCGACAAGAGCAAGCTGCTGACAGAGGCGGACGAGGCGTTCGTCGAGCTGCGCCAGGCGATCGGCGGCCTGTCGGAGGAGCAGATGCGCCGGGTGTGGCTCGGCACCTGGGGCGTGCGCGAGATCCTGATCCACGTCTCGGGCTGGCACCGGGCGATGATCCCGGCCCTCGGGCTGATCGGACGGGGCGAGGCGCCGTACCCGCCCGGAACCTATGACGACTTCGACGCCTGGAACGGCCGGTTCGTCGAGCAGAAGACCGGCGTGAAGGTGACCGACGTTCTCGCCGAGCTCGACGCGTCCCATCGCGACTTCGTCGACTCGGCCGCAGCCCTGGCGGAACCCCACTGGGCTCAGGGCGCCGCAGCGCGCGCCGTGCTCGAGGGCACCGGCGCCCAGCACTATCGCGAGCACGCGGGCCAGATCCGCGAGTGGCGGCAAGCCGCGACGCCCTGAGGGGAAGCTGGGGTACACTGCCGGCTCGTGACGACTCGCGTCGCGGCGATCGGCGTCAGCCACTGGCACTCGCTGTACGACTCGGCCTATCTGCGCCATCTCGCCGACATGCCCGACGCGCGGCTGGTCGGCGTGCACGACCCCAGCGCGGCGGTGGCCGCCGGCCGCGCAGCCGTGCTGGGCAATCCTCCCGTCTTCACCGACTACCGCGAGATGCTCGACGCGACGCGACCCGATTTCGTGATCGCGCTCGGACGCCACAGAGACATGGCCGAGGTGGCTCTGCACCTGCTCGACCGCGGCGTCCCGTTCCTGATGGAAAAGCCCATGGGGGTGAACGCCGGCGAGGTCGAGCGCATCGCCGAGCGCGCCGCGTCCACGCGCGGGTTCGTCGCCGTCCCGCTCATCCAGCGCTATCACCCGTTCATGACGCGCGCGCGGGCGCTGCTGGCCGAGGGTCGCTTCGGCACGCTGTCGCACGTGTACTTCCGGCTGAACCGGCCGAGCTCGGCCCGCTATCCCGCGTGGGATGCGCCCTGGATGCTCGATCCCGCCGAGACGGGCGGCGGATGCCTGCGCAACCTCGGGCCGCACGGCCTGGACGTGTTCCTGCAGCTCACGGGCGAGGAGGCGGAGGTGACGGGAGCCCAGCTCACGCGCCGCGCGCTGGGGCAGCCCGTGGAGGACTACGCGTCCGTCCTGCTGCGCTCGGCCGGCGGGGTGCTCGGCACGATCGAGATGGGCAACATGTTCCCGCGCGACGGGACCGACGGCGAGTGGAAGGTGTCCGGCCGCGACGCCCTGCTCGTCATGAAGGACGACACGATCCGGCTCGTCACGGCCACGGCCGAGGAGACCTGGCCGGCACGTCTGGAGGAGCCGCTGGCGCGCACGGTGCTCCGCGACACGCTCGACTGCTGGCGGCGGGGCGCCCCGCCGCCCATCGGCGTCCACGACTGCCTGCGCGCGGTCCGGCTGATCGACCGGGCCTACGAGCTGGCGGGGAGGACTCGCGGGTGACCGGACGCCGTCGGGTTGCAGGCGTGCGCCGGCCGCGGTATAGAAGGTCTGTCATGACTCGACGCGCGCAGCCGACCGAGATCCGGTGCCGGGATTGCATCTGTCGCCCCTCGATCGCGGGGCGGGGAGCGGACTGGACGCAGAGGTAGGGCGACTCACGCGCGAGCGAACGCGGAACGCCTCCAACTCCGGTCGGAGGCGTTCGCGCTTTCAGGGGAGGAGACGGCAGTGCCGATGAGCATGGTGCTGGACGACATTCGAGCGGTGAAGCGGAACGATCCGGCGGCGCACGGATGGCTCGAGATCCTGCTCTGCCACACCCCGCTGCACGCGATCCTCATGTACCGGTTCGCCCACTGGCTGCACACGCGCCTGGGCCTGCGGCTGCTGGGCCGCCTGGTCTCGGTGTGGGCGCGCTTCTGGACCGGCGTGGAGATCCACCCGGCGGCGCGCATCGGCCGCGGGTTCTTCATCGACCACGGCGCGGGCGTCGTGATCGGTGAGACCGCGCGGGTCGGCGATCACTGCGTGATGTTCCACAACGTCACGCTCGGCGGCACCGGGAAGTACGACGGCCAGCGGCACCCGGTGGTGGGCGATCGCGTGTTCATCGGGACCAACGCGATCCTGCTCGGGCCGATCCGCGTCGGCGACGACGCCAAGGTCGGCGCCAACGCCTTCGTGATCAACCGCGACGTGCCCGCCCACGCGACCGTGGTCGGCACGCCCGCGCGTATCGTCAAGCTCCACGGCGAGCGCGTCGACGAGGAGCTCCCGCGGATGCGCCCGCCGGCGGACGCCGTGGCGGTGGAGCTCGGCGCGTGAGCATGAACTTCGGGAGCTCGACCCGAACGATTGGTTGGGATAGCTCATTGCCCGGAGCTGCCGGGCAGTCGAGTTCGACGGCTCCGGGTTTTTGTTGTGGAGTTCCAAGCACTCTGGTCTTGTGCGCGCCTAGATCTTGACTGCTCTTGCGTCTTGCCGTCATCATCGGCCTGGGTGACCTGCGACTGCGGAGCGCGGCAGACCTCAGTTCCCGAGGCGCAGCGCCACGGTCCTTCGCCACACGTCGCGCCGAATTCTTCAACGGGTGCCTCACAGCCGCTCCATCGGGAGCGTCAGATCGAGAGTGGGATCTTCAAGTCGCCGTTGGCGACGTGCTTCCCGTTCTGCGCGGAGCTGCTTGATGTGCTGAATTGTTGTCTCGGGAATCTCGATCAACTTGGAGATGTTGTTCAGCAACAGCTTGTTGCTGGGCTTGGCAGACCTCCCGTTAAAGTCCAGGCGGAGGAAGCCAAACTCTATGAAGCCCTTCGGCTGCGGATAGACGACAATCTCCTGAACGGCGACTCCGTTTCGCTGCGTTGCCTGCGCGTTGAAGTATCGGGGCGTCCCAGAAGCGGTAAGGTCCTTGGGCTGGCCGAGCGCATGCAACATCAGGGGCGTCGTGACTGACGTCATCGTGCCGACGTGGATTAATGTCTCCGTGTGCGGGAGAGATCTGCCGTCTTCCGTCACTTCGGTGATGAGAACCTGCACGTCGTAGATCGGACCGCCGGGGCCGCGATGGAGATTTGATATGAACCAACCCGGGCCGTCACGATCGATGTAGACTGTGAGTTGGCAGAACGTGTCCTCTGCGCCAGCGAGCAGTAGCATCTGCTCATGGTGCCTCGCGGCATCCTCGTGACTTTTGAGCCACACGCCGACGAGTGAGCAGATTCCTCCGAAGAGAGTTATGACGCCACCGACAGCGATCCACGTGGATGCTCCGCGAAGGGCCATGATCTCCTCCACGAGGCTCATTTCAGGGAACAGATCGGCATCTTCAGGCGAAACCTCGCGCTATCCAGAGAGCGGCGAAGAAGCTCAGCCATAGTAGCGCGGCGACGGCAATCGCGAGACGTGAGAAGCCCGCGTGCGCCCACCACCACGCGAACCGCGGAGTCAAGCCAGCTCTCATGACGGTAACGTCACGGATATCGGCAGCGCGCACCTTGTCGAGCAACGCGGAACGTTCATCAGGGACGGGAACGAAACCTGGCGGTAGGTTGGCTACGAGACCTCGATACTCGGGGAACTTCGCGGCGAGCGCCCATGCCAGAGCATCATCGGTCATATCGTTGTATTGGGGATATTTCTGGCGGAAGGCGCGCAGCCTGGCGGCGCGATCCATCTCCGCAAGGTCGCGCTCGAGCGCTGCGATCCCAGTGGATGGCCTGGAAGCTTCGACCTTCGTACGCGGGTAATCTGGAGGAGGGCTGTCGGGGATGAAGCTATCGCGCGGGGGTAAGGGTGAGAGCGAGAGCGCTGTAGCGATCGCTTCACGAACGGTCATCCCCGGCCTTACCTCCGGCATGTGCTCGAGGGTTAGCTCACGGCCGCCGGTCAGCGTAACGCGAACACCTGCCGACAGCGGAGGCATCAGCCATGCATCCGCTGCCAGCGCGACAACGAGCAGGCCGCCGGAAAGAACGATGGCGAGTCGGCGAAATCCGCGCTTGAGATTCACTGTCGCCGTTCGGCCTCGCATTCTAGACGGCGAGGACGCAAGAGAAATCGACACCCGCGATAGATTCTGTCCCGCTTGAGACTCAACTATGTTGTCACGGGTAACACCGGTCTGAGTTGCCGCCCGACCGAGACTGAGTCGACATGGATTAGAACGGGCACGACCTCGGGAGCAGTGAACAGCGTCTGACTTTTCCCCCAGTGGAGGACGAGGCAGGGTTCACCAGATGGCATCGAGGTCATCCGCTGTTCCCCGGGGCCAGTGTAGACGACAACCCACGACCCCGCCGCGACCTGGGTCTTCCCAAACCAAAACGAGTCGCTGTTCAACGGCAGGGCGAGGTCGTTCGTCATCCTCCAGCCCGTGATCAGGAAGTATTCCCCGAGATCAACGTCGACAACAGCGCGAAGACTTATACGCTCCTCATTGGGGTGGCCGGGGAGAACAACGCCCAAAAGGTCAAGCGGCCATATTTTCGGGAGAAGAGCGCTCATTTCCCCTTCCAAGGCCACGCGGGCACACCGTACGCGATCACCAGCCCGCCGACCGCACCGCCGATGCCAGCTAGCCACCAGGGGCCGAATAGAAGCGAGAGACCCGCTCCCAGAATCGCCCCGCCCAGCACTTTGAGCCGCTCTTCAGCTCTGCGATCCCGGGTCATGCTCGACACTCGTTCCTCGAGACGAGCGGACTTGACTCGCTCTTCCATCAGGGCTGCCCGCGCCTCCTTGAGTTCCTCCTCGGTTTTCGTGGAGCGCGCGTGAGTTTCTTCCGCCCATCTCTCCGCGAAGACCCGGGCCGCCGTAGTCCGAAAGGCGTCAGCTTCCCGGAGGGCTGTCGCCATCGCACTCTGTTCCAGCCCGCCTCGGCTCTCATCCGGTTTTCTTAGGGCGAGCGCGGCGTCCTTCATCTCGACCTGGCTGGGCGTGACCCCGGGATCTCTTGGCTCGTCGGCAGGTGTGTGTGCAGGAACTTCAGCAGTCATTCTAGACGCACTCTAGCACCTAGGCTGGCCGCGCGCTGCGCGTTGATGAGATTCAGAAACTCGCCGCACCGATTCCAGGTGTGGGGAGATGCGGAGGAGGCGGGGAGGTGTCTTAGATCACATCCACAGATCCACCTAGAACGCCGTCCAGGAACCCGGTGGGCCTCCGAGACTTCACTGATACTTTCGAAAAGTGTGTGGCGAACCGCAAACACTGGTTCAAGGCTCGGCGGGGGATAGGAAACGAGAGGCGTATGCGCGGCATAACACCTTAGAGCGGATCAGGAGGCGCGGGTCAGACCAGCGTAAGTAGTTCTTCGACGCTGGGCGACGCGGTGACACCGGCCCTGGACCAGCGGATCACACCGTCTGGCCCGATGAGGAAGTATCCGCCTGTTTGTAGTGAACGCTGCTGCTCGGCCTCGTCTTCCACAGTTATCTCGAAGCCGTCCGCTGTTGCGAAGACCGTTGCAGCCTGACCGGATGGAGCCTGGATGCCGAGTCCCCGGAGGATCTCGGCTGCTTCCTTCTCCGCCGCCTCGCGTCCCTCTGGCGTCCTGATGACTTCCGGCAGACGGTACGCGCGATGGAGCGTCCGGTCAGGGGCCGCCGCGATGGGAAACGATGGCGGAAAATACCGAAAATATTGCCGCGACCGCTCGGGGCTGGCGATAATGACTCCCAGGAGCGCGATGCCGGCAGCCCGCAACGCCGCGCTCGTCGGTCTGAGCTGGCTGATCTGCCGCCGGCAGTACGGACAGTAGAGACCGCGAAGCATGGTGAGCAGGACCGGCCCGCGGCGGCAGTACTCCGCGAGGGTGACCCTTCCCATG
>JBGQEL010000024.1:0-48405 GCA_041496385.1 Methylomirabilia bacterium | reverse complement strand
GGGCCTCCGCCACCTCGGGTACTGCGCGTTCCCGCTGCTCGATCTGCTCGCCCGGCTCGACGGGACCGCGCGCGTGCAGCGGTCCGAGCTCGCCTCGTTCGTCGGCGGCTACCTGGTGATCGCGACGCGATGACGCTCTCCCTCTGCACGCCCCACTGCGGCATCGCGCCCGAGACCACCTCGGGCGGGGAGACCTACGAGCGCGAGATGCTGGTGCGCCTGGCGCAGGCCGGCGTGCGGCTCGAGATCATCCTCGCGCGCGGCCGTGCCCACCCGCCGCTCGCGCCGCCGGCGACCGTCCACCGCTTTGCCATCGGCCGCGGCCTCCGCTGGTGGGTCGCGCCCTTCGTCGTGCCGGCGGCGATCCGGCGCGTCCACGAGGGGGCGCCGTTCGATCTGCTGCGGGTCCACTCGCTCCGCTACATCGGGCCCTCCGCGCTCTGGGCGCGGCGCCGCTACGGACTCGACGTGCCGATCGTGTCCCATCACCACCACCTCGACCCGAGCCCGTGGAACCGGCTGATCGAGCGGCGCGTGGTGGAGGGCTCGGACCGCGTCGTCGTCGGGAGCGAGTTCGCGCGCCGCCAGCTCGCGCGCGAGCTGGGCTGCCGGATCGACCACGTCGACGTGGTGCCGTACGGCGTCGACGCGCGCTTCGCGCCGCGCCCGCGCCGCGGCGACCTCGTCGCGCGCTACGGTCTCGGCGGCGGCCCCGTCGTGCTCTACCTGGGCGGCCTGAAGCCGCGGAAGAATCTGTTCCTGCTGCTCGACATCTGGACGCCCGTGGCGGCCGCCCACCCCGCGGCGCGGCTCCTCGTGGCGGGCGGCGGCCCGCTGCTCGGCCCGCTCCGGCGCCACGCCGCGCGGCGCGGTGTCGCCGCGAGCGTGGTCTTCACCGGCTACGTGCCGGAGGCGGAGAAGGCCGACCATTTCAACCTCGCCGACGTCTTCCTCTTCCCGTCGGCGATGGAGGGCTTCGGCCTCACCGTCGGCGAGGCGATGTCCTCGGGGCTGCCGGTGGTGACGTCGGACCGGGGCTCGATCCCCGAGCTGGTCGTCGACGGCGAGGGCGGCTTCCTCTGCGACCCCGGCGCGCCCGCGCGCTTCACCGAGCGGCTCGAGCTCCTCCTCGGTGACCGCGGGCTCCGCGAGAAGCTCGGCGCGGCCAACCGCGATCGCGTGGAGCGCCTCTTCCGGTGGGATCGTTGCGTCGCCGCGACGCGGCGCGTGTACGAGGACGCGCTCGCGCGGTGGCGCCGCCGGTGACGGTCGGCCTGCTCCCGGCGCTCGGCGGCGGGCTCCGCGAGCTGGCGGCGAGCGGCCAGACCTCCCGGCTCGTCGACGGCTACATGCGGCCGTACGCGGCCGCCTTCGGGCGCGTGACCTACTTCAGCTATCTCCCCGAGTCGCTCGCCGAGTTCACCGACGACGCCGAGCTGCGCGCGCGCGTCGAGGTGCTGGCGCCGCCGCGCGCGACGAGCCGCGCGCGGCGCGCCCTCGGCATGCCGTGGACCCACGCCGCCGCCTTCCGCGCTTGCGCCGTGCTGCGCGTCTTCCAGGTGACCGGCGTGATCCCGGCCGTGATCGCGCGCGCCCGCTTCGGCGTGCCCTACGTCACGACCTACGGGTTCTGGTACGCGCGTCTCGCGCGGCCCGGGCCGACACGGCTCCTGAAGCGCGCCGTCGAGCGCGTCGGCCTCCGCCACGCCGCCGCGGTGATCGCGACGACCGACGAGCTGCGCGCGCACGCGGCGACGCTCGCGCCCCGGGTGGAGCTGATCCCCAACGGCGTCGACACGCGGCGGTTCGCGCCCGCCGCGCCGGCCCGCGCGGCCGGCGGGCCCCGGCGCGTGCTGTACGTCGGGCGCCTGTCGCCCGAGAAGAACCTGTCGGCCCTCGTGCGCGCTGCGGCGCTCCTCGCCGGGCGCGTGCCCCTGCGGCTCGTCTTCGTCGGCGCGGGCCCGCTTGCGGAGCCGCTGCGCCGCCAGGCGCGGGACGAGGGAGTGAGCCTCGAGCTCGCGGGCGTCGTGGACCAGCCGCGGCTGCCGCCGTTTTACGTATCGGCCGACGCGTTCGTGCTCGCCTCCTTCACGGAGGGGCACCCCAAGGTCCTGCTCGAGGCGATGAGCTCGGGCCTGGCGTGCGTGGCGTCCGACTGCGTGGGCAATCGCTCGCTGATCACCAACGGCGTCACGGGTCTGCTCTTCGACGCCCGGCGCCCCGCGGAGCTGGCCGCCGGGCTCGAGCGGGTCCTGACCGACCCGGCGCTCGCCGCCGCGCTCGGCGGCGCGGCCCGCGCCGCGGTCGTCGAGCGCTACGATCTCGCCGAGTGTGTGGCGCGGGAGATCGCGCTCGTCCGTTCGGTGGCCCGCACGGGCTGATCAGGGGGCGAGGATGTGCGCGCGCACGAGCGCGAGCCAGTCATCGAGCGCGAGCTGCCGCGCGTGCTCGGAGCCGGGCTGCGAATATCTGAGCGTGCCGCGCCCGAGGTGCAGGTAGACGATCTCGCCCGCGGGGTCGAACGCGATATCGCAGTTGATCGCCTTGAGCCAGTGGCCCTCGGGGAGCCGCTCGCGGAGCTCGGGCCGGTTGTAGGCGTTGTCGCAGATGGCGACCTCGTACCCGGCCTCGCGCAGCCGCACGCTCACGAGGTCGCCCACGTCGTATGCCGGGAGGCCCGGCATGAAGCTCATGCGGAGCGGGCGGAAGAGCGAGAAATCGAAGAGGAGGCCCGACTGGTGGGCGGCGCGTACGCGGGTCGGATCCTGCCGCACGCCGACCGCGCGCGTCCGCGCGTCGAGCCGCGAGCGCAGGTAGGCGAGCCAGCCGCGCCGCGCCGGCATCGCGTCGTTGTGCATGCAGAACATCCAGCGGGGCTGGACGACCTCCGCCGCCAGCTCGAGGGCGACGCCGTTGGCCACCGAGCCGCCGCCGGCCTGGCGGTACCAGGGCAGGAAGCGCGCGAACAGCCCGCTCCGCCGCCAGGGCGCGGCGCGGTTGAGGATCAGGTTGGCGTCTGTTTCCCCGACGAGGCGCCCGACGGTCGCCGGCGAGGAGGCGTTATCCACGACCCAGACCTCGTGCGGCACGTCCGTGAAGCGCCGGATCGCATCCAGGCAGAGGCGCGTCAACTCGAAGGCCTCGTGGCAGGGGACGACGATCGCGACCGCGTCGGGCTCGGGCGCCCGCGAGCGGGCGAGCACCTCGATCGGGTAGCGCGTTCCGGCGATCGTGACCGTCCGCGAGGCCGCTGGGGCGAGTCCGCTCGGCACCGAACGGAAGGTACGGGCCGGACCGCCGGGTGTCAAGCCACGCTATACTGCGCCCGATGAGCGAGGCGCCGTACCGCCTCACCGATCGCGGCGATAGGCGCGTGCTCGAGGTGGGCGGGCGCGAGTACGTCACGCGCTACAGCGAGCGCGTGATCCGCATGCTGCTGGAGCGCAAGGGAGCCGCACGCACGCCGCCGTACCTGGGCTACAAGGAGACGCGCGGGCCGCACTTCCTCGGGCCGCTCGTCCGCCACCTCCGCGCGCGCGGCGCCCGCGGCCTCCGCGTGCTCGAGGTCGGCTGCTCCTTCGGCCACATGACGGAGTACCTCGCCGAGCAGCCCGAGGTCGGGGAGATCGTCACCTTCGATACCGACCCCGCCTTCGTGGCGATGGCGCGCGCCAAGGTCGCCGAGCTGGGGCTCGCCCTCGTGCGCGAGGTGCGTCACCTGGCCGGCGACGAGACGCGGCGGCTGCCGTGGACCGACGGGGCGTTCGACGTCGTGGTCGCGGTCGGCGTCGTCGAGCACCTGCCGCCGCGCAACCGCCGCGCGCAGGTGGACGAGTACTACCGGCTGCTGGCGCCCGGCGGCTCCATCGCGATCCTCGACACGCCGAACCGCTGGTTCCCGCTCGAGACCCACTCGGTCGGCCTGCCGCTCGTGCAGTGGCTCCCGCCGCGCCTCGCGTACGCGTACGCGCGCGCCGGCCGTCCCCGCCGCTTCGCCGCGGTCCCGTACCGGGACTTCGTCGCCGACGGGACGGGCTGGCGGAACGCGACGCTCGCCGAGTGCCTGCCGTCCGCGGGCCGGAGCGGCCTCGAGGATCTCACCGAGGAGGCCGGCTACGGCTGGCGCTTCTTCCGCGACACCGCGCGCTCACGGACGCGGCGGGCGCTGCTGCCACTCTTCGCCGCGGCCTGCGCGGCACTCGCCGCCGCCGGCCGGCCGCCGTCGCTCGCGCTGCCGTACCTCAACCTCCTCTTCCGCAAGGCCGCCGGCCCGCCCGGGCCGCGCGCTAGAATGGGGCTCCCGCGATGACACCGAGAGCGTCGGGCAGCGAGCGTCTCCAGCACGAGATCGAGCACCACCGCGACCTCGCCGGGCGCGAGATCGAGGAGATCTGGGGCTGGGACACGCCGGCCGGCCGGCTGCGCGCGGACCGGCGCGGGCGGCTCTTCGTCGAGCGCGGCGGCATCCGACCCGGCGCCCGCGCGCTCGAGCTCGGCTGCGGGACGGGGGAGTTCACGCGTCGCGTGGCGCCGGCGGGCTCCCGGCTCGTCGCGCTCGACCTCTCGCAGGAGCTGCTCGCCCGGGCCAGGGCGAAGGTGCCGGCGGGCGCCCGCTTCGTGCGCGGCAACGCCGAACGCCTGCCGTTTCCCGACGGGACGTTCGACGTCGTCTTCGGCTGCTCGATCCTCCACCACCTCGAGGTGGAGGCGGCGCTCGACGAGGTGCGCCGCGTGCTCCGGCCCGGGGGCCGGCTCGTCTTCTCCGAGCCCAATCTCCTGAACCCGCAGGTGCTGCTCATGTTCAAGGTCGAGCGCCTCAAGCCCTACTTCGGAACCTCGCCCGACGAGATGGCGTTCACGCGCGGCCGGGTCTCGCGCGTGCTCCGGCGGCTCGGCTTCGCGCGGGTCAGCGTGCGCTACTTCGATTTCCTCCATCCCTCGACGCCGCGCGCGCTGCTGCCCGTCGTCGCGCCGCTCGTCGAGGCCTTCGAGCGCGTCCCTCTCCTGCGCGCGATCTCGGGCTCGATGCTCATTCATGCCGAGCGCTGAGCGGCCGACGCCGCCGGCGGCGGCGCCCGCGAGTGACGCGGAGACGCTCGCCCGCCACCGGGCCGTCTGGGAGGCGCGGCCGGAGCTCCGGGAGGTGTACCGCGCCTGGTTCCGCCGGCTGCTCGACGAGATCGCGGGGCGGGCGCCGGTGATCGAGATCGGCGCGGGACCCGGCTTCTTCAAGGAGTTCGCGCCGCACGTCGTCGCGACCGACGCGCTCCGCGGGCCGCTCGTCGACGTCTGCTGCGACGCGGGCGCGCTGCCGTTCGGCGACGCGACCCTCGGCGCGGTCGTGATGATCGACGTGCTCCACCATCTGCCGCGACCGGTCGGCTTCCTGCGCGAGGCGACGCGCGCGCTCCGGCCCGGCGGCCGGCTCGCGATGCTCGAGCCCTGGATCACGCCCGCGTCGTACGTGCTCTACCGGTGGCTCCACCACGAGTGCTGCGACCTCTCGGCCGACCTGGAGCGGCCGTTCGGCGCCGACGCCAAGCTCCTCCTCGACGGCAACCCCGCGATCCCGTTCCTGGCGTTCGGGCGCGGGCGCGCCGACGGCGGCGAGCTGCGGCTCCGCACCCGCGAGCTGGCGACCTCCGTGGACTACCTCGCGACGCTGGGCTTCCGGAGGGCGCGCCCCGTGCCGCGCGCGGTCATGGCGCTCGCGCGTGCGGTCGACAGGCTCGCGCGGCCGTTCGGGGGCGCGCTCGCCACGCGGGCGTTCATCGTCCTCGAGAAACCCGGGCGTGGCTGAGCGGCCGGCGCGCCGGCCGTCCGACCTCGCGGTCCTCGGCGGCGCGCTCGCGTTCTTCTTCCTGCTCCATCCGGCTCCGGGCATCCTCTGGTTCGACTTCCCGTGGATCGCCTACAACCTCCTGCCGCTGCCGCTCTCGCTCGAAGGGATGAGCGAGGCGATTCGCTGGCAGGTGACGGTCCACACGCCGTCCTTCGTCCGTCCGGTGCGCGCGGTGCAGTGGTGGCTCGCGGTACGGGCCTTCGGGTGCGACGCCTTCGGCTACTACGTCGTGAACGTCCTGGGCCTGGCGGTCATGGTCTGGGCCGCGTGGCGCGTCGCCGCGCGCGTCACCGGCAGCCGGGTGCGCGCGCTCCTCGTGGCCGGCTGTCTCGCCGTGAGTTATGCCACGGTCTACTCGCTCCTGTTCTTCGGTTTTTCCCTCGTCGCGGCGTGCGGCCTCGCCGGGCTCGCGCTCTACTTCGGAGCCGAGGACACCGAGCCGCGCCGGCGGGGGCGCCGCCTCGCCGCCGCGCTGGGCCTGCTGCTCGTCGCCGGCCTGTCGCACGAGACGCTGCTCGCGCTCGCGCCCGTGCCGCTGGCCCACGCGGCGATCGTCCGGCGCGACCGCCGCGCGGTGCTGCGCGCGCTCGTCTTCCTCGCGATCCTGCCCGTCTTCGCCGTCTGGCGCCTCGTGCTGACGTCGATCTACGGCGGCTCGCCCCAGACCCTCGCGGACCTCTGGCACGCCGCGCGCGAGACGCCCGGCGTGCTGGTCGAGAACCCGGCGCGCGTGCTCTTCGCGCTGGCGACCGGCGGTATGCCGCTCGATCCGCTCCGCGCGCTGCCGATCTTTCCCGAGTTCGCGCGGATCCGCGAGCTGATGCCGAGCCCGGCGGGCGCGCTGGCGCTGGTTCTGGCGCTGGCGCCGGCCGCGCTGCTAGTGGCGCTCGCCCTCCGCGCCTCGCGGGGGGATGGGGCGGCCCGGCGGCGGGTGGGCTTCTGCCTCGTCTGGCTCGCGCTGGGCAGCCTGCCGCTCATGCTGCCCGTCGGCACGCCGGAGTCGTTCCACCTGACGGGCGCGCTGCCCGCGCTCTTTCTCCTGTGGACCGAGGCCCTGGGCCGTTCGGAGCGGCTCGGCGCCGGGACGCGGGCCGTCGCGTGGACGGCGCTCGTCGTCTGGCTCGGCCTGCACGCCTCCGCGCGGTGGGTGGTCTTCCACCGCGACGTGCCCGCCATGACGGCGTCGGAGCGGGCGCTGCACGGCGTCCTCGCCCGGGCCCAGCTCGAGGGCGCGAATGCGAACGTGCTCTTCTTCCCGGCCCAGATCGGCGCGCACTACGGCATGATGCCCACCGTGGCCGCGCTGTTCCCCGCGGCGGACGGCGCCGCCGGCGCCTGCCTGCGCGGCGCGCGCATCCACGGCTGCCTCGTCGAGCCGACGTGGGTGTGGAGCGCCCTCCGCCCATGGCCGCCGCTGCCCGGCGCGTGCCGGGCGCCCGAGGGGATCCGCGTCGGCCCGCTGGACGCCGCGACCGAGCGCGAGCTCGCGGGGAGCCGACGCATGCTCTCGCACGCATCGGTGACGCTGACCAAGCAGACGGATCCCCGGATCCTCGGGACCTGCGCGCTTCCGCCGGCCGAGCCGCGCGTCGTCGACGGCCGGCGCTACGCGCTCTATCCCGCCTCGGCCGGAACGCGCTGGTACCGCTTCAGCTTCGAGCCGCGCCCCGCGGTCCTCCCCCTGTCGGCCTGCGACGCGGCGGCGGGCCGATGAGCGCGCGGCGCTGGGCGGCCGCGCCGGCGCGCTGAGCCGATGGCGCCGCGCGTCTCCGTGCTGATGGGCGTCCACAACGGCGCGCCGTGGGTGCGCGAGGCGGTGCAGAGCGTGCTCGCGCAGACGCTCGCCGACCTCGAGCTGGTCGTCGTCGACGACGGCTCGACGGACGCCACGCCCGCGCTGCTCGACACGCTGGCCGACTCGCGCCTGCGCGTGACGCGCCAGCCGCGCGCGGGGCTCACGCGCGCGCTCAACCGCGCCCTCGGGCTCGCACGCGCCGGGCTGGTCGCGCGCCTGGACGCGGACGACCTGGCGCTGCCCGAGCGGCTCGCGCGTCAGGTGAGCTTCCTCGACGCCCATCCCGAGGTCGGCCTCCTCGGCACGGGCGCCCGGGAGGTCGACGTCGGAGGCCGCGAGATCGCGCGGCGCGCGCCGCCCACGGACGACGCGGCGATCCGGCGCGCCCTGATCCGCCGGAACCCGTTCATCCACTCGTCGATCGTCATGCGCCGGGCGCTCGCCGAGCGGCTCGGGGGCTACGATCCGACGCTGCCCGTCGCGCAGGACTACGACCTCTGGATGCGTCTCGCGGCCATCACGCGTATGGCGAACCTCGCCGAGCCGCTCGTGATCCGCCGGCTCCTGCCGGGGCGCGTGTCCGTCGCGCGCGACGGCGAGCGGCTGCGGGCCGAGGCGAGCGTGCGCTGGCGCGCCGTGCGCGCGCGCCGGTATCCCTGGTGGTGCGCCGTCTACGCGATGAGGCCCCTGCTGGCGCTCGCCCTGCCGCTGCCGCTCCGTCGTGCGCTCCGGCGCGCGCTAGCGCCGTAGGCCGCAGGGACGAGCGGTCCTCGCGCGCTCCTGTAGTACTATGGCGCCATGCGCGTTTTGATCACTGGAATCACGGGCTTCGTCGGTAGCCACCTCGCCGAGTGGGCGCTCGCGCAGGGTGCCGAGGTCATCGGCTCGCTGCGCTGGCGGAGCAAGACGGAACACATCGAGCATCTGCGCAACCGCCTCACCCTGGTCGAGTGCGACCTGCGCGACCTCCTCTCGGTGCGGACGCTGCTCGAACAGGCGCAGCCCGACTTCACCGTCCATCTCGCGGCGCAGAGCTTCGTCGCCGCGTCCTGGTCCACGCCGGTCGAGACCTTCTACACGAACGTCATCAGCCAGATGAACCTCTTCGAGGCGATGCGCCAGCTCAAGATGTCGGCGCGCTTCCTCGTCATCGGCTCGAGCGAGGAGTACGGCCTCGTCCAGCCGGACGAGCTGCCGATCGTCGAGACGAATCCGCTGCGCCCGCTGTCGCCGTACGCGGTGAGCAAGGTGACGCAGGACCTCATGGGCTACCAGTACTTCAAGAGCTACGGCATGCACATCGTCCGGGCGCGCGCCTTCAACCACACCGGGCCCCGTCGCGGAGAGACCTTCGCCACCTCGAACTTCGCCAAGCAGATCGCCGAGATCGAGGCGGGGCTCCGCGAGCCGGTCGTCCTGGTCGGCGATCTCAAGCCGACGCGCGACTTCTCCGACGTCCGCGACATCGTGCGCGCCTACTGGCTCCTGCTCGAGCGCGGCGAGCCGGGCGAGGTCTACAACCTCTGCTCGGGCGCGGACTGGTCCATCGAGCGCATGCTGAACTTCCTGCTCGCGCGCTCCCGCGGGCCCCGGATCGAGATCCGTCAGGACCCGTCGCGCCTGCGGCCCTCGGACGTCCCGATCCTGCGCGGATCGGCCGCGAAGGCCGCGAAGGTGATCGGCTGGCGCCCGACGATCCCGCTCGAGACGACGCTCACCGACCTCCTCGAGTATTGGCGCCAGCGCGTCCGACCCCCCGGCCGATAGGCGTGCCCGGCGTGGCCCCTCACGCGCCACGCCCGGCGCGCGTGGCGCTCGTGCACGACTGGCTGACGGGGATGCGCGGCGGCGAGCGGTGCCTCGAGGTGCTCTGCGAGCTCTTTCCGGCGGCGCCGCTCTTCACGCTCCTGCACGTCCCGGGCAGCGTCACACCCGTCATCGAGAGCCGGCGCATCGTCACCTCCTTCGTCCAGCGCCTGCCGCGCGCCGCGGAGCGCTATCGCCACTACCTGCCACTCTTCCCGCTGGCGATCCGGCGGCTCGATCTCCGGGGCTACGACCTGATCGTCTCGATGAGCCACTGCGTCGCCAAGGGCGTGCGCGTGCCGCCGGGCGCGCTCCACCTCTGTCACTGCTTCGCGCCGATGCGCTACGTCTGGGAGCGCTACGACGACTACTTCGGCGCCCGCGCGGGGCTCGCGACGCGGCTCGCGGCGCCGCCCGTGGCGGCCGCGCTCAGGCGCTGGGACCGGCGCACCGAGGGCGTCCACGGCTTCGTCGCCAACTCGCGCTACACCGCCGACCGGATCCGGAACCTTTACGGCCGCGACGCCGACGTCATCCACTCACCCGTGGACGTCCGGCGTTTCGAGCCGACGGCCGGGCCCGGCGAGTACTATCTCGTCGTGTCGGCGCTCGTGCCCTACAAGCGGGTGGACCTTGCGGTCGAGGCGGCAAACCGCCTTGGCCGGCGGCTGCTGGTCGTGGGGACGGGTCCCGAGGAGCGCCGGCTCCGCGCGCTCGCGGGGCCGCACGTCGAGTTCCTCGGCTGGCGCGGCGACCGCGACGTCGCGGCGCTCTACGCGCGCTGCCGCGCGCTCCTGTTCCCGGCCGTCGAGGATTTCGGGATCACGCCGCTCGAGGCCGCGGCCGCCGGCCGCCCGACCATCGCGCTCGCGCAGGGTGGCGCGCTGGAGACGACGGTTGGCCTCGACTCGGCCGACGGGCCGCCGACCGGGGTCTTCTTCCCCACGCAAACCGCCGAGGCCCTCGCGCGCGCGATGCTCGAGTTCGAGGCCGGCGAGGCGCGGTTCGAGCCGAAGGCGCTCCGCGCGCACGCCGAGCGCTTCGACCGGCCCCTGTTCAAGCAGCGGCTCGCCGACTGGATCGACGCGCGCTGGCGGGAGCTTCGCGCGAGGCAGGCATGCTGAAGGCCCACTCGCGCCTGTTCGAGCACCTGATGCTCGCCGGCGACCTCCTCCTGATCGCCCTCTGCTGGGTGCTCGCGTACGTCGTCCGTTTCCATTTCATGGCCGCGTCGGGCCTCCCCCCGTTCCGCGACTACGCGCTGCAGCTCGTGCCCATTCTCGTCGTCTGGGGCGTCTCCTTCCGGGCCTTCGATCTCTACCGACCCAGCCGGCTGAGCTCGTACCTGTCGGAGTGGCTCGACGTGGCCAAGGCCTCAACGATCGGCGTGCTGGTCCTCGTCGCCATCATGAGCTTTGTGTTCCGCGGCTATGACTATTCGCGGGTTGCGATCGTGTTCTTCTGGGTGTTCTCGATCGTCGCGGTGAGCTTCTCGCGCGCCGTCTTCCGCGAGGTGCTCCGCTTCGCGCGGCGCCGCGGCTACAATGTGCGCTACGCGATCGTTGTCGGCGGCGGTGAGCCGGCGGCCGAGGTCCTGCGCGTGCTGCAGCGTCGTCCGGACGTCGGTATCCGCTTGCTCGGCGTCCTCTCCGACAAGGCCGAGTCGATAAGTGTACATGCGCGGCGGCTCGGTGGACTCGACGAGATCCGGAGCGTGCTCGACCGGCACACGGTGGATATTGTCTTCATCGCGCTGCCTCACGGCGACTACCCTCGTCTCGGCGCCCTGCTCAACGACATTGGTGACGATCCGATCGAGATTCACTACGTCCCCGACGTCTTCAATCTCGCGTCGCTCCGGGGCGGTATCGAGGAGTTCGAGGCGATCGTGTTCATCAACCTGGGGTCGCCACTCTACGGCTGGAACCGGGTGCTCAAGCGCGCGTCCGATCTCGTCCTCGGCGGGTTGTGGCTCCTCGTCGCTGCGCCGCTCATGCTGGCGATCGCGGCGGCGGTGAAGCTTACCTCACCAGGGCCTGTCCTCTACCGCCAGGAGCGCATGGGCCTGGACAGACGACGATTCCAGATGCTCAAGTTTCGCACGATGCGCGTGGACGCGGAGCGCGAGACGGGGCCGGTCTGGGCGCGCCCGGACGATCCGCGGCGCACAGGGATCGGAGCGTTCCTGCGGCGCTCGAATCTCGACGAGCTGCCGCAGCTCTGGAATGTTCTGAAGGGCGAGATGAGCCTGGTGGGCCCACGCCCCGAACGGCCGAGCTTCGTCGAGGAGTTCCGCCGGAACATCCCCGACTACCTGCTCCGGCAGAAGGTTAAGGCCGGCATCACCGGGTGGGCGCAGATCAACGGCTGGCGCGGCAACACCTCGATCGAGAAGCGGATCGAGTGCGACCTCTACTACATCAAGCGCTGGTCGCTCGGCTTCGATCTGAAGATCCTGCTCAAGACGCTCTGGCACGGTTTCTTCGGGCGCAATGCCTATTGACGCGGAGTGGGTGCGGCGGGTTCGCGCCGGCCCGCCCGTGGACTTCGAGCAGTACCTCCGCGACTTCGGGGCGTTCTTCGATCGCTTCGCGCCCGAGGTCCCCGCCTGGCGCGCGCGGAACTCGGGTTACCACGACGCGGTCGCCTCCGTCGCGCGCCTGCACATCCCCCGCGGGGCCCGCGTGCTGGAGATCGGCTGTGGCGACGGCGACCTGCTGGCCGCGCTCGAGCCGTCCGTCGGCGTCGGCATCGACCTGTCGGGCGAGATGGTGCGCCTGGCGGCGTCGCGCCACCCGAAGCTCGTCTTCCACCGGATGCCGGCCGAGACGCTCGAGCTGCCCGGCCAGACGTTCGACTACGTCGTCCTCTCCGACCTGCTCGGTTACCTCTACGACATCCGTCTCGTGCTCGAGCGGCTGGCGGCGGTGTGCCATCCGCGGACGCGCATCGTCATCCACTGGTACAGCCGACTCTGGCAGCCGGTCGTGCACCTCCTCGAGCGCCTCGGCTGGAAGGCGCCGCTGCCGTACCTGAACTGGACCACGGTCGGCGACGTGCGAAATCTGCTGACCCTCGCGGGCTTCGAGACGCTCGGCCACCGGGGACACGTCCTGGTGCCGGTGGGCCTCGGCCCCGCCGGCCGTTGGGCGAACCGGTTCCTCGCGCACCTGCCGCTGGCGCGTCTGTTCGTCTGGACCAACTGGCTCGTGGCGCGGCCCGCGCCGCGCCCCGTCGCGCGCGCGCCGCGCGTCAGCGTGATCTGCCCGTGCCGCAACGAGCGGGGCAACATCGCCGAGGTCGTGCGGCGGCTCCCGGCGCTCGGCGCGCACACCGAGCTCCTCTTCGTCGAGGGTCACTCGAGCGACGACACGCTCGCGGAGTGCCGGCGCGTCGCCGCGGGCCATCCGGCGCGCGACATCAAGGTGATGGTGCAGCCGGGGCGCGGCAAGGGCGACGCGGTCCGGCTCGGCTTCGCGCGCGCGACCGGCGACCTGCTCATGATCCTCGACGCGGACCTGTCCGTGGCGCCCGAGGACCTGCCGCAGTTCTACGACGCCGCCATGTCGGGGATCGGCGAGTTCGTGATGGGCTCCCGGCTCGTCTACACGATGGATCCGAAGGCGATGCGCTTCCTGAACCTCCTCGGCAACCGGTTCTTCGGCGTCCTGCTGAGCACGCTGATCGGCCAGCCCATCAAGGACACGCTCTGCGGGACCAAGGTCATCTGGCGCGCGGACTACGAGCGGCTGGCGGCGAACCGCGCCTGGTTCGGTGATTTCGATCCCTACGGCGACTTCGACCTGATCTTCGGCGCGGCGAAGCTCGGGCTCCGCATCATCGAGGTCCCCGTCCGGTACCGGGAGCGCGTCTACGGGACGACGAACATCAGCCGCTTCGCGGACGGCTGGCTCCTGCTCCGGATGTCCGCGCGCGCGGCCTCGCGCCTGTTCTTCGTCGCATGAGCCCGCGGGCCGCGGTGCGGTCCGGGGTGGTGGTCCGCGACGGGTTGCTGGTCGCGCTCACGATCGGGCTGGCCGCGTCGATCACGCTTTCCGAGACGACGCTCGTCGTGCTCGCGCTCTGGCTCCTGCTCGGGCCGCGCGCGGCGCGCGCGCCCGGCCGCGGCTGGCCGCTGCTGGCGCCGCTCGCCGCGTTCGCCGCGTGGACGCTCGTGGCCGCGCTCGCCTCGCCGCAGCCGCTCGAGAGCCTCGCCGCGACGCGGGGGCTCCTCACACTGGGCGCGTTCTACGTCGTCCTCCACGCGCTGCCGGACCGCCGGGCCGCGGCGCGGTTCTCGGCCGGGCTCCTCCTCGCGGTCTCGCTGGTGGCCCTCCTGGGCATCGTCCAGGTGGCCGTGTGCCCGGCCTCGGGCAGCGTGGAGTCGGCCTCCGCGCCACTCCGGCTGCTGTTCCGCAAGTGCGCCCGGGCGCGGGGCTTCTTCTCGATCTACATGACGCTTGGCGGTGTCCTGGCACTCGTGCTGGTGAGCGCCCTGCCGCGGCTCGCGCGCGGCGGCCGGAGTCTCGCCTGGGCCGGGCCGGCCTGGCTCGTGAGCCTGGTGGCGCTCGGCCTGACGTACGTGCGGGGCGCCTGGCTCGGCTTCGCCGCGGGCGCCGCCGCCGGCGCGCTCGCGCTGCCGCGGCGCCGGCTCGTGCTCGCGGGCCTCGCGCTCCTCATCGCCGGCGCGCTCTTCGTCGAGCCCGGCGTGCTCGAGCGCGTGCGCTCGATCGGCGACTTCGACGACAACTCGCTCCGCGACCGGCTGGCGATGCTCGAGACGGGGTTGGCACTCGCCCGCGCCCACCCGCTGACGGGGATCGGGCCGGGGCAGGTCAAGCGCGTCTATCCCGCGTGGGCGTCCGCGGAGGCGCTCCGGCGCTCCACCAGCCACCTGCACGACACGCCGCTGCAGATCGTGGTCGAGCGGGGCCTGCCGGGTCTCGCCGCCTGGGTCGCGATCTGGGTGGGATTCTTCCGGGCGGCGTGGCGGGTTCTCGCGCGGCTCGGTCCGGGCGACGGCGAGGCGCGGGCGCTCGTTCTCGGCTCGATCACCGCGATCGCGGCGTTCCTGATCGCGGGACTCTTCGAGTACAACTTCGGCGACACCGAGGTGCTGCTCGTCGCCATGGCGCTGATGGCGCTGCCCTTCGTCGTCGCGCGCGACCCGGCCTCAGGAGCGGGCGGTCGTCCCGAGGGCGCGTGACGGCGGATCGAGCCCGACCAGGTCGTCGACCACGAAGACCGGCCGGTGCTGCACCTGCTCGAGGACGCGGCCCACGTATTCGCCGACCACGCCGACCACGAAGAGCTGGACCCCGAAGAGGAATGCCATCGCCACCCACAGCGCGGCCGAGCCCGGCGCGTACCGGCCGAAGAGGCCGAGGCCGGTGAGGTGCTGGAGCAGGACGACCGCACCCCCGGCGACGGACAGCCCCGCGATCGCCGCGCCGGCGAGGACGACCAGCCGAAGGGGCACGAGGGAGAACGGCACGATTCCCGACACCGCGAGGTCGAGCAGCGTCCAGAGCGTGTACGAGGGCTCACCCCGCAGGCGGCGCGCGCGCTCGTAGGGAAACGGGACCTGGCGGAAGCCCGCCCAGCTCCTGAGCCCGCGCACGTAAGGATGGCGCTCTCCGATCGAGACGATGAGGTCGACGACACGACGACCCATCACCGCGAAGTCGCCCGCGTCGAGCGGCATCGTGGTCCGCGTCAGACGCGTCTGCAGCCGGTAGAAGATCGCCGCGGCGGCGCGCTTGAACCACCGCTCCTGGCGCGACGTGCGCACCCCGTAGACGACCTCGGCGCCCTTGGCGCCGAGGAGTAGCATCTCGGGGATCAGCTCCGGCGGGTCCTGGAGATCGCCGTCCAGAACAGCCACCCACGCGCCACGGGCAAAGGTGAGTCCCGCGAAGATCGCCGCCTGATGACCGAAGTTGCGGGAGAGGCTCACGAGCTTGAAGCGTGGGTCCTCGCGCGCGATGTCGCGGACCAGGGCGGGTGTGGCGTCCGTGCTGCCGTCGTCCACGAAGATGCACTCGAAGCGATGCCCGGAGAGCGCGGCGGTGAGCCGCGCGCGGCACGCGGGCACGTTGCTCTCCTCGTTGCACACGGGGACCACGACCGACACCAGCTCGCCGCCCTCGGGCGTCATCGCGCCGGGTCCCGTCCGATCATGCACCGGTCCCCCGCCTCAGTACGCGGGGACCGGCTCGGTCGCCGTCCGTACCCGGACGAAGTAGTCCTTGAACCGGTCGAGCTCCGCCTCCGAGACCATGTCCGATACGAGGAAGCAGACGAGGTCTCCCTGTCGCCAGACCCACGACGAGAACCCGCTGTCGTACAGGAGCGCCGGCCTGAACCGGTCGACCTGGAGGCGGCGTCGCTCGGGCACGGGCAGCCCGGCCGCGGGCAGGACCGTGTAGGTCACCAGGTGGCCGTCGGTGTCGCGGTAGTAGAGCGCCATGCCGCGGCGCCCGTCGAGGTACACGGGCTCGGCGCCGACGAAGCTCAGCCGATCGTCGCCCGCGAAGACGCTCCGCAGCCCGATGCCGGACTCCTGGGTGAGCCAGGGGAGCGCCGCCGGGATGACCTCGGCGTGGCGGGCGCCCCACATGAGGGCGCGCTCGTGCTCCGCCACGACGGAGCGCGTGAGCCGCTCCGCCGGGTCGACGGGCACGATCCGCGGGAGCAGCGGCAGGAAGGCCAGCGCGAGCACCATCGCGGTCGCGAGCGCGGAGAGCGCGGGCACGAGCCAGGCGGGCTTTGCCGCGCGCGGCGCCGCCGCGTCGAGGATCGCCGCGCGCAGGCGCGCGGGCGCCGCGTGGCGCGGCAGCTCGCTCGCGAGCCGCCGGCCCAGGGTCTCGTCCGAAGAATCCGAAAACCGGTCGCTCATCGCTTGTAGTCGGACAGGAGCGCCCGCAGCCGCTCCTTCGCCCTGAAGATCCGCGACTTGACGGTGCCGACCGGGCAGCCCATGACGCGCGCGACGTCCTCGAGCGGCATGCCTTCGACCTCCGCCAGCAGGAGCACGGTCCGGAAATCCTGCGGCAGGCGGCTCATCGCGCGCTCGAGGTCGGTGTGCGCCTCCATGGCGCTCGACGAGTCTTCGGGCGCGTCGTGGAACATCGGCACGTCCCAGTCCGGCACACCGTCGTCCGCGATCGGGACCTCGCGCTCGCGGAGCCGGTAGAACGTCAGGAACGTGTTCCTCAGGATTTGAAACAACCAGGCGCGGAGGTGGGTTCCCGGCTCGAAACGGTGCGAGAACCGGAGGGCCCGGAGGTAGGTCTCCTGCACGAGGTCGTCCGCCTCGGGCGGATTGCGCGTCAGATAGACGGCGAAGTTGTAGAGCGCGTCCAGATGCTGCAGCGCCTGTTGCGTGAAGTCGTCGGAGGCCACGGCTCGTCAGTCCTCGAACCAGCGCGCCGGATAGTCGCCCGGCCGGACGTCGTGCTCGTCGGCGAGCTCCCCCAGCAGCTCGCCGACCGTGCGATAGAGCGTGGGGTGCTCGAGATCGGGCGCCACGTCGGCGAGCGGGCGCAGGACGAACGCGCGCTCGGCCAGGAGGAGGTGCGGGACGTGGAGCTCGTCGGGGACGCTGATGACCGCGTCACCGTAGAAGAGGATGTCGATGTCGAGCGTCCGCGGCGCGAAGCGGCTCGCTTCCGGTGTGTCCGCGGGGCGCACGCGGCCGAGCGCCTGCTCGACCGCCTGGAGCTCGCTGAGCAGCGCGCGCGGCGGCAGCGTCGTCTCGATCGCGATCACGCAGTTCAGGTACCAGGGCGCCTCCTTCCGCGTGCGGCCCGGCTCGTGCTCCCACGGCTCGGCCTCGTAGAGGCGCGAGGCCGCGACGAACTCGAGCACCTCGAGCCGCCGGAGCCGCCGGACCGCCTCACGCAGCAGCGTCCGGCGGTCGCCGAGGTTCGAGCCGAGCGAGAGGTAGACGCGCGGCATCAGCGCTTCCGCACGAGCTCGACGGCCGGCGTGCCGACCAGCCCCTGGAGGGGCGGCGTGAGCTTGCGCACGCGGACCCGGACCTCGCGGGTGGGGAACTCCGCCAGGAGAGCCTCGCTCATGAGCCCGGCGAGCCGCTCGATCAGGTTCACGCGCTGGCTGGTCCCGATCTCGACGATGCGGCGCGCGACGGCGCCGTAGTCGACCGCGTGGGCGAGGTCGTCGGACGCGGCGGCGGGACCGAGGTCGAGCGCCAGCTCGGCGTCCACGGAGAACCACGCGCCCACGGCCCGCTCGGCCCGCGTGAGCCCATGCTGGCCGTAGAAGCGGACGTCCTCCAGCAGAAGCCGGTCGCCCGTCACCGCGCGTCCCGCTCAGGCGAGACCGAGGACGTCCAGCATGGAGTAGAGCCCCGGCGGGCGCGCGGCGACCCAGCGGACGGCGCGCAGCGCGCCGCGGGCGAAGGTGTCGCGGCTGTGGGCCTTGTGCACGAGCTCCAGCCGCTCGCCGAGGGCGCCGAAGGAGACGGTGTGCTCTCCGACGACGTCGCCGGAGCGGGCGGAGAGGATCCCGATCTCGCGCCGGGTGCGCTCGCCGGGGAGCCCCTGGCGGCCGTAGACGGCGGCCGCGGCGAGATCGCGCCCGAGCGCCGCCGCCACGACCTCGGCCATCTGGAGCGCGGTGCCGCTCGGCGCGTCCTTCTTGAAGCGGTGGTGGACCTCGGTGATCTCGACGTCGTAGTCGTCGCCGAGCGCCTTCGCCATCGTCGCGAGCAGCGTGAACGCCACGTTGACGGCGACCGACATGCTCGGCGAGACCAGGATGGCGGCGCGCTTGGCGAGGTCGCCGATCTCGACCCGATGGGCGGCGCTGAACCCGGTCGTGCCGATCACCGCGCGCGCGCCCGCGCCGGCGACGAGGCGGAGGTGCTCGAGCGACGCCTCGGGCACCGAGAACTCGACGAGCACACGGTCGCGGGTGAGGACCACCGCCGGGTCGCCGCCGACGGCCACGCCGAGGCGCCCCACGCCCGCGAGCTCGCCCGCGTCGCGCCCGAGCGACGCGTGGCCGGGCGCCTCGAGGGCGGCGCAGAGGCGAAGCTCCGGGACGTCGCGGAGGCAGGCGACGATGCGATTGCCCATGCGGCCGGCGGCGCCGGCGACGACCACGTCGATGGGCATGCCGAGGGTCTACTTCTTGACGAGGGCGTACGGCGTGAGGACCGCGCGCAGACGCTCCCGGTTGGCGTCGCCCATGCGGCACATCGGCAGCCGGAACTCGGGCTCGAGCATCCCGGCCATGGCCATCGCCTCTTTGATCGGGATCGGATTGGTCTCGAGGAACGCGGCGCGCGCCAGCGGGAACAGCTTGTAGTGGAGCTCGCGCGCGCGCTTCCAGTCGCCGTCGAGCGCGGCGTGCACCAGCTCCGCGGTCTCGCGGGGTACCAGGTTCGCGATCACGGAGATGACGCCGTGGCCGCCGATCGCCAGGAGCGGCAGCGTGATGTTGTCGTCGCCCGAGAGCACCGAGAAGTCGGGCCCGCACGCGGCGATCACCTGGCTCATCTGATCGAGCGAGCCCGACGCCTCCTTCACCCCGGCGACGTTCGTCACGTCGCGGACGAGGCGCTCCAGCGTCGCGGTCTCGACGTTGACCGCCGTCCGGCCCTGGATGTTGTAGACGAGGATCGGGATCGCGACCGATTCGGCGACCGCGCGGAAGTGGCGGTAGAGCCCCTCCTGCGTGGGCTTGTTGTAGTAGGGGTTGACGACCAGCGCGCCCGCCGCGCCGGCGCGCTCGGCGTGCCGGGTGAGGTCGATCGCCTCGGCCGTCGAGTTCGAGCCGGTCCCCGCGATGACCGGGACGCGCCCGCGCGCCGCCTCGAGCACGAGCTCGACGACCCGCTTGTGCTCGTCGTGGGAGAGCGTCGGCGACTCGCCGGTCGTCCCGCAGGGGACGAGGGCGTCGGTCCCGTGGCTCACGTGGAACTCGACGAGCTCGCGGACCTTCGCCTCGTCGACCTTGCCGCCGCGGAACGGGGTGACCAGCGCGACGCAGGAACCCTGGAACCGGGCACTCATAGGGCAGTCTCCCCCGCCACCAGGTCCTCGTAGGTCTCCCGGCGGCGCACGATCGTGTGGCGGTCGCCGTCGACGAGCACCTCGACGGCGCGGGGTCGCGTGTTGTAGTTCGAGGCCATCGCGAAGCCGTAGGCGCCGGCGCTCATCACCGCCAGGAGGTCGCCCTCCTCGACGGCGGCCAGCTCGCGGTCCTGCGCGAGGAAATCGCTCGACTCGCATACCGGCCCGACCACGTCCACCCGCTCCGCGGGGCCGCCGAGCCGCGCCTCGTTGACCGGCACGATCTCGTGGTGGGAGTCGTAGAACGACGGCCGGATCAGGTCGTTCATGGCGGCGTCGATGACGACGAACTTCTTCTCGCCGGTGTCCTTGCGGTAGAGAACGCGCGACAGGAGGGCGCCCGCGTTGCCGACGATCGAGCGGCCCGGCTCGAGCAGGACGGTGACCCCGAGCTCCCGGAGGGCCGGCAGCATCACGCTCGCGTACTCCCGATGGCTCGGCGGCGTCTCGGCGCCGTAGCGGATCCCGAGGCCGCCGCCGACGTCGACCATGCGGACCTCGATCGCGCGCTCGCGGAGCGTCTTCACGAGGGCCGCGATCCGCGCGACCGCGTCGGCGAAGGGCGCGGTCTTCGTGAGCTGCGAGCCGATGTGCATGTCCGCGCCGACGACCTCGACGCCCTTGAGCCCCGCGGCCTCCTCGTAGGCCGCGAGCGCCTGGGCGTAGGGGATCCCGAACTTCGAGGTGCGCAGGCCCGTCGAGATGTAGGGATGGGTCTGCGGGTCCACGTCGGGGTTCACGCGCAGCGCGACCGGGGCCCGGAGGCCCATCTCGCGCGCGACGCCGTCGAGGGCCCGCAGCTCACTGAGCGATTCGACGTTGAACATGAGGATCCCGGCCTCGAGGGCCGCGCGCATCTCGTCGCCCGTCTTGCCCACGCCGGAGAAGATGATCCGGCCGGCCGGAATCCCCGCGCGGAGCGCGCGGAAGAGCTCGCCGCCCGACACGATGTCCGCGCCGGCGCCCGCCCGGGCGAGCACCGCGAGGACGCCGAGATTGGCGTTCGCCTTCACCGAGTAGCAGACGACGTGGGGCACCTCGGCGAAGGCCTGATCGTACTCCCGGTAGCCCTCGAGCAGCGCCGCCTTCGAGTAGACGTACGCGGGTGTGCCGACCTGGGCGGCGAGCGCGCGCAGGGGAACCCGCTCGCAGCAGAGCTCCCCGTTCCGGTAGCCGAAGGGTTCCATGTAAATGTTCTTGGTAGCATCCGGTCGCGGTGAAGTCAAGGTACGAGGACCGCCGCCTCGTTCGAGCGCGCGCTCTCGTTGCGGATCGCCGCCGAGTCCTCGGACGTCACGACGTAGCGCCAGGCGCCGGGCGGCACGTCGCGATCCGTGAACGTCGCCGCCGGCGCGCGCGCGGCGCCGACGCGCACGAACGCTCCGCCCACGGGGGCGCGATAGACGACGTAGCCGCTGACGTCGCCCCCCGGACTCGCCTTCCAGGACAGGCGCACGGTGCCCTCCGACGCGATCGCGACGAGGTCCGACGGCTCCGGCGGCGGGGTCGTGCTCCGCGGCGTCACCGCAACGCGCGCGGAGAGCGGTCCGTAGGCCAGCGTGCCGGCCTCGCTCCGGATCGCCCGGACCGCGTAGAAGTACGTGCGGTCGTTGTCCACCTCGCGATCGATCAGCGCGAGCTCGCCGGAGGCGGCGCGCCCGACCGGAACCAGCGGCGCGTCCGGCGCCGGCGCCCGGAGCACCTCGTAGGCGAGCGCGCCGGGGACCGGACCCGCGTCGATCAGGCTCGCCGGCGGCTGCCAGGCCAGGCGCACCGTGCGGTCGCCGGGCCGCGCGCTCACGTCGAGCGGCACCGCGGGCGCGGCGAGGAAGGCGACCGACGCCCGCGGCGACGGCGGGCTCACGCGGCCGAGGGAGTCGGCGGAGACCACGACGTAGGTGTACCGGCGGCCGAGCCTGAGCCCGCTGCGGTCGGCCAGGAGGACGCGGTTGCCCTGGAGCACGGCGGGCTCGGGCGCCGCGAAGCGGATCGTGACGATCTCCGTCCAGCCCACGATCACGTCGCCCGAGAGCAGCGCGGGCTTCGGCTCGCCCCGCCCGTCGTCCTCGACCCGGTAGACGCGGGCGAGCGTGAGGTCGCGCAGGAGCGTCTGGTCCACGCGGCGCGTCGGGCTGGTCCAGCCGAGCTCGATCGCCGACTCGCGAACGACGGCGGTCAGGTCGCCGACCGCGGCGGGCAGGCGGCGCTCGGGGGCGATGGGCGGCGCCTTGCGTCCGCAGGCGGCCAGCGGCAGCACCGCGACCGCGAGGAGCAGGATACCGAGCCCGCGGCGCGCGCTCATTCGCGCGCGACCAGCGTGCGCGCGAGCGCCAGGGCGCGGCGCACGGCGGCCGGCGCGGTCCCGCCCGTCACGGCGCGGGCCCGGAGCGATGCCTCCACGGTGATCGCGTCCTTGACGTCGCCGTCGATTTGCGACGAGAAGCGGCGCAGCTCGGCCAGCGTGAGGTCCTCGAGCCCCTTGGACTCGTCGATCGCGTACCGGACGATCCGCCCGACGATCTCGTGCGCCTGGCGGAAGGGCAGGCCCTTCCGCACGAGGTAGTCGGCGAGGTCGGTCGCCGTCGAGAAGTTCTCGCCCGCGGCGCGGCGCATGCGGTCGGCGCGGAAGGCGAGCGAGGCGAGCAGCGGCGGCAGGACGGTGAGGATCGCCTCGAGCGTGTCCACCGTGTCGAACCAGGGCTCCTTGTCCTCCTGCATGTCCGAGTTGTACGCGAGCGGGAGGCCCTTCATCGTCGTGAGCACCGCGACGAGATTTCCGTAGAGCCGCCCGCTCTTGCCGCGGATCAGCTCCGCGACGTCGGGGTTCTTCTTCTGCGGCATGATCGACGAGCCGGTCGCGAACGCGTCCGCGAACTCGACGAACCCGAACTCCGCCGTGGCCCAGAGCGTGAGGTCGGCGGCGAGGCGGGACAGGTGCATGCCCGCGATCGCCGCCGCGGCGAGGAACTCGAGGACGTAGTCGCGGTCGCTCACGGCGTCGAGGCTGTTCGGCGACACGGAGGCGAATCCGAGGTCCTTCGCCAGCGCCTCCCGGTCGATCGGAAACGCGGTGCCGGCCAGCGCGGCCGCGCCGAGCGGCAGCACGTCGGCGCGCGCGCCGCAATCCTCGAGCCGGCGCCGGTCGCGCTCCAGCATGAACACGTAGGCCAGCAGGTGATGCGCGAGCACGATCGGCTGGGCGCGCTGGAGGTGCGTGTAGCCGGGGAGCGGGAGCTCGAGCGTCTCCGCCGCCCGCGCGATCAGCGCCGCCTGGACCCGCCGCAGCCCGCCGCCCACGCTGGCCAAAACATCCCTGAGATACAGCCGCTCGTCGAGCGCGATCTGATCGTTGCGGGAGCGTCCGGTGTGGAGCTTGCCGCCGGCGTCGCCGGCCAGCTCCTGGAGCCGGCGCTCGACGTTCATGTGGATGTCCTCGAGCTCGGGACGGAAGCGGAAGGTGCCGCCGGCCAGCTCGGCGCGCACGGCCTCGAGCCCGGCCACGATCGCGTCGCGCTCGGCGGCCGTGAGGAGGCCGGCGCGGGCGAGGGCCCTCGCCCACGCGATGCTGCCCGTGACGTCGTGGGGCCAGAGCCGGCGGTCGAACGCGAGCGAGGCGGTGAAGCGCTCGGCGGCCGGGTCGGCCGCCTCGGTGAACCGGCCGCCCCAGGGCTTCGCGTCGGCGGGCTTGGCCGGCGGCGCGGCGCGCGGCGCGCGTTTCCCGCCGCGGCGCTTCACGGCAGCAGCGACGCGATGTCGTCCATGATCCGGCGGGTCACGCGCTCGCGCGCGGACCTCCGCCCGTCGCCCCCGTCCGGCACGAACCGGCGGGGCGGCCCGAACCGCACGGCCAGCCGCGCCCGCCGCGGGATGTAGCAGGCACGCCCGGTGAGCGCCTCGTAGGTGCCCGCGATCCCCGCCGGAACCACCGGCACGCCGGAGCGCAGCGCGAGCAGCGCGACGCCCGGGAGCCCGCGCTCGAGCCGGCCGCGCACGCTGAACGGCCCCTCGGGGAAGATGCCGACCACGCCGCCCTCGGCGAGCCGGCCGAGCGCCCGGCGCACCGCCCCGACGTCGGGCCGCGCGAGGTTGATGAGGATCGAGCCGATGTGGCGGTGAAACGGCGGATGTAAGGGCGTCGCGCGCCAGACACGCGGCATGACGAGGAACGCGATCGGCCGCGGCGTGACGAGCTGCAGCACCACGCCGTCCAGATAGTTGTGGTGGTTCGCCGCGACGATGTACGGGCCCGTCGCCGGCAGGTGCCCGAGACCCTCGACGGAGAGGGCGAAGACACGCTCGAAGAGGCGGCGCGCCGGGGCGCGGAGGAGCCGGTAGGCGAGCGGTTCGGGCTCAGCGGACGTCGGCGGCCGCAGGACCTGGTCGAGGGCGGACGAGCGCGCCATGTCGCGGGGGCTTTATAGCACGGTCAGCGACCGCGAGCGAGCCGGTACCGGGCGACGGCGGCGTTGTGCTGCGCGACCGAGGTCGAGAAGTAGTGCCGGCGATCGTCCATCGCGACGAAGTAGAGATACTTCACCGGTGCCGGCTCGAGCGCCGCCGCGATCGCCTGGAGGCCGGGGCTCGCGATGGGCCCCGGCGGCAGGCCGGGGTTCCGGTACGTGTTGTATGGATGGTCCGCGAGGAGGTCGGCGCGCGAGAGCGCGCGCCGCTCCTTGCTGACGGCGTACTGCACGGTCGGATCGGCCTGGAGCGGCATGTCGAGCTTGAGGCGGTTCCAGAAGACCGCCGAGATGAGCGGCATCTCCTCGCGCGCGACCGCCTCGCGCTCGATGATCGAGGCGAGCGTGAGGAGCTGGTGCGGGGTAAGGCCACGCGCGCCGGCGCGATCCACGAGGTCGGGCCCGAGCTTCGCGCGCAGGCGCTGGACCATGCGTGTCAGGATCTCCTCGGGTGTCATCCCGCGCACGAACTGGTATGTGTCGGGGAAGAGATAGCCCTCGAGGCTCGGCGCCTGCACGGCGAGCGATTTCAGAAACGCCGGATCGTGCGCGAGACGGACCACGTCGTCCGCGCGCGCGAGCCGCGCGGCCTCGAGCGCGCGCGCGAGCTCCGCGACGGTCGCGCCCTCGGGATGGAGGAAGGCGTGCTGCTTCACCCGTCCGCCCTCGAGGAGCTCGAGCACGCCGAGGGTCCCCGTGTCGCGCTCGACCTCGTACTCGCCCGCCTGGAGCCGCCGCGCGCTGCCCCGTACCAGGCTCAGGAGCACGAACCCCGCCGGGCTCTCAATCACCTCGGCGTCGTGCAGGGTGCCGGCGATCGCGAGGATGCCCGCGTGGGCAGGGATCTCGACCAGGCGCGCCCCGGCCGTGAGCGCCGGCGTAGGGGTCAGCACCTGCCAGGCGAGCCAGGCCGAGGCGAGCGCGGCTGCGACGAGCGCGAGACCGGCGACGGCACGCAACCGCATGCTTCCACGAGTGTAACACCCCGGCTCTGGTATACTGACTCGCCTGGGGCCCGAGCCCCGCAACTTCCCTATCCCTCGAGGGGGTCCTCATGCTGGAGCTTCAGCTTCCCGCGCGGCACGACTGGGCTGTTCAGGACAAGACGTACGCGAAGCTCGCGATCGAGCCGTTCGAGCACGGCTTCGCCCTGACGGTCGGCATCGCCTATCGCCGCGCGCTCCTGTCGGCCATCCACGGCGCCGCGCCCACGTGGGTCAAGATCGAGAACGTCCTCCACGAGTTCTCCCACCTGCCGGGGGTCACCGAGGACACGCTCGACGTCATGCTCAACCTCCGAAAGGTGGTCTTCGCGCTGCACGTCAACCGGCCGAAGATCCTCCGGCTGAAGGCGCAGGGCACCGGCGTGGTCAAGGCCGGCGACTTCGAGAAGGACGCCGACGTCGACGTCCTCACGCCGGACGTCCCGCTCGCCACGCTCGACAAGGACGGCGTGCTCGAGATGGAGGTCTGCGTCGAGCGCGGCCGCGGCTACGTCGCCGCCGAGAAGCGCGAGCCCGAGGCGCTCCCGATCAACGCGATCCTGCTGGACTCCGACTTCTCGCCCGTCAAGCGCGTCAACTTCCACGTCGAGCCCGCGGGCGAGCGCGAGCGGCTGGTGCTCGAGGTCTGGACCGACGGCAGCGTCGCGCCCGCGGACGCCGTCGCCGAGGCCTCGCGGATCCTGGAGGATCACTTCCACCTCCTCGAGAGCTTCCCCGAGACCGCGCCGCAGGAGGAGACGACGGCCCAGACCGAGACCGGGCCGCGGACCGAGCTCAACGAGAACCTGTTCCGGAACGTGGACGAGCTCGAGCTGTCGGTGCGCGCGTCCAACTGCCTGAAGACCGCGAACATCCGCACGATCGCGGACCTCGTGCAGAAGACCGAGGCGGAGCTCCTGAAGACGAAGAACTTCGGCAAGAAGTCGCTGAACGAGATCAAGACGATCCTCGGCGAGATGGGCCTCTCGCTCGGCATGCGCCTGGACCCCGAGGAGCTCGAGCGCCTGCGCGCCCAGTACGAGCGCGCGTACGAGACCTAGCGCCTAGAGCGCGACCCGCGTCTTGATGCGCTCGACGGCCTCCTCGGCCTGCTCGCGCCGGCCGAAGCCCGTGAGCCGGAAGTAGCCCTCGCCGCTCGGCCCGAACCCCGCACCCGGCGTCCCCACGACGTGCGCCTCGTGTAGGAGCCGGTCGAAGAAGTCCCACGACGAGAGTCCCGGCGGCGTCTTGACCCAGACGTAGGGCGCGTTGCGGCCGCCATGGACGCGGTGGCCCGCGGCCTCGAGCCCTTCGCGGATGATGCGCGCGTTCTCCATCCGGTAGTCGATCGCGCTCCGCACCTCGCGCCGGCCCTCGTCCGTGTACGCCGCCGCCGCCGCCCGCTGGATGATGTAGGCGACGCCGTTGAACTTCGTGGACTGGCGCCGGAACCACAGCGCGTTCAGGCCGACGGCGTTGCCGGCGGCGTCCTTGCCCTGCAGCTCCTTCGGGACCACGGTGAAGGCGCAGCGCGTCCCGGTGAAGCCGGCCGTCTTGGAGAAGCTCCGGAACTCGATCGCCACCTCGCGCGCGCCCTCGATCTCGTAGATCGAGTGCGGCACGTCGGGGTCGCGGATGTATCCCTCGTAGGCCGCGTCGTAGAGGAGCACGGCGCCCTGGCGGCGCGCCCAGTCCACCCAGCGCCCGAGCGCCCCCCGCGTGAGCGCGGCGCCCGTCGGATTGTTCGGAAAGCACAGGTAGACGAGATCCACCGGCCGATCGGGCAGCGCCGGCTCGAAGTTGTTCTCGGCCGTGCAGGGCAGGTAGACGACGCGGTCGTAGCGCCCGGCCGCGTCGGGCGAGCCCGCGCGACCGGCCATCACGTTGCTGTCGAGGTACACGGGATAGACGGGATCGGTCAGCGCGACGACCGCCTCGGCGGCGAAGATCTCCTGGATATTCGCGCTGTCGCTCTTGCCGCCGTCGCTCACGAAGATCTCGTCGAGCTCCATGCGGACGCCGCGCGCGCCGTAGTCGTGCTTGGCGACGAGCTCGGTGAGGAAGTCGTAGCCGGTCTCCGGGCCGTAACCGCGGAAGGACTCGGGACGGGCCATCTCGTCCACCGCCGCATGGAGCGCCCGGATGATCGCGGGTGACAGCGGATCCGTGATGTCGCCGATGCCGAGCCGGATGAGCTTCGCCTCGGGATGCGCCGCCTGGAACTCCTTCACCCGGCGCGCGATCTCGGAGAAGAGGTAGCTCGCCTTCAGCTTCAGGTAGTGGCCGTTCACGCTGGTCATGGCGGTCGATTCTAGCAAATCGTCTCCGGGTCGAGACAGAACCGCTCGGTGGCGCGGGCGGCCCAGCGGGTCACCGTCAGCATGCGGCCGTCGGTCTCGAGGACGAGGGCGCCGTCGCGGTCCGTGCGGTAGACGCGGGCGCCCGTCGCCTCGAGCCGCGCCATCACGCCCGCGTCGGGGTGGCCGTAGACGTTCCGCGCCCCGACCGAGACGATCGCGACGAGGGGGCGCACGGCACGGAGGAAGGCCGCCGTCGTCGAGGAGCGCGAGCCGTGGTGGGCGACCTTGAGCACGGTCGCCGCGAGCGGTGCGCCCGCGGCGACGAGCGCCTGCTCGCGCTCCGCCTCGATGTCGGACGCCAGCAGGAACGACGCGAGCCCGTACTCGATCCGCAGCACGAGCGCCTCGTTGTTGCGGCTCCGGGGCGTGCCGCCGCGCGGCGGCAACGGCCCCAGCTGCGAGATCAGGGCGCCGCCGAGCCCATCGGCACCGCGCACGAGGGCGTCCGCGTCCCACCTCTCGCCGACCGCGAACAGCCGATCGATGGCGGCCATGCCGCCGGCGTGGTCGGCGTCGGCGTGCGTGACGGCGGTCGCCGCGAGGCGCAGCACGCCGCGGTTCCAGAGGTAGGGGGCGACGACCCGCTCGCCGGCGTCGAGACGCATCGGCCCGCCCGAGCCCGCGTCGACGAGCGCGGCCCGGCCGTCGGGCGCCTCGAGGACGATCGCGTCGCCCTGACCGACGTCGAGCACCGTCAGCCGGAGCCGTCCGTCCGGCGGCCGCAGGAGCGGCCACGCTTCGAGCGCCACCGCCACGATCAGGAGCGCCGGCGCCGCGCACCCCACGAGCCGCGCCCGGCGGGGGCGCGTCTCGCGCGCGTGCCACGCGAGGAGCCCGAGCCCGAGCGCCGCGGCGTAGCAGACGAGGGCGGGCCAGGGTGGGGCGGGCAGGTACACGACCGCGCCCGGCACGGCGGCCGCGAGCGCCACGAGGCCACGCAGCGCGAGCAGCACGGGCCAGACGGCGTCGAGCGCGATCGCCGCGAGGGTCTCGCTCGCGAACGCGAGGCCCACGCCCGCGAGCCCCAGGACGGTCGCCAGGCCCGCGAGGGGTACGACGCCGAGGTTCGCCACGACGCCGATCGTCGAGAGCTGGTTGAAGTGGGCGAGCGTGATCGGCAGCACGGCGAGCTGCGCCGCCACGCTCACGCCGATCGCCCCGAGGACGAGGCCGCGCGGCAGCGGGGCGGCGACGATCCCGGCGGTCGCGGCGAACGAGAGCTGGAAGCCGGGCTCGAGGAGGTCGCCGGGGCGCCACGCCAGGATCAGGAGCGCGGCGAGCGCCAGGCTGTTGACGACCGCGGCCTCGCGCTCGAGCAGGAGCGCCGCCAGGACGAGCACCGCCATGATGACGGCGCGGAGGACCGACGGCTCGGCGCCGACGACGGCCGCGAAGCCGAGCACGAGCACGAGGGCGACGACGGCCGAGAGACGGCGGTCCAGGCGGAGGAGCCGGCAGAGCGCGAACACGGCCGCCGCGAGCAGCGCCACGTTGAAGCCCGAGACCGCGAGGACGTGATAGACGCCGGCCCGGCGGAAGCCGTCGTCGAGCTCGCGCGGCAGCTCCGTCCGCTCGCCGAAGAGCAGGCCGCCGAGCAGCGCCGCGGAGGCAGGCGGCAGCGCGCCGGCGATGGCCTCGAGCGCCCGCGCGCGGACCCGCGCGGCCCAGCCGGGGCGCGGCGCCTCGAGCGGCTCGAGGCGCTCCGCGCGGGTCGAGCCGGTGACGCGAATGCCGTCGCGCGCCAGGTGCGCCGCGTAGTCGAAGCCGTCGGGGTTGCGGAAGCCGAGAGCCGGGTGCAGCTTCAGCTCGGCGGCCAGGCGCTGGCCCTCGACGAGCGGCGGCGGCTCACCGTAGACCGTGGCCTGGATGAGTCCGGAGCGCGGGGCGCCGTCCACGCGCTCGGCCTCGATCACCAGCCGGGCGCGATCCGCGGCGAAGCGAACGGGCGCGGCCGCGACCCGGCCCTCCACGCGCGCGATCCGTGGCAGCTCGAGCCGCGCGACGTGGTCGGGCGGCAGCGGAGGCTCGACGGAACGTAAGACTCCCGCGGCCGCGACGCCCGTGAGGAGCGCGGCGGTGGCCCAGGGGACGCGGCCGAGCCGCAGGAGCGCCGCGCCGGCCGCGAGCGCCAGACCCCACGCGACCCACGCCACGTCGGCACGGATCGCCGGCGCGCCCACGATGCCGGCGGCGAACGCGGCGGCCACCGGCACGAGCGGCATCCGGTCGAGCATCACGGGGCGAGGCTCACGAGCGGCCGGAGGCGCTCGAGCTTGGCGCGACCGAGGCCGCGAACGTGGCGGAGCTCGTCGAGCGTCGCGAAGGACCCGGCCGCCTCGCGCGCGGCGACGATCCGGGCGGCGAGCGCCGGGCCCACGCCCGGGAGCCTCACGAGCTCCTGCGCGTCCGCGTGATTGAGATCGATCGGCAGGCCGTCGGTCGCGGCCGCCGCGGGGCCGCGCCGTCGTGGGGCGGGCGCGCGTGCGTCCCCGTCCGCGCCGCGCGGCGCGGGCGGGGGTGCGGGCGGCGCCGCGCGCCGGTCGAGCTGCTCGAGGCGCTCGACGAGGTCGGGATGCGCGCGGCGCCAGTGGCCGACCGCCAGGCCGAGTCCCGCGACGAGCAGCAGGACCAGGAGGACGAGGAGCTGGTGACGTGTGTAGGGCGTCATGGGCCGACGATCCCACGCCGCCCGGCGCCTGGCTAGAGTCGAAAAGAAGATACGGCGCGCCGGCTCCGCGCTAGGGCGCCAGCGCCGCGCGCGTGATGCTCGTCGTCTCCTTCGCGTGCCACTCGGACTCGGCGAACGCGCGGTTGATCTCCTCGAGCGGGTAGGTGTGCGAGAGCAGCCGGTCGAAGGGCCAGCGCGCGCGGTTCCGCACGAGGAAGTCGAGCGCGCGTGGGATCACCCACGGGTCGTACATGATGACGCCGACGATCCGCTTGGCGCCCCAGACGAGCGCCGCCGGCTCGAGCTCCACCTTCACGCCGCGGCTGATCGTGCCGATCTCGACGTACGTCCCGCCCTGCCGCAGCATCTCGATGCCCTCGGGGATGACGTTGGGGAACCCGACGAAGTCGCAGGCGACGTCCGCGCCCGCGCCGCCCGTGAGCTTGCGGACGAGGCTCACCCGGTCCTTCCGGTCGGCGATCTCCTTGACGTTGATCGTGTGATCGGCGCCGAACGCCTTCGCCAGCTCGAGCCGCCCGGGGATCTGGTCCAGTACGATGACGACCGAGGCGCCCATGTCCTTCGCGGCCGCCGCGGCCTGGATACCGAGGCCGCCCGCGCCCTGGATGACGACCGTGTCGCCGAAGCGGAGGCCGCCCTTGGTGAGGCCGAAGATGACCTGGCTGAGCGCGCAGTTCACCGGCGCGACCAGCGCGTCGGGGAGCGCGTCGGGCACCTTGAAGATGGCGCCGCCGGGCTTGAGGTAGTAGTACTCGGCGAACGCGCCGTGGAAGTGCGGGAACTCCGAGGGCCCGAGCGGCCGGCCGACCTTGAACATGCACGCGGCGGGCTCGTTGTTGATGCAGGGGTGGCAGCGCCCGCACGGATAGAAGTAGGCGTAGGCGACGCGGTCGCCCTCCTTGAGCGGGCGGCCGAGCGAGTCCGTCTTGACGCGCGCGCCGAGCCGGGCGACGCGCCCGGTCATCTCGTGGCCGAAGACCCAGCCGTCCTCGGGCAGGCGCAGCGGCGCGTCGCCGCGCCAGAAGTGCAGGTCCGAGCCGCAGACGTTGGCGAGCGCGACGCGGACGAGCACCGCGTCGGGCTCCACCTCGGGGATCGGCAGCTCGCGGATCTCGAACGGCTTGCCGGGGCCGAGGAAGACGGCGGCCTTGCCCGTGCTCACCTCGCACCGCCTTTGCCAACTTCGAAGGCATCGTGGAGCGCGCGGACCGCGAGCTCCGCGTACTTGTCCTCGATGACGCAGGAGACCGCGATCTCGGAGGTCGAGATCATCTGGATGTTGATGCCCTCGCCGGCGAGCGTCGCGAACATCTTCGCCGCGACGCCCGAGTGGCTGCGCATGCCGACGCCCACGATCGACACCTTCGCGACGCGCTCGTCGTGCACGACGCCCTGCGCGCCGATGGCGCGCGCGACCTCCTCGAGGGCCGCCAGCGCGCGCGCGTGGTCGCCGCGCGGCAGCGTGAAGGACATGTCGGTGGAGCCGTCCTGGCCGATGTTCTGGACGATCATGTCCACGACGATGGTCCGCGCGGCGAGCGCGCCGAACACCTGCGCGGCGATGCCGGGCCGGTCGGGCACGCGCAGGATCGAGAGCTTCGCCTGGCTCCGGTCGTGGGTGACACCGGTGACGACCACCTCTTCCATGCCCTGCTCCTCTTTCGTCACGAGCGTGCCCGCGTCCGGCTTGAACGTCGAGCGCACGTGCACCGTGACGCCGTACTTCTTGGCGAACTCGACCGAGCGCGACTGGAGCACCTTCGCGCCGAGGCTCGCCATCTCGAGCATCTCGTCGTAGGCGACCCGCCCGAGCTTCCTGGCGTCGGGCACGATGTTCGGGTCGGCGGTGTAGACGCCGTCGACGTCGGTGTAGATCTCGCACACGTCGGCCTTTAGCGCTGCCGCGAGCGCGACGCCGGTCAGGTCCGAGCCGCCGCGGCCGAGCGTCGTGATCTCGTCGGCGTCGGAGAGCCCCTGGAAGCCGGCGACGACCGCGACCTCGCCCGCGTCGAGCGCCTGGCGCACGCGCTCGGCCGTGATCTGGGTGATCCGCGCCTGCGTGTGCGCGCGGTCCGTCCGGATGCCGACCTGGGGCCCGGTGAGCGAGCGCGCCGGGAGGCCGAGCGCCTGGAGCGCCATCGCGAGCAGCGCGATCGTGACCTGCTCGCCCGTCGCGAGCAGCATGTCCATCTCACGCGCGTCCGGCGCCGGGCTGACCTGGCGGGCGAGGCCGAGGAGGCCGTCGGTGGTCTTGCCCATCGCCGAGACGACGACGACCAGCTGGTGGCCGCCCGCGGCGCTCTCGGCCACCCGGCGCGCGACGTTCCGGATCCGGTCCGCGTCGGCGACCGACGAGCCGCCGTACTTCTGCACGATCAGCGCCATGGCCCTAGAAATCTATCACGCCGGCGGACGCGCGTGGGCGGCCTCGCCGAGGCTCACGTGCTCGCGCAGGAGGTAGACCCAGCCGATCAGCGTGATCGGCACGACCTGGCTCGCGTGGAGGACCAGGGCGTAGCCGATCGCGGCGGACGGCCCGACGCCGAAGATGCCCACGGCGAGCGCGGCCGCGGCGTGGAAGACGCCGACGTAGCCGGGCGCCGACGGGATCGAGACGCCGAGGCCCACGAACGCGAGGACCGTCCAGCCGGCGACCCACGGCAGGTGCAGGTTCATCGCGACCAGCATCGCCCAGAACGCGAGCGCCGGCACGACCCAGACGAGCCCGGACCACAGGAAGATCGGCAGGAGGTGGCCCGGCGCGCGGACGCCGTCGAGCCCGCTGACGAACGTCGTGAACGCCCGGAGGAGCCGGCGCTCGAGCACGGGCCAGCGACGCGTGAGGCGCCCGATGAGCCGCTCGCAGAGGCGCGGCGCGACCACGAACGCCAGGAGTGCGGCGATGCCGCAGAGGTCGACCCCCAGGAGCACCAGGGCAGCCCATTCCATGTACGCGGGCACCGGGATCACGAGGATCAGGACCGCCAGGATCAGGACGACGGCGAGGCCGTCGAGCGCGCGCTCGACGATGAGCGTCGCGAGCGTCGTCCAGAAGCCGTGCGCGCGGCCGGCGCCCCCCTCCGCCGCCTTCCAGCGCCGCGCCACCACGTACACGCGCACGAGCTCGCCGGCGCGAAGCGGCAGGACGTTGTTCGCCATGTAGCCGATCCAGATCGCGGGCTCGAGCCCGGCCGGCTCGGAGCCCGGCGGGAACAGATAGTGCCAGCGCCGCGCGCGGACCCAGATCGCGACGGGCGAGAGCGCGGTGGCCACGGCGGCCCAGCCCCAGTGCGTCGCGCGGAGCTGCCGGCCGAGCTCGGCGAGATCCACCGCCCGGAAGAGGTAGACGATGAGCGCGACGCTGATGGCGAGGCCGAGGGCGAGCTTGAGCCGGCTCAGAGTCCGAGCTGCGCGAGGACGGCGTCGATCGAGGGCGGCACCGTCGTCGGCCGTGACGACGACTCGAGCGCGGTGTCGGGATCCTTGAGCCCGTGGCCGGTCAGCGTGAGGACGAGCGTCGAGCCCGACTCGAAGCGCCCGGCCTTGACGGACTTGATCAGGCCCGCCACGGTGGCGGCGGACGCGGGCTCCATGAAGATGCCTTCTTCCCGCGCGAGCATCCGGTAGGCGCGGAGGATCTCCTCGTCGCTGACCACGTCGATCCAGCCTTTCGAGTCCTGCATGGCCTCGAGCGCCGGGCCCCAGGAGGCGGGGTTGCCGATCTTGATCGCCGTCGCGACGGTGCGCGGCTCCTCGATCACGCGGTTCTCGTAGATCGGCGCCGCGCCCGCGGCCTGGAAGCCGACCATGCGGGGCAGCTCCTTGGCGCGTCCCGCGCGGTGGTACTCGCGGTAGCCTCGCCAGTACGCGGTGATGTTCCCCGCGTTGCCGACGGGGATCAGGTGGTAGTCGGGCGCGCGACCGAGCTGGTCCACGACCTCGAACGCCCCGGTCTTCTGCCCCTCGAGCCGGAAGGGGTTCACCGAGTTGACGAGCGTCACCGGGTGGGTCTCCGCGATCCGGCGGACGATCGACAGCGCCTGGTCGAAGTTGCCGTCGACGGTGAGGACCTTGGCGCCGTGGATCGCGGCCTGCGAGAGCTTGCCGAGGGCGACCGCGCCCTTCGGGACCATGACGAAGGCCTTGATGCCCGCCCGCGCGGCGAAGGCGGCCGCGGACGCCGAGGTGTTGCCGGTGGAGGCGCAGATGACGGCGCGCGAGCCCGACTCGAGCGCCTTCGAGATCGCCATCGTCATCCCGCGGTCCTTGAACGAGCCCGTCGGGTTGAAGCCCTCGCACTTGAGGTAGATCGACAGGCGCGCGTCCGTCGCCTCGGCGAGGCGGGGCGCGGGGATCAGCGGCGTGTTGCCCTCGCCGAGCGAGACGATCGGCGTCGCGTCGGTCACCGGCAGGAAGTCGCGGTAGTGCTCGATGACGCCCGGCCAGGCCTTCACGCCGGGCCGCCTTCCACGCGGAACATCGTCGTCGGCGTGGCGACGTCGGGGAGGCGGTCGATCGCGGCCAGCGCCCGGCGCATGTCCTGCTCGCGCGCCTCGTGGCTCAGCATGACGACCGGCACCGCCTCGCGCGTCCCGCGCCCCTTCTGGATGACGTTGGCGATCGAGATGTCGTTGTCGCCGAGGATGCCCGCGACCCGCGAGAGCACGCCGGGCCGGTCCTGGGCCATCACGCGCAGGTAGTAGCAGCAGCGGATCGTCTCCATCGGCCGCAGCGGCAGCGCGGTCGGGCCCGCCGAGGGCAGCTCGAGCGCCAGCGCGGGGATGCCGTGGGCGATCCGGCGCGCGATGTCGAGCGTGTCGGCCCAGACGGCGGAGGCGGTCGGCATCTGGCCCGCGCCGCGGCCGTAGAACATCAGGTCGCCGACGGCGTCGCCGGTGATGAAGATCGCGTTGAAGACGCCGGCGACCGCGGCCAGCGGCGAGCGCGCCGGGATCATCGTGGGATGGACGCGGACCTCCACGCCCGGCGCCCCGGCGTCGCCGGCCTTGGCGATGGCCAGGAGCTTGATCCGGTAGCCGAGCTCCCGCGCATAGGCGATGTCCTGCTGGGTGACGCGGGTGATGCCCTCGGTGTGGATGTCCTTGAGGTCCACGAACGTCCGGAACGCGAGCGAGACCAGGATCTGGAGCTTGTGGGCCGAGTCCATGCCCTCGATGTCGAGGGTGGGATCGGCCTCGGCGTAGCCCGCCGCCTGCGCCTCCTTGAGGACGACGGAGAAGTCCAGGCCCTCGTCGGTCATCTTGGACAGGATGTAGTTCGACGTCCCGTTGACGATGCCGAAGACGGTCTGGATGCGGTTGGCGACGAGGCCTTCCTTGACCGCCTGGATGAGCGGGATGCCGCCCGCGACGGCCGCCTCGAACGCGAGCGTCACGCCGCGGCGGCGCGCCTCGTCGTAGAGCTCGGCGCCGTGGTGGGCGAGGAGGGCCTTGTTGGCCGTGACGACGTGCTTGCCCGCCTGGAGCGCCCGGAGGATGAAGGTGCGCGCGGGCTCGAGGCCGCCGACGAGCTCGATGACGATCTGGATACCAGGGTCGGCGAGGACGCTGGCCGCGTCGGCCGTCATCGGAAGCTTGCCGATGTCGAGCCCCTCGCGCGGGCGCGTGAGGTCGGTGTCCGCGACGGCGGCGAGCGTGAGCCGGGCGCCCGCGCGCTCCTCGAGCATCGCGCGGCGCGACTCGAGGATCTTGACGACGCCGCCGCCGACCGTGCCGAGGCCGAGGAGCGCGATCCGGACGTCCTTCGTGGGCATGGAAGCTGGGGCCGACCCGTGGGTGGGGGGGATCAGTGGTTCAGCTGCTTGAGCCCGCGGAGCGCCTGGCGGATCCGCTGCTCGTTTTCGACGAGCGCGAAGCGCACGTAGCCCTCGCCGTACTCCCCGAACCCGATCCCCGGCGAGACGGCCACCTTCGCCTCCTGGATGAGCATCTTCGCGAACTCGAGCGAGCCCAGCGCGCGGTAGGGCTCCGGGATCGGCGCCCAGACGAACATGGTGCCCTTGGGCTTCGGGAGGGACCAGCCGATCTTGTTGAGCCCGTTCACCAGCGTGTCCCGGCGCTTGCGATAGACCTCGTTGATCTCGCCGACGACCGACTGGTCGCCCTCGAGCGCGATGATCCCGGCGATCTGGATGGGCTGGAAGACGCCGTAGTCGAGGTAGGACTTGATCCGCGCCAGCGCGTGGATCATCTTGGGATTCCCGCAGCAGAAGGCCAGGCGCCAGCCGGCCATGTTGTACGACTTCGTGAGCGAGAAGAGCTCGACGCCGACCTCCTTGGCGCCGGGCACCTCGAGGAACGAGGGCGGCCGGTAGCCGTCGAAGTGGAGGTCGGCGTAGGCGAAGTCGTGGACGACCATGAGCCGGTGCTCGCGCGCGAACGCCACGACCCTCTCGAAGAACGCGCGGTCCACGCACATCGTCGTCGGGTTGTGCGGGAACGACAGGATCAGCAGCTTGGCCTTCGGCCACGCCAGCTTCGCGGTCTCCTCCAGCCGCCCGAAGAAATCCCCGTCCGGCGTCAGCGGGACCGATCGCAGGTCGCCGTCGGCGATCACCACCGAGTAGGAGTGGATCGGGTAGGTCGGGTTGGGCACGAGCACGCCGTCGCCGGGCTGGAGCACCGCGAGCGCCAGATGGGCCAGGCCTTCCTTCGCGCCGATGGTGGCGATCGCCTCGGACTCGGGATCGAGCTCGACGCCGTAGCGGTCGCGGTACCACTTCGTGATCGCCACGCGCAGGCGCGTGATGCCGCGCGAGGCCGAGTAGCGGTGGTTCTTCGGATTCTGCGCGGCCTCGATCAGCTTGGCGACGATGTGCTTGGGCGTCCCGAGGTCGGGATTGCCCATGCCGAGGTCGATGATGTCCGCGCCCTGCGCGCGCGCCTTCGTCTTGAGGTCGTTGACGATCGCGAAGACGTAGGGCGGCAGACGCTTGATCCGATAGAAATCGTCCATCGAACTCCTCTCAGGGGCTCGTCCGGATGATACTAGGTCTCTTCGCGGAGTGTCAATAAGTGACGGTCTCACGCGGAGTTAGCGTCGGGCGTGCGTCACCGTTCTGACGCCGATGACGGATCATCTGCCGTAATGGCAGCGTTAGTCCGGCGCAACTGCGCGATTCTCCGCGCGGGCGCGTCCGGCACGTCGTTTGCGGGTGTGCACTCGCATGGAGAGCCGGGAATCTTCCGTTGACAGTCTCCCTGAGCGGATGCTAGAAACCGCTCAGCGACCGACGACCGAGCCTAGGAGGGCGCGCGCGCGCTTGAAGAGGCGCAATCACTTCAGTGTGCTCGTTGTTCGCGGTGACGGCGTCAGGGTCGCGCGCTTCAATTTTCCCCGACCTCTCGCGCTGGGCGCCTTCGTCATTCTCGCCGTGACCGTGTCCGTGGCGGGCGCCCTCGTCGGCGACTGGGTCCAGCTCCGCCAGCTCACCCGCGAGGCGCGGACCTTCAGCGAGCAGCTCGCCGAGCAGCGCGCCACCATCGACGTGTACAACCGCCGCGTCGCCGACCTCCGCAAGGAGGTGGCGGGCTGGCGCGAGCTCCACGCGCGGATCTGGGAGCCGTTCGGTCCCGAGCTCGCCCCGGGCGGACGCGACCGCGGCATCGGCGGCGGCACGCTGCCGCCCGACCGCGTGCCCGCGCGGCTGAGCCCCAGGGACGAGCTCGACCGGCTCGCCGAGGGCGTCCTGGAGCAGGGCGAGAACCTCCGGGCGCTGGACCGCCTCATGGCGCGCGCCGGCAAGGCGCTGGCCGCGCTGCCGTCGCGCTGGCCCGTCCGCGGGGCCGTGAACTCGGAGTTCGGCCTGCGCCTCTCGCCATGGACCAACGCGCGCGAGTTCCACAGCGGCCTCGACATCCGCGCCGAGCGGGGGACGCAGGTGCGCGCGCCGGCGGCCGGCACCGTCGTCTTCGCAGGCACGCAGCAGGAGTACGGCATCACCGTCATCCTCGACCACGGTAACGACCTCCGGACGATCTACGGCCACCTCTCGCAGATGTCGGTCAAGCAGGACGACCGGGTCGAGCGCGGCACGCTCATCGGTCTCACCGGCAACACGGGGCGCTCCTCGGGCCCGCACCTTCACTACGAGATCCTCGTGAAGGGCCAGCCCGTGAACCCCCGCGCCTACCTCTGGAACTAAGCGCCCCGCGCGCGCGGCGCCCGCGTCGGTTCACCCGCGCCGGGCGCTACTTGATCGCGACGCCGGTGCGCACCTGGCAGGCCACCCAGTGCCCCTGCGAGACCTCCTTGAGCGTCTGCTCGTTGTCCGAGCACGAGGGCACGCGGAGCGCGCAGCGCGTGTGGAAGCGGCAGCCCGAGGGCGGGTTGATCGGGCTTGGAACATCGCCCTCCAAGAGGATCCGCTTGCGCTTCATCGTCGGGTCCGGGATGGGCACCGCCGACAGGAGCGCCTCTGTATAGGGGTGCCTGGGGTTGGTGTACAGCTCCTTGGCCGGCGCGATCTCGACGATCTTGCCGAGGTACATCACGGCCACGCGCGTCGAGATGTGCTCGACGACGGACAGGTCGTGCGCGATGAAGAGGTAGGTGAGGCCGAACGTCGCCTGGAGATCCTCGAGCAGGTTGATGATCTGGGCCTGGATCGAGACGTCGAGCGCCGAGACGGGCTCGTCGGCGATGATCAGCTTCGGGCTCACCGCGAGCGCCCGCGCGATGCCGATACGCTGGCGCTGGCCGCCCGAGAACTCGTGCGGGTAACGGCGCAGGTGGTCGGCCGAGAGGCCGACCGTCTCGAGGAGCTGCACGACGCGCGCCTCGCGCGCCTTGCGGGTCGGCGCCAGCTTGTGGATGACGAGCGCCTCGCCGATGATCGAGCCGACCGTCATCCGCGGATTCAGCGAGGCGTACGGGTCCTGGAAGATGATCTGCATCTCCTTCCGGAGCCCCCGCAGCGATCGCTTGTCGAGCGTCGTGACGTTCTTGCCCTGGAACCAGACCTCGCCCGAGGTCGGCTCGATCAGGCGCAGGATCGTCCGGCCCGTCGTGGACTTCCCGCAGCCCGACTCGCCCACGAGCCCGAGCGTCTCGCCGGGCTGGATGTCGAAGCTGACGTCGTCCACCGCGTGGACGCGGGCGACCTCGCGCGAGAACAGACCGCCGCGGATCGGGAAGTACTTCTTGAGGTTCTTGACCCTGAGAAGAGGTTCCACCATGGCGCGCCTCAGTAGAGGAAGCAGGCCACCTTGTGGCCCGGCCGGAGTTCCTTCAGCTTCGGATCGCTCTCGCTGCACTTCGGCATGACGAACTGGCAGCGCGGCGCGAAGCGGCAGCCGGGCTTCACGTCCCCGCGCAGGGTGGGCACGGTGCCGGGGATCGCCTCGAGCTTCTGCCGCTTCGTGGCCGCGAGGTCGATTCTTGGAATCGAGCGGAGGAGCCCCTGCGTGTAGGGGTGGAGCGGCTCCTTGAAGAGCTCGGTGACCGCCGCCTCCTCGACGACCTGCGCGCCGTACATGACGACCACGCGCTGCGCCGTCTCCGCGATGACGCCCATGTCGTGCGTGATCAGGAGGATCGCCATCCCGAGCTTGGCCTTGAGCTCGTTGAGGAGCTCGAGGATCTGCGCCTGGATGGTGACGTCGAGCGCGGTCGTCGGCTCGTCGGCGATGAGGAGCTTCGGGTTGCAGGAGAGCGCCATCGCGATCATCACGCGCTGGCGCATGCCCCCCGAGAGCTGGTGCGGGTACTCGCGCACGCGGCGCTCGGCGTTCGCCATGTGCACGAGCTTGAGCATCTCGACCGTCTTGTCCATCGCGTCGCGCCGCCCGAGCCCCTCGTGCAGGCGCACGGCCTCGGCGATCTGCTCGCCGACCGTGAAGACCGGGTTCAGCGACGTCATCGGCTCCTGAAAGATCATCGAGATCTCTTTGCCGCGGATCTTGCGCATCTGGGCGGGGGGCAGGTCGAGGAGGGCCTTGCCGCCGTACGTGATGACGCCCTCGACGATGCGGCCGGGCGGCGTCGGGATGAGCCGCATGATGGAGAGCGCGGTCACGCTCTTGCCGGACCCGGACTCGCCGACGACGCCGAGGGTCTCGCCCTTGTCGATGTAGAGGTCCACGCCGTCGACGGCGCGCACCACGCCCTCGTCGGTGAAGAAGTACGTCTTGAGGTTCTTGACGTCGAGAAGTCGCTCGGCCATGGCGCCCCCTAGGTACCGGCTCGCGTTACCACGAGTTCGTGATCTCGCCGACGGCCGCGAGCGCGCGCTCGATGTCCCCGGCGTCGACGTCCTTGTGCGTCACGCAGCGGATCGACGTGGGCCCGATCGCGTGGACCTTCACCTTCCGCGCCGCGCAGCCCGCCACCAGCGCCTCGACGCCACCGGCGCGCTCGACGCCGAAGATGACGATGTTCGTCTGGACGCTCGCGAGGTCCACCCGGAGCCGCGGGAGCTTCGCCAGGCCCTCGGCGAGCCGCCGGGCGTTGGCGTGGTCCTCGGCGAGGCGGTCCACCATGCGCTCGAGGGCGACGAGACCGGCCGCCGCGATGACGCCCGCCTGCCGCATCCCGCCGCCGACCATCTTGCGCACGCGCCGCGCCCGCGCGATGAAGTCGCGCGCGCCGCAGACGACGGAGCCGACGGGCGCGCCCAGTCCCTTCGAGACGCAGAAGGTCACCGAGTCCACGTGGCGCGCGAACTCGCTCGCGGGCCGCCCGAGCGCGACCGCGGCGTTGAAGAGCCGCGCGCCGTCGAGGTGCACCGGCACGCCCGCGGCGTGGGCCACCGCCGCGACCGCGGCGATCTCCTCCGGCGCGCAGCACGTCCCCCCGTGCCGGTTGTGGGTGTTTTCGAGGCAGACGAGGCCGGTCGGCGGGACGTGGATGTTCGCGGGCCGGAGCGCCTCCTTGACCTGCTCGGGCGACAGGAAGCCGCGCGCCGTCTTCACCGGGCGCATCTGGACGCTGCCGATGACCGCGGCGCCCGCGACCTCGTAGTTGAAGATGTGCGAGTCGAGGTCGAGGACGACCTCCTGCCCGGACCGCGTATGGCTCACGACCGAGACGAGGTTGCCCATCGTGCCCGAGGCGACGAACAGCCCCGCCTCCTGGCCCAGCCGCTCGGCCGCCACAGCCTCCAGGCGCTTGACGGTCGGGTCCTCCTCCCAGACGTCGTCGCCCACCTCGGCGCGGGCCATCGCCTCGCGCATCTGGGGCGTCGGGAGCGTGAGCGTGTCGGAGCGAAGATCGACGAAGTCGTGCACGAGTCAGAGTCCTCCGATCATTTCACCGCTCGGCTCGCCCGTCGAACGGTCTCACCTCGCACTACCGTTGCGCCCTGAGCCGCAGCGCGGCGCGCCGCCCGAAGTCGGTGTAGCCGTACTCGTCCGACAGGCGACGCAGGAGCTGGACCGCGTCGGCGTTCTTGCCCTCTTTGAAGTTGACCTCGGCGAGGAGGAAGAGCGCCTCCGGCACCACGAGCGCCCGCGGGTAGTTCTTGAGGACCTGCTCGAGCCGCTGGCGCGCCCCGCCCGGGTTGCCCTGGGTGAAGTAGTAGTTGGCGACCCAGACCTCCTTCTGCGCGAGCATGCCTCGGCAGATGTCGATCTTGGCCAGCGCCTCGGTCGCGTAGCGGCTCTCGGGGTACTCCTTGACGAGTTTCCGGAACTGGTCGAGCGCCTTCTGCGTGAGCCCCTGGTCCTGCTCGACGGGCTTCATCTGGTCGTAGTAGCTCATCGCCAGCCGGAAGTGTACGAGGTCGGCGATCTGGTGGCGCGGGAAGAACGACAGGAACGCCTCGAACTCCTTGATGGCCTTGTCGAACGAGCCCTCGCGGTAGTGGGCCTCCCCGATCAGGAAGCGCGCGCGTGAGGCGTAGGAGGAGGTCGGGTGGCGCTCGACGATCTTCGTGAAGCTCTGACGCGCCTCGTCGTAGCGCTTGCGGTTCAGCTGCTCCTCGCCGTTCGAGTAGAGCTCCTCCGCGGGCAGGATGGGCGTCGGCGCGGGCTTGATCCAGCCGCAGCCGGCCACGGCCAGGAGCAGGCCAGCCAAGAGTAAGCGCGTAGGGAGGGCAGGAACGCCAATCATTAAAATTGGCCCATACATATAGCACAATCCGTTGGCAAAAACTCTTTGACTTCCCCGGCGCCGCCCGGTATTACGAAAGCACGCCCAGGAGGTTCTTGCCCCATGGCCCTGCCGCGGATGCTGCGAGTTCGCCAGACCTTCTCGCGCCCCCGGGTGACCGACATTCCCCGCGCGGTCGCCGAGGCGCTCGCCGGCGCCCGCCTGCCGATCAAGCGCGGGGACTCGGTCGGCGTCGGCGCGGGCAGCCGCGGCATCGCCAACATCGGCACGGTCGTCGGCGCCACGGTGCGCTGGCTCCGCGACCTGGGCGCCCGGCCCTTCGTGTTCCCGGCGATGGGCAGCCACGGCGGCGGGACGCCCGAGGGCCAGCTCTCCGTGCTCGAGCACTACGGCATCACCGAGGCGACGATGGGCTGCCCGGTGCGCGCGACGATGGAGGTCGTGCGGGTGGGCGAGACGCTCGGGCTGCCCGTCTGGCTCGACCGGTACGCCGCGGAGGCCGACTGGATCGGCCTCGTCAACCGCGTCAAGCCGCACACGGACTTCAAGGGCTCGATCGAGTCGGGGCTGTTCAAGATGATGACGATCGGCCTCGGCAAGTACACGGGCGCCATCCAGTACCATCGCGCCAACATCCGCCACGGCTACGAGACGGTCATCACCTCGGTCGGGCGCGCGATGCTGGCGCACGCGCGCATCGGCTTCGGCGTGGGCATCGTCGAGAACGGCTACGACGAGACGGCGCGGATCGAGGCCTTCAACGCCGAGGACCTCGAGGCGGGCGAGCGGCGGATGCTCAAGGACGCGCGCGAGTGGATGGCGCGCCTGCCGTTCTCGCCGATCGACGTGCTGATCGTCGAGGAGATGGGCAAGAACATCTCGGGCGCCGGCATGGACACCAACGTGATCGGCCGGCCCTCGAACCCGCACGAGCCGTTCCCGGCGGAGCCGAAGATCCTCTGGATCGTCACGCTGGACCTCACCGAGGAGAGCTACGGCAACGCCGTCGGCATCGGCAACGCCGATTTCACGACGCGCCGGCTCGTGGACAAGATCGACATGAAGCCCACCCTGATCAACGCCATCACGGCCTGCGCGCCGGGGGGGGCGAAGATCCCGCCGACCTACGACACGGACCGGGAGGCCGTCGAGACCGCGCTCTCGTGCATCGGTCTCACGCCGCCCGAGAAGGCGCGCGTCATCCGCATCAAGAGCACCCTGATGCTGGGCGAGCTCGAGGTGTCCGAAGCCTTCCTGCCCGAGGTCGCCGCGCGTGGCGACCTCACGCAGCTTGACGATCCCGCGCCGCTGCCCTTCGACGCAGCGGGACGGTTGATCCCGCTCGCTCACGATTAGCCCGCTCCCCCGGGCCGCGGAGCGCGCGCCGTGAGGGCGCGCCTCGTCCTCATCGCCGGCGCCGTCGTGGGCGTCGTCGCCCTCGCGTACGGCGGCTGGCTCTGGTACCAGGCGACCCGCTGGGTCTCGACCGACGACGCCTACATCGAGGGCACGATCTCGCCGATCAGCGCCCGGGTCATGGGCACCGTCGCCGAGATGCTCGTGCGCGACAACCAGGCGGTGAAGCAGGGCGAGCTGCTGCTCCGCGTGGACCCGCGGGACTTCGAGGCGAGGGTGGCCCAGACGCGCGCGGCCGTCGCCACCGCCGAGGCCGCGCTGCGCGCGGCGCGCTCCGACGTGCCGCTCACGCGCGAGTCCACGCGCGCGCAGATCGACCAGGCGCGCGCGAACCTCGCGGCGGCGGTCGTCGGCGTCCGCTCGGCCGAGTCGGCGGTGGAAGAGGGGCGCGCGCGGCTCGAGGTCCGGCGCGCCGCGGTCGCCGCGATGCGCGCCGACGTGACCGGCTCCGAGAGCGCGCAGCGCGAGGCGGGCCGGGAGCTCGAGCGGCAGCGCGCGCTGCTCCGGAGCGACCTCGTCGCGCGCCGCGACTTCGACCGCGCCGAGGCGGCGTCCGAGACCGCGAGCGCCACCGTCGAGGCGACGCAGCGCCGGCTCACCGCGAGCGAGCGGGAGGTCCAGCAGGCGGAGGCCGAGCTGGTCTCGCGCATCCACGCCGTGGACCAGGCCCGGCAGCGCGTGGCCGAGGCGCGCGCGGCGCTCGCGCGCGCGGACAGCCAGACGCACCAGTTCCCGATGAAGGACGCCGAGGTGAGCCGCGCGGAGGCGCGCCTCAAGGAGCTGCAGGCCGACGTCGCCCTCGCCGAGCTCCAGCTCCTCTACACCGAGGTACGCGCGCCGCTCGACGGGATCGTCTCGAAGCGCTCGGTCGAGGTCGGGCAGATCGTTCAGATGGGCCAGCCGCTCCTCGCGATCGTCCCGCTCCACGACGTCTGGGTGCTCGCCAACTTCAAGGAGACGCAGCTCGCGCGGATCCGGGCGGGCCAGCGGGCCGAGGTCCGGGTCGACGGCTTCCCGGACAAGGTGTTCGCCGGCGTCGTCAACTCGATCGCGTCCGGGACCGGCGCGCGTTTCTCGCTGCTGCCGCCCGAGAACGCCACCGGGAACTGGGTGAAGGTGGTGCAGCGCGTGCCCGTGAAGATCCTCCTCGACGCGAAGGAGTTCGGGAACCCGCACACGCTGCGGGCCGGCATGTCGGTGGGCGTCGCGATCCGCGTCCGATGAGCGGAGGCGCGGACGCCGCCGCCACCACCGAGCTCTCTCCCGCCCGGAAGTGGGCCATCACGGTGTCGGTCATGCTCGTGGCGGTCATGCAGGTCCTCGACACGAGCGTCACCAACGTGGCGCTGCCGCACATGCAGGGCTCGCTCTCCGCCGGCGTCGAGGAGATGTCGTGGGTCATCACGTCGTTCCTCGCGGCCAACGCGATCATCATCCCGGCGACGGGCTGGCTCTCCGGCCTGCTCGGGCGGCGGCGCTTCTTCCTGATCTGCACGGTCCTGTTCACGGTCAGCTCGTTCCTGTCGGGCGTGGCGCCGAACCTCTCGTTGCTGGTCGGCGCGCGCGTCTTCCAGGGCCTCGGCGGCGGCCCGGTGATCCCCATTTCCCAGGCGATCCTCTGGGAGATCTTCCCGCTGAGGCAGCGGGGCATGGCGATGGCGCTCTGGGGCGCGGGGATCATGATGGCCCCGATCCTGGGGCCGACCCTCGGCGGCTGGATCGCGGACAACTGGTCGTGGCGCTGGATCTTCTACGTGAACCTGCCGATCGGCCTCCTGGGCTTTGTCATGGCGAGCGCGTTCGTCTTCGACTCGCCCTACGCGAAGAAGCCGGGACGCACCGACGTGGCCGGCCTCGCCCTCATGGTCGTCGGGTTCGGCTGCCTGCAGCTCACGCTGGACTGGGGCGAGCGGGAGGACTGGTTCGACTCGCGCCTCGTCACGATGCTCGCCGTGGTGGCCGCCTGCGCCGTCGTCGCCTTCGTCGTGCGCGAGCTGACGAGCCCCGAGCCGATCCTCGACCTCACCGTGTTCCGCGACCGGAACTTCGCGCTCGCCAGCGTCGTGATCCTGCTCGCCATCTTCAGCTTCTACGCGAGCATGCTGCTGCTGGCGCTCTACACGCAGAAGCAGCTCGGCTACGACGCCTGGACCTCGGGGCTGGTGCTGGCGCCCGGCGGCGTCGGCAACATGATCTCGCTGCTCATCGCGGGCCGGCTCGTCGCGCGCATGGACCAGCGCCTGCTCCTCGGGATAGGCCTGTTCATCAACGGCGTGGCGCTCGCGATGATGTCGCACATGACGCTCGGCGTGGACTACTGGAACCTCGCGTGGCCGCGCTTCGTCCAGGGCCTCGGCATGGGCTTCGTGTTCGTGCCGCTCCAGACCCTCGCGCTCGCGACCGTGCGCATGGAGCGCCTCGGCAACGCAACGGCGGCGTTCAACGTGATCCGGAACTTCGGCGGCAGCGTGGGCGTCGCGCTGGCGACGACGCTCCTGGCGCGGCGCAGCCAGTACCACCAGACGACACTCATCGGCCACCTGAACGCCTGGAGCACCGAGACCGCGGCGCGGCTACAGGATTGGACCGCGCACTTCGTCAAGCAGGGCGCGGACCTGTTCACCGCCCAGCGACGGGCGATGCTCATGATCTACCGCGAGGCGACCGACCAGGCGCAGGTGATGGCGTACGCCGACGAGTTCCGGCTGTTCTCGATCATCTGCTTCGCGCTGCTGGCGCTCCTGCCGTTCATGCTGCGGGTCCGTACCGAGCCCATGACGCGCGCCGGCTCGCCCGAGCGCCCCGACGAAGCGGCAGCCACCATCGCCGACTGAGCGGATGGGCGGCGGCTACGTCGTCTTCTGGCCGCCCGGCACCTGGTAGAGGTACTCCTTCAGGTACTCGATCTCGGCCGTCGCGCTCCGCTGGACCGAGAAGAGGAACCCGTGGCTGACACCTCCAGCGATCCGGGCCAGTCACTGCTGGGAATGGGTGCGAGAATTCTACCCCGCGAGCTCGCGGGCGTCGAGCCGCCCCTCCTTCTGCAGCCGCGCGAACTCGTCGAGCGTCCGGCGGACGCCCGCGGCGAACGCGGTCCGAGGCGCGGGACCGAGGTCCTTCTGGTAGCCCGCGTCGTCCAGCGCGTCGGCGAAGGGCATGGCGGGCTCGGCGTGGGAGAGGAGTCCCCGGGCCGCGGGCCAGGCCTCCTCGATCGCGCGCACGACGCCGGCGATGGCGATCGTCTCGCCGTGGAGGTTGTAGACGCGGGCGCCGTCGAGCGTCGAGCCCGCGGCCGCGAGCAGCGCGCGGGCGACGTCGTCCACGAAGATGAGATCGGTCCCGCCCCCGTACGGGATGCGATAGCCGCGGCCCAGCACCGCCGCCTTCATCGCCAGCGTGGGCGCCGCCGTCACGCCGAAGTCGCGGCCGGGGCCGTAGACCGACAGCGGGCGGAAGCCCATGGACGCGATCCGGTGCTCCTCCCAGTAGACGCGCGCCGTGTCCTCGTTCGCCACCTTGTACACACCGTAATGCGTCGCCGGCCGGCGGCGCGCGTCGTCGCGGAGCGGGCCGGGCGGGTAGAGGTCCGGCGGCCCGAACACGGCCGCGGAGGACGCGTAGACGACGCGCTCGATCCGCGCCGCGCGCGCGGCCTCGAAGACGTTCGCCGTGCCCACGACGTTGATCAGCGCCCCGCGCGGCGGGTCCTCGCGGCAGAGCGGCACCTGCCAGGCGGCCAGGTGGACGACGCGGCGGATCGCGTGGTCTCGCACCGCGCGGATGAGCGCGTCGCGGTCGGCGATGTCGCCGCGCACGACCGTGATGCGGCTCGCGACGTCGGGTCCGAGGAGCATGCGCATGCGCCAGGGATCGTCGCCGAGGTCGTACGCGACCGGGCGCTCGCCGGCGGCCAGGAGGCCGCGCACGACCCAGGCGCCGATGCAGCCGAACGCGCCCGTCACCAGCGTGGTCACGTCAGGCGCTGCGGGCCGCGGCCCGCTCGCGGCGCGCCACCTCCGCCCGCACGCGCGGGATCAGCTCGCGCCCGTACTCCACGGCGTCGCGCAGCGGATCGAAGCCGCGGATGAGGAGCGTGGTCACCCCGATGTCGTAGTAGTCCAGCAGCGCCTGCGCCACCTGCTCGGCTGTCCCCACGAGCGCCGTCGTGTTGCCCGCCCCGCCCATGGCGGCGGCGATCGGCATCCAGAGCCGCGTGTCGTAGACCTCGGCCTTGCCCGCGAACTCGACCAGGCGACGCGCCCCCTCGGCCTGCGGCCGGATGCCCGCGCCCTCGCCCACGATCGCCGGCCGTGCCTGCTCGACCTTGGCGAGGATCGCGCGGGCGCGCTCCCACGCCGCCGCCTCGGTCGGGGCCAGGATGGGGCGGAACGAGACGCTGATCCGCGGCCGCCGGCCGAACGTCGCGGCGAGGGCGTGCACCTCGTCGATGCGCTGCTTCACGGCGGCCAGCGGCTCGCCCCAGAGCGCGTACACGTCGCAGTGCCTGGCGCCCACGGCGACGGCCGGGCCGGAGGCGCCGCCGAAGTAGAGCGGGATCGACGGCCCCTGCAGCGGCTTGACGTCCGAGAAGGCCTTCGCCACGCGGTAGAACTCGCCCGTGTAGTCGAACGGCGCCTCGGCCGACCACGTGCGCCGCAGGACCTCGAGATACTCGTCGGTCCGGCGGTACCGGGTGTCGTGCGCGAGCCAGTCGCCGTCGCGCGCCTGCTCGGCGTCGCTGCCCCCGCTGATGATGTGGAGCGCGACGCGGCCGCCGGTGAGGTGGTCGAGGGTGGCGGCCTTGCGCGCCGCCAGCGTCGGCGCGACGAAGCCCGGACGGTGGGCGATGAGGAAGCCGAGGCGCTCGGTCCGCGCCGCGGCGTGG
>JBGQEL010000023.1:0-52610 GCA_041496385.1 Methylomirabilia bacterium | reverse complement strand
GGCTTCTCCGCAGGGTTCTCGGCCTTCTTCTCGGCCGGCGCCTGGGCGGGCGCCTGCGCGACGGCAAGCCCGGCCGAGCCGGCGGCGAATGCTACTGCGACTGCCAGAGCCAAAAGCTTCTTCACGGTGTCACTCCTCTGTCTCGGGTTGGGGGTTGGATCAACGCGTCTCCTGGTCGTACGACGAGGGCATATCGGAATTTATTCTTATTCTAAATATATAGAAATATTGACAGAAGGGCAATATTGTCCCATTTGGTCACATGCTTGGCTGAAGCGGGTTGACCGATGGCCAACCGCATGATAAAAACTACGGAAGTTCCCTACCTAAATATGCCGATTCGAGCCAGATTCCTCGCAATGACCGTCGGTTTCTTCGGCCTTTTGGCCTCCGGTGCGTTCGCGCCCAGCGCCGCCGAACCACACCTCTACGATCCGACCCCCTTGGAATTCGCCGCGGTTCCGCCGCCCCCTGAGGAGAGCGTACGTCCCGGCTTGTTCGTTGAACCCAGGATCGTCGAGCCAGGTTCCGAGGCCGACTCGACTCGGTGGGAGGAGATTCCGGAAGTCGACGCCTGGGCGGAGGCCTTTGCCGAGTCGGCTCGTCTTCAGGTGGTTCCGGTCGTTCACGACCCTCCGGACTATCCAGTGGAACTGAACGCCCAGGTCCGATACTTCCTGGAGCGCTTCACCGGAAGCCGACGTGCCGTCGTCGAGACCTGGATGAGCCGCTCGGGAAGGTATCTTGAAATGATCCGGCAGACTCTGCGCGGCCACGGCCTGCCTGTCGACCTCGCGTTTACGGTGATGATCGAGAGCGGATTCAATCCGCTGGCGGTCTCGCGTGCCGGCGCAAAGGGCCTGTGGCAGTTCATGGCGAGGACGGGCCGCAATTACGGTCTGCGCGTCGACCAGTGGGTGGACGAGCGGCTCGACCCCGAAAAGTCGACCCGGGCGGCGGCCGCTTACCTCCGCGATCTCTACAACCAATTCGGCTCATGGACGCTCGCCCAGGCGGCCTACAACGCGGGTGAGCTGACGGTGACGCGCGCGATCCGCGCGACGGGCTCATCCGACTTCTGGGTACTCAACCGGACAAGGTTTCTCCGGCGGGAGACGCAAGAGTTCGTCCCGGCCATCCAGGCCGCGACGATCATCGGCCGAAACCCCGGGCAGTACGGCTTCGAATCGAGCGAGGCAAGCCCTCACCATCACGAGTCGGTGACAGTACCTCCCTCGACCGATCTTCGCCGCCTCGCGGCAACCGCCGGGGTGTCGTTCGAAGGCCTGCAGTCTCTGAATTCTGTCCTCGTCCGTGGGGTGACGCCTCCCGGAGCCCCGTGGGATCTCAAGGTCCCGCTGGGGACGCGCGAGGGTGTTCTCGCCGCGTTGGCCCCGCGCCGAACGGGCACGACCGTGACCGGGGGCCTCCACGTCGTCCGTCCGCGTGATACGGTGGCCTCGATCGCCAAGCGGTACGGAGTCTCGGTCGGCGACCTCGTCCGCTGGAACAGCCTCGAGAAGCAGGATCGCCTCCACCCGGGCGACCGCCTGCGCGTCGCCGAGCTGCGCTGAAGGTCGAAGTCAGGCTCTTCGCGGCGTTTCTTTCGTTCCTGCCCGCTCCGAACCGTGCTGGCGCCGCCACCCTTGACCTCCCCGACGGCGTCACCGTGGGCGATCTCGCCGGCCGCCTCGGTATTCCGGCGGATTTGGCGCGGGTCGTGCTCGTGAACGGCGAAGATGCCGAGCCCGGGCGCCGCCTCGCCAGCGGCGACTCCGTCGCGATCTTTCCCCCGCTGATGGGTGGCTAGTAGAGTGAGCCCGAGCGCGCCGTTCGGGATTGGGGCACCCCGTTGCCCTGCATCTCCTCGCCGACGGAGTTGATCTCGGCTCCGATCAAAAGCGCGACGCCGCTCATGTAGAGCCAGAGCATCAGGAGGATCACGCCGCCGATGGAGCCGTAGGTCGCGTTGTAGTTGCCGAAGAAAGCGACGTAGAGGCGAAGCCCCGAGGACATCAGGAGCCACGCGAAGACCGCAAAGATCGAGCCCGGCGTGATCCAGTACCAGCCACGACCGGCGGCGGGCGCGAGCCAGTAGACGAGCGCCAGCGCCGTCAACACGAGAAGGATCGCGACCGGCCACTGGGCGAGCGTCCAGACGACCGTGAACGCGGGGCCGAGGCCGATGCGATCGGCGACCACCTCGCCGATGCGCCCACCGAAGACCAGCAGCAGCAGCGCCGTCAGCCCGAAGAGCGAGAAGCCGAGCGTCAGCCCGATCGCAATCAGCCGCGATTGCCACCATTGGCGGCGATCCGGCACGCCGTACGCGACGTTCAGCGCGGTCATGATGGAGCGCATCCCGCTCGATGCTCCCCAGAGCGCGGCGAGCACGCCGACTGAAATCAGACTGCCGCTCGCGCCGCTCACGACCTCCGCAAGCGTCTTTCGAAGGAGCGAGGCCGCGTCGGCCGGGAGCATCCGGTCGACGTAGTCGAGAAGCCGGCTCATCAGGTCGGGCTGCGGCAGCATCCCGAGCAGCGCCGTCAAGAAGAGCAGCGTGGGGAAAAGCGCAAAGCAGAAGTAGTACGAGAGGCCGGCGGCCCGGTCGAGGACTTCGTCCTCCCAGAGCCTCAGGTAGACCCGCCGAGCGAGCTGACGGACGGTGAGTCCACCGAGCCCCCAGGGAGATTCCGCGCGGTCCTGTCGAGGGCTCCTGCGCCTCAGCTCTGCCACGTCGCGAAATATCGTAGCAGGGCGCCGCCGGCCCCCGACCAGAAATCGAGCTCTTGGGGCGCTGCGGTCTAACGCCCGGCGCCGCAGTCGCGACGGAGCTCGCGCCGATCGTTTCGAAGCACTGTGCGGTCGCCGATATCGCGACGATCCTGCCGGAGGTCGGGCACCCCCCTTGCCCCGACCAGACTCCATCCCCAGCACCGACCCGCCCCGGGGCCCCCTTCCAGAGACCGTCAAGCCGATGCTTTCCGGCAACCTGTCGGGCCTCGCGTCCAGGGCGCCGCCAGACGTCAGGCACCGCCGTCACGGGAATGACAACGGATTCCCCGGTGTTACACTCTTATGGCTCATGCCGAGGGAGGGAAGCTCGGACGAGCTTTGGAAGCGTCTAGGAACCCGGTGGGCCTCCCGGACTTCAAATCCGGTGGACCGTTCTAGACAAACGGTCGATGGGTTCGACTCCCATACGCTTCCGCCATCAGGAGACTCATGGCCAAGCGCGTGCGACAGTCGAAGACCGGTCGGCGGATTCCTCGACGACAGCGCCTCTTCCTCGCGAGCGCGGCGGTCGTCGTCGTCGCGGCGATCGTGGCCTACTTCGCGTATCGGGCGGCTGCGAACCTGCCGGGCCAGCAGTTCGACGACCAGGGCAACAACCACCTCCAGACGACCGAGACGCCGCACGTGCCGTACAACTCCGACCCGCCAACCTCCGGACCACACCTGCCGTACATCGCGCCCTGGGGCGTGCACACGCGGCCGATTCCGCCCGAGCTCCAGGTCCACAATCTGGAAGACGGCGGGGTGCTCGTGCAGTACAACTGCGAGTGTCCCGAGCTCGCGGGGAAGCTCAAGGCGATCGTCCAGAAATACGGCAAGCACGTGGTCCTGGCGCCGTACCCACCGATGAAGAATAGGATCGCGCTCACGGCCTGGACCCGCCTCGACGTCTTCGAGGAGCTCGACGAAGCGCGCGTGGTCCGCTTCATCGACGCGTACCGTGGGATCGATCATCACAAGTAGACGCGCGGGCGTCCTTCTGGCCGCGCTGCTCGCGACCGGCTGCGCCAGGCCCTACATCTCCCCCCTGGCGCCGCCCCCCCACCGGACAGGGGTCGACGCGAAGTACGAGACGGCGTGGGTGGCGATCGTCCGGGCGCTCGCGAAGGAGAACGTGCCGCTGCGGGCCATCGCCCGCGACTCCGGGGTCATCGCCTCGGATGACTTCATCGCTCCCATCGGCGTCTACGCGGATTGCGGGCGCATCGGCGACGACCTGATCGAGGGTGAGGCGATCGTCGCCTTCACGCTGTTCGCGGAGCCCGACGGCGCGCGCACGAAGATCCAGGTCAACTCGAAGATGCGCACGCACATGCACCGCAGGGGCTCGAGCGGCAAGCTGCGGCCCGCCCCCGTGTACGCGTGCGCCTCGACCGGACGATTCGAGGCGAATCTGCTCGATGCCGTCCGTGAGCTCGTGCGGGAGTAGGCGATGCCTTCACGACTCGCCGACCTCATCCGCAAGGCGCGGCGCCTGGCCGCCGAGCGCGACAAGCTCATCGACAGCCTCGCCTCGGAATGGACGCGCGCCCTCCGCGGCCAGGGTCTCTCCGTCGCGGACCTCGACGAGCTCTGGGCCGGGCTTGTCGAGGAGGCCGTGCGCCGCGGGGGGCCAGGCACCGAGGGCAAGTGGACCGCCCAGACGTGGCGCCACGAGACGCAAGAGGTCATCGCCCGCGTGCGCAAAAAGGTCGAGGCCGCGCTCGATGAACGGTGACCCGGGCGGCGCACTCCGCAGCCTCCCCTCCGTCGACCAGCTCCTGCGCGCGCTCGCCGACCGGGCGGAGCTCCGCGGCGTCCCGCGCGCGCGACTGACGGCACTGGTCCGCGAGACGCTCGAGGCGGAGCGGCATCGGGCCCGGGAGCTCCGCACCGCGCCCGTGGCCGCCGACGCGCTGGCCGCCAGCGTCGTCGAGCGCGTGCGGCGCGCGGGCGTCTTCTCGCTCCGCGCGGTCATCAACGCGACGGGCGTCGTGCTCCACACGAACCTCGGCCGCGCGCTGCTGTCGCCGCTCGCGCTCGAGCGGGTGAGCGCCGTCGCGACGGGTTACTCCAATCTCGAGCTCGACCTCGCCACGAAGGAGCGCGGATCCCGCTACAGCCACGTCGAGGGCCTCCTGCGGCGGCTCACGGGCGGGGAGGACGCGCTGGTCGTCAACAACAACGCGGCCGCCGTGCTCCTCGCGCTCGAAACGCTCGCCCACGGCAAGGAGGTCGTGGTGTCGCGGGGCGAGCTCATCGAGATCGGCGGCGAGTTCCGCATTCCCGACATCATGCTGCGGAGCGGCGCCGTGCTTCGCGAGGTCGGGAGCACGAACCGGACGCACCTCCGGGATTACGCCGACGCGATCGGCCCCAACACAGGCCTGCTCCTCAAGGTGCACACGTCGAACTACCGCGTCGTCGGCTTCACGGCCGACGTCGCCTCGCCCCAGCTCGTCGAGCTCGGGCGGGCACGCGGGATCCCGGTCATGGAAGACCTGGGTTCGGGCTCGCTCGTGGACTTGCGCCCATGGGGCTTCCCGTACGAGCCGACGGTCCCGGAGGCGGTCGGCGCAGGCCTCGACCTCGTCACGTTTTCCGGCGACAAGCTCCTCGGCGGGCCCCAGGCCGGCATCGTCGTCGGCACGAGGGCGGTCGTCTCACGGCTCAAGCGGAACCCGTGGAACCGCGCGCTGCGGGTCGACAAGCTCACGCTCGCGGCGCTCGAGGCGACACTCTACGCCTTCGAGGCAGGCGTGGCTCGCGAGACGATCCCGACGCTCCGGATGCTGACCGAGCCGGTGGCCGACGTGCTCCGGCGGGCGCGACGCGTGCTCAGAGCGGTCCCACCGGAGCCGCGGGAGCGGCTCGCCCTTCGGATCGACGAGCACCGGTCGCAGGTCGGCGGGGGCGCGCTGCCAACCGTGGAGCTGCCATCGGCCGGCCTTACCCTCGGGCGCGACGGGGCCGACGCGCGCCGCCTCGACGAGACGCTCCGGCAGGGCGAGCCCCCGGTGATCGGCCGCCTGGCCGACGAGCGCCTGTTCCTCGATTGCCGGACCGTGCGCCCCTCCGAGGTCCCGCCGCTCGCGCAGGCGCTTGTCCGGGCCGCCGCACTGCCGTGAAACACGTCGTCGTCGGCACGGCCGGCCACATCGACCACGGCAAGACCTCGCTGGTCAAGGCGCTCACGGGGATCGACACCGACCGGCTGCCCGAGGAGAAGGCCCGCGGCATCACCATCGACCTCGGCTTTGCGTTCCTGGAGGAGCCCGGCGGGCTCACGATCGAGATCGTGGACGTGCCGGGTCACGAGCGCTTCGTGAGGAACATGCTCGCCGGCGTCGGCGGCATCGACCTCGCGATGCTGGTGGTCGCGGCGGACGAGGGGGTGATGCCGCAGACGCGTGAACACCTTTCAATCTGCTCGCTGCTGCGCATCAAGGGTGGGCTCGTGGTCCTGACGAAGTCCGATCTCGTCGAGCGCGACTGGCTCGAGCTCGTGCGCGATGACGTCATCGCGCTGGTGCGCGCCACCTTTCTCGAAGGCGCGCCGGTCCTGGCCGCGTCGGCGAAGACGGGGGAAGGGCTCGTCGAGCTGCGGGGGGCGCTCCGGCGACTCGCGGAGTCCGTTCCCGAGCGCGCCGTGGATCAGCTCGCGCGCCTCCCGATCGACCGTGTGTTCACCGTGAAGGGGTTCGGCACCGTCACCACGGGCACCCTCACGGCCGGGCGGCTCGGCGTGGACGACCGAGTCCAGATCTATCCGAAGGGCGTCGAGGCGAAGATCCGCGGCCTGCAGACCCACGGCCATCCTGTCGCCGAGGCGCGCGCCGGCCAGCGGACGGCGGTGAACCTCCAGGGTGTCGAGCGCGCGGCGATCGAGCGCGGCGACGTGCTGGCGCACGCGGGTACGCTCGTCCCCGCGCTCCTCGTGGACGCCACCCTCGAGCTTCTGAAGGACGCGCCCCGCCCCGTCAGAACGCGGACGCGCGTGCGCCTCCACGCCGGGACCAGCGAGATCATGGCGCGCGTGCTCCTGCTCGACCGCGCCGAGCTCACGCCGGGCGAGACCGCGTTTGCGCGCTTCCGGCTCGAGCGGCCTCTCGTCGCCCAGCCGGGCGACCGCTTCGTGCTCCGCTCGTACTCGCCGATCGTGACGATCGGTGGCGGGACCTTGCTCGACGTCGACCCACCGCGCTTCAAGCGCAAGGCGCCCGCGCTCGTGTCGCACCTCGCCCTGCTCCAGACGGGCAGCCCCGAGGCCGTGCTCGAGGAGCACGTCCGCCACGTGGGCGCGGCGGGCGTCCGGTTCGCCGCGCTCTCGGGCCGGGTCCCCTTCGGCCCGGAGCGCCTGCGCCGGCTGCTCGACGGGCTGGTCGCGGGTGGCCGCGTGCTCGTGGTCGATCGTGACTGGTTCCTCCACCCCGAGAGCTTCACGCGGCTCCGCGGGCTCGCGGTCGGGGCGCTCGAGACCTTCCATGGCGCCCACCCCTTGCGCCCGGGAATGTCCCGCGAGGAGCTCCGCGGGCGCGCGGGGAGCGCCGACGAGCGCGTCTTCGCGTCGCTGCTCGGGGCGCTCGAGGCCGAGGGTGTCCTGAGGACGGAGCGCGACAAGGTCCGCCTCGCCACCCACGAAGTGCGGCTCTCGCCCGAGCAGCAGCGCGTGGTGGATCAGGTCGAGCGGGAGTTCCTCCAGGCGGAAGCAGCTCCACCCGGCCCGGAGGAGGCGCTCGCGCGCGCGGGCGTCCGAGGCGACGAGGAGCACGAGCTGTTCCAGGTGCTCGTGCAGTCGGGCAGGCTCCTCCGCGTCAAGGAATCCCTGTTCTTCCACGCCGGCGCGCTCGAGACGATCCAGGCCAAGCTCGTCGCGATGCTCCGCGAGCGCCGGGAGATCGGCCCGGGCGACATCAAGGACCTCCTCGGCATTTCCCGCAAGTACGCGATCCCGCTCCTCGAGTTCTTCGACCAGCGCCGGGTCACGACGCGCGTCGGCGAGCGGCGGGTCTTGCGCGGGGGGTAGGGGCGCGCTAAGGTGGGGCGGAAAGGAGCCAACCATGTTTGGCCTTGGCTACCAGGAACTGCTCGTCATTCTCGTGATCGTGCTGGTGCTCTTCGGCGGCAGCAAGCTTCCGGAGCTCGCCCGCTCCCTGGGCTCGAGCATGAAGGAGTTCAAGAAGGGCGTGCAGGAGTCGTCGAAGGACGACGCGGCGGCCGCCAAGAAGGAAGAGGAGAAAAAGGCGTCGTAGCCCCTGCACCTGACCGGCGGGCCGACCGCTTCGATCTCGCCGTCGCGGCGGCCCTTTCGCTCCTGACGATCCTCTCACGCCTGCCGTACCGCGCCCGGATGCTGTACAACTGGGACGCGGTGCAGTTCGCCCTGGCACTGCGCGAATACGACGTCGTCAAGCACCAGCCTCACCCGCCGGGATACATCCTCTACGTCGCCCTCGGGCGACTCGTGAACACATGGTTCGACAACCCGACGTCGGCGTACGTGGCGCTCGCCGTCGTCATGAGCGGGCTCACGACGTTCGTGGTCTACTATCTGGCCCGGGCGATCTACGACCGGGCCACGGCCCTGGCCGCCGCCACGCTCCTCGCCGTCAGCCCCCTCTTCTGGTTCTACGGCTCGGTGGGGCTGTCCTATGCCGCGGAGGCGCTTTTCGCGTCCATGGTCGCCTACTACGCCTTCCGCGCGCTCGAGGGAAGCCGAACCGACGGGTGGCTGGCGGCGGGCTACCTCGGACTCGCGGGCGGCGTCCGACAGTCGCTGCTGGTCCTGCTCTTTCCGCTCTGGCTGGGCTCGGTCGCCTTCGGCATCCGCCGCGCCCGGGTACTGGCCCTCGGCGGGGTGATCCTCGTCGGCTGCGTCCTGACGTGGTTCGTGCCGATGGTCTGGCTCACAGGAGGCCTGGCGCGCTACCTGGCCGCGTCCGTCGACCTCGCGGGCTCCGTCGTGAGGCCGACCTCGATCCTCGGTGGCCCGTTGGAGGTCAGCCTCCGCATGTGTCGGTATCTCATCGAGTCCGTGCTGGTCGGGCTGGGCCCGCTCGCCGCCGCGGCGCTCCTGGCGCCCTGGTACGTCCGCCGCCACGGCTGGGGGTGGCGCGAGGGTTTTCTCGTCGGCTGGACCGTCCCGCCCGTGCTCGTCTACACGCTCGTGCACTTCGGGCAGGCGGGGTACGTCCTCACGTTCCTGCCGGCGCTCGTGATCTTTCTTTCTCGAGTGCTCGTCACCGCGCTCGCCCATGCGGCCGAGCGCGCGCGCTACCCGCGCGCGCGGCCGGTGTTGAGCGCGGCCGCCGTCACGCTGGTCGTTCTGGTCAACGGCGCGTTCTTCGTCTCGGCGCGCCCGATGACGCGCGACTTCGAGACGCCGCGGCCCGCCTGGATCCGCGTGGCGCAGGACGACGCCTTCGACTGGGTCTGGAGCCGCACCGCCGCCGCGCTCCGAGAGCACGAGGAGATCGTGCGGACATTCGTCGACGCGATCCGCGGGATGTTCCCACCCGACGAGACCGTGCTGATCACCGAGCAGGGCAACGCGCGGTCGTATCCCTGGTTTCGTCACGCGATGTTCTACCTCCCCGAGTACGCGACCTACGAGCTCCAGATCGACGGCCCGACCCTCGGATACCGTGCCTCGCGCCTCTCGTCGTCCATGGCGCAGTTCCCGGAGACCGACCTCAGGGTGCCGGCGACGGCAAAACGCCTCGTGTGGTTCGTGGACCACTGGAGCCCGGCGACGTCGCGGCCGCCGGGCCTCGTCGAGATCGAGCTGCCGCACGGCCGCTATCTGTACGTGCTGCCGCTCGACCGCCGCCCGATCGCGTACGGGGACTACACGCTCGTGCGCGAGCCGCCTCGACGTGCCAAGACGCGATGACCTCCTCGTAGTCCTCTTCGCGCTCGCGCCGCTCGTTCTCTTCGTCGGGCGCGAGCAGCAGATCGCGGGCGCCGCCGGCTTTCCCCTCGACGACTCCTGGATTCATCTCCATTTCGCCCGGAACATCGCCGAGGGCTCGGGATTCGCGTACAACCCGGGTGTGCCCGTCGCGGGCTCGACCGCACCGCTCTGGACGCTGGCGCTCGCGCTGGGCGCGGCGGCGCTCGGGCCTTCGCTTCTCATGGTCAAGACGCTCGGCGTCGTGGCGGCGCTCGGCGCCGCGCTCGTGACTCGCCGCGCGGCGCTCGCCTTCGGCGCGCCGCCCGCGCTGGCCCTCCTGGCCGCGATCGGTCTCCTCTGGACGGGCCCGATGGCGTGGGGCGCGCTCTCGGGAATGGAAGTTTCCCTCGCGGCCGCGCTCTGCGCGGCTGCACTTCTCGCGCACGCGCGCGACCGGCTCGGCTGGAGCGCCCTGTGCGCCGCCCTGGCGGTGATTGCTCGGCCGGAGGCGCTCTTGCTGGTGCCGTTCCTCGGCCTCGCGCGCCCGCTGGGGCTCCGCCGAGCGCTCGTCTTCGCGGGCGCGACGGCCGCGATGGTCGCCCCGGTCGTCCTGTTCAGCCTCTGGACCGCGGGGGCGCCGTATCCCGCGCCCGCGGCCGCGAAGATCGAGGGCGGCCTCATCGGCTGGCTCAGCGGGCTGCGCGAGCCCGCGGCGCGGGTCTGGCTGGGTCGACCGTGGGAGTTCTCGCTCGAGTGGTTGGGCTGGCTGGCGCAGACGCAGTGGACGCTGCCCCTCGCGCTGATCCCGGGCATCATCCTCGCGTGGGTCTGTCGTGGGCGGGTGCTGGGAATGCCTGCGCTCGCGCTCCTCGCGCACCCGCTCGGGATGGCGCTGCTCGCGCCGTACCGCGGTCCCGCGTTCCAGGAGGGGCGGTACTCCATCCACCTTCTGCCGCTCGCCTTCGTCGTTCTTGCCGTTTCAGCGGGGGCCGTTGGGTCGGCGTGGACGGGGCGTGGCCTGAGAACGTCGGGGCGCGGCGCCGCGATGCCCACCCGACCCGTCCAACCTGCCGCGCGGTCGTCGGCCTGGCGTCGTCTGGCGGTCGCCCTGTACCTCGGCACAGCGCTGCTCGCGCTCCTTCCGGCGTCGACGCGGTACGCGTGGGCGGTGCAGAACATCAACGCGATGCAGGTCCATCTCGGAATCTGGGTGGCCGCGAACCTCCCGGCGAGCGCGCGGATCGCGGTCAACGACATCGGCGCGATCGCTTACTTCTCGCGTCGCGAAGTGATCGACCTGATGGGCCTGGTGACCCCCGGGATCATCCCGTACCGCCGCCAGGGCGAGGGGGGTGTGACGCGCTTCTTGCTCGAGACGTGTCCGGACCACGTGATCATCTTCCCGACGTGGTTTCCCGAGCTGGCCGCGCGTCGCGACCTCCTGCAGCCCATCTACAGCGTCCGCCTGGAGCGCAACGAAGTCTCGGGCGGACCCGAAATGGTCGTGTACCGGCTGGCGCGTTGTACGGTATGATTCGCTCATGATCCGAGCGGCCGTACTGTTCGTCGCGGCGTTCCTGCTGCTCGGGCGACCGGCCGCCTCCGAAGCCGAGATCTACCGCTGGATCGACGAACGCGGCGTCCCGAACTACACCGAAGGCATCGACAGCGTGCCGCCGAAGCACCGCTCGACCGCCGTGCCCATGGGTCTACGCAACGCGCCGCCTGCACCCGCGGCCGCGCCGTCGGCGCCCGGGGCCGATCCAGCGACGCCTGGCGCCGCGGGAGCCACGGGGGCCGTCGGAGCGGGCAGCGCCCAGGTCAAGTTCACCCCCGGCGAGGAGATCGTGGTGGACGCTCGGCTCAACGGCGGCACGGCGGCCAAGCTGCTCCTCGACACGGGCGCCCAGCGTTCGGTGATCAACCCCCGCGTGCTCGCCGCGGCCGGCGTGTCGCTCCAGCAGAGCGAGGCCACCGAGTTGAAGGGGGCGACGGGCACCGCGAACGTCAGCACGGTCCAGCTGGACTCCGTCGAGGTCGGCCAGGCCAAGGTCGGCAAGCTCGCGGTGATCTCGCACGACATCGAGCAGCGGGGGGTCGACGGTCTCCTCGGCCGCGATTTCCTCGATCAGTTCAAGGTGTCGATCGACAACAAGGCAGGGGTCGTCACCCTCAGCCCGAAGTAGCGCGGCGCCGTGTTACCATGACCCCCCGGTCATGGACTACAAGGCCACGCTAAACCTGCCGAAAACGGCCTTCCCGATGAAGGCGAACCTGTCCCAGACCGAGCCGAAGATGCTGGCGTGGTGGGGCCAGTTCGGCATCTACAAGCGCCTGCGCGAGGCGGCCGCGGACCGTCCCCTCTGGATCCTCCACGACGGTCCCCCCTACGCGAACGGCAACATTCACCTCGGCCACGTCCTCAACAAGGTCCTCAAGGACGTGATCGTCAAGTCGCACGCGATGCTCGGCTTCAACGCGGTCTACGTTCCGGGCTGGGATTGCCACGGCCTGCCGATCGAGCACCAGGTCGACAAGGAGCTCGGCCTCGACAAAGCGACGACGGACGTGCGGCGCGCGATGGATCCGGTCGAGAAGCGACGCCGCTGTCGTGAGTACGCGCTCCGGTTCATCGACATCCAGCGCGAGGAGTTCAAGCGCCTCGGCGTCTTCGGTGACTGGGAGAACCCCTACGTCACGATGACGCCCGCCTACGAAGCGGTGATCGCGCGCGAATTCGGGAGGTTCGTCGGGCGCGGTCTCGTCTACAAGGGCCTCAAGCCAGTGCACTGGTGCATGCACTGCAAGACCGCGCTCGCGCAGGCGGAGGTCGAGTACGAGGATCAGCGCACTCCGTCTGTGTACGTGCGGTTCCCGCTCGTCTCCGCCCTCCCCGGGGTCGCCGACGCTCCGAAACCCTCGCTCGTCATCTGGACGACCACACCCTGGACGCTTCCGGCGAACCTCGCGGTCGCCGTCCATCCGGACGAAGAGTACGTGGCGCTCTCGGTGTCCAATGCCGTGGGAGAAAACGAGACGCTCGTCGTCGCCGAGAAGCTCGCCGAGGCCTTCGTGCGGACGGCCCATCTCGAGGGGGCTCGGAGGGTCGGCGCATTCCCCGGCCGCGCGCTCGTGGGCCTCGAGTACCGTCACGCGTGGATCGAGCGTACGGGGCGCGTCGCCGGCGCCGGCTTCGTCGCGATGGACACGGGCACGGGCCTCGTCCACGTCGCGCCGGGCCACGGTGAGGAGGACTACGAGCTCGGGCGCTCGCTCGGCCTCGCGATCTACAACCCGGTGGACGACGACGGACGCTTCGTGCCGGACGTGGAGCGCTTCGCCGGGCTCACGGTGTGGGAGGCCAATCCCAAGATCGTCGAGCACCTGAAGCAGAGGGGCATGCTGGTCGCGGAGCGGCCGCTCGATCACACCTATCCCCACTGCTGGCGTTGCAAGAACCCCACGCTCTTCCGCGCCACGGAGCAGTGGTTCATCGCGCTCGACAAGCAGGAATTCCGTGCGCGCGTGCTCGACGCGATCAAGCGCGACGTGCGGTGGATCCCGCCGTGGGGCGAGGAGCGGATCCACAACATGGTCGCCCACCGCCCCGAGTGGGTCATCTCGCGCCAGCGCGTCTGGGGCGTCCCGATCATCGCGTTCTATTGCGAGGGATGCGGCGCGCTCCTGCTCGAGGAGCCGGTGGTCGAGCATGTCGCGCGGCTCTTCCGCGAAGGGCGGGGCGGCGACGAGTGGTATGCGCGTGACGCGGCCGAGTTGCTGCCGGCCGGCACGCGGTGCGCGGCGTGCGGCGGCGGGCGATTCCGGAAGGAGTCGGACATTCTCGACGTGTGGTTCGACTCGGGCTGCAGCCACGCGGCGGTGCTCGAGACGCGATCGGATCTGCGCTGGCCGGCCGAGATGTACCTCGAGGGCTCCGATCAGCACCGCGGATGGTTCCAGTCCTCACTGCTCGAGGCGGTCGGCACGCGCGGCAAGCCGCCGTACAGGAGCGTGATCACCCACGGATTCTTCGTCGACGGCGACGGGCGGAAGATGTCCAAGTCTCTGGGCAACGTCATCGGTCTCGAGGACCTTCTGCCGAAGTACGGCGCGGAGGTCCTCCGGTTGTGGGTCGCCGCGGAAGACTACACGCAGGACATTCGCATGTCCTTCGAGATCCTGGACCGGCTCGCCGACGCGTACCGGCGGATCCGCAACACCTTCCGGTTCCTGCTCGGCAATCTGGGCGACTTCGATCCCGCGCACGAGAGACAGCCCTACGCGCACCTGGATGAGATCGATCGCTGGATGCTCGACCGGCTGGGGCGGCTGATCGGGCGCGTCCGGCGCGCCTACGAGGAGTACGAATTCCACACGGTGTTCCACTCCGTCCACAACTTCTGCGCGGTGGATCTTTCTGCCCAGTACCTCGACATCATCAAGGATCGGCTGTACACCTCGGCGCCGGCCGACCCGCGCCGGCGGGCGGCGCAGACGGCCTGCTACGACGTCTTCGTCGCGCTCGCGCGGCTCATGGCGCCGATCCTCACGTTCACCGCCGAGGAGGCCTGGCGGCACCTGCCGGGTGCCCGGAGCGAGAGCATCCATCTCGAGCGCTTTCCCGAGGAGCCCGTCGAGTGGCTGGACGACGTGCTCAAGCGTGACTGGGACCGCCTGCTCGAGGTGCGGCGGGAGGTCGCCAAGGCCCTCGAGACGGCCCGCGCCCAGGGGCTGATCGGCAGCGGCCTCGAGGCGCGCGTCGCGCTGATGCACGCGCCCGAGGATCTTCCCGACCTCTTCCGCGCCAAGCGCCCGCTGCTGCCGACGCTCTTCATCGTGTCGCAGGTGGAGCTCCAGGCTGGCCAGGCGAAGCCCGCGGTGCGCTACGAGAGCCAGGAGATTCCCGGGCTGGTCATCGGCGTGGACAAGGCGAGGGGCCGGAAGTGCCAGCGCTGCTGGACCTGGAGCGAACGAGTGGGCGAGAGCCGCGAGCATCCCGAGCTCTGCGAGCGCTGCCTCCCGGTGGTAGGTGGCAGTGCGAGGTGAGCGGGGTCGCGCCGCGAGCCGAGCGGTGAAATTGTCAGAGACATGACGCGAACCACCGCGACGCGCCTCTTCGTCGTCGCGGGCGCCGTAGTCCTTCTGGATCAGTACACGAAGATGCTGGCGCTCGACCGTCTCGCTCCGGGTTCGACCGTCCCGCTCATCGACGGCTGTCTCGCGCTCTCGCTCGTCATGAACCCCGGTCTCGCCTTCGGGCTTCTCTCGGGGGTGCCCGTGGGCTGGCGCTGGATCGTGGCGTTCCTGTCGCTCGGCGCGCTCCTGGCGCTCGTCCGCGTTGCGCTGCGCGTGCTGCCGCGCGGCGGCTTCATCGACCATGGCACCATCGGCCTCGTGTTCGGGGGCGCGGTGGGCAACCTGATCGACCGCATCCGCTTCGGCGCCGTGGTCGACTTCATCGACGTGTACTACCGCATGTGGCACTGGCCGGCGTTCAACGTCGCCGATTCCGCGATCTCGGTCGGCGTGACACTCCTGGCGCTCCGTCTCATGACCGACCGGGCCGAGCGTCCGGCCTAGCGTGGCACCGCTGTCCGTCGAGCCGGCGGCGGCTGGAACGCGCCTCGATCGTTGGCTGACCGGACGCTTCCCCGACCTCTCGCGCGAGCGCCTCAAGCGGCTGATCGTGGGTGGGCACGTGCGCGTGAACGGGATGACCGGGACACCCGCCCACCGCGTCCGCGCCGGTGACTCCATCGAAGTGGAGGTTCCGCCGCCGACCCCCGAGGAGCTCGTCCCGGAGCCGGGTGAGCTCGCGATCGTGTACGAGGACGAGCACGTCCTCGTCCTCGACAAGCCCGCGGGTCTCGTGGTCCATCCAGGGGCCGGACACGCGCGGGGCACCCTCGCCGCCGCCGTGCTCGCCCACGCGCCCGGGATCGCCGGCGTCGGCGGCCCTCGCCGGCCTGGCATCGTGCACCGCCTCGACAAGGACACGTCGGGACTCCTCGTCGTCGCCAAGACGCAGATCGCGTACGAGGCCCTCGTCGACCAGCTCGCACGCCGTACCGTGACCCGGCGCTACGGCGCGCTCGTCCACGGGCGCGTGCGCGCGGACGAGGGAGTGATCGACAAGCCGATCGGTCGCCACCCGCACGACCGGGTGAGGATGGCCGTGCTTCCCGCCGGACGCGGCAAGCGCGCGGTCACGCGCTACCGGGTGCTCGAGCGGTTCCGGCACTTCACGCTGCTCCAGGCGAGTCTCGAGACAGGCCGCACGCACCAGATCCGCGTGCACCTCGCGTCGCTCGGTCATCCCGTCGCTGGTGACGTCACCTATAGAGGTCGTCAGCAGGACCCCCTACCGGTACCCTTCGAGGGTCTGGCGCTCCACGCCGAGCGGCTCGCCTTCGTGCATCCCGTCACCGGCCGCCCCATGGATTTCTCGTCGCCGCGACCTCCGCGGATGGAACGACTGCTCGCGGGCGCGCGCCGCGCCTGAATCCGTCGTGCCCACGCCGCGGGCACCCGTCATTTCCGGAAAGGTGCGCAGCGAATCCTCTTGGCGCGGACGCTCTGGAGTAGAATTGCCGCATGCATGGACTCACGGTCGTCATCCTCGCCGCGGGCGAAGGCAAGCGGATGCGGTCCCGGCAGCCGAAGGTCCTGCATCCGCTCTGCGGCCGCCCGCTGATCGGCTACGCGCTTCGCACGGCGCGCGCCCTGGCCGACCGGATCGTCGTCGTGGTGGGGCCGAACGCCGAGCCGGTCCGGACCGTCGTCGGCGACGACGTGGCGATCGTCGAGCAACGTGAGCGCCTCGGCACGGGCCACGCGGTCCTCCAGGCCCGCGCGGTCGGCGCCGGCGGCGGAACGATCCTCGTCCTGCCCGGTGACGTTCCACTGCTCTCGAGCGAGACGCTCGAGCGGCTCGTGGGTCATCACCAGGCGACGGGCGCCGCGGCGACCGTGCTCACCGCCGTCGTCGACCGCCCGCAGGGTTACGGGCGCATCCTCCGTCAGGGTGGTCGCGTCAAGCGCATCGTCGAGGACCGAGACGCCACCGACGACCAGAAGAAGATCAACGAGATCAACACGAGCGTCTACTGCTTCGCGGGCCCCCGACTCTGGGCCGCGCTGGACGACGTGAAGCCCGACAATGAGCAGGGCGAATACTATCTGACGGACGTGATCGGGATCCTGGCCAGAGCCGGTGGCCGCATCGAGGCCCAGGCCGCCGCCGATCCGGTCGAGGCGCTCGGCATCAACGACAGAAAGCAGCTCGCGGCCGTCGCCGCCATCCAGCGGGGCCGGATCCTCGAGCGGCTCATGGCCGACGGTGTCACCATCCTGGACCCTGCCAGCACCTACATCGAGGACGCGGTCACGATCGGCCCCGACACGACGGTCTACCCCAACGTGGTCATCGAAGGCGCCACGAGCATCGGCAGCGAGTGCGTGATCGGCAGTGGCTGTCAGATCAGCGCCTCGCGCCTGGCCGACCGGGTGCAACTGAAGCCCTATTGCGTCCTCGTGGAGTCGACGATCGAGGACGAGGCCCAGCTCGGTCCATTCTGTCACCTGCGACCGCTGTCGCACGTCGGTCCCAAGGCGAAGATCGGGAACTTCGTCGAGCTGAAGAAGTCTCGCATCGGGCGCGGCTCGAAGGTGCCGCACCTGTCATACGTTGGCGATGCCACGGTCGGCGAGCGCGTCAACATCGGTGCGGGCACCATCACGTGCAACTACGACGGCGTCGCCAAGCACGAGACGAAGATCGGCGACGGAGCCTTCATCGGCACCAACACCAGTCTCGTCGCGCCCCTCGTGATCGGCGAGGGAGCGTACATCGGGGCCGGTTCCACCATCACCAAGAACGTGCCGCCCGACGCGCTCGCGGTGGCCCGCGGCCAGCAAGTCGTCAAGGACGGCTGGGCCGCGCGCCGGGCGAAGAAGCGCGCCGCGCCGAAGGACTAGCCATGTGTGGAATCGTCGGGTACGTGGGTGACAAGAGCGCGGTCTCGATCATCGTCGAGGGTCTGAAGCGGCTCGAGTACCGCGGCTATGACTCCGCGGGCGTCGCCGTGCTCCACAACGGCGTCCTGGAGGTGCGGCGCGCCGCGGGGCGCATCCGGATGCTCGAGGGGATCCTCCGGGAGCGCCCACTGACAGGGTCGCTCGGGATCGGACACACCCGCTGGGCGACCCACGGGCGCCCATCGGACGAGAACGCGCACCCCCACACCGACTGCCAGGGCGACCTCGTGGTCGTGCACAACGGGATCCTCGAGAACTACCTCGAGCTCAAGGAGCGTCTGACGGCCGAGGGCCACCAGTTCCGATCGGAGACCGACACCGAGGTGCTCGCGCACCTGATCGAGCATCACCTGAAGGCGACCGGCCGGATCGAGCGGGCCGTGAAGGCGGCGCTCGCAGAGGTCTCCGGCTCGTACGCGATCGGGGTCGTCTCGGCGGCCGCGCCCGACCGGCTGGTCGCGGCCAAGCACGGTGCGGGCAGCGTGGTCATCGGGCTCGGCCGTGGCGAGATGTTCATTGCCTCCGACATCCCCGCGATCCTCTCGCACACGCGCGACGTGTTGATCCTCGAGGACGACGAGGTCGCGGTCGTCACCGCCGAGAGCGTCGAGCTGACGACGCTCCAGGGCGAGCCCGTGCAGCGCGATTCCGTCCGGATCCACTGGGATCCGATCATGGCGGAAAAGGGCGGCTATCGGCACTTCATGCTCAAGGAGATCTACGAGCAGCCGCGGGCGATCACTGATACGTTCCGCGGCCGGGTCGCGCCGGAGACGGGCAACATCGTCCTGACGGACGTCACGCTCGATCCGGCGACCGTGCGGTCCATCCAGCGTGTGGTCCTGGTGGCGTGCGGCACGGCCTACCACGCGGCGATGCTGGGGCGGATCATGATCGAGCGGCTCGCCGGCCTCCCGGCCGAAACCGACCTCGGGTCGGAGTTCAGGTACCGCAACGCCCTCATCGGACCGGAAACGCTCGTGATCGCCGTCTCGCAGTCCGGCGAAACGGCCGACACGATCGGCGCCATCAAGGCGGCGCGTCTCAAGGGCTGTCCGATCCTGGCCGTGACCAATGTCGTCGGCTCGGCGCTGGCCCGCGAGGCGACGGGCGTCCTCTACATGCACGCGGGGCCCGAGATCGGCGTCGCGTCGACCAAGGCCTTCTCCACGATGATCGTCGCGATGTACCTCGTGGGGCTGTGGCTCGGCCGGCAGCGAGGCGCGATCACGACGGAAGACAGCAAGAAGCGGATCCATGAGCTCCTCGAGATCCCCCGGCTCGTCGAGAAGACCCTCGAGCTCGACGAGCAGATCGCGGCGCTGGCGCGCTATCTGAGCGCGTCCCGCGACTTTCTCTATCTCGGGCGCGGCGTGCAGTATCCGATCGCGCTCGAGGGGGCGCTGAAGTTGAAAGAGATCTCCTACATCCACGCCGAGGGCTACGCCGGCGGCGAGATGAAACACGGTCCGATCGCGCTCATCGCCGACGAGCTGCCCGTGGTGGCCCTGGTGCCGCGGGACAGCTCGTACGAACGGATGCTCGGCAACATCGAGGAGGTACGAGCCCGCGAGGGGCTGGTCATCGCGGTGGCGGACGGCGGCGACCGCATGGTCGCGGCGAAGGCGCACCATCTGATCGAGGTGCCGGTGACGTCCGAGCTCCTGCGGCCGCTCCTGACGGTGGTACCGCTCCAGCTGCTCGCCTATCACATCGCCGTCCGCAGGGGCTGCGACGTCGATCAGCCGCGGAATCTCGCGAAGAGCGTGACGGTCGAATAGCGGGCTCTAGGCGCCGAGGATCCTTGTGTATTCCGCGTGGATCCGCGGCTCGAAGCAGGCGAGCACGACCCGCTGCGGGTAGGGACTGACGCGCAGGAACGCCTGGATCTCACCCGCGGCGATCCCGCAGGCTCGGGGAATCGGATAGCCGTAGATCCCGCAGCTGATCGCCGGGAACGCGATCGATCCGAAGCGGCGCTCGGCGGCGATCGTGAGGCACGCCCGGTAGCACGATGCCAGCAACTCGTCTTCGCCCTCGGCGCCTCCCCGCCAGATCGGCCCAACCGCGTGGATGACCCAGCCGGCGAGTAGACGGTGACCGCGGGTCAGCTTGGCCTGCCCGGTCTCGCAGCCCCCGAGCGCGCGGCACTCCTCGTCGAGCCCGGGTCCCGCAGCCCGGTGGATGGCGCCGTCCACACCGCCTCCCCCGCGGAGCGTTCGGTTCGCGGCGTTGACGATCGCGTCGACCTCGAGCCGGGTGATGTCGTCGAGAATCAGCCGTACGCGGTCGTTCATCACGGTGAGCATACGGTACAATCGCGAGGTGCTCGATCGCGAGGCTCTCCTGCTCGACCTGAACCCGCCACAGCGCGAGGCGGTCACCGCCGGTGACGGCCCGCTCCTCGTGCTCGCCGGCGCGGGCAGCGGCAAGACGCGCGTGATCGCGCACCGGATCGCGTGGCTTCTCGGCGTTCGCGGCGTCGACCCGAAGCTCGTCCTCGCGGTCACCTTCACGAACAAGGCGGCGGGCGAGATGGCGCGACGGGTCGCCGATCTCCTGCTGCCCGCCGGCATCGGCGCGCCGCTCATCGCCACGTTCCACTCTGCGTGTGTGCGGATCCTCCGCCGGCACATCCGCCACATCGGGTACCCTTCGCACTTCACGATCTATGACGAGGACGATCGTCTCTCGCTCGTGAAGGACTGCATGCACGAGCTGGACCTGACCGACCGGACATGGACGCCGGCGTCGCTCGTCCACCGGATCAGCGCGGCGAAGAACCAGATGGTCTCGGTCGAGGAGGTCGAGCGAGCGTCCCGGGGTCCGCGCGAGGAGAAGATCGCCCAGCTCTACCGCCGCTACCAGGAGCGCCTCGCCGCCGCCGCGGCCGTGGACTTCGACGATCTGCTGCTCCTGGTCGTCCGGCTCTTCGACGAGGCGCCCGACGTGCTCCGCTGGTACCGAGACGTCTGGACCCACGTGCTCGTGGACGAGTACCAGGACACGAACCGGGCCCAGTACCGGATCATCCGCCAGCTCACGGGCGTCCACCGGAACGTCTGCGTCGTGGGTGACCCCGACCAGTCCATCTATCACTGGCGCGGCGCCGACATCCGCAACATTCTCGACTTCGAGAACGACTACCCGGGAACCCGCGTCATCCGGCTCGAGCAGAACTACCGATCCACCAGGCGCATTCTCGCGCTCGCGGCGGCGGTCATCGGCAACAACCTCTCCCGCAAGGAGAAGACGCTCTGGACCGAGAACGCCGAGGGCGAACCCGCGCAGGTGTACCGCGCCTGGGACGAGCACGAGGAGGCGAACTTCGTGGCCCAGGGGATCCTGTCGGCCCGGAACGCGGGCGCCGCCTGGCACGACGTCGCGGTCTTCTACCGGACGAACGCCCAGTCGCGCGTCCTCGAGGACGCGCTGCGGCGGGCGGCCATTCCCTACGCCATCGTCGGATCGGTGCGGTTCTACGAACGGAAGGAGATCAAGGACGCACTCGCGTACCTCAGGCTGATCGTGAACCCCGCGGACGACGTGGCCTTCCGCCGCGCGGTGCAGGCGCCGGGGCGCGGCATCGGACGCGCGACGCTCGTGCGTCTCGACGAGCTCGCCACGCGCGAAGGCCGCCCGCTGCTCGCCGTCGCCGCGGCGCCGCCCATGGACGTCACGGGCAAGCCCCGCCGTGCCCTCGAGGAATTCTCGGCCCTCGTCGCGACGCTGGCGGCCCGGCGGGCGACGGCGGCCCTGCCCGCGCTCGTCGACGACGTGCTGAACACCTCCGGCTACCGCGACGATCTGAGGAAGGAGCGCTCGTCGGAGGCCGAGGCTCGGCTCGAGAACCTGGAGGAACTGATCGCCGCCGTCGAAGACCACGCGCGGAGCCAGGATGCGGCCACGCTCGAGGGATTCCTCGACGGCATCGCCCTCGTGAGCGACATCGACGAGCTTTACGACGGCGCCCGCGGCGTGACCCTGATGACACTCCACTCGGCCAAGGGGCTGGAGTTTCCCGTCGTCTTCCTCACCGGCCTGGAAGAGGGGGTCTTTCCCCACGCGCGGTCGATGGCCTCCACGGAGGAGGTGGAGGAGGAGCGGCGGCTCTGCTATGTCGGGATCACACGCGCGAAGGAACGCCTCGCGCTCTCGTACGCGCTCCACCGGCGGATGCACGGCTACGGGCTCGGCGAGCCCTCGCGCTTTCTCCTCGAGATGCCCGAGGACCAATTGATCCTCCTCGGCGCCGCCGGCCGCGTCGAGGCGCGGCGGGCGGTGGATGTCGACGAGCCAACGCTCGACGCGGCGGGCGACGATTTCCCGCTGAAGGTCGGCGCGCGCGTCCGTCACGGACGCTGGGGCGAGGGGCTCGTGGTCGGTGTCGAGCGGAGCGGCGCCGATACCCTCGTGACCGTGCGTTTCGCGTCGGTCGGACGCAAGCAGCTCTCGCTCCAGTACGCCCAGCTCGAAGAGATCTGATGGCGCGAGTGGGGCGACAATGATCAGCCGTGAGGACGTCCTCCACGTGGCGAGGCTCGCGCGGCTCGAGCTCGCGGACGCGGAGCTCGAGCGCATGCGCGAGCAGCTCAACGCCATCCTGGACTACATCGAGCGTCTGAAGGAGCTCGACGTCACCGGCGTGGAGCCGACGTCGCACGCCGTGCCGCGGGTCAACGTGATGCGCGATGACGCCGTCGTCCCGAGCTTCCCGCAGGACGAGATGCTGCGGAACGCGCCCGACCGTGTCGGCGAGCTCTTTCGCGTGCCCCGGATCATCGAGGACTGAGCGTGATCGGGCAGCCGATCCACCAGCTGACCTCCGCCTACCGCCGGGGCGCGACCACGCCCACGGCCGTGACCGAAGCCTACCTCGCGCGGATCGCGGAGCTCGATGGCCGGATCGGCGGCTACCTCACGATCACGGGTGAGCACGCGTTGCGCGCGGCGGCCGAATCGGACGCGCGCTACCGGGCGGGCGCGCCACTGGGGCCGCTCGACGGCGCGCCGCTCAACTACAAGGACGTGCTCTGCACCCGCGACGTCCGGACCACGTGCGGCTCCCGGATGCTGGAGACCTTCGTCCCGCCCTACGACGCGACGGTCGTCGAGCGTCTCGCCGCCGCGGGGGCGGTGATGCTCGGCAAGGGCAACATGGACGAGTTCGCCATGGGCTCGTCCACCGAGTACTCGGCGTTCAAGCCGACTCGCAACCCCTGGGACCTGGCGCGCGTTCCGGGCGGCTCCTCGGGCGGCCCGGCCGCCGCGGTCGCCGCCGGCCTCGCCGCGGGGGGGCTCGGCACCGACACGGGCGGCTCGATCCGCCAGCCCGCCGCATTCTGCGGGATCGTGGGGCTCAAGCCGACGTATGGACGCGTATCGCGCTACGGACTCGTCGCGTTCGGCTCCTCACTCGATCAGATCGGCCCGTTCGCGAGAGACGTCACCGACGCGGCACTCCTGCTCGGGGCCATCGCCGGTTGGGACCCGCGCGACGCGACGTCACTGGACGCGCCCGTGCCGGACTACGTCGCGGCGCTGTCAGGGGGCGTGCAGCGGCTGAGACTCGGTATTCCCGACGAGTACTTCATCGAGGGCATGGACCCCGAGGTCGAGGGAGCCGTACGCGCCGCGGTGGACGTGCTGCGAGGCCTCGGCGCCACGATCGAGAAGGTTTCGCTCCCGACGACGCGCCACGCGCTCGCCACCTACTACGTGATCGCGCCCGCCGAGGCCTCCTCGAACCTCGCGCGGTACGACGGGGTGAAGTACGGCCTGCGCGCCGCCGGAGCGAAGGATCTCATCGAGATGTCGAGCCGCACGCGGGCGGCAGGCTTCGGCGCCGAGGTCAAGCGCCGGATCATGCTCGGTACGTACGTGCTCTCGGCGGGCTACTACGACGCGTACTACGGGCGGGCGCAGAAGGTGCGGACGCTCGTTCGTCGTGACTTTGACGCGGTGTTCGGTCGCGTGGATCTGATCGTCGCGCCGACGACACCCAACGTCGCCTTCAAGCACGGGGAAAAGGGAGACCCGCTCTCGATGTACCTGAACGACATCTTCGCGGTCCCGGCGAACATGACGGGGCTTCCGGCGATCTCGGTGCCCTGCGGATTCAGCGCCCAGGGGCTCCCGATCGGACTCCAGTTCATCGGGAAGGCCCTCGACGAGTCGACGATGCTTCGCGCGGCTCACGCCTACGAACAGGCGACGACGTGGCACGCGCGGAGGCCGAGGCTTCCATGAGCGTGGCGGTCGGGACCGCGTGGGAAATCGTGATCGGGCTCGAGGTCCACGCGCAGCTCCTCACGCGCTCGAAGATGTTCTGCGGCTGCGCGACGACGTACGGGGCCGCCCCGAACAGTCAGACATGTCCGGTATGCCAGGGGATGCCCGGCGTCTTGCCCGTCCTCAATCGCCGCGCCGTCGAATTCGGGATCAAGACCGCGCTGGCGTTTGACTGTCGCGTCAACCCCATGTGCCGGTTCGCGCGCAAGCACTACTACTACCCGGACATGCCGAAGAACTTCCAGATCAGCCAGTACGAGGAGCCGCTCGCCGAAGAGGGTGCGCTCGAGATCGACGTCGACGGCGCGTCCCGTACCATCGGCATCCAGCGACTCCACCTGGAGGAGGACGTCGGCAAGCTGCTCCACGAGGGCACGCTCGAGACGGCCCAGGCCAGCCTGGTCGACTACAACCGCTCGGGCGTCGCGCTCATGGAGACGGTCTCGAAGCCCGAGCTCCGCTCGCCGGCGGCGGCGGCGGCGTATCTGCGCGCCTTCCGCGCCGTGCTCCTGTACCTGGGCGTCTGCGACGGCAACATGGAGGAGGGCTCACTCCGCTGTGACGCGAACGTTTCGCTGCGCCCGCGCGGCAGCCGAGAGTTCGGCACCAAGGTCGAGATCAAGAACATGAACTCGTTCAAGAACGTCCAGCGCGCCCTCGAGTTCGAGGTCAGGCGCCAGGCGGAGGCGCTCGAGGCGGGCGAGCGCATCGTGCAGGAGACACGGCTGTGGGACGCCGACCGCGGCTGGACGCGCGCGATGCGCTCGAAGGAGTTCGCCCACGACTACCGATATTTCCCCGAGCCGGATCTCGTGCCGCTCGAGATCGACCGCGCCTGGGTGACTGCGATCCGCGCCGAGCTGCCGGAGCTCCCGCGGCAGCGCAGGCGCCGATTCGTGGGTCAGTACGAGTTGCCGGCGTACGATGCCGAGCTGCTCACCCAGTCGCGTGCGCTCGCCGACTACTTCGAGGCCACGGCGCGCGAGTTTCCGCGGCCGAAGCTCGTCTCGAACTGGATCATGTCCGAGCTCCTCCGCGAGCTGCCGGGCGACGACGAGCGCGCGATTCGCCACGCCCCGATCACCCCCGCGCGCCTCGCGGGCCTCCTCCGGCTCATCGAGGATGGCACGATCAGCGGCAAGATCGCCAAGGACGTCTTCCAGAAGATGTTCGCCGCCGGCGAGGACGCGCAGGCGATCGTCGCCCGCGAGGGCCTGACCCAGCTCGCCGACGAGTCGACGCTCGCCGCGATCGTGGATCGGGTCATGGCGGACAATCCGAGGGCGATCGAGGACTACCGGAAGGGCAAGACGGCGGCCGCCAAGGCCCTCGTCGGGCAGGTCATGAAGGCAACCCAGGGTAAAGCGAACCCCGCGATCGTGAACCGTCTCCTGGAGGAGAAGCTCTCGAAAACCTGAGGCGGGCCGCTATAATCAAAGTGCCCGCCATGATTGAGCTCCACCGAGTTTCCAAGGTGTTTTCGGTCGGGCCGGTGAAAGTCCCCGCGCTGACCGATGTCTCGTTCCGCATCGGCAAGGGTGAGTTCGTCGTACTCACCGGCGCCTCCGGAGCGGGCAAGACGACGCTGCTCCGCCTTTTGTACCGCGACGACCTGCCGAGCGAGGGCGAGGTCGAGGTCCTCGGCCACGAGGTCGGCGCCCTCCGTCGCTCGCAGGTGGCGGCGCTCCGCCGCTCGATCGGTGTCGTGTTCCAGGACGCGAAGCTCCTGCCCGCGCGCACGGTCTACGAGAACGTGGCCTTCGTCCTGCGCGTCCTCGGCACGCCCCGTCGGGAGATCACGCAGCGCGTGTTCGACGCGCTCCGCGTGGTCGGGATCTCCGCGCGCGCCCAGGCCTATCCGGCACAGCTCTCGCAGGGCGAGGCCCAGCGCGCGTCGCTCGCGCGCGCGATCGTGCGGAAACCCTCGCTTCTGCTCGCCGACGAGCCGACGGGAAACCTCGACGACGCCATGGAGGCCGAAATCATCGACGTCATCAAGGACATCTGGGCGGGCGGAACGACCGTCGTCCTCGCCACCCATCAGGCCCGCCTCGTCCAGGCGCTCCACCGCCGGACGGTCACGCTCGAGGGCGGCCGCGTCGTGAAGGACGAGGGCTAGGGCGTGCTCGTCTTCCTCATCGGTGAGGCCATCCGCGATCTGCGGCGTGCGGGTCGCGTGGCCGTCAGCGCCATCGTGCTCATCACACTCTCGCTGGCCGCGCTCGGCGGCTTCTGGTTGCTCTCCTCGAACCTCGCGAGGGCGGTCGCGAACTGGCGCGAGCGGGTCCGGATCATCGTCTACCTCAAGCGGGAGCCCGGCGCGGGCGAGATGCAGGCGCTGATCGATCGCGTCGAGAGCGTGCCCGGCGTGGCGGGTGTCGTCTACATCAGCAAGACGGACGCCCTCCGATCGCTGAGGGAGGTCCTCGGCCGCGACGCGAGCGTCGTTGCACAGCTTCCCTCGAACCCGCTCCCCGCGTCGCTCGAAGTGGCGCCAGCGGCGGAGGCCGCCACGCCGGAGGGCGCGCGCGCCCTCCTGGCGAGGCTCCAGGCGCTGCCCGAGGCCGACGAGGTGGCGGGGAGCGCCGACTGGGTCGAGCGTCTCTCGCAATGGCAGCGACTCGTCACCACGATCGGCCTCGGGATCGGCGCGGTCCTCGGGCTCGCCGCGATCCTCACCGTGACGACGGCGACGACACTGATCCTGCATGCGCGCCGCCACGAGACCGAGATCATGCGTCTGGTCGGAGCGCCGGAGTCGGCGATCCGGCTGCCGCTGCTCCTGCAAGGGATGATGCAGGGGCTTGTCGGCGCCGCCCTGGCGCTCGCCGTCCTCGTCGCGACGCACGAGCTGGTCGCGCCGCGCCTGGAGCCGCTCGTCAACATCACGCTCGGTCTGCCCCACGTCGCGTTTCTGCCGCCGGCGAGTCTGGTGGCGCTGCTGGTCGCCGGCACGCTGCTGGGCGGGCTCGGCGGCTGGCTCGCGCGGACGAGATCGGACGCGCGATGAAGGGAGTGGGAACCCTCCTGGCCCTGTTGGCCCTGGCTCTCACGGTGTTCGCGACAGCGCCGGCGGGCGCACAGCAGAAGCGGGAGGACCCGGTCGCCAGCGAGCAAAAGAAGCTCCAGCAGACCCAGCAACGCATCAAGGAGGAGCGGGCGAAGGCCGCCGCAGCCCGTGCGCGCGAAACCTCGCTGCTCGCCGAGCTCGAGCAGATCGAGCGACGCCTGGCGGAGAAGCAGGCCGAGGTCCAGCGCCTCGAGGGGCGGATCAAGCGCACGCAGGCCGACATCGCCGCCCTGCGCGGGGAGATCGGGCGCCTGGAAGGCCAGCGCTCGGGGCAGGAAGAGGCCCTCGCGCGGCGACTCCGCGCGATGTACCGCGTGCACGCCCAGGGGGGCGCGCTCCCGGTCATCCTGAGCAACGACGATCCGGTCGCGCGCGCGGCGGCCGTCCGGCACCTCACGAGCCTGGCCGCCCTGGACGCTCGCCTGATCCAGGAGTATCGTGTGACCTCGGACAAGCTGGCCGACCGAAAGGGTCGCGAGGAAACGCGCCAGCGCGAGCTGGCGGGCCTCCACGCGGACGCCCAGCGCGAACAGGCCGAGGTGGACCTCGAGGCCGCCAGGCGGCGCACGCTGCTCGCCAAGGTACGTGACGAGCGTGCCTACCACGAGCGCATGGTGGGCGAGCTCACCGAGGCCGCGAGACGTCTCGAGACGTTCATCCACGAGCTCCAGGCGAAGCAGAAGAAGCTGGCGAAGGTGCCGCCGCCCAAGGGCGGCGTCGAGCCGCCGGGGGTCGGGTTCGGCGGCCTGCGCGGCCGGCTTCCGTGGCCGACCGAGGGCCGCATCGTGGCGTCCTACGGGGCCCAGGTGCATCCTCGGTTCGGAACGCGGACGTTTCGCAACGGCGTCGACATCGAGGCGCCCGAAGGCAAGGACGTGGCGGCGGTCTACGCCGGCCACGTGATCTACACGGGATGGTTCAAGGGCTACGGGAACCTGATCATCCTGGATCACGGCAACGAGTACTACACGCTCTACGCCCACGTCGCCGACATCGAGGTGAAGGAGGGCGAGGACGTGAGGCAGGGACAGCGGATCGGCACCGTCGGCGACACCGGGTCGCTCGCCGGACCTCGGCTATACTTTGAGGTGCGTTACCAGGGCAAGGCCCAGGACCCGGCGGAGTGGCTCCGCCAGCGGGGGTAGGGTGGATTTCCGGATGAGGGGGACCCCATGAAGAAGGTGTTCGTGATCGGCGCGCTGCTCCTCGTGCTGACGCTCTCGCTCGGCGGGTCGGCGGTGAGCAAGGGGACGGACAGCGGCGCGACCTACGAGCAGCTCCGGCTGTTCACCGAAGTCCTCTCGATCGTCCAGAACCAGTACGTGGACGAGGTGCCGCCGAAAGACCTGATCTACAGCGCCATCAAGGGGACCCTGCGCGGCCTCGATCCCCACAGCTCGTTCCTCGATCCCGAGAGCTACCGCGAGATGCAGGTGGAGACGTCAGGAAGCTTCGGCGGCCTCGGTATCGAGATCACGCTGAAGGACGACATCCTGACGGTGGTCTCGCCCATCGAGGGGACGCCCGCCTACCGCGTGGGGCTCCAGACGGGTGACCGCATCGTCAAGATCGACGGTCTCTCGACGAAGGACATGCAGCTCTCCGACGCCGTCAAGCGCATGCGTGGAAAGCCCGGCACCAAGGTGACGATCACCATCGTGCGCGAGGGCTGGACCGAGCCGAAGGACTTCGACATCTCGCGCGAGCAGATCCGGGTGCAATCGGTGCGCGCGGCCGACCTGGGCGGCGGTATCGCATACCTCAAGCTTCGCCAGTTCCAGGAGCAGTCGCCGGGTGACATGGCCGCCGGGCTCGAGAAGGCGTCCAAGGCGGGTATGAAAGCGCTCGTTCTCGACCTCCGAAACAACCCCGGCGGGCTGCTGACGGCCGCGGTCGAGATCACCGAGGAGTTCATCGACGACGGCAAGCTCGTCGTCTACACCGAGGGCCGCGTGCGGAACCAGAACATGCGCTTCTCCGCGCACGCGAAGAAGTCCTATCCTGGCCTGCCGATGGTCGTCCTGGTCAACCAGGGCAGCGCCTCGGCGTCGGAGATCGTCGCCGGCGCGCTCCAGGATTGGGGCCGCGCCATCATCGTCGGCACGCAAACCTTCGGCAAGGGCTCGGTCCAGACGATCATCCCCCTCTCCGACGGCTCCGGGCTGCGGCTCACGACGGCGAAGTACTACACGCCGAAGGGCCGATCGATCCACGGCAAAGGCATCACCCCCGACATCGTGGTCGAAATGCCGAAGGACCAGACGGCGCGCGACCGGATGCAGCCCGTGCTCGACCCGATGGAGGAGCTTCGAAAGGACGTCCAGGTCCAGCGGGCGATCGACGTGATCAAGACGATGCGCATCATCGAGCAGCAGCGTCCGGGACCGCAGGTCCAGGCCCGGCCGCAGTAAGGGATCCGCGGGCTCCAGGGGGCGATGCGGGCCGGCGCTGCGGCCGCATCGCCCTCGCTGTTTCTGCGGACGAGGGGGAACGCGCGGCGGGATGGTCGTTCTGGGGATCGAGAGCTCGTGCGACGAGACGGCGGCGGCGGTGCTCGCCGACGGGCGTCGGGTGCTGTCCAGCGTCGTGGCCTCGCAGGACGCCATCCACGCCCCTTACGGCGGCGTCGTCCCCGAGCTCGCCTCGCGACGGCACCTCGAAGTCATCGTGCCGGTCGTCGAGAAAGCGCTCGCCGACGCGGGCGTGCGCCTGCCCGACCTGGACGGCATCGCAGTCACCCAGGGACCGGGATTGGTCGGCTCCCTCCTCGTGGGCTGCGCCGTGGCGAAGTCGCTGGCCTATGTCCACGGCACGCCCCTGGTCGGCGTGAATCACCTCGAGGGCCACATCTACGCCGCATTTCTCACCGACGATCCCCCAACACACCCGTTTCTCGCGCTCGTGGTCTCGGGCGGCCACACCGCGCTGTACCATGCCCGGGCGCCCCTCGAGTACGCGCTGATCGGCCAGACGCGCGATGACGCCGCCGGCGAGGCGTTCGACAAGGTCGCGAAGCTTCTCGGCCTCGGCTTTCCGGGGGGGCCGATCATCGAGAAGACGGCCATTGCGGGCGACCCGAAGGCCACCGTGTTCCCCCTCGCCCACATGACGGACCGGGCGCCCGACTTCTCCTTCAGCGGCATCAAGACGTCGGTGTCGCTCCACGTCAAGCGACACGCGCCGCTGTCGGGCCAGGAGGTCGCCGATGTCGCCGCCGCCTTCCAGGCGGCGGTCGTCAAGATGCTCGTGCGAAAGGCGGTGCGGGCTGCGCTGCACCTCGGAGTGAAGCGCCTGGTGCTGACGGGCGGGGTCGCCGCAAACGGCCCACTCCGCGCCAGTCTCGCCGCCGAAGCCGCCGGCCACGGGCTGACGCTTCACGTTCCGCCTCCCCGGCTCTGCACGGACAACGCCGCGATGATCACCGCCGCGGGGACGGAGCGCCTCCGGGCGGGAGAGCGTGCGGCGCTGACGCTCAACGCCATTCCGGACTGGGCCCTGGCGTCGTGAACTACGAGGCGGTCCTCGCCGGGCTCCCGGACGCGGTCATCGCGGTGGACATCAGCCTCCGCATCGTCTTCTGGAACTCCGCCGCCGAGGTGCTCACCGAGCGCTCGGCCCGGCGCACCGAGGGACGCCTCGTCAAGGAAGTGTTCCCCCCCGAGGCCTCGGTCGTGCGCCGTCTCGGCGAGACACTCGCGACCGGCGAGAGTCGCTCGGAGCCGGAGGCCTTGGTGGAGCGCCCGGATGGCAGGCCTGTGCCGGTCTCCATCGTGACCGCGCCCCTCTTCGGCCGTGACGGTACCGTCGAGGCCGCCGTGGCGGTGCTGCGCGACCTCTCCCGGATCCGCCAGCTCGAGGCCGAGGTGCGACGCGGTGAGACGCTCGCCGCCGCCGGCCGGATGGCCGTCGGGCTGGCCCACGAGATCCGGAACCCGCTCGGCGCGATCCGCGGCGCGGTCCAGCTTCTCGCCCGCGAGCTCGGCCCGGAATCGCGGCTCAAGGAGTATACGGACGTGCTCCTCGTCGAGGTGGACCGGGTGAACCGGATCATCGAACTGCTCCTCGACCTGGCGCGCCCCGTTCAGCTCCGTCTGGTCCCGCTCAATCTCCACCAGCTTCTCGAGCGCGTCGCGCTGCTCGCCGAGGAGGGGGCGCGCGAGCGGAGCGTCTCGATCGTCCGCCGATACGACCCGAGCCTGCCGCCGATCCTCGGTGACGAGGACCGGCTGCTCCAGGTCTTCCACAACGTCGTGCGCAACGCGATGGACGCCATGAAGGAAGGCGGCCGACTCACGCTCACGACGCGGGTCAGCCTGAATCCGCTGTTCGGCAAGATGGATCTCGGCGTCGGCCAGCGCAATATGGTCGAGGCCATTGTCGCCGACGAGGGCGCCGGCATCCCCGTCTCCGCGCGGGGGCAGATTTTCGACCCGTTCTTCACGACCAAGGACAAGGGCCTCGGCCTCGGCCTCGCGATCTGCCATCGCATCCTCGAGGAACACCGGGGCGCGATCCAGGTCGAGTCCATCGAGGGCCGGGGTACCACCGTCACCAGCTTCCTCCCCATCGCTAAATGAGCCAGCCGGCCACACGCATCCTGATCGCCGACGACGAAGACAGCCTCCGCTGGGTGCTCGAGAAGGGCCTGCGCGGGGCGGGCTACGAGATCACGTCCGTGAAGGACGGGACGTCTGCCATCAGGGCGTTCGAAGCCGAGCCCTTCGACCTCGTTTTTCTCGACGTACGCATGCCGGGCATAGACGGCCTCCAGGCGCTCGCGCGCCTGCGTGAGCTCCGCGCTGATGCGACCGTGGTGGTCATGACCGCGCACGGCACCATGGACACGGCCATCCAGGCCATGCAACGCGGCGCGTACGACTACCTCGCCAAACCTTTCGACCTCGACGAGGTTCTGCTCCTCGCGGAGCGGGCCCTGGCGGCGCGACGGCTCACCCAGGAGGTCAGGCAGCTCAAGAGCGGACTCCAGGAGGTCTGGGAATTCGGCGCCCTCATCGGCCACCATCCGCGAATGCAGGACGTCTACAAGACCATCGGGCGCATCGCGGGAAGCGACGTGACGGTGCTTCTGCGGGGCGAGTCGGGCACGGGGAAGGAGCTGGTCGCGCGCGCGATCCACCACTACAGCCGTCGAGCGGGCCGGCCCTTCGTGGCCGTATCGTGCGCGGCGATTCCGGGGACGCTGCTCGAGTCGGAGATGTTCGGCCACGAACGCGGCGCCTTCACCGACGCCAAGGAGCGCAAGCTCGGGCGGCTCGAGCTGGCCCACGGAGGCACGCTCTACCTCGACGAGATCGGCGACATGCCCGTCGAGCTTCAGACGAAGCTGCTCCGGGCGCTCCAGGAGCGGACGATCGAGCGCGTTGGAGGCACCGAATCGATCCGCGTCGACGTCCGGGTGCTCGCGGCCACGAACCGCGACCTCGAGGCGCTGATGAAAGACGGCCGGTTCCGCGAGGATCTCTACTACCGGCTCAACGTCGTGACGGTCAATTTGCCGCCGCTCCGAGAACGTCGGCGTGATATCTCGCTGCTGGTCGAGCACTTCCTCGGCAAGCACGCCGCGGAGCTCGGCGAGTGCGGGGTGGCGCCGGAGGCGCTCGACCGTCTCGTCGGCCACGACTGGCCGGGTAACGTGCGCGAGCTGGAAAACGTGATCCAGCGGGCGATGGTCATGGCCACGAGCGGCGTGATCCTGCCCGAGCACCTGCCGATCGGGCCCGTCTCCGCGGCCGCCTCGGTGGCCGTGGACGCGACGCTCGAGGAGATCATCGAGCGCAAGCTGATGGAGTGTGTCCGGGGGCTGCGCGAGCACGCGAGCGCGAACCTCTACGACCTGATGATCGGCCTCGTCGAAAAGCCCCTGCTCCGCGCGGTCCTGCGGGAGACCGGCGGGAACCAGGTTCGGGCGGCGCAGATCCTCGGCATCAACCGGAACACGCTCAGAAAGAAGCTGATCGAGCACGGCATCGATCCCGAAGGGCTCGAGGCCTAGGGCTCGACGTCATGACGCTCGGTGCGCTCTATCGGACGTCCGCGTCCCGCCGGCCGCCGCTCCGGATCGGCCTCCTGCTCGACGGCACGACCTGCGGTGCGTCGTCGGCCCGCGTGATCGACGACATCGTCAAGAGCAACTTCGCGAGGCTCGAACTCGTCGCGTACAACGCGGGGGCCACGCCGCGTCCTGTGGTGCCCGCGAGTCTTTCAACCCGTCTCATCCGGTTGCTCGGGAACTCGAGCGCCCGGAGCCTGCTGCTCTACGGCCTGTATTCTCGCTTCGACGCCAAGCGACATCCCGTGACCGGCGACCCACTGGCGCCGGTCGACTGCGGTCCACTTCTGGATGGGGTGGAGTCGGTCCACGTGACGCCCGTCGTGAAGGGTTTCACGCATCGGTTTCCGACGGACAGCGTCGAGAGAATCCGGGCGAAGCAGCTCGACGTCCTTGTGCGCTTTGGCTTCAACATCCTTCGTGGCGATATTCTCCAGGCGGCACGATACGGCGTCTGGTCTTTCCACCACGGCGACAACGACTTCTACCGGGGCGCGGCCCCGTACTTCTGGGAGCTCTACGAGGGCAATCCGCTCTCGGGCGTCATTCTCCAGGTACTGTCCGAGGAGCTCGACGCGGGTTTCGTGCTCTGCAAGTCACTCTTCGCCACCCGGCCCGGGCTCTCGGTGGCGCTCAACCGCTACGGTCCGTACTGGGGCTCGACGCACTTCGTGATCCGCAAGCTCAACGAGCTTCACCAGCACGGCTGGGAGCACGTCAGGTCACGGGCCGTCGCGCCGGCGCCGTACCAGGGCCGGCGTCGCATCTATCGACGCCCGACCAACGTCGACATGGCCCGCTGGTTGGCGCCCGAGCTCGTGAAGCGGATCGCGGGGCGGCCGTTTCGTGTCGAGCGTCTGCCCCACTGGCAAATCGCCTTCCGTGTCGGGGCGACGCCGCTGGATGGCCAGACGGGTCCGGCCGACATGCGTGGATTTCGCTTCGTCGAGGCGCCGCGCGGGCACTACTATGCGGACCCCTTTCTCATCTCGGGGGGCGGCACGACGTGGGCGTTCTTCGAGGACTTCCTGTACCAGGAGGGCCGCGGCGTGATCTCGTGCGCCGAGGTAACGACGAGCGGACGGCTGGGGCCTCCGCAGCGCTGCGTCCAGCGGGACTACCATCTGTCGTATCCCATGATCTTCGAGCATGAGCGCGAGATCTTCATGATCCCCGAATCGGTCGCGAACGGGACCGTCGAGCTCTACCGCGCCACGAGCTTCCCGAACGAGTGGAAGCTCGAGAAGGTCCTGCATCACATGGCGGCGGTCGACACGACGGCCCTGCACGAGGACGGACGCTGGTGGTTCTTCGTGACCGTGTCCGAGCCGCGCGGGCACGGCGCCGTGCTGTTGCTGTTCTCGGCGGCCTCGCTCACCGGTGAGTGGATCTATCATCCCGCCAATCCGATTTCGACCGATGTGCGGACCGCCCGGGGCGCCGGCGCCATCCTCCGTGCCCAAGGACGCCTGCTTCGCCCGAGCCAGGACTGCACGCGGAGCTACGGGTACAGTTTCGCGCTGAACGAGATCGAGACGCTCACGCCGGCCGAGTACCGGGAGCGCCCGAGGCTCACGATCGAGCCGTCGTGGTCGAAGGGTCTGATCGGGACCCACACGTACAACCGGTGCGACGCCGTCGAGGTCGTCGACGGCTGCCGATCGGTGCGCCCCGCGTCCGTCAGATAGAACCGCGCCCCGGCGCCTCAGCCGCGTCGATAGATTTCCCCGCCGCTTCGCCTGAATTCCTCCGCCTTTTCCCTGAGCCCCTGAGCCAGTGCTGCAGTGTCGTCGGCCACGCCTTGTTGCGCGGCGTAGTCCCGAACGTCCTGCGTAATCCGCATCGAACAGAAGTGCGGCCCGCACATCGAACAGAAGTGAGCGAGCTTCGCCCCCTCGGCCGGGAGCGTCTCGTCGTGGAACTCACGCGCCGTCTCGGGATCGAGGGAGAGGTTGAACTGATCCTCCCAGCGGAACTCGAAGCGAGCACGGCTGAGCGCGTCGTCCCAGTCGCGGGCGCGCGGATGCCCCTTGGCGACGTCGGCCGCGTGGGCGGCGATCTTGTAGGCGATCACGCCGTCCTTGACGTCTTTGCGGTTGGGCAGCCCCAGATGCTCTTTCGGCGTCACGTAGCAGAGCATCGCCGTGCCGAACCAGCCGATCATCGCGGCTCCGATCGCCGAGGTGATGTGGTCGTAGCCCGGCGCGACGTCGGTCGTGAGAGGGCCAAGCGTGTAGAAGGGCGCCTCGTGACAGACGGCGAGCTGCCGGTCCATGTTCTCTTTGATGAGATGCATGGGCACGTGGCCGGGCCCTTCGATCATGACCTGGCAGTCGTGCTCCCACGCGACCGTCGTGAGCTCCCCGAGCGTGTCGAGCTCGGCGAATTGAGCCTCGTCGTTGGCGTCGGCCTGGCAGCCGGGGCGGAGACCGTCGCCGAGCGAGAACGCGACGTCGTACGCGGCCATGATCTCGCAGATCTCCCGGAAGTGGGTGTAGAGGAAGCTCTCCCGGTGGTGTGCGAGGCACCACTTGGCCATGATCGAACCGCCCCGCGAGACGATACCCGTGACGCGCTTCGCGGTCAGCGGGACAAATCGGAGGAGGACACCCGCGTGGATCGTGAAGTAGTCCACGCCCTGCTCGGCCTGCTCGATGAGCGTGTCTCGATAGACCTCCCACGTGAGGTCTTCAGCCTTCCCGCCGACCTTCTCCAGGGCCTGGTAGATCGGCACCGTGCCGATCGGTACCGGGCTGTTGCGCAGGATCCACTCGCGGGTTTCGTGGATGTTCTTGCCGGTCGAGAGATCCATCACCGTGTCGGCACCCCAGCGCGTCGCCCACGTCATCTTTTCGACCTCCTCCTCGATCGAGGAGGCGACGGCCGAGTTGCCGATGTTGGCGTTGATCTTCACGAGGAAGCGCCGGCCGATGATCATCGGCTCCGTTTCGGGATGATTCACGTTCGCCGGCAGTATCGCCCGGCCGCTCGTGATCTCGTCGCGCACGAGCTCGGGCGTGACACCCTCCCGAAGCGCGACGAACTCCATCTCGGGCGTGATCGTGCCGCGTCGCGCGTAGTGCATCTGCGTGACCGTGCGGCCGGGTCGCGCACGGAGAGGCCGGCGCACGGTCGCGAAGCGGACACCGCCGAGGGCGGGGTCCTCGTCGCGTTGCCGGCGGTAGACGGACGTCGGCCCGGAGAGCTCCCCGACGTCGCCCCGCTCCAGAATCCAGGCGAGGCGAAGGGGCGACAGCCCACGCTTGACGTCCAGCGCTGCATCGGGGTCGGTGTAGGGTCCGCTGGTGTCGTAGAGACGGAGGGGCGGATTGCCACCGGAGAGAATCACCTCTCGCATCGGGACGCGGAGATCGGTGCGCGAGCCGGTCAGATAGACCTTGCGGGTTGCTGGCATGTGGCCTCCCTTCGCTGGCATTAACCAGTTCAGGTTCTTGCGGTCGGCGGCGGCGAGCCGCCCTCTCAGCCCGGTTCCCCGAGCTCCCGCGGTATCCTAACGGTCGTCGTCGGTGATTGTACCGCGCGCGAGAAACCTCTGCCCGACCATCCCACGACCGGGAAGCGATGCATGCTCCTGGAAGATTTTGCACCATCCCGACCCGGCACCCGGTAAGGAAATGATCATGTGGACCGATCTACACGCGCCCTCTGTCCTCGCTGTGGTCCACAAGATGTTGATTTGCAACCGAATCGATCGTGCTCCTCATCCTGCGTGGTTTGGTACAGCCCTTGCGAAGACATTGCAGCATGGACGCAAGAACGTCACGGATTTGGAAAACGGAGAGCGAGTAGGCTACCATGCAGATTCCTCGGCGGAAGGGGAGGCCGAAGACACTGAATCCCATGCTGATCGAACAGAGTGGCTTGCCCCTGATCGTGGGCGAGTCGGCGCGAATGCGCAAAGTCTATGCCCTGATGCAGAAGGTCGCGCCGACCGACGCGAACGTGTGTATCCAGGGTGAGAATGGAACGGGCAAGGAGCTTATCGCCCGCGCCTTGCACTTCTCCGGTCCCCGTCGAGAGCGGCCGTACGTCACGCTCGACTGCTCAACGATCGCCGAGGGGTTGATCGAGAGCCACCTCTTCGGGCACGTCCGCGGGGCCTTCACGGGCGCCGTGGCGACCCGGCCAGGCGTGTTCGCCCAGGCGCACACGGGTACGTTGTTTATCGACGAGATCACCGAGCTCGCGCCGCACCTGCAGGCAAAGCTCCTCCGCGTGATCCAGACCGGCGAGTTCACGATGGTCGGCGGCTCGCAGCCCCAGCGGGCGGACGTGCGCATCATCACCGCCTCCAACAAGAACCTGCACGAGGCGATCTCGAAGGGCATCTTCCGCGAGGACCTCTACCACCGGATCGCGGTGGTGCTCATCGAGCTGCCGCCCATGCGCGAGCGGAGCGAAGATATTCCGCTCCTCGTGGCGCACTTTCTCCGGCGCTTCATCGCGAAGGGCTATGGGAAACAGATCCGCGGTCTCACGTCCCGCGCGATGGAAGCGCTCATGGCGTATCCGTGGCCGGGCAACGTCCGCCAGCTGGAGAACTGGCTCGAGCAGGCTCTGGTGCTTCTCGACGAGAACCTCGACGGCGGGCTGATCGATTTGAAGCACTTTCCGTCTCTCCAGCTCGACTCGTCGGGCGAGTGGCGCGGGGCCCTGCCCCTCGGTCTGAAGCTGCATGAGCTCGAGCGTCGGTACATCCTCGCCACCTTGAAGCGTGTCGGCGACAACCGAACGAAGGCCGCGAAGGTGCTGGGCATCAGCCTGCGAGGCCTGCAGTACAAGCTTCGACGCTATGCCGCGCTGGACGAACAACTGAAGGACCATCTCAAGGCCGTTGGGGACGTCGAGTCGGCCGGCCCGCAGGAAGAGGCCGAGACGTACCGGCAAGGGGGAGCCGAGGCCGCGCACTGACGACTGCCGAGCCACGGATTCCTGTCACCTCCGGGCCCCGCTGTCTTATATGCTTGGACGTGGAGACAAGGGGCTATCCGCGTCGATATGAGATCCCGGTCCACGCTGGTTTCGGCCGTCGTATTGGTGGTACTGGCGGCGGGCGCGGCGGCAGCCCAGACGCCTCCGGCACAGGCACCGATCCAGGGCTTTTCCATCACGGGCTTTGGACGGGTGGAGGGCCGGTACGACGACAACTTCTTTCGCACTGACGCGAGCCGGCAGTCGGAATACCGGGAGATCCTGACGCCCGGACTGCTGGTCCGGGCCGGCACAGGCAAGAGCACCGGAAGCATTGCGTACTCTCCGAGTCTGGTCCATTCGTCCATCAACCAGAACGAGCTCCAGATTTTTCACCTCCTCGACGCGCGCGGGAGTCTGAGCCTGACCGAGCACCTGAGCCTCGAGGCGTTCGACAACCTGAGCCGCACCGACGAGCCGGCCGTGACCGATCCGAACGGAGCCCGTCGAGACCGCCGGACGTCGCTGGTCAACCTGCTCGGTCTCGCGTTGCCCTACCGCCAGCAGACCTGGTCGCTCACGCCCCGCTACGGGCTCACGTTCAACGACACGCAGAGCGACACACAGGCTACCACCACGACCACCCAGACCGCCGGAGCGGTCGCGACGACCAGCCAGGAGCGAAGCCTCATCCATTCGCTCGGGCTCGATGGCAGCGTGAACGTCAGGGATCGCAACAAGCTGGGGCTCGGCTACGAGCTCACGATCGCGAGATACGAGGTCAATACGGGCAATGACTTCGTCGGTCACACCGGCCGGGCCTCCTTCGCGCGCGAGCTCAGCCCGCTCATGACGGCGAGTATCACCGGCACTCTGGCCCACCGCGACCCGGAGACGGGCGATCCATTCAATATCTATCGGGGCGACATCGGCTTTCGGCGAGACGTAAGCCCTCGCTACACGACTGAGGTGCGGGTGGGCGCGTTCGCCACCGACGCGATCAGTGGGAGCAATTCCCATGGGCTCGAGTACACGCTCCGAGGGACGTACACCGGAAACTGGGTCACGCTTTTTCTCGACTCAGGCGAGTCACTGCAGGAGACCTTCCAGGAGGTGAACAACGTCGGGCTCACGCGCACCAAGAGCAGCTCGGCCTCAGCCCGCTTCACGGTGAGTGACCGCACGACGATCACGGTGGGCGGGCGCCTGGCTCAGAGCGAGTTTCTCCAGTCCTCGAACACGTCGGGAATCACGACAGTGGCCGGCAACGGCCAGACGCGGCAGGATCAAACGCTGGAGGCCAACTTCGAGGCCTCGTACAAGCTCACCCGTCGTCTCACCCTCGGCCTGCGTTACGCCCACACGGACGTCGATTCAAACGTCCGCGGCCTCGGCTATCGACAGAACGTCATCACCCTCGGCCTCACCGCCACGTACGAGTAACGAGGCGATCGGCTAGAGCGCGTTGACCGCCGCCCGCAACTGGGTGATGTGGACGGCCTGGATCGTCGCGCCGGCCGCGAGTACGGGATCCGTGTAGACCGGCAAGCCGAGGCTACGGGCGGTGTAGACCGCGTCCAGTGCGGCCCGCAGCTGGGTGATGTGAACGGCCTTGGGCGTCACCGAGGTCAGGACCGGGTCGACATACGAAAACACGCCGAGACCTTGCTGCGCCCGAAGGTTGTCGACCGCCGTCCGCAGCTCGCTGATGTGGACCGCCTTGATCGTTGTGCCCGCCAGCGAGGCATCTGTGAACAAGAAATCGAAGCTCGCGGTCACGCTTCTCGCGGCGCTCATCGTGACCTGGCAGGTGCCGGTCCCGGCGCAGCCGCTCCCGCTCCAGCCGGTGAACGTTCCGTTCGAGCCGGGGGTGGCGGTGAGCGTCACCAGCGTGCCGCTGCCGAAGCTAAAAGCGCAGGTGCCTGGACACGAGATACCCGCGGGGCTGCTGGTGACCGTCCCGGAGCTGGAGCCCGGCCCCGTGATACTGACGGTCAGCGTGAACGTTGGGGCGAACGTGGCGGTGACCGTCGTGGCGACCGACAGGGTGACGACGCACGTGCCGGTCCCCGAACAGCCGCCGCCGCTCCAGCCTGTGAAGGCGGATCCGCCCGCCGGCGCCGCCGTGAGTGTGACCACGGTGTTGAGGGCAAACGACACCGGGCCGCAGGTGGCTCCGCAATTGATTCCTGCGGGACTGCTCGTGACGGTGCCGCTTCCCGTGCCCGCCTTGTTGACCGTGAGCGTAACCGTCGAGGTGTTGAAGGTCGCGGTCCGGGTCTTCGCCGCCGTGCCCATGCTGAACGTGCAAGGGTTGGTGGTGCCGCTGAGGCAGCCGCTGCCGCCGCTGCCGCTCCAGCCGGCGAAGGTCGAGCCGCCGGCGGGTGTGGCGGTCAGCGTGACCGACTGGCTGGGGGCGAAGTTTTCGGTGCAATCCCCCGGACAACTGACCCCTGCCGGGCTGGTCGTGACGGTGCCGCTCCCGGTGCCCGCGGTCGTGACCGTGAGGAGCGGGCCCTGGAACGAGGCCGTGACCGCGGTGGCCGAGGTCACGGTCACGACACACGTCGTTCCGGTACCCGAGCAGCCACCTCCACTCCAGCCGGTGAAGGTGTTGCCCGATCCCGGGGTCTCGCTCAGCGTCACCATGGTACCGGTCGCGTAGGGCTCCGAGCAGTCGGCGCCGCAGCTGATGCCAGCGGGGCCGCTCGAGACGCTGCCGACGCTCGCGCCCGAGCCGGCCTTCACGACCGACAGCGTGAACGAGGGCGCGGTGAACGTCGCGGTAACGGACGTGGGTGAGGTGACGGTCACGAGACACGTGCCCGTGCCGGCGCAGCCGCCGCCGCTCCAGCCGGTAAACGTGGAAGGCGGTGTTGCCGTTGCCGTGAGCGTCACCGGTGTACCGCTGGCGTACGTCGCCGAGCAGGTGCCCGGACAGTTGATGCCGCCGACGCTGCTCGTGATGGTGCCACTGCCGATCCCCGCGAGGGCGACGGAGACGGACGGCCCTTCCGGGAGGCCCGCCTGGACGCCGCTCGTCTTCGCGATGAAGGTGTCGTAGTTGCTGATGCCGATGTCGGTGCCATCGGACGCATTGCTGAAGTTGACGCCTTGCCCCTGCCCCGTGACGCCCGGCAGCAGCTTGTAGTTTCGGCCGGCAAAGCTCGTGAAGTACGAGACCCCGGTGAACGTGGACGTACTGATAGTCCGCTGTCCCGCAGGGAAGCCGGCCTGGGTCCCAGGCGCGAGCACGTTGTTCGTGAATCGGTTCCCGCCGGCAAAGTACTTGTTCAGCAGAGTCGTGACGTTGCCGGTCCCCTCGCCGTCGGACCAGAACGCCTCGTCACGCTCCTGGGAGACGTTGTTCGTGAAGGTGAAGCCACTCATCGTGAACTGGGGCATCTGATCCGAAAGGCCGACCGCGAGATACCCCATGCTGTTGTCCGCGCCCGCGTGGATCACGGTGTTGTGGTCGATCGTGAGGTCGTTATAGCCGCTGAATGCGGCGATGAAGCCGCGCCCACCGGCCGAGCCGAACCACGACGAACGGTTGATATCGTCCAGGAGGTTGTCGTGGACGTAGAGCCGGGCGGCGGTCTCGCTCTGATGGTTCGAGTTGTCGACGCCCACGGCGTTGATACCGCTGTCCGCGCCGCGGATCAGGTTCCAGCCGACCTCCACGTCGTTGATGCGGGCGTTCAGGTCCGAGCCCTCGACGCGGACGGTCAGCTGCATCGCCGAGCCGTTCTGGTCGCCGAACTCCGACCAGAGCTGGAACATGAAGTTCTGTTCGACGCGCAGGCGCGTGCCGCGCTTGTACTCCAGGTGGTTCTTCACGAAGTAGCTCGAGTTCCGGTAGGCCGTGTCCTTGAAGAAGTAGTTGCGCCGGACCGTTACGTCGTAGGGCGTCCCTTGGTCGAAGGTGGAGCTGACGCCGCCGGCGAGGATGCCGATCGACGAATTGCTGATCTGGTTGTTCTGGATGAGGATCGGCCCCATTGTGTCGTTGAAGAAAATGATGTGCGACTCCGCCCCGGAGAGCCAGATGTTGTCGATGAAGGAGTCCACGACCGCCGACGACTTGGCGTAGAGCGTGACGCCGTTCCGGACGTTCTGGGCGCCGGCGTTGCCGTGGATGTAGCACCGGTCGATCACGATGTTCTGGGGTGACTGGCCCGCGGTCGCGATGCCCTGACCGATGTTGATGAGTGTATTCACGAAGTTGAGCGGGTCACTGTTCGCCGGGTGGATCTCCAGGCCGATGATCCGGAAGCTGTTCGCATTGTTGCTGGTCGTGATCCCGTCCGAGTTGTTGGGCACCGCCATCTGCCACATGCTCGAAGCGTTCGCGGGCGCGACGCGGGTGCCGGAGGTGGGCAGCGCGGCGAGCGCAAGGTCATCCGGACGGATGAGGATCCACTTGCCCGCCGCCATGGCCTTGTTCGGCAGGCTGAGCGTGCCGGTGCTCGTGCCCGCCGTCACCTTCAGGATGACGCCGTTCGTCAGATCGCTCGTCGCGTGGCCGCCCGCCGTGGTCCCGACGTTGTTGATGTGTGTCTGCAGGCTCGACGCGGCGAACGGCCCGTAGACATTGTAGCCCGTGGTGTCGGGCATCGTGGCGTTGAACGTCGCCGGCGGCGTCGGAAGCGATGGCAGCGCCCACGCCTCAGGGACCCACCCCAGGAGCGTGATCAGGACGACGACGTAGCCGAGCGCCCGCTGCATCATCGCCGATTGCCTTCCGGACTTCCGGCCTGAACGCCGAGGAGCTTGGTCACGAACGTCGGATAGCTGCTGACCCCGATGTCGGTGCCGTCGCCGTGGTCGTTGAAATCGATGCCACGGCCCGTCCAGCGGCTCGTGGCCTTGAGCTGATAGTGACGCGCCACGATGTCTGCGAAAGCGCTCTGCCAGGGTCCGACGGGCTCGGTGAAGTTTCCGCCCGGGTAGCCCGAGTTGGCCGGCCCGTCCGCGATGACGTTGTTCTTGAACCGCCACGGCCGGGGTGGCGCGCCGTAGTACTTGTCGAGGCTCACGGTCACGTTGGTCTCGCCGCCGTCCGACCACCAGCCGTAGTCGCGGCTCTGCGCGAGATTGTTCGTAAACGTGAACCCGGTCATCGCCGACCCGGGCATCCGCGTCGAGAGTCCTGCCGCCCAGTACGCCTGGCCCGAGTTCGCCCCGGCGAGGATGACGGTGTTATGGTCGACCGTGACGTCGTAGTATCCGTTGAAGACCCCCATGAAGCCTCTGGCGACGGCGCCACCAATGGGGTCCCAGGCTTGACGATTCATGTCGTCCCAGAGGTTGTCGTGGACGTGCAGGCGTGCTGCGCCCTCCTTGACGTGGCTGCCGACATCCTCTCCCGAGGCGTTGATGCCGCTGGCGGCTCCGCGGACCCAGTTCCAGCGCACCGTCACATCGTCCAGGCGGCAGTTCGGGGCGGCGCCGCCCTCTGTAAAGCAGATGAATTGCATCGCCGAACCATTCTGATCGCCATCGCCCGTCCAGAGCTGGAAGAGGCAGTTCTGCTCGATCAGCGCCCGCGTGATGCGCTTGAACTCGATGTGGTTCTTGACGAACCGGGCGCCGCGGAACGCCGTGTCCTTGAGAAAGTAGTTGCGGCGGATCGTGACGTCGTACGGCGCATCGTCGACGCCCATTCGGCTGGCCGCGCCGCCGGTCAACACGCCGATCGTGGCGTTGCTGATCTGGTTGTTCTGGATCAGCACGGGTCCGGTCGTGTCGTTCATGTAGATGTTGTGCGACTCAGCCCCTCGATGCCAGACCTCATCGATGATCGAATCCACGACGGCCGCGCGCTTGGTGTAGAGGGCGATCCCGTTCCGGAGGTTCTGGGCTCCGGCGAGGCCGTGGAAGTAGACTCGATCGAAGACGATGTTGTCCGGCAGCTGTGAGGGTTGCGTGGCTCCGGCGCCGATCCAGGCGAGGTAGTACACGGGGCGCGCCGTGTTGCCATCGGCGGTCGTGACCTCGAGCCCGATGATCCGGTAGTTGCTGGACGGCTTGTCTGCCTCGACGCCGATCCCACCGGCGGGAACCGTCACCTTGAACATCCTGGCCGCGTCGCTCTTGGCGATGCGCGTGCCGGCCGGCGGCAGGCTCGCGTGTTGGCTCGATCGAATGACGATCCACTTGCCCGCGGCGGTCGCCTTGTTCCGCAGCTGGATGTGGTTCGTTGTCGTGCCGGCGCTCACCGTGATGATGACACCGTTCGTCAGGTCCAAGGCGCTGTGACCCCCCGTCGCGGCGCCAACGCTGTCGATCTCTCTCTGGAGATCCGCGGCCGCCACCGGACCATAGGTGTTGTAGCCGGTCGTGTCGGGCATCGAGGCGTCCATCGACGACGGCACCGCGGGCAGGTGCGGGACGGCGAGAGCGAGGGACGGTGCAATCAGTATCGTCGCCAGCGCGCCAACGAGCGCAGGCGAGCGGCGCAACACGCCGCATGGTCGCCTGCTACCTCGTGAGATCGATTTTTCCATGTGCGATTCGTGTAAGGAACAAGTTTTGTGCCATAGGCGCCTGATCCGTCAAGTTCTTTCTTTCCAAATAGTTAGCTTCCGGAAATTCGGAGTTAGCTTCCGGAAATTTGTTCCCATTTGGGACGAATCGGGTCATAATGGCGTGCCGTTTGACATCGCGCAATTCTTGCCGTCCCTGTGCAACTGATTCATCGCCGTCCGCATACGCAGAACACTCTTTCAATGACTTACGAGCGGAAGCGGCTGGCATCGAAATCGCTTTGCTTACCCTCTCGGCATGCCGAGGGTCTTCCGCCACTACATCTCCTACGATCTTCTCGCGCTCATGGGCATCGACGCGGCCGGGGTGCTGCTCTCCGCGTTCGTCGGGGCGCCGTTCTCCTCTATCGGCTACGAGTTCGTCAGTCCGGGAGCGGTTCTGCCCAAGGCCGCTCTCGTGATGCTCTCCGTCGTGGCGATGATCCACTTCTGGCAGCTCTACGATCTCCAGCGCACCTACGGTCGGCGAGAGCTCCTCCTGAGGCTTCTGCTGGCGCTGATTCCCGCGTACCTGATGATCGCCGTCGCCGGATATCTCGCATCGTATCTGCGTCTCGGCCGCGGCGCGTTCGTGCTGTCCTTCGCCTTTTCGCTCGCCGCGCTGTTCGGCATCCACACGGCCTTCCAGGCCCTCACGGGGAGCCGCAGGCGGCGGCGTCGACTGCTCCTCCTCGGCTCAGGCCGGCCCGCCCAGGTCATCGCCGAGACGGTGAACGGCGCGAACCCGAACTACGAGCTCATCGGGTGTCTCGATGGGCAGGGCGAGAGGGTCGGTCAGCAGACGAACGGCATGAACGTCCTCGGAACCGTCGAGGAGCTGGCGGGGGTGTCGAAGCTCGTTCGCCCAGACATCATCGTTGTCGCGCTGACCGAGCGTCGCCAGGCGCTGCCACTGCCCGAGATCCTCGAATGCAAGTTCCAGGGCGTCGAGGTCGAGGACTGGCCAAACTTCTACGAGAAACTCACGGGCAAGATCCTGTTGAAGGATCTGCGGCCCAGCTGGTTGATCTTCTCGGATGGCTTCGGAAAGAACAGCCTGATGATGGCGGCGAAACGCGCGATGGATGTCGCCGTCGCGGTCCTCGGTCTCGCGCTGAGCCTTCCGCTCTTCGTACTCGTGGCGTTTCTCATCAAGATCGAATCTCGTGGCCCCGTCTTCTACCGGCAGGATCGGCTCGGCCAGGGGGGGAGAGTTTTCTCGTTGATCAAGTTCCGATCGATGCGCGAGGACGCGGAGCGCCACACGGGGCCTGTCTGGGCGCAGGAGAGCGACCCGCGAGTGACGCGGATCGGCCAGATCCTCCGAAAGCTGCGGATCGACGAGTTGCCCCAACTTATCAACGTGCTACGCGGCGAGATGAGCATGGTGGGCCCGCGACCCGAGCGCCCCGTCTTTGTCCAGGAGCTGCAGGAGAAAATCCCGTTCTACATCTATCGCCTTGCCATCAAGCCCGGCATCACCGGCTGGGCGCAGGTCAAGTACCGGTACGGTTCGACACTCGAGGATGCCAGCGAGAAGCTTCAGTACGACCTGTACTACATCAAGAACCTGTCGCTCTTCCTGGATCTCCTCATCATGTTCCAGACGGTTCAGGTGGTCTCCTTCGCGAAAGGTTCCCGATGACGATGGACGAATCCGTCCAGCCGAGCACGGACTATCTGCGCTTCGCGCGACGGGTCGCGCAGCACTGGAAGCTCATTGCGTCGATGTTCGTCGCTCTCGGTGTGCCCGTCATCATCTGGGCGCTCGTCTTCGCACCGAAGACGTACACGGCGCGCGCAACCGTCTTCATCGAGGATCGCCGCGCAGGCTCGGGGGGGCTCCTGCGCGATCTCCTCACCAGCAACGACGGTGAGCTGCAGCTCGCCGTGCTCAGGAGCCGCAGCCTCGCCGAAGGGGTGCTGGAGAACCTGCCACGGGAGAGCATGACGGAGCTCATCGAGCGGTCGATCGGACACGACTATTTGATGGACATGCAGAACCGTGTCCGGCGGCTTCTGGGTGGGGCGGTCGTCGTCGCCAGCCCGCGCGAGCGGGCGCTGAGCGAGCTCCAGCGCTCGCGGGTGGAATTCGAGACCCGCCGCACCGGGGAGGTGGTGATCCAGGCGACGGCGTTCACCCCGCGCGTCGCCATGGATCTGACGAACACGTATGTCGACGTGCTCCAGGCGCGGAGCCGCTCGGTCGTTCGCGAGGAAGCGCGCTCGACGCGCGAGTTCCTCGAGAGCTATCTGAACCAGACGAAGGTCGTCCTGCAGGAGGCGGAAGAAGCGCTCGCCAAGGCCACCGGCGGGCGCGTGATTGGAAGGTTTCCCGAGCAGGCGAACGCGCAGCTGGCGCAGCTCGCGGCCTCGGAGAACACGCTCGCGGACATCCAGGCAAGCAAGGAGATCGCGAAGTCGCGACTGAGCTTCCTCAGGGGAGGCAAGGGACTTCCAGGTGTCGCCGGAATGTCGGTCGGCGCGACGGTACTGGATCAGATGCGGCAGCGTCTGGGTGAGCTCGAGCAGAAGGTTTCTACGCTGCGCGAGAAATACACGGATGAGCATCCCCTGGTCGTTGCGACGCTCAATGAAATCAAGGAAGTTCAGCGGAACCTCGCCTCTGCTCTGCAGCCGGTGCAGGAGCCTAAGCCGTCGACGCCGGTGAAGCTCGGACAGGCGGAGCGTGCGGCGCTCTCGAGGCAGATGGCCGATCTCGAGGTCGAGGTCTCTTCGCTCGATGCGAAGGAAGCCGTGCTGAAGCGGCGTATCGCGACGTTCCAGACCTCTATGTCGGGCTTGAGCGCCCAGCAGCTCGAAAGCTCGCGGCTCATGCGGACGGTCGAGACCCAGCGGAATCTCTATAGCCTGCTTTCGGAGCGGCTGGGCGCCGTGCGTATCCAGGAGGAGGCCGGGGGCCGGACCCTCCGGGTGATCGATCTCGCGAGTCTTCCCACGAGCCCCACGAACTCCCCGCTGAAGAAGATCGTCCTGGCGGGCCTCGTGGCGTCGCTGGGACTCGGCATCGGGCTCGCGACGGCTATCGAGTACCTCAACCAACCGATCGAGACCGGAGACGAGGCGGCCAGGGCAACGGGTCTTCCGCTCCTGGGATGGCTGCCGGCCATCGGAAACGCCAGGGAGCCCAAGCTGACGTGGCGCGAGCCGGTCAACCTCTTCGAGGCGCCCGGATCCCTGTCGCTGTCTGCCGAAGGGTGCAGGTCGATCAGGACGGCCCTCGAATCCATCTCTCGCGAGCAGCCCCTGAGATCGCTGATGATCGCGAGCGCCGGCCCTCGCGAAGGCAAGTCGACGATCCTCTTGAACCTGGCCCGGGCATTCTGCGAAAGCGGCCGTCGCGTCGTCCTCGTGGACAGCGATCTGCGACGGCCCACGCTTCACCGGGTCATCGGCGCGCACGCGGAACGCGGACTGGTCGATCTCCTGCGCGGCGGCCTCGCCTGGGAGGACGTGCGACAGGAGATTCAGGAGAATCTCGTGTTCGTCCCCGCCGGCCCGGTGAAGGCCGCCAGGGCCGGTGCGCTGCTCAACGCCGAGCAATCGGGTGTGCTGTTGGGCGTGACGACGAGTCACGGCGACCGCGTGCTGTTCGACTCGGCTCCGGTCCTGGCCGTGTCGGACAATCTCATTCTCGCCTCCATGGTGGACGCCGTGATCCTCGTTGCCCGGGCGGGTCATACGCAGCGGCGGGAACTGGTCGAGGCGAAGGACAAACTCGAGCGAGTGGGCGCGAAGGTGGTCGGCATCGTGTTGAACGGCCTGCCGCCCCGCGACACGCGGCATTACTACTCGCGCTATGGCGCCTACTATTCGTCCGACGTGAGATTCGCACCGACAAAGGGGCCGCGCTGGCTGCCCGCGTGGTGGCGTTCCCGTCAATCGACCGGCCGTCGAAAAGGAGTGGTGCGATGAATTTGCGGAACACGAATTGGGGGCGGTGTCTCTTTCTGGTGGGTCTGATCCTGCTCGGAGCCGTATCGCTGGTGGCCGTCGGGAGCCCGGCAGGCGCCCAGGACGAGTACGTGATCGGCGTCGACGACCTGCTTCATATCTCGGTCTGGGACAACAAGGACCTCGATCAGGTAGTACCGGTCCGCCCGGATGGCAAGATTTCCTTTCCTCTGGCGGGCGAAGTGGAAGCGAGCGGGATCACCGTACCCGAGCTGAAGCGGATCCTGACCGAGCGGCTCAGCAAGTCAGTGAAGAGTCCTGACGTGTCGGTGGTGGTCCAGGAGATCCGGAGCTTCAAGGTCTACCTCATGGGCCGGGTCGCGAAATCCGGCGTCTATCCGGTCAAGGCCGGCATTCCTCTGCTGCAGGCCTTGACGCTGGCCGGAGGCGTCACCGACGGAGCCGATCTCGGCGCCGCCTACATCGTGCGCGGGACCGAGCGGATCCCGGTGAATCTGCGCCGCCTGATCCAGGAGGGCGACCTCCAGCAAAATCTCCAGCTTCGCACCGGAGATACCGTCGTGGTCCCGGAGATCGTCGCGGGCGCGAATCCACAGGAGCTCGCCGAGCGCCGCATCTACGTGCTCGGAAAGGTCCAGAAGCCCGGCGTCTACACGATCCGGCAGGATCTGCCGATTCTCCATGCCCTGTTCCTGGCCGGCGGCCTCGCAGATGGTGGCGATCAGACCGCCGCCTTCGTGATCCGGGGCGACAAACGTCTTCCGGTCAATTTGCGCCGGCTCATCCAGAAGGGTGACCTGTCCCAGAATGTGATGGTCCAGCACGAGGATACGATCGTCGTTCCCGAGGGTGGCGACATCCAGAACTCGGTCTTCATCATGGGCGAAGTGGTGAAACCGGGTGCGTATCCACGCGCCGAGGCGTTGACGCTCATGAAGCTCGTGTCGATCGCCGGCGGCTTCACGAAATTCGCCGCTCCGGGCCGGATCACGGTCATCCGCGAGAAGGGCGCGAGCCTGGACGACAAGCGCGTCGGCCAGGGCAGCGACGGCAAGGTCGAAGCGGAGGGTAAGACGAGGCTCTCGGTTGACGTGAATGCGATGCAGAAGGATCCGAAGAACAACCCCGACGTGGCGTTGCTGCCTGGCGACGTCGTCGTCGTGCCGCAAACGCTCTTCTAGGGGACCGTCGGATGCCAGAACATCGATCACCCAGCGAGTTCGTGTCCCACATGACCCGTGACGAATGGCGTGTCGAGACCGACGCATGGATCCTCAGCTCGGTCCCGTCCGAGGTGCCTCAGCAGGAGCTCCGGGTCGTTGCCCTCGGCGGCGGCACCGGACTGCCCGTCGTGCTCCAGGGGTTGAAGACGAGGCTGTTCCCGGCGGGGCCCAACGCCGGGACAATCGACGCGAGCCGCCTGACCGGCGTGGTCACCGTCGCCGATGACGGTGGAAGCTCCGGCCGGCTGCGCCGCGAGCACGGCGTGTTGCCGCCCGGCGACATCAGGAACTGCCTCCTGGCGCTGGCCGACGGGGACCCGTTGATGGCGAGCCTGTTCGACTTTCGCTTCGACGGCCAGGGTGAGACCGCCGGGCACAGCCTCGGCAACCTCATCCTGACGGCGCTCGCGATGATGGAGGGGAAGCTCTTCGACCGTGCCGTCGAGCACGGGGGACGGCTGCTGACGATCAAGGGTGAGGTTCTGCCCTCGACGCTGGAAGAGGTCTCGCTGCGCGCCGAGCTGATGGACGGAACGATGGTGGACGGTGAGTCCAAGATCGCGCTCGAGCGCAAGCCGATTCGTCGCGTGACCCTCGACCCGTCGGGTGTGCACGCTGTCCCGCGGGTCCTTGAGCTCATCGCGCGTGCCGACATCGTCGTCATCGGCCCCGGCAGCCTGTACACGAGCATCATCCCGAATCTCTTGGTGCAGGAGATCGGCGACGTTATCTCCCGCTCGCGGGCTCGGGTCGCCCTCATCGCCAATCTCATGACGGAACGCGGCGAAACCGATGGATATACCGCCGCGGACCACCTGCTCGCCATCAAGCGTCACGCCCCTCACGTGCCGGTTCACAACATGCTGTTCAACACCGCCCCGGTCCCGGGGAGTCTCTTGGAAGAGTACCGCGAGGGTGGGGCGAACCCGGTGTCGCTCGACTTGGAGCGCGTACGGGCGATGGGGTGTCGACCCGTGGGGCGGCCGATGCTGCTGCCAGGCCTGAAGATCCGCCACGATCCGCTGAAGCTCGCGAACGCCCTGGTGGAGTTGGGTCGGCTGTAAGAGGCCATTCCATGTCACAGACCGCGAGGAGCGCTCAGGTGAACTATGACTCGCAGGTGATGCAGCGCATCACGGACCACTCGGCTCGGATCTGCGTGATCGGTCAGGGGTATGTCGGATTGCCGTTGGCCGTCGCCTTCGCGCGCCGGGGTTTCCGTGTGGTCGGACTCGACGTCAATCCGGAATACGTCGCCTCGCTCGGCAGCGGCCGGTCGCACATCCCGGACGTGCCCGACGAAACGCTCCAGGAGCTCCTGCGCTCGGGACGGTATCAGCCGACGACCGACCGGGCGGTGCTCGCCGAGTGCGACGTGGTGCTGATTTGCGTGCCGACGCCGCTCCGGAAGTCCAAGGATCCGGACATTTCCTACGTCGTGGCCGCGGCGCAGGACGCCGTCCGGGCTTTTCGGCCGGGCCAGCTCGTGGTCCTCGAGAGCACGACCTATCCGGGCACGACGGAGGAGCTCTTGCGTCCGCTGTTCGAGGAACGAGGGGCCCGGGTGGGGCACGATCTGTTCCTCGCCTTCTCCCCGGAGCGCATCGATCCCGCGAACGCGACGTTCAAGGTGACGGATATCCCGAAGGTCGTGGGCGGGGTGACGCCGGCATGCTCGGAGCTCGCCGCGGCGCTCTACCGCGAGATCGTGCCGCGCGTGCATCCCGTGTCGAGCCCGACCGTCGCCGAACTCGCGAAGCTGTACGAGAACACGTTCCGGAACGTGAACATCGCGCTGGCCAACGAGTTCGCGCTGATGTGCAGACGCTTGGGTGTGGAGACTCGTGAGGTGATCGATGCGGCGGCCACCAAGCCGTTTGGCTTCATGCCGTTCTACCCCGGCCCGGGGATCGGCGGCCATTGCATTCCGATCGATCCGCTGTACCTGTCGTGGAAGATGCGGCTCAACGGATACGAAGCGCGCTTCATCGCGCTCGCCGACGATATCAATCGCGGGATGCCGGCGCAGGTCGTGGGGATGGTCGTCGAGGCCCTCAACGAGGACGGCCGGTCCGTCCGTGGAGCGCGAATCCTCGTCCTCGGCGTGGCGTACAAGCGCGCCGTCGGGGATACCCGGGAGTCTCCGGCCGAGGAGATCATCGTGCGGCTCCGTCAGTGGGGCGGCGATGTTTCCTATGCGGATCCATACGTGTCGACTTTTCACGTGGGAGAGACCGCGCTCAAGGCCGTCGAAGTGAGCGACGACGCGCTGCGTGAGACTGACTGCGTGCTGATCGTCACGGATCACCCCGACTTCGACTACGACAGGATCCGGCGCCACGCCAAGCTGATCGTCGACACACGGCAGTGCATAGGTCGGCGGAGTGAAGTTCGCGGCCGGCTGGTGGCGCTCTGATCGGGCGTGGCCGCCTCTCGTCGCTGGGTAGCCGGGGCGAACTGGGTGATCCTGCTCGGGCTGCTCGCGTCGCTATGGTTGCCGCTCTGGTGGCGGCATCGGATCCACGCCGTGGTGGTCACGCCCGCCGAGGTGGAGGCTGCGCGCTCCACGCCGGACGAGGCGGCACGTGAGCGGGCACGCTCGCTGACGCTGGCCGGCGAGCTCAAGAAACGCTCGACGACCGAGACGCTCGCGCGGGCAAACGACGTTCTCGAGGGCCGTCTGGCGCTGGCGGGCCGGCCCGCGGTGCAGATTCGGTCGGACGACTGGTGGGCGGACCCGTTCCAAGATCCCACATGGCAGCTCGAATTGCAGAGTCTGGAGCATGCTCGCACGCTGCTCACGGCGTGGTCGCTGACGCGGCGGCCCGAATACTTGGAGAGGGCACGGGACATCGTC
>JBGQEL010000022.1:0-52848 GCA_041496385.1 Methylomirabilia bacterium | reverse complement strand
TGCTTGCCCCGGCGGGCCACGGCGCGGATTCGCGCGATCAGCTCGCGGGGCGAGAACGGCTTGGTCACGTAGTCGTCGGCGCCCAGCTCGAAGCCGAGGACCTTGTCCCCCTCGTCCACGCGGCCCGTCACCATGATGACGGGAATCGTGGAGAGCGCCGGATCCTGCTTGAGCCGGCGGCAGACCTCCCAGCCGTTGAGCTGCGGCACCATGATGTCGAGCAGGATCACGTCGGGGCGGTGCTCCCGCGCGAGGCGGAGCGCCTCGGCCCCGTTGCCGGACACGACCACCTCGTAGCCTTCGCGGACGAGGTTGTAGCGGATGAGCTCGGCGACGTCCTGTTCGTCTTCGAGGAGGAGCACGCGGCCGAGGCGCTGGGGGGCCGGCGCCCCCGGGGCCTCGCGGCCCCGGCGCCGGCCGGCGGTCATCGGATCGACCTCCCGCGCGGTGTTCATCGCGCCGGAGTGTCCGCCCCCGGAGTTACGGGACGATGACGCCTGGGTAAATGTTCGGTGAACACCCTGCGGCGGGCTTGCGCGCGCGGACGAACGCGCTCATGAACTTGCCGTCCACCTGGGGCGCGATCGCGTCGACGTCGATGCCCTCGCGGCCGGCCAGGAACTCGCGCGCGTCCTCCACGCGATAGACGCGCGTCGGCTCGACGTCGATCCCCTCGAAGCCGGCCTCGGCCAGCTTCTCCCGGTACTCCCCCTCCTCGAGCGCGCCGGCGACGCAGCCGATCCAGAGCTCCACGCTCCGCCGGATCGCCGGCGGCACCTCGCCGCGGACGACGACGTCGGACACGGCGAAGCGCCCGCCGGGCTTGAGCACGCGGAACGCCTCGGCGAGCACCCGGTCCTTGTCGGCCGAGAGGTTGATGACGCAGTTCGAGATGATCACGTCCACGGAATCGTCCGGGAGCGGGATGGTCTCGATCTCACCCTTGAGGAACTCCACGTTCGTGACGCCGGCCTTCCGCTGGTTGTCACGGGCGAGCGCCAGCATCTCGTCGGTCATGTCCAGGCCGTAGGCCTTGCCCGCCGACCCGACGCGCCGGGCCGAGAGCAGGACGTCGATCCCGCCGCCCGAGCCCAGGTCGAGCACGGTCTCGCCGGGCCGCAGCTCCGCGAGGGCCGTCGGGTTGCCGCAGCCGAGCGAGGCCGCCACGGCCGCCGCCGGCAGCTCGGCGGTCTCGCCACGCGCGTACAGGTTCGACGTGATCGGGTCGCACTCCCCGCGCGACGACGCGCTGCCACAGCAGGAGCTGCCGCCGCCGCTCGTCACGCGGAGCGCCGCCTGCCCGTATTTTTCTTTGACCATCTCCCTGATCTTCTCGTCTGCCATGTCCGCCTCCTCGTTCGACCTGATGGCGGAATCATATATCGATATTTCTACATATGTCAAACTATGTCGCGGGCCCTCCCCGGGGCGTACCATTCCCCTCGTGGCGGCTCGGGGCGACCTCGGCGTGCGGCTCGCGGCGCGATCGGACGCCGGCGCGATCGCCCGTATCTACAACCAGGGCATCGAGGAGCGCATCGCCACGTTCGAGACCGAGCCGCGGACGCCCGCGCAGATCGCGGCCCAGCTGACCGACAAGGGGGAGCGCTACCCGACGGTCGTCGTCGAGCGCAACGGCGTCGTAGTGGCCTGGGCCTCGGCCGGACCCTACCGCTCCCGTCCGGCCTACGCCGGCGTCGCCGAGCATTCGGTCTACGTCGACCGGGACGCCCGCGGCGCGGGCGCCGGCCGCGCCGCCCTGGCGGGGCTCTGCCGGGAGTACGCGGCGCGCGGCTTCTGGAAGCTCGCCTCGCGCATCTTCCCCGAGAACGTCGCGAGCCTCGCGCTGCACGAGCGCGCCGGCTTCCGCGTGGTCGGCGTGTACCGGCGCCACGGCAAGCTCGAGGGGCAGTGGCGCGACTGCGTGATCGTCGAGAAGCTCCTCGGCGACGCGGCCGAGACGGAGCGCGTCAGCCCGCCAGCCGCTCGGCGACGAGTCCGCCCAGGGCGGCGAAGTCCACGCGGCCGGTGACCTCGAGCACCTCCACGCGTGCCAGCAGCCATCCACAGCTATCCACCACTATCCACCACTATCCACCGCTATCCACAGCCTAGAAATGTGCTTGAAATAAGGCCGATCGCCTGTCGTTCCGACTCCGTGGACAAAGCTACACGAAGCGACAACTATTCGATTGCTGGGGAGGGACTGCGGGTTTCCTGTGGATGAGTGGGGATAACCGGCTCAGCCGGTGCCGCGGCTCCTGGCGATCCGCTCACTGCTGAGGGCGGCCGGAGCGCCGTCGAAGACGAGGAGCCCATCGGTCAGCGCTATGACCCGGTCGCAGAACTCGAGGGCGACGGCGGGGGCCGATCCACGGCCCGAGACCGCGCGCCCTCTCGGTGACGCGGGCGCCGAGGCCGACCCGGTCGAGCGCCCGCCGCGCCGCCTGTCGTTCGGACTTCCGCGGCAAGCGGAGAAGGCCGTGCAGCGCCTCGGCCCGGGAACTTCAGGGCCGCCGCCGGACCTGGGCGTGCACCATCGGCGCGAAGGCGGCGAGTGGCGGCGTCAGGAGGCCGGGCACCTTGGCCCGGTCGTCCCAGCGTCGCAGCGCCACCGCCGCCGTCGCGTAGGGAAGCGCGCGGAACGCGGCCACTTCCTCGGGACCGAGCAGCGCCCCCTGGACGACGAAGCTCCGCCGCGACGCCTCGGAGAGCGTGTCCGCGTAGCCGAGGTCGAGCGTCACCAGGTAGCGCTTGGCACGGACGTGCAGCGCGACGGGGTCGGCGACGGCCGCTGGAAACCAGCGGTGCAGGAACCGCGCCCCCACCGCTTCGTGGCGCAGGTCGCGATCGCCGCCGGCCGAGCCCCGACCGGGCTCGTCGGACAGCAGGTGCCCGACGTCGTGCAGGAGGGCGGCGACGACGAGGCTCACCGGCGCGCCGTCGGCGCTCGCGAGCACCGCGCACTGGAGCGCGTGCTCGAGCTGGCTCACGCCGCCGTCGTAGAGCCACCGCCCTCGCTCCGCGAGCAGCTCGAGCAGCGTCTCGACGAAGGCGTCCGCGGTGTCGGGACCGGGCGCGGTCTTCATGAGCCTACCTCCAGGCGCTGTCTACGAAGGCGCATCGGCATCGACATCGACCGACACGCTACACGTGATGGTGTTTCACGCTCGTGACGTCACCGTAAACGTTGGGTGACACCCGGCGCACTGTCCCGTCGCCCACGGCTGTCGACCGCCGGGCTAGCCTCGGAGGCGATCACCCGCCAGGGGCGAGCGGAGGCGTCGCAGCATCAGCACCTCACGGCCCGACAGCATGGGCTGGGCGTTCAACCACTCGCTGATCCGGAGCGCGAACGCGGTGACGGGCGACGGTCGCCCCCGGCGGTTCCCCCTCCGTCCAACGGCCGTGCGCATCGACATGCTCTCTCCCCCCGGCCGGAGACGATGCCGCGTCCGGGTTGCGCGGGAATGACGCGCGCGCGAAGATTCCGACTCGACCGCGCGCGCGCGGGCCTACGCGATCTCGCGGTGGCGGGCGTGGGTCAGCGCGGGCAGGGCAGGGTGACTTCCCTCGAGCCGGGCCCAGCGGTAGATCACGCTGTCCGCCGGCCCGAAACCGCGATCGGCGAAGAACACGTTGCGGTTCGCGTCGCGGAGCCGCGCCACGGGGATCTCGAGGCGAATCCAGCCACGCCCCGCCGCGATTCCCTTGGCGTGCTGGAGTAGCCGGTCGCCCACGCCGCGCGAGCGTGCGTCGCGGCGTACCACCAGCTCCTCGATCGTCCCCGCGATTCCCTGGAGCCGCAGCACGGGCCGGCACGAGAGCGACAGGAGCCCCACGACGCCGCGGCCGTCCTCGGTCGCGATCAGGACGGACGCTCCCGGATCGTCGAGCAGCTGGCGGAGCGTCGGCGCGACGCGCTCGGCCTCCGCGGGGTAACCGAGCTCCCGGAGCAGCGCGGTGACCGGGACGAGGTCGTCGGGCGCCGCGCGACGGATCGTGAGGGGCGTGATCACGGCCGGAGCCTAGCGCCTCTCGTGTGTCGTCTTCATGAAGTTTCGGTGAAGTTCTGCGGAGGTCCTCGAGCGGGTCCGGCCCGGCTTCACACTCTGCTTCCGGGTGTCGAACCAGGCGCGGATCTTGAAGGGCGAGATCACGGCGGCGGACGTCCTGCGCCGTTTCGCCTGGGCCAACGCGCGGCTCGGACATCCGTTCACCGACTGGCGGATCTGCCCGCACTCGGACGCGGACGGCTGCGACTGCCGCAAGCCCCGGCCCGGGATGTTCCTCGACCTGGCGCACGTGCACGGCGTAGACCTCGCCGCGTCGACGCACGTCGGCGACGCGGACAAGGACCGCGAGGCGGCGGCCGCGGCCGGCATCGGCACGTTCGGCTGGGCGCGCGACTTCTTCGGCTGGACCTGAGGCGTTACGCGGCGTCGAGCGGGAGGTAGCGCGGCTCCCAGCGGGCGGCGGCGACGGCGCCGGGGATCGCCGCGTCGGGGAGCTGGCGGCCGAGGCCCTCGTCGCGCGCCTGGCGCACGACGGCTTCCGCGATGCGCCCGACGACGACCCGCAGGTCGCGGACACGCGGATAGAGACTGCCGGCTGCGAGGTCGTCGGCCGTGGCCTGGTCCGCGAGCGCTTCCGCGGCCGCGCGGCACATGCCGTCGCTCACCTCGCGCGCCTCTGCCACGAGCGCGCCGAGCCCGATGCCCGGGAAGACGAACGCGTTGTTGCTCTGGCCGATTCGAATGGTCCGGCCGCTCCATGCGACGGGAGCGAACGGGCTCCCGGTCGCCACGAGCGCCCGCCCTTCGGTCCAGGCGATCAGGTCGGCGGGCACGGCCTCGGACTGGCTCGTGGGGTTGGAGAGCGGGAGGATCACGGGACGCTCGACGAACGCCGCCATGGCCTGGACCGCTGACTTCGTGAACGCCCCCGCCTGGCCGCAGACGCCGATGAGTACCGTGGGCCTGAGGGAGCGCACGACCGCCTCGAGGTCGTGCGGGAGCGTGAGCCCGCAGGCCCCGGCGAGCGCACGCGGCCAGGCGAATGGGCGCTGGTAGGCGTCGAGGGGCTGGCCGTCGTCCACGAGCAGCCCCGGCAGGTCCACGAGCGCCACCGCGCGTGTGAGGTCGTCGCCACGGAGGCCGGCGCGCGCGAGCGCGTCCCTGATCTGCCGCGCGATGCCGATCCCGGCCGCGCCCGCCCCCAGGACGAGCACCCGCTGGCGCGAGAGCGGCGTGCCGGTGAGCCGCGCCGCCGCCATGACGCCGGCGAGGGCACAGGCGCCCGTCCCCTGGATGTCGTCGTTGAACGAGGGGAGCGTGCTCCGGTAGCGGTCGAGCAGGTTGAAGGCGTTCTGCTTCTTGAAATCCTCCCACTGGAGGAGCGCGTGCGGGAACCGGTGCCGGACCGCGGTGACGAACTCCTCCACGACATCGTCGTACGCCGGGCCGCGGAGTCGCGGGTGGCGCCATCCCAGGTAGAGGTCGTCGTCGAGGAGCGCCCGGTTGTCGGTGCCGACGTCGAGGCTGATCGGAAGGGTCTGGCTCGGATGGATCCCGGCGGCGGCCGTGTACACGGCGACCTTGCCCACCGGAATACCCATCCCGCCGGCGCCCTGGTCGCCGAGCCCGAGGATGCGCTCGTTGTCGGTCACCACGATCAGGCGTACGTCGTCGAAGGGCGCGTTGCCGAGCACGTCGTAGATGCGCCCTTTCTGGTCGGGCGTGATCCAGAGCCCGCGCGCACGCCGGAAGATGTGGCTGAACTGCTGGCAGGCGCGGCCGACCGTCGGCGTGTAGACGATGGGCAGCAGCTCCTCGAGATGCTCGCAGAGCACGTGGTAGAAGAGGTGCTCGTTCCGGTCCTGCAGCGAGGCGAGGCCGATGTATGTCTCGAGCGGGTCGGTCTTGCGCGCGAGGTTCTCGTAGACACGCGCGGCCTGCTGGTCGATCGTGTTGATCGCCGCGGGCAGGAGGCCCTCGAGCCCGAAGGCGCGCCGCTCCTCGGCCGTGAAGGCGCTCCCCTTGTTGTACATGGGATGGCCCAGGACGTGCGACCCGCGGTCGCCCGCCTCGACCCGCCGCTCCCCGCCCGGGCGGCGCTGCACGCGATACGTGTCCATGGCTAGAGCCCCAGGTAGGCGCGCTTGACGTGAGGGTTGGTCTTGAGCTCGGCCGTCGGTCCGGAGAGGACGACCCGGCCGTTTTCGAGCACGTAGCCGGTTTTCGCGAGGTCGAAGGCGGTCGCGACGTCCTGCTCGACGAGGAAGATCGTCGTGCCCTCCCGGTGGATCTTCTGCATCGCGTCCACGAGGGTGTCGAGCATGATCGGCGCCAGGCCGAGCGACAGCTCGTCGAGAATCAGGATGCGCGGCTTGGCCATGAGGCCGCGCGCGATCGCGCACATTTGCTGCTCCCCGCCCGACATGCTCCCCGCCTGCTGCTTCTGCCGTTCCTTGAGCCGCGGGAACATCGCGTACATCCACTCGAGGTCGCGCTCGATCCCCTGTCCGTCGCGCCGCCGGTAGGCGCCCATCAGGAGGTTCTCGTGCACGGTCATCGTCGGGAAGAGCCGGCGCCCTTCGGGGACCTGCGTGATCCCGCGCGCGACGATCGCCTCCGAGTTCCAGCCCGTGATGTCGGTGGAGTCGAGCCTCACCAGCCCGGCGGTCGGCCGAATGATCCCGCAGATCGCGTTGAGCAGCGTGGACTTGCCGCTTCCGTTGCTGCCGACGAGCGTGACGATCTCGCCGTCGTCCACCGCGAGGCTCACCTCGCGGAGGATCTGGACGTCGCCGTAGCCGGCGCTCAACCCCTTGACCTCAAGCACGGGCGCGCTCCGCGTACCGGCGCCCGAGGTACGCCGCGACGACTTCGGGGTTGTTCAGCACGTCGTCGGGCGGGCCCTCGGTGAGCTTCTCGCCGTGGAACAGCACCATGATCCGGTCGGAGAGGCTCCGGATCGCCTTCATCACGTGCTCGATCACGATGAGACTCACGCCCCGCCCGCGGATCTTCTTGATCAGCGCCACCGCGGCATCGATCTCCGCCGAGTTGAGGCCGGCCATGACCTCGTCGAGAAAGAGCACGGTCGGCCGCATCGCGAGCGCCCGGGCGAGCTCCATGCGCTTGCGCTCCGGCACGTTCAGCCCGTCCGCCTGGGCCCGCGCCCGGTGGGCGAGCGCCACGAACTCCAGGACGGCCTCCGCCTCGCGCCTGGCCGTGCCGAGGTCACGCGCGCCGCCCGTCTTGCCGAACAGCGCGCCGACCATCACGTTCTCCAGCACCGTGAGGTTCCGGAACGGCTTGACCACCTGGAACGTGCGGCTCACCCCGAGCCGTGAGATCTCGTGGGTCGGCAGCCCCATGAGCTCGCCGCCCTTGAAGCGCACGTTGCCCGCGGTCCGCGGCAGCGCGCCGCAGATCACATTGACGAGCGTGGTCTTGCCGGACCCGTTCGGGCCGATGAGACCGAGGATCTCGCCCTCGCCGAGGTCGAAGCTGATGTCCGATACGGCGGCGAGGCCGCCGAACTTCTTCGTCACGAGCCGCGCTTCGAGGATCGGCATGGTCAGATCCGGTACTCGCGGAAGTTCCGGGCGACGTCGCGCAGCCGGAACGACCGCCGCCGGATGACGTCGGAGAGTCCCTTGGGCATGAACAGGACCACGAGGATCACGACGAGGCCGTTGAAGACCTCGGCGAGCGTCACGAGTTGCGTCGAGAGCAGCTCGGAGACCGAGGCGAGCACGAGGGCGCCGAGCAGTGGACCGAAGATCGTACCCGCCCCCCCGAAGACCGCCATGATGATCATCTGGATGGTCATGGTCACCTTGAAGACGCCGTCGGGGTCGATGAAGGTGATCCAGTAGGCGAAGACGCCTCCCGCGAGGCCCGCGAAGGCGCCCGAGAGCGCGAACGCGAGCGTCTTGTAGCGCGCCGTGTGGATGCCCATCGCCGCCGCCGCGTCCTCGTCCTCGCGGATCGCGACGAGCCCGTATCCGAAGCGCGAGCGCGAGAGCCACCAGTTCGTCAGCGTCGCCGCGACGAGAATGGCGAGCATCACGTAGAAGAAGAGGAGCGGCGTCCGCGCGATCGGCATGACGAGGCCGGTGCCGGCCCCCGTGATCTCGAGGTTGTAGACGACCTCGCGCATGGTCTCGGCCACGCCGAGCGTCGCGATGGCGAAATAGTGTCCCTTGAGCCTCAGGATCGGCATGCCCACGAGCGCCGCGAAGAGCATGGCGAGCGCCCCCGCCGCCGGCAGCGCCAGCGCGAGCGGCCAGCCGGACTTCGTGAGCAGGATGCCGGTCGTGTAGGCGCCGACGCCGAAGAACGCGACGTTGCCGAACGAGGCGTAGCCGGTGAACCCTCCGACGATGTTCCAGCTCTCGGCGAGGACCGCCAGCATGAAGAGGTTGATGAGGAACTGGGTCATGAACGGCGAGACGACGGCGGGCGCCATCGCCAGCACCGCGAGGGCCAGGAGGCAGGCGGCGATCGGGAGCCAGCGCGCGCCGTTCATGCCGCGCCCCGGCGTCCGAGAATACCCGTCGGCCGGAAGATCAGGATCAGCACGAGCAGGCCGAAGCTGATCGCGTTCGGGTAGGTCGGTCCGAGGTACGTCGCCGTGAACGATTCGGCGAGCCCGAGGACGAGCCCTCCGACGATCGCGCCCATCATGGTGCCGAGCCCGCCGAGGACGGCGACGACGAACGACTTGAGCGTGAGCCCGCCGCCCATGATCGGCGTGATCGGAAAGAGCATGCCCCAGAGCCCGCCCGCGGCGCCCGCGAGCGCCGCGCCGAGCCCGAACGTGACCGCGTAGATGTGCGCCACGGGGATGCCGGTGAGGCGCGCCGCGCGGAGCTCCTCGGAGGTCGCGCGGATCGCCCGGCCGAGGCGCGTCTTCTCCAGGACGAGGAGGAACACGACCGACAGGATCACGGTCGTGACGAAGACCCAGAGGCGCACGTACGGGACCGTCAGGCCGGCGACCGCGAAGTTCGCGCCCGCGTACGCGGGCGTGACCTGCCGGAGGTCGGAGGACCAGGCGATGCGCGCCAGGTTCACCATCACGACCTCGACCCCGAAGGTGATGAGGAGCGTCAGGAAGAGCTGGGCACGGACGATCAGGTTCAGGAGGAACCGCTGGATGCAGTACCCGTACACGAAGAGCAGCGCGATCGTCAGGGGGAGCGAGAGGAACGGGTCCCACCCCCAGAGCGTGAACAGCCAGTACGTCAGATACGCGCCCAGCATGATCAACGCGCCGTGGGCGATATTGACGATGTTCATGACGCCCCAGATGAGCGACATGCCGAGCGCCATGATCCCGTAGAGACCGCCCAGGAGAATCCCGTTGATCAGCACCTGGAGGAGAAGCATCGTGCGCCCCTACTTCCGCTGGCTCCATGTGGGAGCGGGGTAGACAGCCTTGCCGAGCGTCTTCCCGAAGGCGTAGACAGGCACCAGCTTGCCGCCCTGGATCTGGACGAGGACCTGGCCCATCGCGATCTGGCCCGTCGCCTCGAACTTCACGCGGCCGTAGAAGGTCTCGACGTCGAGCGCCGCGAGCGCGTCGCGGACCTTCTTGGGATCGAGCGACCCGGCCTTCTCGATCGCGAACTTGTAGGCGAGCACGTCGGCGGCGCCGGAGGCCACATGGTAGTCGGCCTGGTAGCCGAAGCGCTCCTCGAACTGCTTGGCGAACTCACGCGCCGACTTGAAGATCTCGCCGCCGACGTCCATGTCGGGCAGCCACGGCGTGATGCCGTAGATGTACTCGGCCGCCTTCCCGAGCGTCTTCCGGAAGTCGGCGGTAGGCGGCCCGACGGTGAAGACCATCATCTTGGCGCTCATGTCCGCCGCCTGCGCCTGGCGGATGAAGTTGAGCGAGTTCTCCTCGTGCCCCGCGAGCAGGACGAGGTCCGGCTTCTTGCTCTTGAGGACCGCCAGGACCGAGGTGAAGTCCTGGGTCGCCGGCTGATACTCCTCGTCGTAGACCTTGTCGATCCGTTGCTCCTTGAGCCACTGGCGGGAGCCCTCGGCCACGCTCCGGTCGAAGGCCTCGTTGGAGTAGAGGAGCGCGGCGGTCTGTACGCGCGGCGTGAGCTTCGCGGCCGCCTCGATCGCCGCCTGAAAGTAGAACTCGGCCTTCGGCAGTGTGCCGAAGATGTACTTGTAGCCGCGGTCGAAGATCTTGCCCGACGCGCCGCCGCCCTGGACCATCGGGATCTCGTACTTCTCGGACACCGCGCTCGCCGGGATGGTGATCCCGCTCGAGTACGGCCCCAGCAGGACATTCACCTTGTCCGAGGTGACGAGCTTCGTGAACAGGCGGACCGCGAGGTTGGGATCGCTCTGGTCGTCGTAGAGCCTGAGGATGAGCTTGTACGGCTTGCCGCCGACCCTGACGCCCCCCGCCTTGTTGACGGCGTCCACGGTGAGCTGGTAGGCGTCCACGTAGAACTTCCCCTCGCGGGCGTACTTGCCCGTCTGGGAGATGGCGGAGCCGAGCACGATCTCGTCGGCCGCCAGGGCCGCGCCCGCCCCGAGGATGACCGCCGCGAGGGCGGCGGTCGATGCGCGCCGCCAGAACGTGCGTGTCTTCATCGTCGATCCCTCCATCGTCACGGTGTCCGAAGCGAGAATGAGCTGAGTACTTTCATGTAGTTCGCCCGCTCGAAGGCCGCGGGCTCGCGTACCGAGCGGTAGCTCATGCTTCCCTGCATCTGCGCGATCGACTCGTACTCGTGGGCCTCCATCCACTGGAGAAGCTCGGCGCGCACCGCCGCCATGTGCCCGATCCCGTGACGCAGGAGCGCGGAGGTCATCATCGCAACGCGCGCGCCGGCCATCATCGCCTTCAGCACGTCCTGGGCGGTGTGCACGCCGCCGGTCACCGCGAGGTCCGGCCGCACGTGGCCGTAGAGAATCGCCGCCCAGTGCAGCCGGACGAGCAGCTCGTACGAATTCGACAGCGTGAGGTGCGCCACCACATCCAGGTTTTCGAGATCGAAGTCGGGGAGATAGAACCGGTTGAAGAGGACGAGCGCGTCGGCGCCCGCCTCGTCCAGCCGGCGCGCCACGTTCGCGAGGGCGCTGAACGAGTGGCCGAGCTTGACGGCCACGGGGATCGTGACGCTGCGCTTGACGTCGCGGACGAGGTCCGCGTACATCTGCTCCACCTCGGCACCGGTCATCTCCGGATCCGTCGGGACGTAGTAGACGTTCAGCTCGATCGCGTCGGCCCCCGCCTGCTCGATCTTCCGCGCGTACGTGATCCAGCCGCCGGTCGACACCCCGTTGAGGCTGCCGATCACCGGAATGTCCACCGCCGCCTTGGCGCGCCGGACGTGCTCGAGGTACGCCTCGGGCCCGATCCGGTAGGACTGCACGTCCGGGAAGTACGTGAGCGCCTCGGCGTAGCTCTCCGTCCCGTGCGACAGGTAGCGGTCGAGGTGATGGCTCTCGAGCGCGATCTGCTCCTCGAAGAGCGAGTGGAGCACCACGGCCGCGGCCCCCGCGTCCTCCATCCGCCGGATGTTGTCGATCGACTCGCAGAGCGGCGACGCCGACGCGACGAGCGGGTTCCGCAGGGCGAGACCGAGGTAGCGCGTGGTGAGCTCAGGCATGCCGGTCCTCGGCCGTGGATCCCGGCATCGACGCGAGATGCTCGTAGAGCCGCCAGCGAGCGAGGACGTCGTCCTGGGCGGCGGCCAGCAGTCGCTGCGCCGCCTCGGGGTCGCTGTGGGCCAGCATCGTGTAGCGCGTCTCGTTGTGGGCGTACGTCGCCAGCGCCAGGCTCGGCGGCTTCGAGTCGAGCTGGAGCGGGTTCTTTCCCTCCCGGCGGAGCCCCGGGTCGTAGCGGAAGAGCGGCCAGTGACCCGAGGCCACCGCGGCCTTCTGCTGCTCCATGCCGTGGCGGAGGTCGTAGCCGTGGGCGATGCAGTGACTGTAGGCGATGAGCAGCGAAGGACCGTCGAAGGCCGCGGCCTCGCGGAACGCCCGGATCGTCTGCGCGTCGTTGCCGCCCATGGCCACCCGCGCCACGTAGGCGGTGCCGTAACTCATGACCATGAGCGCCAGGTCCTTCTTGCCGGTGGCCTTGCCGCCCGCGGCGAACTTCGCGACGGCGCCGCGCGGGGTCGCCTTCGACATCTGGCCGCCGGTGTTCGAGTACACCTCGGTGTCGAGGACGAGCACGTTGACGTTCCGGCCCGACGCGAGCACGTGGTCGAGGCCGCCGTATCCGATGTCGTAGGCCCACCCGTCGCCGCCGACGATCCAGACGCTCTTCTCCACCAGCGCGTCGGCGACCGACGCGAGCTCGCGCGCCTCGAGTGCGTCCGATCCGGCGAGCCGCGTCTTGAGCTGCGCGACCCGTGCGCGCTGCGCCTCGACGCCGGCCTCGGTCGACTGGTCCGCCTCGATCAGCTCCTTGGCGAGATCGCCGAGGGCCTGGCGGAAGCGGAAGAGCAGCTCGCGCGCGTGGGCGGCCTGCGCGTCGAGCGCCAGGCGCATGCCGAGGCCGAACTCGGCGTTGTCCTCGAAGAGCGAGTTCGCCCACGCGGGCCCGCGGCCCGCCCCGTTGACCGCCCACGGCGTCGTCGGTTGGTTGCCGCCGTAGATGGACGAGCAGCCGGTCGCGTTCGCGACCAGCATGCGGTCGCCGTAGAGCTGCGAGAGCAGCTTGAGGTACGGTGTCTCGCCGCAGCCGGCGCAGGCGCCCGAGAACTCGAAGAGCGGCTCGAGGAGCTGCGCGTCCTTGACCTGGCCCGCGTTGAGCCCGTGCCGGTCCGGCTCGGGGAGGCCGAGAAAGAACCCCCAGTTCCGAGCCTCCGCGTCACGGAGGGGCGGCTGCGGCTCCATGGTGATCGCCTTGTGGCGCACCTCGCTCTTGTCCTTGGCCGGGCACACCTCGACGCAGAGGGCGCAGCCCGTGCAGTCCTCGGGCGAGACCTGGAGGGTGTAGCGGGCGTCAGCGAACTCGCGCCAGCGCGCGGCGGCCGACTTGAAGCCCTCCGGCGCGCCGGCGAGCGCCGCGGGGGGGTAGACCTTGGCGCGGATGACCGCGTGCGGGCAGACGAGGACGCACTTGCCGCACTGGATACAGAGCGCCTCGTCCCAGACGGGCATCTCGAGCGCGATGTTGCGCTTCTCCCACCGCGCGGTCGCGGTCGGATAGGTGCCGTCCGCGGGCAGGGCGCTCACCGGCAACAGGTCCCCCTGGCCCGCGATGAGGCGCGCCGTCACGGTCCGGACGAACTCGGGCGCGTCCGGGGGCACCGGAGGCCTTGGATCGAACGTGGAGGTCACGCGCTGCGGCACGGGGACCTCGCGGAGGTGGGCGAGCGTCGCGTCCACCGCCGCGAAATTCGTCTGGACGACGGGCGCGCCGCGCTTGCCGTACGTCTTCTCGATCGAGTGCTTGATGGCGGCGATCGCCTCCTCACGCGGCAGTACGCCGCTGATCGCGAAGAAGCAGGTCTGCATGATCGTGTTGACCCGCCCGCCCATCCCCGTCTCGCGCGCAACGCGATGGCCGTCGATCACGAAAAAGCGGAGCCGCTTGGCGATGATCTGCCGCTGCACGGTGCGCGGCAGGTGTCCCCAAACCGCGTCGGGCCCGTACGGGCTGTTGAGGAGAAACACGGCGCCGGGCTCGACCGCCTGGAGGACGTCGAAGCGGTCGAGGAACGAGAACTGGTGGCAGGCGACGAACGTGGCACGCTCGATGAGGTACGTGGAGCGGATCGGGCGCGGGCCGAAGCGGAGGTGCGAGACCGTCACCGAGCCCGACTTTTTCGAATCGTACACGAAGTAGCCCTGGGCGTGGTGGGCGGTCTCTTCGCCGATGATCTTGATCGAGTTCTTGTTCGCCCCGACGGTACCGTCGGCGCCCAGGCCGTAGAAGATCGCGCGGACGGTGTCCGGGTCCTCGGCGGAGAACGCCGGGTCCCAGTCGAGGCTCGTCCGCGTGACGTCGTCGTGGATCCCCACGGTGAAATGGTTTCTCGGCCGCGCCTGCGCCGTCTCGTCGAAGACCGCCTTGACCATCGCCGGCGTGAACTCCTTGGACGAGAGGCCGTAGCGCCCGCCGATGGTCCGCGGGGCCTCGGCGAACGGCGCGGCGCCGGCGGCGACCGCCTCGGCAACCGCCGCCACCACGTCGAGGTAGAGCGGCTCGCCCGCGCTGCCCGGCTCCTTGGTCCGATCGAGCACGGCGAGGGTCCTGACGGTGGGGGGCAGCGCGCCGACGAAGTACTCTCCGGAGAACGGCCGGAAGAGGCGGACCTTCAGCACGCCCACCTTCTCACCGCGCGCCACGAGCCTCTCGACCGTCTCCTCCGCGGCCTCCGCGCCCGAGCCCATCAGGACGACGACGCGCTCGGCATCGGGCGCGCCCACGAAATCGAAGAGGCGGTAGCGCCGCCCGACCCGCGCCGCCAGCGTGTCCATCGCATCCTGGACGATCCGCGGGCAGGCGAGGTAGTACGGGTTCGACGCCTCGCGCGCCTGGAAATAGATGTCCGGGTTCTGCGCGGTCCCGCGGATGACCGGCCGCTCGGGCGTGAGCGCCCGCGCGCGATGAGCACGGACGAGCTCGTCGTCCACGAGCGCGCGGAGGTCGTCGTCCAGCAGCACCTCGAGCTTCGCCACCTCGTGCGACGTCCGGAAGCCGTCGAAGAAGTGCAGGAAGGGTACCCGCGCGCGGAGGGTTGCGCCGTGGGCGACCAGCGCGAGGTCGGCCGCCTCCTGCGGAGAGTTCGACGCGAGCATGGCGAAGCCGGTCGGTCGCGCCGCCATCACGTCGCTGTGGTCGCCGAAGATCGAGAGCGCCTGGGCGGCGAGCGAGCGCGCGGCGACGTGGAAGACCGTGGGCGTGAGCTCGCCCGCGATCTTGTACATGTTCGGGAGCATGAGGAGGAGCCCTTGCGACGCGGTGAAGGTCGTGGCGAGGGCGCCGGCCTGGAGCGCGCCATGCAGCGCGCCGGCGGCACCGCCCTCGCTCTGCATCTCCATGACGCTCGGTACCGCACCCCAGAGGTTCGGCCGGCGCTGCGCCGACCACTGGTCGGCCCACTCGCCCATGGCCGACGACGGCGTGATGGGATAGATCGCGATGACCTCGCTCAGACGGTGGGCGATCCTGGCCACCGCCTCGTTGGCGTCGACGGTGACCCAGGGTCGCTCGGTCGTGTGCAAGGTGTCGCGTCTCCCGGGATGCGGCTGAGAGCAAGCGGTGTACCACGCGCGTCGGGGGTGCGCGATGGTTCGCCTCGAGCAGCGATCGGGCCGCCACGGCGGGCGCTTACGACGCCCTCACCGGGTCTCGATGAGGACGGTGCCGTGCCTCAGTGGTGTGGCGCGTCCGCCTCAGTGGGGCGGGCCGAGCCGGCCACCGGCAGCGTGAACCGCACGGTCGTTCCCCGGCCCTCCACGCTTTCGATCGCGAGCTCGCCACCGTGGGCCAGGACCAGGTGCTTGACGATCGCCAGGCCGAGCCCGGTCCCGCCGAGCTCGCGGGAGCGCGCCTTGTCCACGCGATAGAAGCGCTCGGTGATCCGCGGCAGGTCGGCGGCCGGAATCCCGACGCCCGTGTCCATGACGGACACCTCGACGCGCCCGGGCTCGCCCTCGCGCGCGCGCACGGTGACGCGACCGCCCGCGGGCGTGTACTTCACGGCGTTGTCGACGAGATTGATGAGGATCTGGGCGAGCCGGTCGCGGTCGGCGCTCACGGGCGGCAGCCCGCCCGGGGCCTCGGCTGCGAGCGTCACCCCGGCGCTCGCGGCCCGCGGACCGATGATCGCCAGGACCGAGTCCACGACCTCGTCGAGCCGTGTCGGCTCGAACCGGAGCGCGACGCGGCCCAGCTCGATGTTCGAGAGATCGGTCAGGTCGTTGAGCAGCCGCCCGAGCCGCTCGGTGTGGCGGAAGACGATCTCGAGGAAGCGCCGCGCGTGCGCGCGCTCCTCGAGCGCGCCCGACAGAAGCGTCTCGAGGTAGCCCTGGATGGCGGTCAGCGGCGTCCGGAGCTCGTGTGACACGTTGGCCACGAACTCGGTGCGCACCTGCTCGAGCCGGCGAAGCTCGGTGACGTCGTGCAGGACCATCACGACTCCCCGCTCGCCGCCGCCCAGGGCGAGCGGCACCGCGTTCACGACGAGCCGGCGGTCGGCGGGCGCCGAGAGGCGGAGCTCGTGGTGGGAGACGCTGCCTTCCGCCGCAGCGCGGACGTCGCGAAAGATGGCGTGCAGGTCGCCGTTACGGATGACCTCGAGGAACGGTTTCCCCTCGCCCCCGCTCCGCCCGAGGCCGAAGATGCCCCGGCAGCGCTCGTTCATCAGCAAGATGGCGTCGCGCCCGTCGACGGCGATGACGCCCTCGACCATCCCGTCCAGGATCGCCGTCGCCTTGACCTGTTCGTGCTCGAGGTCCTCGAGCTTCTCGCGCAGGCGCGCCGCCATGCCGTTGAGCGCGCGGCCGAGCGCGCCGATCTCGTCGGGCGAGCGCACCGGCGCCCGCGCGTCGAAGTCGCCCGCGCTCATCCGGCGCGCGATCTCCTGCATCTCGACGACGGGCCGCGTCACCCGGCGCGCGACGAAGAGCCCGATCCCGAAGGCGACCGCGAGGGCGACCAGGCCGCCGGCGAGCATCACGCGGTGGAGCGTCGCGTACGACGAGGTCACGGCGGAGAGCGGCAGGGCCAGGCGCAGGACGCCGACGACGCGGCCGCCGTCCGCGAGGGGGAGCGCGACGTAGAGGAGCTGCGTCCTGATCGTCGCGCTCGTCCTGAGGTCGCGCCCGATGCCGCCGGCGAGCGCGGCCCGTACCTCCGGCCGCGTCGCGTGGTTCTCGACCCTCGGGAGCTCCTCGGGCGCCACGTCCGAGTCGCCGAGGACCCGTCCGTTGGTGGCGACGAGCGTGATCCGTGCGCCCAGCGCCCGCCCCACGCGGAGCGCGAAGGCGTGCAGCTCCGCGGGTGAGCCGCCGCGCGTCACCAGGCCCCGCGCCTCGTCGGCGAGGAGCTCGCCCGCGCCGGCCAGCCGCGCCTCGAGCGATTCGACGGCGAACGACTCGAGGGCGCGGTTGAGGTAGAGGCCCGCGGCCAGCGTCGTGACCGCGACGAAGCCGACGAGGGTGAGGGTGAGCTTGCGCGCGATGCTCGCCCGGACGACATGGACCAGGCGCCCGAGCATCAGTCGGCCTCGAAGCGGTAGCCGACGGACTTGACCGTGGCGATGCGCGCGCCGGCCTCGCCGAGCTTGGCCCGAAGCCGCCGCACGTGGACGTCCACCGTGCGCGATTCGATCTCGTCGGCGCGCGCGTAGCCCCAGACGCGATTGAGGAGCAGCTCGCGCGAGAGCACGCGCCCCGCCGCCTCGAGCAGCGCCTGGAGGAGATCGAACTCCTTCGGCGTCAGCTCGAGGGGACGCCCGCCGGCCGTCGCGCGGTGCCGCTCGGGATCGAGCGTGACGGGCCCGACCGAGAGCGGGCGCGCCGCGGCGACGGGGCGCGCGCGACGCAGCACCGCCCGCACCCGTGCGACCAGCTCCTTCGGCGAGAAGGGCTTGGCCACGTAGTCGTCGGCCCCCATCTCGAGCCCGACGACGCGGTCCACCTCGTCGGCCTTCGCCGTCAGCATGATGATCGGCACCGCCGCCGTCGCGGGGTCGGCCCGGAGGCGCCGGCACACCTCGAGCCCGCCGAGCTCGGGCAGCATGAGGTCGAGCACCAGCAGGTCGGGTGTCCGGGCGCGGACCTCGCGGAGCGCCGCGGTCCCGGTCGCCGCGGTCCGGCAGCGAAACCCCTCGCGCTCGAGGTGGTGGACGACCAGGTCCCGGATGTCCTGCTCGTCCTCGACCACGAGGACGTCCTGCGCCATGGCGTCTAGCCTGCGGCGACGAGCAGGCGGATGACCAGCCAGGTCGCCGCGGCGACCGCGGCGGAGGCCGGGATGGTGAAGATCCACGCCCAGACGATCCGCCCGGCGACGCCCCAGCGGACGGCCGATAAGCGCTGCATCGCGCCCACGCCCATGATCGAGCCGCTGATCGTGTGCGTCGTGCTCACCGGGATCCCGGCGATCGCGGTGCCGAGGAGCGTGACGGCGCCGGCGGTCTCGGCGCAGAAGCCGCCGATCGGGCGGAGCTTGGTGATGCGCATGCCCATGGTCTTCACGATACGCCAGCCTCCAGCCATCGTGCCGAGCCCGAGCGCCGCCCCGGCCGCCAGGATGACCCAGAACGGCACGTAGAACTCCGGCCCGAGGTGGCCCGTCGAGAAGAGCAGCACCGCGACGATGCCCATCGTCTTCTGGGCGTCGTTGGTACCGTGGCCGAGGCTGTAGGCCGCGGCCGAGACGAGCTGGCCCTTCCGGAAGAATCGGTCGACCCGTCCCGGCGTCTCACGCCGGAACACGCTCAGGGTGAGCAGCATCATGCCGAAGCCGACGACGAGGCCGATCAGGGGTGCCAGCACCATGAAGACGCCGATCTTCACGAGCCCGCTCACGACGAGCGAGCCGAGGCCCGCCTTGGCCACGGCGGCGCCGGCGAAGCCGCCGATGAGCGCGTGCGAGGAGCTGGTCGGCAGGCCCCAGTGCCAGGTCATGAGGTCCCAGACGATCGCGCCGACGAGCCCCGCGAGGATCACCCACTGGTCGACCACACTCGTCTCGACGACACCCTTGCCGACCGTCGTCGCCACGTGGACGCCGAAGACGAACGCCGCGACGAAGTTGAAGAACGCCGCCCAGACGACGGCCTGGAGCGGCGTCAGCACGCGCGTGGAGACGACCGTGGCGATCGAGTTAGCGGCGTCGTGGAAGCCGTTGATGAAGTCGAAGACGAGCGCGACGAAGATGATGAAGACGACGGCGGTCAGCACGGGCGGGCGGCCCTCAGGCCATCTTGAGGATGATCCCCTCGATCACGTTGGCCACGTCCTCGCAGCGGTCGGTGACCGCCTCGAGCGTCTCGTAGATCTCCTTCCACTTGATCACCTCGATCGGATCCGGCTGCTCCTCGAACATGGCCGCGAGCGTCTCGCGCAGGAGCGAGTCGGCGCGGTTCTCGAGGCGGTTCACCTCGACGGCGTGCTCGTGGACGCCCGGGTCCATCGTGCGCAGGCAGCGGATGCACAGGTCCATCGCCGCGATCTGGGTGACGATCAGGTCGGCCAGCGCGCGGCACGCGGAGGTCGGCTCCTTGATGCGATAAATCACCAGGCGCTCCGCCACGGCCTCGATGAAGTCGAGGACGTCGTCGAGCCGCGTGGCGAGGTCGTGGATGTCCTCGCGATCGAGCGGCGTGATGAAGGTGGTGTTCAGGCGCTTGACGATCTCGTGGGTGATCTGGTCGCCGGCGTGCTCGACTTCCTTGATGGCAAAGGCCTTGGCGCGGGCGTCGCCGAAGTTGTGGACGAGCTCGGCGAGCAGCGTGCCGGCCTTCGTGATCTGCTGGGACTGCTGCTCGAAGTAGTCGAAGAACCGGACTTCTTTCGGGATCAGGTTGAACATTGAACCGTCCAGAGTCTAGCGGAAACGGCACGGGCGCGCCACGGAATCCACGGGCGCGCCGTCACGGCTTGCGCAGCGAGAGCGGCGGGAGGCCCAGGAGCTCGCGCCGCGCGGCGGCCCAGAGCGCGTCGCAGACGCCGGTCAGCGCCGGGGCGCTCGCGGCGAGACACCGCACGACGACGCCGCGCCGGGCGAGCGCCCCCACACCCCCCGTCGCTCCCGCCGCTCCCGCGAGCGCTTCACCCGCCGCCCGAGCGAAGGCGTCGAGCCCGCGGTCGGCGACGGCGAGGAGCGTGGCGAAGTAGGGGTGGCCCTCCGTCCCACCGAGGCCGGCACCCTCGCCCGCCCCGAGCACGAACCGGTCGTGGAAGACCAGGCCGTGGTCATCGCGCACGGTCAGCGCGCTTTCGAGGAGCCGGAAGCGCCACAGCTCGTCGCGGGCGACGCGCCCGGCGGCGAACGCGTCGAGCAGCACGAGCGTGGCCCCGTCGTCGACCTGACAGTCGATCGCCTGGCGGAACGCCGAGCCCGCGAATGGGATCGTGTGGTCGGGCACCCACTCGACCACGGCCCCCCGCGCCAGGCGCAGGGCGACCGTCTGGACGGTCGCCTCGGCGGGCGCCCGGTAGACGCGGCTCGCCGACGGAGTCGTGAGCAGCGCGTGGGCGCCGGGGCCGGCCACGGCCTCGATGGCGAGCCGGTCGCCGCCGAACAGACCGCCCGTCGGGTTGAGCATCGAGACGACGGCCGCCGGGCCCTCGAGCGCCAGCGGCGCGAGCACCTGGAGGGGCAGCGTGTACCGGCAGGCCGCGACCACGGTCCGACCGGCGCGACGCTCGAACCGGAGCCCGAGCGTGCCGTCCCGGCCGACACGCGAGGCGCCGGCCTCAGCGCGTGGCGGGCTCGAGGAGGAGCTCGCGACGGAGCCAGGAGAGGATCGCATCGACGCCTTCGCCCGTGCGGAGGTTGGTGAACACGAACGGCCGATCGCCCCGCATCCGCCGCGCGTCACGCTCCATCACGCCGAGGTCGGCACCCACGTGGGGCGCCAGGTCGATCTTGTTGATCACGAGCAGGTCCGAGCGCGTGATGCCGGGCCCGCCCTTCCGGGGAATCTTCTCGCCCTCGGCGACGTCGATCACGTAGATCGTCGCGTCCACCAGCTCGGGGCTGAAGGTCGCCGCCAGGTTGTCGCCGCCGCTTTCGATCAAGAGCAGGTCGAGGTCCGGGAACGCCCGCAGCAGCGCATCGGTCGCCTCCAGATTCACCGACGCGTCTTCCCGGATCGCGGTGTGAGGACAGCCGCCCGTCTCGACGCCGACGACGCGCTCGGCAGGCAGCGCGCCGCGCCGGATCAAGAACTCGGCGTCCTCCTTCGTGTAGATGTCGTTGGTGATCACCGCCATGTCCGTGTGCTCGCGGAGGCGCAGGCAGAGGGCCTCGGTGAGCGCCGTCTTGCCGGAGCCGACGGGACCGCCGATGCCGATCTTGAGGGGCCGGGGAATGCGCGCGTCGGGTTTCATGACCTGAACAGCCTCATGTCGAGCGCGGCGTGGCGGAGCCCCGCCAGCTCGAGTCCGGGGTTGAAGCTCCACATGTCCTCCACCCGCGCCGCCGCCGCACCGGCGGCAAGGCGCGCGACGAGCGGCCGCAGTCCTGCCAGCACCCGCTGACCGTCCAGCTGGCCCAGGGCAATGAGGCGGAGTCCGGCGCCGACGAGGAGCGCCGCGGTGGAGTAGAGATAGGCCGCCGCGGCACGCTCAGCGTCGACGCCCGCGCGCCCGAGCGTGGCACCGAACGCGACGGCGTGATGGCCGGGCGCGAGCCCGTCCGACACCAGACGCGCCAGGCCTCCCAGGACCACGTCGTCGCCCAGGCCCGCCGCGATGCGGAGGGTCTGGCGCCCCATCTGCCGGCTGGCGGCCCGGAACTCCGGCACGCACTTCATCGCCTCGAGACGCCCGTCGAGGGCGACGAGCCCCGGGATGTCGCCGGCAAGACCGAGACGCGCCGCGGCGGCGACCGCGACGGCGTCGCACGGCCCGGCGCCGCCCTCGAGATGCGCCCGCACGAACTCCTCGAGGCCGTCGCGGTCCCGCACCCGCCCCTCCTGCGCGTACGTCTCGAGTCCGAGCGAGTGCGCGAAGCCGCCCGCGGGAAAGAGCCCGTCGGCGAATTGCAGCACGGCCAGGAACGCCGCGTCAGTGGTCATGCCGGTGCCCCCCGCCCACGGGGACGAAGACCCTCAGCTCGCGCTCGAAGGCGATGCCGAGACGGGTGAGGAGCTGGTCCATGGCGGGATCGTCCGGCACGAGGAGGCGCTCGCCGTCGATCGCGAGCGTGAAGTGCCGGTTGCCGACCTCGAAGGCCACGCGGATCGCCTCCTCGCGTGAGCGCGGGGTCACGGCCAGCACGGGCTCGGGCGCCGCCTCGATGACGACGTACCAGCCCGGCCCGATGTGCAAGATGTCTCCCGGCGTGAGCACGCTGCCGGTGGGCAGCGCCAGCGCGAGCGTCCGGCCGTCGCGCGTCGTGACCCGCCGCCGGCCCCAGCGTCGCTCCTCGGCTGTGAGCACGAGCGCGTCGCGCTCGAGCCGCGAGAGATCCGCGTCGTGCACGTGCACGTGCGGGTGCGTGACCACCGTCACCGTCTCGGCCATGGCTAGCGCACATCCTCGTCGTGCGGACGGGCCCCGCGGCCCGCGGCCGCGGCGCCCGCCGGTGCTCCAGGGAGCCGGGCCGCGGCGAGGAGCTCGGTCATCGGCGCGGCCATCAGAAGAGGAAGTAACGCTGCGCCATGGGCAGCACACTGGCAGGCTCGCACGTGAGCCGCTCGCCGTCGGCGCGCACCTCGTACGTCTCCGGATCCACCTCGAGGCGCGGAAGCGCGCTGTTGTGGATCATGTCGCGCTTGCCGAGCCCCCGGCACTTCTGGACCGCGACGGCGCGCCGCGCCAGGCCGAGCCGCGCGGGCACGCCGCCCGCGAGCGCGGCGGCGGAGACGAACGTGAGCGACGTGGCGCTTATCGCCCGGCCGTAGGCGGCGAACATCGGCCGGTAGAGCACGGGCTGCGGCGTCGGGATGGATGCGTTCGGATCGCCCATCGCCGCCCAGGCGATCAGCCCGCCCTTCACGACCAGCTCGGGCTTCACGCCGAAGAACGCCGGGCGCCAGAGCACGAGGTCCGCGAGCTTGCCCGCCTCGACCGAGCCGACGTGCCCGGCCATGCCGTGGGTGATGGCGGGATTGATCGTGTACTTGGCGACGTAGCGCTTCACTCGGAGGTTGTCGTCGCCCGGCTGCTCGCCCGGCAGAGGCCCGCGCTGCCGCTTCATCTTGTCGGCCGTCTGCCAGGTGCGGATGATCACTTCGCCGATCCGCCCCATGGCCTGCGAGTCCGACGACATCATGCTGATCGCGCCCAGGTCGTGCAGCACGTCCTCGGCCGCGATCGTCTCGGCGCGGATCCGCGACTCGGCGAAGGCGAGATCCTCGGGGATCGACGAGTTCAAGTGATGGCAGACCATCAGCATGTCGAGATGCTCGGCCATCGTGTTCACGGTGAACGGCATCGTCGGGTTCGTGGACGAGGGCAGGCAGTTCGGCTCGCCGCAGACGCGGAGGATGTCGGGCGCGTGGCCGCCGCCGGCGCCCTCGGTGTGGTAGGTGTGGATCGTCCGCCCCTTGAAGGCGCGGATCGAGTCCTCGACGAACCCCGCCTCGTTGAGCGTGTCGGTATGGATCGCGACCTGCACGTCGTGCTCGTCGGCCACCGCGAGCGCGCAGTCGATCGCCGCGGGCGTCGTCCCCCAGTCCTCGTGGAGCTTGAGGCCGATCGCGCCCGCCTCGATCTGCTCCCGCAAGGGATCGGGCGTCGAGGCGTTGCCCTTGCCCAGAAAGCCCAGGTTCAGCGGAAACGCCTCGGCGGCCTCGAGCATGCGGTGCATGTTCCAGACGCCGGGCGTGCACGTCGTCGCGGCGGTGCCCGTCGCCGGCCCCGTGCCGCCGCCGAGCAGCGTCGTGAGGCCCGCGCTGATCGCCTCCCCGACGAGCTGCGGGCAGATCCAGTGGATGTGCGCGTCGAGGCCGCCCGCGGTGACGATCTTCCCCTCGCCCGCGATGACCTCGGTGCCGGCGCCGATGACCATGCCCGGCGTCACGCCGGCCATGAGATCCGGGTTGCCGGCCTTGCCGATCCCGACGATGCGCCCCTCGCGAATGCCGATGTCGGCCTTGACGATGCCCCAGTGGTCGACGATCACGGCGTTCGTGATCACCGTGTCGAGCACCCCGTCGGCTCGCGTCGCCCGCGACGACTGGCCCATGCCGTCGCGGATCACCTTGCCCCCACCGAACTTCGCCTCCTCGCCGGGGCTCGTCAGGTCGCGCTCGATCCGGATGAACAGCTCCGTGTCGGCGAGCCGCACCCGATCCCCGGTGGTCGGCCCGTACAGGTCGGCGTACTGCCGTCGTGTCAGTCGCAGGCTCATCGCGAACGCTCCCACTCCGCGAGCCTCGCGAGGGCCCGCTCGCGGTCGCCGCCATCGGTCAGGCCATTCAGGCCGAACACCTTCCGCGCGCCCGCGAGCTCGACGAGCGTCACGCGCTTCTCGTCGCCGGGCTCGAAGCGGACCGCCGTGCCCGCGGGCACGTTCAGGCGCATGCCGAACGCCTGCGCGCGGTCGAAGCGCAGCGCGCGGTTCGCCTCGAAGAAGTGGAAGTGGGAGCCCACCTGGATGGGCCGGTCGCCCGTGTTCGCGACGGTCAGCTCGACCGTCCGGCGGCCCGCGTTGGCCACGATGTCGCCCTCGCCCAACAGATACTCGCCGGGAATCACGTGGTGCCTCCTTCCAGAAGCTTGAAGTAGAAGGCGCTCGGGTCGAGCGCCCCGTCGGCGCTCCGCGCGTAGGCGGGCACGACGCCGGCCAGCGTGTAGCCCACGCCCGCATAGAGCCGCTCGGACGGGTCGCCGCGGCGCGTGTCGAGAACGAGCGTCGTGCGCCCGCGCCGCCGCGCCTCCGCCTCCGCCGCCAGCATGAGCGCGCGCCCGATCCCCCGGCGCCGCGCCTTCGTGTGCACGATGACCTTCATGACCTCCGCCCGGTGGCGGCCGTTCGCGCGCGCGCAGAGATCGAGCTGCGCGGTGCCGACGAGCCCGCCGTCTTCGGCGCGCGCCCCGAGGAGGACGCGCGAGCCGTCACCCAGGGCGGCGATGACGCTCTGCCAGTAGGCGTCGGCCTCGCCGGCCGCCAGCGGCGGCATGAAGCCGATCGAGGCCCCCGCGTCCACCGCATCTTCGAGGAGCCGCGCCAGCTCGGGCCGGCGGCGCGCGGCCACCACCGTGTCCAGCGCCTCGACGACGACGTCCATCTCCGGCTCAGCGGATCGGATGATGGATCGTGACGAGCTTGGTGCCGTCGGGAAAGGTCCCCTCCACCTGCACCTCGTCGATCATCTCCGGCACGCCCTCCATGACGTCGGCGCGTGTGAGGATCGAGAGGCCGGAGGCCATGAGCTCGGACACCGTCCGGCCGTCGCGGATGCCCTCGAGGATCGCCGCGGTGATCAGCGCGAGCGCCTCGGGGTGGTTGAGCTGCAGGCCGCGCGCGCGCCGGCGGCGCGCCAGCTCGGCGGCGGTGAAGATCAGGAGCTTCTCCTGCTCCCGCGGGGTGAGGTGCATCGTCGGACCTCCAGACGAATGAGTATCAGACCGCCAGGTGCCGCCTGACCATCTCCACTTTCAGATCCTTGGTGGCACCCGAGGCGACGACGGCGCCCTTGGCCATGATCACGTACTTGTCGGCGAGACGCTCCGCGAAGTCAAGGTACTGCTCGACGAGCAGCACGGCCAGCCCGAGCTCGCTCTTGATCCGGCGCAGCGCCGCCTCGATCTCGAGGATGATCGACGGCTGGATGCCCTCCGTCGGCTCGTCGAGCATGAGGAGCTTGGGCTTCGTCAGCAGCGCGCGCCCGATCGCCAGCATCTGCTGCTCCCCACCGGAGAGGACGCCGCCCTTGCGCGCGAGGAGCGGCCGGAGCGCCGGGAACAGCTCGAGCGGCTCGTCCAGCGCGGTCGCCCGGCCGCAGCCCAGGAGCGCCATGCGGAGGTTCTCCTCCACGGAGAGGTGGGGAAAGATCTCACGCCCCTGCGGGACGTAGCCGATCCCGGCGCGGGCTCGACGGTCGGGCGACCACCCCGTGATCTCCGACCCGTCGAAGCTCACGCGCCCGCGCCAGGCCGGGAGCAGCCCCATCGCAGCCTTCAGGAGCGTGGTCTTGCCGACGCCGTTGCGCCCCATGAGGCAGACGAGCTCGCCGGCGCCGACCTCGAGGTCCACGCTCCAGAGCACCTGCGACTCGCCGTAGGCGACGTAGAGGCCGCTAATGGACAGCATCGGCCGCCTCGCGTCGGCGCCCGAGGTAGACCTCGAGGACCCGCGGATCGGTCTGGACCTGCTCCACGGGCCCCTCGCAGAGCACCGTGCCCTGGTGAAGCACCGTGACCTTCCGGGCGATCTGCCGGACGAACTCCATGTCGTGCTCGATGACGAGCACCGACCGGTCCGCGGCGATCTGCTCGAGCAGCGTGCCCGTACGCGCCGTCTCCTCGTCGGTCATCCCCGCCACCGGCTCGTCGACGAGGAGCAGCTCGGGGTCCTGCGCGATGACCATGCCGATCTCGAGCCACTGCTTCTCGCCGTGGGAGAGGGCACCCGCCTGCGCGTCAGCCTTGCCGGCGAGCTGAACGGTCTCGAGCGTCCGGGCGATGCGGCCGCGCGCCTCCACCGGCTCGTGGCGGCGGAGCGCGGCGAAGACGCCCTTCGAGGCCCGGCGGAGCGAGAGCTCCACGTTGTCCCAGACGGTGAGATTCACGAACACCGACGGCGTCTGGAACTTCCGCCCGACCCCGAGCTGCGCGATGTCGTTCTCACGGAGCGGGAGGAGGTCGGTGCTGTGACCGAAGATCACGCGCCCGCTCTCCGGCTTGACGCGCCCGGACACCACGTCGAGCAGCGTCGTCTTGCCGGCGCCGTTCGGGCCGATCACGACCCGGAGCTCGCGGCGGTCCATGAAGAAATTCAGGCGGCTCAGGGCCTTGAATCCATCGTAGTTCACCGTGACGTCTTCGAGATAGATGATGCTGCCCGCTGCGGTCATTTATCGGACCCGTGAGGTTGGATCGTGGCGTGGGTGGCCTGAGAGAGGCGCGGTGCTTCGAGCTCTGTCTTGCCGATTGATTGAATCGGAGGGTCTTCCCTCGGGTTGGTGGTCGTTCGGCGCGCGAGGCGGCGGACGCGCCCGAGCACGCGGCCCAGGGCGCCGACGACGCCGTCGGGAAAGAACAGGACCGCGCCCATGAACAGGCCGCCGAGGAAGAGGAGCCAGAGATCCGGGTAGCTGGTCGTCAGCCAGCTCTGGATCCAGTTGACCCCGAAGGCCCCGATCACGGCGCCATAGAGCGTGCCGCGCCCACCCGCCGCGACCCACACGACCATCTCGATGGACGGGAGCACGCCGATCTTCGCCGGCGTGATGATCCCGACCTGGGGCGCGTAGAGCGCGCCGGCGACGCCGGCGAGCACCGCCGAGACGACGAAGACGAAGAGCTTGTAGGCCGCCGGCGAGTAGCCGGAGAAGAGCACGCGCGTCTCGCTGTCACGGATGGCCACGAGCACCTTGCCGGCGCGCGTGAGCGTGATCCAGCGGCAGAGCAGGTACGCGCCGACGAGCGCCAGGGCCGTCACCACGTAGAGGGCGCGCTGGGTCCCCGGCCGGTTCAGCGGGAAGCCGAAGATCGTCTTGAAATCGGCGAGGCCGTTCGTACCGCCGAGCTTCATTTCGTTGCGGTTGAAGACGAGCCAGGCGCTGAGCGCCAGGGCCTGGGTGATGATCGAGAAGTACACGCCGCGGATCCGGCTGCGGAAGGCCAGGTAGCCGAACGCGAGCCCGAAGAGTGCGGGGACCAGTACGATCGCGGCCAGCGTGAACGCGACGCTCTGGAACGGCTTCCAGAAGAGCGGCAGCGCCTTGACCTGGTTCCACACCATGAAGTCGGGCAGCGCGCTCTGGTAGACGCTCTTCGCGCCGATCTCGAGCATGAGATGCATGCCCATCGCGTAGGCGCCCAGGCCGAAAAAGACGCCGTGGCCGAGCGAGAGCACGCCAGCGTAGCCCCAGAGGAGGTCGAGCCCGAGGGCCAGGATCGCGTAGGTGAGGAACTTGCCGAAGAGGTTCAGCGTGAAGTTGGACACCGCGAGCTGCGATCCCGGCGGCAGCGCGTTGCAGAGCGGGAGGATCACCACCAGGACGAGCGCGGCGAGCCCGACCGCGAGCGTCTCACGCCTCGGCATTCCGTCCCCGCGCCGCGAACAGGCCGGCCGGCCGCCGCTGCAGAAACAGGATGACGCCGACGAGGATCGCGACCTTGCCGAACACCGCGCCGAGTGCCGGCTCGATCCCCTTCGTGAGCCCGCCGATCCCCGCCGCGGCGAAGATGGTCCCGGCGAGCTTCCCCACCCCGCCCGTCACGACCACCATGAACGAGTCCACGATGTAGTTCTGGCCCAGCGACGGGCCCACGTTGCCGATCTGCGTGAGCGCGGAGCCGGCCAGGCCCGCGAGGCCGGCGCCGAAGGCGAACGTGGTCGCGTCGACGACGCCGGCGCGCACCCCCAGGCACGCGCTCATCGCGCGGTTCTGCGTGACGGCGCGGATCCGCAGACCCGCGCTGGTCCGAAAGAGCAGCCAGTAGGTCGCGGCCACCGAAACGGTTGCCAGCCCGATGATGAAGACCCGGTTGTACGGCAGGGTGACGCCGACCATGACCGGCACGCCGCCCGAGAGCCAGCGCGGCGAGCTGACGTCCACGTTGGCGGCGCCGAACCAGAGCCGCAACCCCTGCTGGATGATCAGCGACGCGCCCCACGTGAGAAGCAGCGTCTCGAGCGGCCGCCCGTAGAGGAAGCGGATCACCCCCCGCTCGAGGATCAGTCCCACCACCGCCGCGACCAGGAACGAGACCGGCAGCGCGACGGCGAAGTAGAGGTCGATGCGGTCCGGCCACGTCGCGCGAAACCAGTTCTGGACGACGAACGTCGCGTACGCGCCGAGCGCCATCAGCTCGCCGTGCGCCATGTTGATCACGCCCATCAGGCCGAAGACGATCGCGAGGCCCAGCGCCATGAGGAGCAGGATCGACGCGAGCGAGGCGCCCTGGAAGACCGTCTCGACCGTCGTCGTCAGGAGGCCCCAGCGCTCGAGGCGGCGGATGGCTTCCACGGCGGCGGTGCGCTCGGCCGGGGACGCGCCGGCGTCCGCCGCGAGCCGCCCGAGCGCCTCGCGCGCGCTCGCGGAGTGGATCTCACCGAGAGTCCGCGCGGCGGCGACGCGCTCCGCGGGGCTCCCGTGGGCCAGCCGGATCTGCGCGAGCGCCTCGGCGAGGGCCTGCCGGACCCAGCGGTCCGTCTCCTTCTGGAGCGCCGCCTCCACCGTCCCGACGGCGGCGGCCTCGGCCTGGTTGCCGAGCTTGATCGCGGCGCCCCGCCGGACCTCGGGATCTCGGTCCGCGAGCTGCGTCTTCGTCTCGTCGGCGTCGAGGAACGGTTTGATGACGAGCCGGAGCCGCCGGTCGGCCGGCACCTCCTTGAGGTCGGCGAGCGGCACGGTGCCGAGCGGCTCCCGGTCGTAGGCGGAGGCGACGTCGATGACGTCCTGGTCGCCGCGGGTGCCCTTGGTCCCGCCGACGACGAGCTCGGTCTTCCCGGCGCGCGTGCGCGCGTAGACGCTGCCCTCGCGGAGCGAGCCCAGGAACTGCAGCCACTTCGGATCGCGCGACTGGCCGAGGGCGGTGACGGCCGCCTCGCGCTTGTCGGAATCGTCACCCGTGAGGTCGCCGAGCGCGCGCGCGACCTCGGGCGACGGCGGGGCGGGAGCCGCGTGGCCCGCCGCTCCCGCGGCGAGCCACGCGACCGTCGAAAGGAGGACGATGAACCGGTATTTCACGCCTTCTTCTGATACGTACCCTGGTGCTTGACCCAGTCGCAGCCCTTGTCCGGGCTGGTGTATTTCGACCACGGCTCCGGCTCCACGTTGCCCTTGGTGCGCGAGATAATCTTGAACTGACCATTCTTGAGAATCTCGCCGATGAGCACCGGGCGCCACGTGTGGTGGTTGTAGTCGTGCATCTTGATGGTGCCGACGGGCGCCGCAAACGTCTGGCCGTAGACGGCCTTCCGAACGGCGTCGACCTCGAAGCTCTTGGCCTTCTCGACCGCCTGCTTCCAGATGTAGACGCCGAAGTAGGCCGCCTCCATCGGGTCGTCGGTGACGCGCTTGTCACCGCCGGGCAGGTTGTTCTTCTTGGCGAAGGCCTTGAATGCGTTCACGAACTTCTTGTTGTTCGCGTTCTCCACCGACTGGAAGTAGTTCCAGGCGGCGAGGTGGCCGACGAGGACCGAGGTATCCATACCGCGCAGCTCGTCCTCGGCCACGCTGTACGCCATGATCGGCGCGTTCTCGGACCGCAGGCCCTGGTTACCGAACTCCTTGTAGAAGGGCACGTTGCTGTCGCCGTTGATCGTCGAGAGCACACAGGCGCCGCCACCGGAGGAGAAGCGCTTGATCTTGCCGACGATCGTCTGGTAGTCCTGATGGTTGAACGGCGTGTACTCCTCCTCGATGTTGGTCGCGGGCACGCCCTTGGCGAGCAGGAACGCCCGGAGGATCTTGTTGGCCGTCCGCGGGAACACGTAGTCGGTTCCGAGCAGGTAGAACTTCTTGTAGCTACCGCCTTCTTTCGACATCAGGTATTCGGCGCCGGGGATCAGCTGCTGGTTCGGCGTGGCGCCGGTGTAGAAGACGTTCTTCGAGCACTCCTCGCCTTCATACTGGACCGGGTAGAAGAGCAGGCCGTTGTTGTTCTCGAACACGGGCAGGACCGACTTCCGGCTGACCGACGTCCAGCAGCCGAAGACGACGGCGACCTTGTCCTGGAGCAGGAGCTGCTTGGCCTTCTCCGCGAAGAGGTCCCAGTTCGACGCGGGATCGACGACGACGGGCGAGATCTTCTTGCCCATCACCCCGCCCTTGGCGTTGATCTCGTCGACCGCCATGAGCACGACGTCCCGCAGCGAGACCTCGCTGATGGCCATGGTGCCCGAGAGCGAGTGCAGAACGCCGATCTTGACCGTCTCCTGCGCCCTCAGAACGTTGGGGAATCCGAGGCCCGCGCCGAGCGCGGTCCCTGCCGCGAGCGAGCCCTTCAGGAAAACGCGACGTGAGAACTCTGCCATACCGTCTCCTTTCGACTCAGGTGGTTTGGTCTCGATCGCGGCATCACTGGCGCGTCGTCCGCGGACTCCCCTGGCCGCGGCTGGGCGTGTGCAGAGCAAAGGCCGTACCGAATGGCCGGTCCAGTTTTTCCGGGTCTTTACGACAAGCCGAGTGGTAGTCGTGCCTAACGGGTAGGCAGGTCTTGGGCGACTGACTCCGAGACGAGCAGCGCCTTGGCGATGTCCACCATGGGCTTGCGGCGGTCCATCGCCGCCCGGCGGAGGCGGCGAAACGCTTCGTCCTCCGTGAGCCCGAAGCGCGCCATGAGCGCGCCCTTGGCGCGCTCGATGTACTTGCGGCCCTCGAGCGTCTGGCGCAGCTGACGGTTCTCGGCGAACCGGGCGATCGCGAGGTCGAGGGCGGGCGCGAGCTCGGCGGCGCGCAGCGGCTTCACGAGATACGCCATGACGCCGGCCTCGCGGGCGCGCGTGACCAGCTCCGCGCCGGTGTGGCTGGTGAAGAGAACGACGGGACAGTCGCTGCTGGCCGTCGCGTCCGCCGCCGCGTCAATCCCGTCCCCGTCGGGCAGCCCGACGGCGAAGATCGAAACGTCGGGGCTGGCGCGCTTGATCAGCGGGACGGCGTCGGCGCAGCGAACCGCCTCGCCCACGACCTCGCCGCCCGCACTCCAGATGGCGGCGCGCAGCTCCGCTCGGGACCGCTCGTGGTCGTCGAGGATCGCGACTCTCCAGCGGGTCTTGGTCACGCTCGGTTGCATCGCAAGCTCGATGCCAGGAGCGCGCTGTTGAAAATCGGCTACTTGTCGCTCGCGACGCCGAGCGCGCTGCCTAGCCACCCGGCACTGCGTCGCCGCCTGCTTATTCGGACGGCAGGGCGCACACGCGCCACGGGCGCCGGATTTCTCCGGGGCCCGTGAGCCGACGGTCAACCGATCGGGGCTCTCGCTACGCGTTCACGCCCGCGCCGGCCCGTCGTTCGCCACGCGAGCGCGGCGGGCGTGGCGAAGCCCGGGTGCCCGCCGCTTCAAATATCGAAGTAGAGGGCGAACTCCCACGGGTGCGGGCGGAGCCGTACGGCGTCCAGCTCGTTCTTCCGCTTGTACTCGATCCACGTCTCGATCACGTCCGGCGTGAAGACGTCACCCTTCAACAGCCAGTCGTGCGACTTCTCGAGGTTGTCGAGCACCGTGCCGAGGTCGCCGGGGAGCTGCTTGATCTTCTTCTGCTCGGCCGGCGGCAGCTCGTAGAGGTCCTTGTCCACCGGCTTGCCCGGATCGATCTTGTTCGCGATGCCGTCGAGCCCCGCCATCACGCAGGCCGCGAACGACAGGTACGGGTTGCAGGTCGGGTCCGGCGTGCGGAACTCGATGCGCTTGGCCCCCTCCGACTTCGAGTACACCGGAATGCGGATCGCCGCCGAGCGGTTGCGCTGGCTGTAGACGAGATTGATCGGCGCTTCGTACCCCGGCACGAGCCGCTTGTAGGAGTTGGTGCTGGGCGCGATGAGCGCGAGTAGCGCCGGCGCGTGCTTGAGGATCCCGCCGATGTAGTAGAGGCACATCTTGGAAATGTCGGCGTAGCCGCCCCGCTCGTAGAACAGGTTCTTGCCGTTCTTCCAGAGACTCTGATGAGTATGCATGCCGGACCCGTTGTCCTGGAAGAGCGGCTTCGGCATGAACGTGGCGGTCTTGCCCCACTTCCGCGCCGTCATCTTCGCGCAGTACTTGTACCAGAGGACCTTGTCCGCCATCTTCGTCAGCGTGTCGTACCGCATGTCGATCTCGGTCTGGCCGCCGGTCGCGACTTCGTGGTGGTGGACTTCGATCCGCACCCCGACGCTCTCGAGCGCCAGCACCATATCGGACCGGATGTCCTGGAACTTGTCCATGGGCGGCACGGGGAAATAACCCTGCTTGTAGCGGGGCTTGTACCCGAGGTTGGGATTCTCGGGCGTGCCTTCCTTGCCGGTGTTCCAGGCGCCCGCCTCGGAGTCGATGAAGTAGTAGCCGGCGTTGTAGGTCTGGTCGAAGCGGATCGAGTCGAAGAAGAAGAACTCGAGCTCGGGTCCGATGAAGATCGTGTCCGCCAGGCCGGTCTTCTTGACGTAGGCCTCGGCCTTCTGGGCGATGTAGCGCGGGTCGCGCGAGTACCACTTGCCCGTGACCGGATCCTTGACGTTGCAGATCAGGACGATCGTGGGCACCGCCGTGAAGGGATCCATCTGCGCCGACGACGGATCGGGGATCAGCAGCATGTCGGATTCGTCGATGGTCTGGAATCCGCGAATCGACGAGCCGTCGAACCCGAGGCCGTCCTCGAAGATGCCCTCGCCGAGCTCGGACATCGGGATCGAGAAGTGCTGCCAGAGGCCCGGGAGATCGATGAAGCGGAGATCGACGATCTTGGCGCCTTTCTCCTTGGCCAGTTTGAGAACGTCCTTCGGCGTCATGCGAGGCTCCTTCTTCTCAGGGTGATGAGCAACCCAACTAACTTAGGCGAACTGCCGCCTCGAATCAAGCGTCCTCCCGCGCCACGCGCGCCGCCGTTCAGTGCGCGGTGCGGGCACGGCTCTCGACGAACCCGCCGCTCTGCGCCGAGGCGAACTCGCCGTAGCCGCCGCCCGCGGCGTACGCCGTCTCGGAGTGCTGGCTGAGGTCGAGCCCGGCGACCTCGTCCTCCTCCGTCACACGGAGCCCGACGATCGCGTCGACGACCTTCAGAATGATCGCGGTCATCACGATCGCGATCGCGTAGGTCGCGAGCACGGCGATGACCTGTGTCCAGAGCTGCCCGGGATTGCCGAAGAAGAGCCCGTTCTCGCCCTGGCCGTTGATCGCCTTCGAGGCGAACAGCCCCGTCGCGATCGCGCCCCAGGTCCCGCCGACGCCGTGGACGCCGACGACGTCGAGCGAGTCGTCGTAGCCGAACTTCGACTTGAGGTTGCACGCCAAGTAGCAGAGCGCACCGGCCACGGCGCCGATGATCAGCGACGAGATCGGCCCGACGTATCCGGAGGCGGGCGTGATCGCGACGAGGCCCGCGACGGCGCCCGAGGCGGCCCCGAGGACGGTGGGCCGGCCGCGGCTCATCCATTCGGTGAACATCCAGCCCAGCGCCGCCGCCGCCGCGCCCGTGTTCGTCGCGAGAAACGCGCTCACGGCGAGGCCGCTGGCCTCGAGCGCGCTGCCCGCGTTGAACCCGAACCAGCCGAACCAGAGCAGCGCCGCGCCCATCACGGTCATCGGCAGGTTGTGGGGCTGCATCGGCTGGTGGCCGTACCCCCGGCGCTTGCCGATCACGATCGCGCAGACGAGCGCCGACACACCCGACGAGATGTGCACGACGGTCCCGCCCGCGAAGTCGAGCGCGCCCAGCCTCTTCAGCCAGCCGCCGTCGCCCCAGACCCAGTGCGCGAGCGGATCGTAGACGAGCGTCGCCCAGAGGAGCGTGAACAGCAGGAACGCCGAGAACTTCTTGCGCTCCGCGAACGCTCCGGTGATGAGGGCCGGCGTGATGATGGCGAACATCATCTGGAAGAGCATGAACGCCTGGTGCGGGATGGTCTTGGCGTACGCGTCGAACGGCTCGGCGCCGACGCCACGCAGACCGAACCACTCGAGGCCGCCGATGATCCCGCCCTTGTCGGGCCCGAAGGCGAGCGAGTAGCCCCAGAGGATCCACTGGATCGAGATGATGGCGATGAGGATGAAGCTCTGCATGAGCGTCGCGAGCGCGTTCTTCGAGCGCACCATGCCGCCGTAGAAGAGCGCGAGCCCCGGCGCGGTCATGAGCAGGACCAGCGCGGAGGACGTGAGCATCCAGGCCGTGTCGCCCTTGTCGATCTTCGAGGGCGCGGGCGCCGCCGCCAGCGCCGCGGGCGCGGCCGGGGCGGGCGCGGCGACGGGGGCGGCGGGGGCCGCGGGCTGCTGAGCGAGGGCCAGCGTCGTCGCCGCGGCGCCGAGCACCAGCACCACTGCCAGTGCGATCCCGAATCGCTTCACCGTGAGTCCTCCCTTGGGTCTACCGAACCATCTCACCGCTCGCCTCGCCGCCCGGCGCGCCTCGCAACTAGAGCGCGCCCTCGTCGCGCTCGCCCGTCCTGATCCGCACCGCCGACTCGACCGGGTGCACGAAGATTTTCCCGTCACCGATGTTGCCGGTCTTGGCCGCGTTGGCCACGACCTCCGCAACCTTGTCGACGAGGCGATCGGGGACGACGACCTCGATCTTGATCTTGGGGAGGAAGTCGACCGTGTACTCGCCGCCGCGGTAGAGCTCGGTGTGGCCCTTCTGCCGTCCGAAGCCGCGGACCTCCGACACGGTCATCCCGATGACGCCGATGGCCGTGAGCGCTTCCTTGACGTCGTCCAGCTTGAACGGCTTGATGATCGCCTCGATCTTTTTCATCGCGGACCCTCCCGGGCGTCCGAGATCGAGCAACGACCGTGCCACGCGCGGCGAACCCGAGCGTCAAGAAATCAAGGCATTCCGGAGCTCCGCGGGGAGCCGGCACGGGGCCCGCTTGCCTACGAAATGGGCAGTGGTCGGGAAACTGCTCGCGTTTCGGGCGAATGGCCGCCTGGATCTCGCGTGAGCGGGGCCGCTCAAAACGGCTCAGATGCGAGGCGGCGAGAGAGCGACCTATGCCCGGCGCTGCGGAATGCCGTGCTTGCGCATCTTCGAGTAGAGCGTCGGGCGCCGCAGCCCGAGCAGCACCGCGGCGGCCTGCTTGTTCCACTTCGTGGTCTCGAGCGCCTTGAGGATCGAGGCGCGCTCGAGCGCCTCGAGCGAGCCCGCGGGCACCTCCGACGGCGCCACTGCCATCGGCGCGCCCGGCTCGGACGCGGAGCGCCGCAACGGCTCGGGCAGATCGTCGAGCGCGAGCTGCGGGCCGCGCGTGACGAGCACCGCGCGCTCGATCGCGTGCTGGAGCTCGCGGATGTTGCCCGGCCAGGGATAGGCCAGCAGCCGGCGGTACGCCTCCGGCTCGATCCCGTCGAGCTCGCGCGCGTGCTTGACGCGGTAGCGCTCGAGGAAGGCCTTCAAGAGCTCGGGAACGTCCTCGCGCCGCTCGCGGAGCGGCGGCACGAGGATCGACACCGTGTTGATGCGGAAGAAGAGGTCCTGGCGCAGCCGCCCTTCCTTCAACGCCGTCTCCGGGCTCCGGTTCGTCGACGAGATCAGGCGGAAGTCCACCGGCGTGGACTTCGCGGCGCCGAGCCGGCGCACGACGCGTTCCTCGAGGACGCGCAGGAGCTTCGCCTGAAGATCTGGCGGCATCTCGGTGATCTCGTCGAGGAGGAGCGACCCGCCGTCGGCCTCCTCCAAGAGCCCCACCTTGTCGGTGGTGGCGCCCGTGAACGCGCCCTTGGTGTGGCCGAAGAGCTCGGACTCGATCAGGTCCTTGGGCAGCGCCGCGCAGTTGATCTTGATCCACGGTCCCTGCCGCCGCCGGCTCCGTTCGTGGAGCGCGTTGGCGACGAGCTCCTTGCCCGTGCCGCTCTCGCCGACGATCAGGACGTTGGCGTCGGCGTCGGCCACGGCCGCGACCGTCTCCATCACGCGCTGGATGCCGGGCGCGCTCCCGAGGATCTCCGTGTCCGCCACCTGCTCGACGAGCCGTCGGCGGAGGTCGGCGTTCTCGGTGGCGAGCCGGCGGCGCTCGAGGGCGTTCCGGATCAGTCCGAGGAGCTCGTCCGGATCGAACGGCTTCTCCAGGACGTAGAACGCGCCGGCGTCCTTGGTGGCCTCCATCGCCTTCCGGACCGAGCCGTAGGCCGTGATGACGATGACCTCGAGCGCCGGATCGCGGCGCTTCAGCTCGCGCGTGAGCGTGAGACCGTCGCCGTCCGGCAGCATGAGGTCCACGATCGCGGCCAGCGCCTCGGCCTGCGCGAACGCGGCCAGCGCCTCGCGGATGCTCCCGGCGGTGCGCACGGCGTAGCCCTCGCTCTCGAGGGTCAGGCGCAAGCCGTCCGCGATCGTCCGCTCGTCGTCCACCACCAGGATCGTCCGCTCGCGCTTCATGCGCCCGGCTCCGCCGGCGCGCGCGTCATCGCATCACCGGAAGCGTGATCTGCACGCGAGTCCCCGCCCCGACGCGGGTCTGCACGGTGAGCGTCCCGCCGTGAAGGTCCACGACCGAGCGGGCGATGGACATGCCGAGCCCGGTGCCCTGCGGCTTGGTCGTGTAGAACGGGTCGAAGGCGCGCGCGAGGACCTCCTCCGTCATCCCCGCGCCGGTGTCCTCGACGCTCACAGAGATGGCGCCCGGGTCCGGCGTCCACCCCGTCGTGACCGTGAGCCGGCCGCGGCCCTCCAGCGCCTCGAGGCCGTTGAGGATCAGGTTGAGGAACGCCTTGCGCAGCTCGCGCGCGTCGAGCGCGGCGACGGGCACCGCAGGATCGTACACGCGCTCGACCGCGACCGCCGCGTGCTCGACGCGCGCCGTCCCGAGGTCGAGGCACTCGTCGAGCAGCGCGTGGATCTCCGTCGGCGCGCGGTGCAGCTCGGGCGGCCGGCCGAACGCGGTGATCTCCGCGACCACCGAGGCCAGATGGTCCACGGTGCCCGCGATCTTCGCCGCGAGCTCGCCGCCCTCGGCGTCCCCCGCCCGCGCGAGCCGCTGCTCGAGATGGCGCACGTAGAGGCGCAGGCCGGCGAGCGGGTTCTTCACCTCGTGCGCGACCTGGGTCGCCATCCGGCCGAGGGCCGCGAGCGCCCCGCTCCGGAGGCGCTCGAGCTCGTGCGTGTTGCGCACGGCGATGGCCGCCTGCGAGGAGAAGATCGCCAGCAGCTCCAGATCGTCCTCGTTCGGCTCGACGCCTGTCGGTGTCTCGATCACGAGCGCCCCCGCGGGGCCGCGCTGGACGACCAGCGGCGCGGCGACGATCGTGCCCGCCTCGGCGTCCCCGCCCTCGGGCGGCCGGCTGACCGGCACGCCCTTCTCCATCGCCGCCGCCGCGGCGGCCTCGAGCGCGCTCCACGACGGCGAGGGCGAGCCGGCGCTCGCCATCGGCACGAGACGGCCCTGGGCGAGCTGGAAGACGACGCAGCGCTCGGCCTCGGTGGCCTCCACGGTCGCCTGCGCCACGGCGTCGAGGACCCGCGCCATGACACCCGACGAGGCGAGCGTCTGGCCCACGGTGAGGAGCCGCTCGCGATCGCGCGCCCATCGTCGCGTGGCCAGCGCGCGATTGATCTTCGAGCGGAGCTCGTCGCGCACGAACGGCTTGGTCAGATAGTCGAAGGCGCCGCGCTGGACCGCGTCGACCGCGTTCTCGATCGTGCCGTGGGCGGTCATGATGAGCACGGGCAGCCGCCGCTGCCGCTCGTGCAGCTCCTCCATCAGCCGGACGCCGTCCATCGGCTCCATGCGGAGGTCGAGCAGGGCCACGTCGAAGCGCTGGCTCTGCGCGGCCTCGAGCGCGCGGCCCGGGTCGGGGAGCGCGGTGACGTCCAGGTTCATGGCCGCCAAGCGCATCTCGAGCACGTCGAGGATCGACCGGTCGTCGTCCACCACGAGCACCCGGTGCTTCATTTCTTCCCGCGCTGCTCGAGCCGGAGGTCGAGCTGTTTGAGTCGCTCGAGATCGGAGCGCACCTGCTGGAGATCGTTCTCGCGCCGGGCGATCTCCTCGCGGAGCCTCGCGAGGTCCTGCCGGAGCTTCGCCATGTCGGCGCGCGCGGCGACGATGGCGGCGGCCGCCTCGCGGCTCATCCGCGCGCGCGGCGCGGCGGCGTCGTCGCCGTACTTCGCGAGGTACTCGTCGTACGCGGCGATCGCGGCTTCGTAGTCCTTCCGCTCGCCGAGCTGATCGGCCCGCTCGAGCGCGGTGGCGGCGGGCCGGAGCACGGACCACCCAGGCCACGACGCGCAGCCCGCGAGCAGGAGCAGGAGCGGCAGCGCGAGCCGGGCGCCTCTCATGATCGGGGGAGGAGCACGGTGAAGCGGCTCCCCTTGCCCTCCTGCGACTCGACCGTCACGCGCCCGCCGTGGGCGTGGGCGACGCCGCGGACGATCGCGAGACCCAGGCCGGTGCCGCCACGGTCGTGGTGCGCCTGCCGGTAGGAGTCGAAGATGTGCGGCAGCTCGCTGGCCGGGATCCCCACGCCCGTGTCCTCCACCTGCAGCTCGAGCTCGGCGCCGGCGTCCACGAGGCGCACGATGACGCGCCCACCCGCCGGCGTGAAGCGGATGGCGTTGGCGCCGAGGTTGACGACGACCTGGAACAGCCGCTCCTCGTCGCCGTTGTAACCGAAGGTGGCGCCGACGCGCTCGCGCTCGAGCGCCACGCCCCCGGCCTCGGCGCTCGGGTGGAGCTCCTCGATCGCGCGCCCGACGAGCCGGTCGAGGTCGAGGTCGACCCGGTCGAGCGGCAGGAGGCCGGCGCGGAGCCGGGACATCTCGAGGATCTGGTTGACGAGCCGCAGCAGCCGGTCGGAGCTGACGCCGATGATCTCGACGAGCCGCGCCTGCTTTTCGGAGAGCGGCCCCGGGACGCCGTCGCGCATGAGGTCGGCCGCGCCGCGGATCGAGGTGAGCGGCGAGCGCAGCTCGTGCGAGACGCTCGCGAAGAACCCCTCCTTGGCCTCCTCCACCTGCCGGAGCTGCGCCGCCATCGAGTTGAAGGAGCGCGCGAGCCGGCCGATCTCGTCGTGGCCCCCGGCCGGCAGCGGCTCGCGGAAGGAGCCCGCCGCCACGTCCGCCGTTGCGGCCGACAGCGTCTCGAGGGATCGCGTCATGCGGTAGGCCACGAGCCCCGTGCCGAGCAGCGCCAGGCCCACAGCCGCGCCCAGCGCGACCAGCACGGCCGTCCACGTCCGCGCCTCGAGCTGCGCCGCCTCGGCCTGCGCGGTGACCGCCCGCGCGTGGGTCGTGTCCATCAGCTCGTCGAGGCTCGCCTCGACGCGGCTCGAGAAGGCGAGCGCGTCGGTGTCGGCGAGCAGCAGCGCGGCTTGCCGGTCGCCCCGCCCGAGGAGCCGCTGCTCCTCGGCGACCGTGCGCCGGTAGTCTCCGAACGCCGCGCGCGCCGCCCGGAGGGGCGCCGCCTCGGCCTCGGTCATCGCGTAGGCGCCCAGGCGCTCGAGGTCGCGCGCCACCTGCCCCGCGCGGTCGCTCCAGAGCGCGGCGTACCGCGGGTCGCGGAGCACGAGCGCCCGGGCCTCGAGCCGGGTGAGCGGCGCGATCGCCTCGCGCGCGCCCGCCGCCAGCCGGAGCGCCGGCACGGTCTGAGTCGCAATCTCGCGGTTCACGGCGACGAGGCGGTCCACGGCACGGAGGCTCAGCACGCAGACGCCCGCCAGGACGACGATCACGAGGGCGGAGGTCAGGAAGATCTTCGAGGCGAGCCGCATGCGCTCCTTGTCCCCTACCGCCCGGGAGGGGCGGGGAGGGCGGTCGCCGGCGGGGCCGCCGGAGCCAACTGGGTCGCCACGAGCGTCGCGATGAGCCGCCGCCGGTCGTCCAGGACTCTTACCTCGACGACCAGGGTCGTCCTTCCACGATGAACGATCTCGGCCTCCGCTGTCAAGGTCCCGTGGTCGGTGTTCCCCATGAGGTTGATCGAGAGCTGCAGGCTGAGCGGGAAGCGCTCCGGCCGGAGCTCGGCCGAGGGGTTCGTGGCCCACATCGCCGCCGCCGTCGCCGTCTCGTCGGCGAGGGCGACGATGGCGCCCGCGTGGAAGCGGCCCGTGAGCTGGGTGAGCGACGGCTGGAACTCGAGCCGGGCGACGGCGCGCCCGGCTCCCACGGAAACGAAGTGGGTGCCGTGACTCTCGATCATGGTGCCGCGGCTCCACTCGGTGTTGAGCTTCCGCACGAACTCCTCCGGAGTGATGGGGTCACCTCTCATGGCTCACCTCGGACTGTAGTTCCATTTCACCGCTCGGCTCGCGGCGTGGCGCCGCTCACCTCGCACTGCCGTTCCATCTCACCGCTCGGCTCGCGGCGCGGCGCCTCTCACCTCGCACTGCGGTACACGTTCACGCCCCGCGTCTCACGGAGCAGGAGGCTCAGCGCCGCGCCGCCGAGCGCGAGGGCCGCGCAGACCGTGAACGCGGCGGCGTACGCCTCGCGCGGATAGACGCGCGCGCCGCCGGACAGGCCGCCGGCCCAGCGCGCGTCGAGGAGGGCGCCGATCGGCCCCTGCGTGAGCGCCGCGCCGAGGAACCCTCCAAGGTTGACGACCGCGACGGAGATCCCGGCGAGATGCGGCGGGTTGACCTCGCGTCCGATCGGCCACGTGAGGACGAAGGCGGCGCCGACCGTGCCCATGGCGAAGAGGAGGATCCCCACGCCGTGCAGCGGCAACGCGCCCAGCGTGGCGACGAGCACGATCCACAGGACGCAGGAGGCCGATGCCAGCGCCACGTACGGGAGCTTGCGCCTCCGCAGCAGCCTGTCGGAGACGAAGCCGGTCAGGGGCGCCGAGACCAGCAGCGCGAGCGACGGCGCCGTCGCGTAGAGCGCGGCGTCAGGGCCGGAGAGGGCGTAGACGTCGCGCAGCCAGGGCACGACCCATAGCGACAGGTTGCCGAACGCCGAGTAGAGGCAGAAGAAGGCGAGGAACGGCGGCCACGTGTGCGGGTTCCGGAGCACCTCGCGCATGCCCGCGAGCACCGCGCGAAAGGCGGGCGCCGGCGCGGCGGCGGCGCGCGCGTCCTCGGGCCCGTCGCGCACCAGGAGGAGGCAGAGCGCCGAGGCCACGAGCGTGAGCGCGCCGACGATCACGAGCGCGCCCCGCCAGCCCGCGAGCGCGACCAGCGCGGCGAGCGGCGCCGTCGAGGCGAGCGCGCCGAGGATGCCGACCGTCGCCGTGACGGCGGACAGGAAGCCGAAGGATCGAGGCGGGAACCAGGTCGCCGCGATCTTGAGCGCGCCGATGAACGTGACCGTCGCCCCCAGGCCCACGGCAAAGCGCCCCGCGAAGAGCCCGCGCGGCCCGGCCGCGGCCCCCATCGCGACGGCGCCGAGACCCATGACCACGCCGCCGGCCGTCACCACGCGCCGGACGCCGAACGCGTCGATCAGCAAGCCGGACGGCAGCATGAGGCCGGCGTACGCGTAGAAATAGGTCGCGGCGAGCAGCCCGATGGTCGCGCTCGTCACGCCGAACTCCTGCATCAGCTCCTTGCCGATGATCCCGGGCGCGGCGCGATGGAAGAACGCGATGAAAAAGATCAGCGCGGGCAGCGACCACATCGCCCACGCGCGCACGCCGACGCGCGCGGCGCGCACGGTCACCGGGGCACGGCGACCCGCTCGACGCGGTGGCACCAGACCGCGAGGATCGAGATCGCCGCCGGGGTCACGCCCGGCACGCGGGAGGCCTGGCCGAGCGAGCGCGGTCGTACCCGGCCGAGGCGCTCGCGGATCTCGGCCGAGAGTCCGGGGACGACGCGGTAGTCGAGGCCGTGGGGGATCAGCCGCTCCTCGAGGCCCTTGAAGCGCGCGACCTCGTCGAGCATGCGGCGGACGTAGCCGTCGTACTTCGCCGCGATCTCGACCTGGCGCGCGACCTCTTCGTCGGCGACCGCGTCGGCGTCGAGCCCCCGCAGGTCGGCGTAGCCGACGCCGGGCCGTCGCAGCACCTGGAGCAACGGCGTCCCGTCGACGCGCCGGTCCGCGAGCCGCTCGAGCTCCGCCGCCACGCGCGCGCGCCGGCCCTCGACCGCCTCGTGGCGCGCGCGGGGCACGAGGCCGAGCCGGGCGCCGTAGGGCGTCAGCCGGAGGTCGGCGTTGTCCTCCCGCAGGAGCAGGCGATACTCGGCGCGCGAGGTGAACATGCGGTAGGGCTCGAGCGTGCCCCGGGTGACGAGGTCGTCCGCGAGCACCGCCATGTAGCACTCCGAGCGATCGGGCAGGAACGGCTCGCCGCCGAGGACCGCGGACGCGGCGTTGATCCCGGCCCAGAGTCCGAGCGCGGCCGCCTCCTCGTACCCCGTCGTGCCGTTGATCTGCCCGGCGAGCCACAGGCCCGGCACGTCACGGCACTCGAGCGTCGGGCGGAGCTGCGTCGGGTGCACGAAGTCGTACTCGATCGCGTAGCCCGGCCGCATGATCTCGGCGCGCGCGAGCCCGGGAATCGAGCGCACCAGCGCCTCCTGCGCGTCCACGGGCAGGCTCGTCGAGATCCCGTTCGCGTAGACCTCCTCGCTCTCGAGCCCGTCGGGCTCCAGAATCACCTGGTGGCGCTCGCGCTCGGGGAAACGGACCACCTTGTCCTCGACCGACGGGCAGTAGCGGACGCCCGTCGCGTCGATGATGCCCGAGTAGAGCGGCGAGCGGTCGAGGTTCGCGCGAATGATCTCGTGCGTCCGCGGCGTCGTGTACGTCGCGTGACAGGCGACCTGCGGCAGCGGCAGGCGGCGCGTCGCCCAGTGGAAGGGTCGCGGCGACGGGTCGCCCCACTGCTCCTCGAGGCCCGCGTAGTCGATCGTCGACCGGCGCAGACGCGGCGAGGTGCCGGTCTTGAGACGCCCGAGCGTGAGCCCGAGACCCGCAAGGGCGTTCGACAGGTCCACCGCCGCCGGCTCTCCCGCCCGTCCCGCGCTCTGCCGTGCCGGTCCGACGTGGATGAGCCCGCGCAGGAAGGTGCCGGCGGTGACGACGACCGCGCGGGCGCCCACGCGCGCGCCGTCCGCGCCCACGACGCCCGCGACGCGCCCGCCCTCGAGCATGAACCGCGCGGCCTGCCCCTGACGGACGTCGAGCCCCGCCTCCGTCTCCACCGTCAGCTTCATCGCGGCGCGGTAGCGCGCGCGGTCGCACTGCGCACGCGTCGCGCGGACGGCGGGCCCGCGCGAGGCGTTGAGCGTCTTGAGCTGGATCGCCGCGCGGTCGGCGTTCTTTCCCATCTCGCCGCCGAGCGCGTCGATCTCGCGCACGAGGTGCCCCTTCGCCGTACCGCCGACCGCCGGGTTGCACGACATCTGGCCGATCGCGTCGAGGTTCATCGTGAGGAGCAGCGTGCGGCAGCCCATGCGCGCGGCCGCGAGCGCCGCCTCGCAGCCCGCGTGACCCGCGCCGATGACGACGACGTCGAAGAATTGCATACGGCTTAGTGATACCATAGGCGCCGTCGCGTTCGAGGCGCTCCCTTTTCTCGGAGGACGATCGTGGAGTTCGGTTTCTCGCTTCCCGGCCGCGGCCCGCTCGCCACGCCCGCCACGTTGCTGCGTATGGCGACCAAGGCCGATCGTCTCCGCTACGATTCCCTGTTCGTCACCGACCACGTCGTCCTCCCCGCGTCGTCGGCGCGCTCCGTGTATCCCTACGCCACGACGGGGCGGCTCCCCGGCAGCGCGAACCAGGATTACCTCGAGCCCCTCACCCTCATGGCGTGGCTCGCCCACGCGACGACGCGCGTCCACCTCGGCACGAGCGTCCTCGTCGTCCCCTATCGCAACCCGCTCCTCGCCGCGAAGATGCTCGCGACCATCGACCGGCTCGCGCGGGGCCGCGTCATCCTCGGCGCCGGTGTGGGCTGGCTCCGCGAGGAGTTCGAAGCCCTCGCGGCGCCGCCGTTCGAGGCGCGCGGCGCGGTGACCGACGAGTACCTCCGCCTGATGCGCGCGGCCTGGACGACGGACCCGGTGAGCGTCGACGGCCGCTACTACCGGATCCGCGACGTCCACGTGATGCCGAAGCCGGCGCAGACGCGGGGCATCCCGATCTGGATCGGCGGCCACACCGATGCCGCGCTGAAGCGCGCCGGCACGCTCGGCGATGCCTGGCATCCGATCGGACTCCGGCCGCCCGCGATGCTCCTGCCGGACGAGTACGCGTCGAAGGCCAAGCAGGTCCGCGCGTGGGCCGAGCGCGCGGGGCGGAACCCGAAATCGGTCGCGCTCACTTTCCGCTGTCCGATGGAGGTGCGGTCGAAGCAGCAGAAGGCGGCGGCTGGTGACCGGCCGCTGTTCCAGGGGACCGCCGACGAGGTCGCGGGCGACGTACGGCGCTACGCGGCGCTCGGCGTCTCGCACTTCGTGTTCGACCCGACCCACCAGGAGCCCGCGAAGGTGCTGGCGAACATGGAGCGCTTCGCCGCCGAGGTCCGCCCGAAAGTCCGAAAGGCGCGCGCGTGATCTCGCACGCCGAGGCCTGCCGGCTCGTCGAGGCGCCGCCCGCCGCGCTCGGCGAGCTGCTCCTGCGCGCCGCCGAGGTTCGCGACCGGCGCGGCCGGAACGTGACCTTCTCGGCGAAGGTCTTCGTCCCGCTGACGACCCTCTGCCGCGACTACTGCGGCTATTGCACCTTCCGCCGCGATCCCGGCGAGCCCGGTGCCCGCACGCTGACACCCGACGAGGTCGTCGCGCTGGCCCAGGCCGGCGGTCGGCTCGGCGTCAAGGAGGCGCTGTTCTCGCTCGGCGACAAGCCCGAGGCCGCCTTCCCCGAGCACCGCGAGTTCCTCCGGCGCCACGGTCACCGCACGACGCTCTCGTACCTCCGTGCCGTCTGCGCGCGCGTGCTGGCCGAGTCACCGCTTCTGCCGCACGCGAACCCCGGCGTGATGACCGAGCGCGATCTCTCGGCGCTGCGCGAGGTCAACGTGAGCATGGGCCTCATGCTCGAGACCGTCGCCGCGCGCCTCCTCGGTCCCGGGATGGCCCACGACAACGCCCCCGACAAGGTCCCGGCCCGACGCCTCCGGACGCTCGCGCTCGCGGGGAAGCTCGCGATCCCGTTCACCACGGGCATCCTCATCGGCATCGGCGAGACGCCGCGCGAGCGCGTGGACGCGCTCGCCGCCATCCGCGATCTGCACGAGACGCACGGCCACATCCAGGAGGTCATCGTCCAGACCTTCCGCGCCAAGCCGGCGATCCCGATGCGGGATCACCCCGAGCCCTCGCTGGACGTTCTCCTCCAGACCATCGCGGTCGCGCGGCTCCTGCTCCCCGCCGAGGTGAGCATCCAGGCGCCGCCGAACCTGTCGCCGCGTGACTACCCGCGCCTGCTCGCGGCGGGCCTCAACGACTGGGGCGGCATCTCGCCGCTCACGCTCGACCACATCAACCCCGAGAGGCCGTGGCCGCTCATCCCCGAGCTCAGACGGGCGACCGAGGACGCGGCCTTCGTCTTCCGCGAGCGCCTCGCGATCTATCCCGAGTACGCGACGCGCCCGGAGTTTCTCGACGAGACCCTGCGCCCGCGCGTCGCCGCGCTCGTCGACGACCACGGCCTGGTGAAGGAACCGTATGAACACTGGCGACGCTGGTAAGGTCTCCCCCGCTCTCGACTGGGCATCGCGCGACGTCCGCGGGGCGCTCGGCCGAGCCCTCGACGGCCGCGAGGTCCCCGCCGACGAGGCGCTGGCGCTCGCGGACGTCGCCGGACGCGACCTCCACGCGCTGACGCTCGTCGCCGACGAAATGCGCCGCCGCCAGGCCGGCGAGGTCGTCACGTTCGTGATCAACCGCAACGTCAACTTCACCAACGTCTGCATCAAGCATTGCGGCTTTTGCGCCTTCAGCCGCGACCACCGCGAGGAGGAGGGCTACTTCCTCCCCGTCACGGAGGTCGTGCGCCGCGCGCGCGAGGCCTGGGAGCTCGGCGCCACCGAGGTGTGCATCCAGGCGGGGCTGCCGCCGAAGCTCGACGGCCGCTACTACATCGACCTCACGCGCGCGATCACGTCGGCGCTGCCCGGACTCCACATCCACGCCTTCTCCCCGGAGGAGGTCCTGTACGGGTCGGTGCGATCCGGGATGCCGATCAAGGACTACCTGCGGGAGCTCAAGGACGCGGGTCTGGGGACGCTGCCGGGGACCTCGGCCGAAATACTCGACCAGGAGATCCGCGACGCCATATCACGCGGCCGGATCACCGTGGACCAGTGGCTCGAGGTGATCACGACCGCGCACGCGCTCGGCATCCGGACCACGTCGACCATCATGTACGGCCACGTGGAGACGCCGGCGCACTGGGTCCGCCACATGGACCTCCTGCGCTCGATCCAGAAGGACACGGGCGGCTTCACCGAGTTCGTGCCGCTCTCGCTGATCCACTCCGAGGCGCCGATGTACGCCAAGGCGCTCGTCGCAGGCGTGCGCCCGGGCGCCACAGGCGCCGAGGTCGTCCGCATGCACGCGCTCGCCCGGATCATGCTCGGCCCGAGCTTCCGCAACATCCAGTGCTCCTGGGTGAAGGAGGGCCCGAAGTTCGCGCAGGTCCTCCTCGACGCGGGCGCCAACGACATGGGCGGCACGCTGATCAACGAATCCATCTCGACGTCGGCGGGCGCGACGCACGGCCAGCTCGTGGGCCCGCGCGAGCTCTGCCGCCTGATCCGCGACGCACGGCGGGTGCCGGCACAGCGCGACACGCTCTACCGGACCGTCCGTACCTACAAAGACGGCGAGGAGCCCGAGTCGCCGCTCGACGGGATCGAGGACCCTGAGGCACGCTTCGGCTCGTACAAGAAGCTGATCGCGTCGGGCGAGTTTCGCTTCACGCGCAGGTAGCCGAGCCCGCGACCCTGTGGTACTAATGCACTTCGCGTCGATATCACTCACGCTCTAGAGGAGGCAGCCCGTGGCGAAGACGATGACGAAGACCGCGACCCTCGCACACCTTGCGGAGAAGGCTCAGCTCTCCAAGAAGCAGATCGAGAGCATTCTCGACGAGACCCTCGCGCTGGCGAGCCGAGAAGCCAAGAAGAACGGACAGTTCGTCGTGCCGGGTTTCGGCAAGCTCGTGCTCGCGAATCGCAAGGCACGGATCGGCCGCAATCCGCAGACCGGCGAGCCGCTAAAGATCCCGGCGAAGCGAGTGTGCAAGTTCCGTCTGGCCAAGAGTCTGAAGGACGCGGTGCTTGGCAAGAAGTAGGACGCGGGCGAAGCCAGAGCGCTCCGACTCGTCCCGCCCGGGGGCCGGACACGCGTCCGCTCCCACGCTCGCCTCGGCAACCGTCCCGCGGGTCTGGCAGGGGATCGGGTACCGCCCTCTGCCCGACGCCGCACAGGCCCGACCGCTCTTCGACTACGCCGCCCTGCCCTGGCCCGACCGCGACGTCGCGCTCGCCTGGGGCGCCGACGACGGCGCCGAGCGCCTAATCGGCGCCGTCGTCGCGGAGCGGACCGGCGGCGCCGCGATGCTGGACGGTCCCGTCGTCGTCGCGGGCGACGACCCGCTCGAGATCGCCGCGCAGCTGGTCGCCGCCCTCCTCGATCACGCCACGGCCGCCGGCGTTCGCACCGTCTACGCGCGTCCGCAGGGTCTCGATCGCGTCTGGGTCCGCTTCGGGTTCATCCCCGTACCGGAGAGCACGCTGCCCGCGGGCCTCGCGGGCCGTCCCGGCGCCGGCCTCTACGCCTGGCGCGGTGGCAGCGCGCTCTGGACGCTGCGCGAAGAGCCCGCGAGCGTCTAGCCGTGCGCGTCGTCGCGATCGCCGGAGGCACCGGCGCCGCCAAGCTCCTCCGTGGGCTCACCGCCGCGATGCCGGAGCGCGATCTCGCGGTGATCGGCAACACGGGCGACGACACCGAGATCTGGGGTCTCCACGTCTCGCCCGACCTCGACACGGTGACCTACGCACTCGCCGGCCGCCTCGACGTGGCGCGCGGCTGGGGGCTCGCCGGCGAGACGTTCCACTGCCTCGAGGCGATGGGCGACCTGGGCGCCGAGACCTGGTTCAACCTCGGCGACCGCGACCTCGCGACGCACATTCACCGGACGCGCGCCCTCCGCGCGGGCGCGACGCTCTCCGCCGTCACGGCGGAGCTGGCGCTGCGGCTCGGCGCCGCCGCGCGCATCCTGCCGATGAGCGACGCGCCGGTGCGCACGCGCGTGCGGACGCCCGACGGCTGGCTCTCGTTCCAGGAGTACTTCGTACGCGAGAAGGCCCAGGTGCGCGTGCTCGAGGTCGCGTACGCGGGCGCCGCGGACGCGCGCCCGGCACCGGGCGTGCTCGAGGCGATCGCCGGCGCCGAGCGGATCGTCGTCTGCCCGTCGAATCCCGTGACCTCGGTGGGCCCGGTCCTGGCCGTGCCGGGCATCGCGGAGGCCCTGGCCGCCGCGCGCGCGCCCATCGTCGCGGTGAGCCCGATCGTCGGCGGCGCCGCGGTGAGCGGGCCGGCCGGCGAGCTCATGCGCGCCCGGGGCTTTCCGGTCTCGCCCGCCGGCGTCGCGGCGGCGTACGCGCCCTGGCTCGACGTCCTCGTGATCGACCGGAGCGACGCCGCCTGCGCGCCCGAGCTCGCGGGGCGCGGCGTGGTCCCCGTGCTCGCCGACACGCTCATGACCGATCGCGAGCGGGAAACAGCGCTCGCACACGTCGTGCTCTCGTGCGCCGCATGAACCGCCGCGGCGCGCGTCGGCTCGCACACCCTCGAGCCATCTCACCGCTCGCCTCGGCGCCCGACGCGTCTCGGCCCGCACACCCTCGAGCCATCTCACCGCTCGCCTCGGCGCCCGACGCGTCTCGGCTCGCACACCCTCGAGCCATCTCACCGCTCGCCTCGGCGCCCGACGCGTCTCGGCTCGCACTGCAATGATCGTCTGCGCCGTGCCCGTGAAGGACCTCGCGAACGCCAAGCAGCGCCTCGTCCCGGCGCTGGGCCCGGCCCACCGACAGGCGCTCGCCGCCGCGATGCTGCGCGACGTGCTGGGCGCGCTCGCCGGCGCAGGACTGGACGCGGTCTGGGTGGTCACATGCGACCGCGAGATCGCCGCGATCGCGCGCGGCCTCCACGCCGAGCCGCTCGCGCCGGGAAACGACGAGGAGAACTCGAGCCACACGGCCGCCGTCGCCGTCGCCCAGGCCGAGGCGGTGCGCCTGGGCGCGCGGGTGTTCCTCACGATCCCGGGTGACGTGCCGTGCGTGACGCCGGCGGAAGTCCGGGCGCTCGCGGCGGGCGCGGCGGACGGCGGGCCCGCGTTCGTCCCCTCGCACTCGGGCCAAGGCACCAACGGCGTCGCGCTCGTGCCGCCCGGCGCGATGCCGCTGAAATTCGGCGAGCCGTCCTTCCAGAACCACCTCGGCGCCGCGCGGGCGCGCGGGCTCGAGCCCCGCGTGCTCGTGCTACGCGGGCTCGGTCTCGACGTGGACGCCCCGGAGGATCTGACCGCGCTCCTCGCCGAGGGGCCGACCACCGAGAGCGGGCGCCTCGTGCGCCGGTGGAGGTGCTAGCGTGCCGCCGCGCTACGAGGTGATCGGCATCGAGGGCATCCCGGAGGTCCGGCCGGGCGACGACATCGCGCGCCTCATCGTCGAAGCCGCGGCACGCCAGCGGACGCCGATCGCCTCGGCCGACCTCCTCGTCGTCGGCCAGAAGATCGTGTCGAAGGCGGAGGGTCGCCTCGTCCGGCTCGACGACGTGACGCCCTCGCCCGTCGCCCAGTCGATGGCGGCGAGCCTCGCGCGCGACCCCCGCCTCATCGAGGTGATCCTACGGGAGTCGCGGCGCGTGGTGCGCATGGACCAGGGCGTGCTCATCACCGAGACGCACCACGGCTGGGTCTGCGCCAACGCCGGCGTGGACCAGTCCAACGTGGAGCTCGACTGTGTCGCGCTGCTGCCCGAGGACCCCGATCGCTCGGCGCGCGCGCTCCGGGAAGCGGTCCGCGCGCGCGCGGGCGCCGACGTGTTCGTGATCGTCGCCGATACCTTCGGGCGTCCCTGGCGCGAAGGGCTCACCAACGTCGCGATCGGCCTCGCCGGCTTCGCGCCGATCCGGAGCTATCTGGGTGAGCGCGACCCGGCGGGCCGGCCGCTCCAGGCCACGATCCTGGCGCTCGCCGACGAGCTTGCGGCGGCGGCCGAGCCGGTCATGGGCAAGCTCGACCGGATCCCCGCCGCGATCGTCCGCGGCGTGCGCCTGGCCGCGTCCGAGGAAGGCTCCAAGCCGCTCCTGCGCGATCCCGCGCGGGATCTGTTCCGATAGGAGAACGCATGGTCATCGCGATAGTCGGAGGCACCGGCAAGGAGGGCGCCGGCCTCGGCGCCCGCTGGGCGCTCGCCGGCCACACGATCGTCATCGGCTCGCGCGACCCGACGCGCGCGCAGGCGAAGGCGGCAGAGCTCGCCGGCCAGGCGGGGGCGGGCGCCGTCAGCGGCGCCGCCAACGCCGACGCCGCGCGGCAGGGCGATGCGGTCGTCCTGGCGGTGCCGTTCTCGGGGCTGGCCGCGACGCTCCCCGAGGTGCGCGAGGCCTGCCGCGGCAAGGTCGTCGTGAGCACGGTGGTGCCGCTCACGTTCGGCGGCCCGCGCCTGTTCACGCCGCCACCCGCGGGCTCGGCCGCCGAGGAGGCCCAGGCGCTGCTTCCCGACGCGAGAGTCGTCGCCGCGTTCCACCACATCGCCGCCCACGAGCTCTCGGCGACGGAGCACGCGATCGAGTGCGACCTGCTCCTCTGCGGCGGCGACGCCGCTGCGAAGGAAACGGTCGCCGAGCTCGGTCGCTCGCTCGGCCTGCGACCGATCGACGTCGGCGCGCTCACGAATGCGGGCCCCCTCGAGGGGATCACCGCGGTTCTCGCCACGATCAACCGCCGCTACAAGCTCAAGAATTCGGGGATCAAGATCACGGGTCTGTAGTCTCCGGGCCCGGCCGGTCGGGGTGGGGCTCCATGGACCACGCGGTAGGCGTGCGCTGCTCCGGTGCGGCTGGGCTCCATCCAGGTGCGGCACGTCCGCCGCCGCGTGGCAGGAACGGGTCCGTTCGAGCCCCACCCCGACCGACCGGGCCGGGAGCGGTGGACGTCGCGGAACGTGTGCGCTCTTTCGGCGCGGGAGTCAGGCGGCGCGGGAAATGGTGAGGCCGAGGTAGACGATCACGGCGGCGAGAGCCAGCACGGCGCGGTCGAGCCAGGCGATCGCGCTGAGCGCCGACGCCGGATTCGTCCCCGCCGCGAGCGCGCGGGCGAGACGCGGCAGCTGCTGGAAGTCGCGCTGGCCCGCCAGCGCCACGGCGACGAGCACGAGCGCGAACTTGCCCACAAGCGCCAGCGCCGCCCCGCTCTGCATGACGCGCTCGAGCGGACCGAGCCGCGTGACGTTGTAGAAGCCCGTCAGCACGATCAGCGCGATCGCCATCCACGCGATCGCGCGGCCACGGCGCGCGGCGTCGGCGAAGACCACGGCCTGGCCGCGGCGCGCCGCCGGCAGGAGCACGTGCGCCTGGTACATGAGCCCGCCGACCCAGACGACCACGCCCAGGACGTGGAGCCAGAGAACCAGCAGCGCGACGCTCACGGCGCGCCCCCCGTGAGCATCGTCAGCGCGCCCTCCACGTCGGCGAAGCTCGGGAACAATAGATCTGGCGCGCAGGCGGCGAGGTCCTCGGCGCCGTAGTTCCCTGTCGCGACCGCGACGGCCACGGCGCCGCACGCGCGCGCGCAGTCCACGTCGTGAGGCGTGTCGCCGATGATCGTGACGCGTTCGAAGTCGAAGTCGTGGCCGGTGAGCTTGCGCGCGCGCGCCCGCGCGATGAGCGGCAGGCGACGGCGGTCCATGTCGTCCGAGCCGAACGCGCCGACGCTGAAGCGCGGCAGGAGCCCCGTGGGCCGGAGCTTCAGCCGCGCCCCGGGCTCGATGTTCCCGGTGACCAGGCCCACGACGGCGTCGCGGCGCGCGGCGAGCGTGCCCACCAGCTCGGCGATCCCCGGCAGCACCTGCACGACGCTCCCGTCACCCAGCAGGGCCTCGAGCTCCGTCGCGTAGACCGTGAAGCACTCGGCGGCGCGCGCCTCGATCGTCGCGCGCGGGACGCCCGCCGCGGTCAGCACGTCGTGGACGATGCGAGGATCCGTCTTGCCGCGCAGGTCGTACTGCTCGATCGTGCCGGCCGTGCCGAACACCCGCTCGAGCGCGCGCTTCAGCGCCGCGCGGCCGAGCCCCCGCGTGGAGAGCAGCGTCCCGTCGATGTCGAACAGGAAGAGTCGCACCTAGCAGGCTGCTGAAAAACCCGACATTTGATGCCGGGGCACGTGGGAAGTTCGACTACGATGCGCGCAACACTCGGTGAGGAGGCGCGCATGCGAGGGGACAAACCGGAGTCGGAGCCGCACATG